>CAZVYJ010000016.1:0-60398 GCA_964631565.1 uncultured Planctomycetaceae bacterium
ACACATCGGTTATGAATGCGCCAGTATAAAATCAAGTTTTTGGGATAGGTTCTAGTCTCTGCAGCAGTCTAAGAATTTTTCCCCCGTTTATATTTCCACAATCGTCCCAGGTGGCGGATGAAGCGGAGTTGCTCGAGGCCGGAGAGTTTACTGCGGCCGCAGCGGCGGCGGGCGAAGGTTATCGGCACCTCGCGGACGTTTCTGCAATTGCACTTGGCGAGCAGCTCAAGGCCTATCTTGTAGCCGATGGGGTTCAGCTCGTCGGCGCGTGCGTATGTGCTTCGCGGCAGGGCGAAAAAGCCGCTCATCGGGTCTGAAATTTTTGCAGGCGCCAGCGGCCGGGCGAGCAGCGTGGCGACCCAGCTGTTGAAGCGGCGCAGCGCGCCCCAGCCTTTCTCGGTTTTACCGCCCTTGGCGTAGCGCGACGCGATGACGAAGTCGGCGCCGGCTGCGATTGCGTCAAGCATCTCCGGGATTTTTTCCGGCGGGTGCTGCAAGTCGGCGTCCATCACCACCAGCACGTCGCCTGCTGCTGCGGCCAGGCCCTCGGCGACTGCCGATGCAAGCCCTCGCCGTCCGCTCCGGACGATGAGCCTCACCCACGGCTCGGCCAGCTGCGCGACGGCTGTCTCCGTCCCGTCGCCGCTGTCGTCGTCGACGAGAATAAGCTCGAGGTTCAGATTGTGCTTCGTCCGCACCTCGTCCAGCCGCGAAACGAGCAGGGGGATATTGTCGGCCTCCATGTAGGTCGGCACGACGACCGAAACCGAATTGTCCCGCTCAGGTTCCACCTTCGGAAGAATAATGTCGCCGAGCACGGCTTGCAAGCAAGCCGTGGCGCCCGAAATTTGAGAACATAGTCCCTCATGGGTTGTGACGCCCGTGCTGCGAAAAGAAGACACAGCCGAGACGGCTGTGCCACATGAGAAGAAGATTGCTTTGACAGGGGGGTGTGCATTTTGAGACATTGTTATAAGAGCCAATACAACATGAACCACAGAGTTCACGGAGAACACAGAGTAAACATGCAATAAACTTCACTATTTTTGTGCTCTCTGTGCCTGCCTGCTTACCGCAGATAGGCAGGTTCTTTGTGGTTCAAGCTGTTTCTTTTTGTGGAGTTTTTAGGCCAGAGCTTATGTTAATGTCACCGACCCGTGATAAAAGCACAGCACGTCAGACGGCCGCGAGCGTATTGATCCTGCTTATCCTTGCGGGCATCGTCGCGGTAATTCTGCTGAATCACGCCCGTGCGGTCAACGGCACGCCGGCCGCTGCTGAAAAGGTCGAGGCGATATTTCCCTCGCTGCCTGACGGCATAACGCCTGCCGGCGACATCGAGCGGTTCGACGCGGATAATCTCTACGAGAAAATCGACGGCAAGGCCGACCTTTACCTCGCGTCCGGTTTCCGCGAGCTTCGCTGCCGTCGTTTCCAGGCCGCGGGCGGGCAGATAGAGGCGTTCGTCTACGACATGGGCGAGGCGAAGAACGCGATGGCCGTCTACCTGGCCCAGAAACGCAAAAATGTTCGGGAAATGGATCTGCCCGATGCATCATATCTGACCGCCAACGCGTTGTACCTTATGCGCGGCTCGTACTACGTGGAGCTTGTGGCGGACGCCGCGGGCGACGAAATGACGAAGGCGATGACGGCGCTTGCGAAGAAATTCATCGAGGCGACGGCGGCATCCGGCGAAACGTTCGACGAGAAACAGCTTTTCCCGCCCGACGGACTGGACAGGGAAAACATAACGCTGATAGCGAAAGAGGCGTTCGGCTTCGCGAAGCTGGACAGCGTGATGACGGCCGGCTACCGGGTCGACGGCGCCGGCGCGGTCGCGTATGTCTCGCGGCGGGGCAGCGAAGCGGAGGCCGCCTCGCTGGTGAACGAGTACGCCGACTTCCTGGAAGGCGAGTGGTTTGAAAAGGCCTCGCCGACGCCCGGCGTGCCGAACTGCCGCGCAGTCGAGCTTGACGGCAGCTACGAGATAATTTTCAGCGTCGGTCGCGTGCTTGCCGGCGTGCGCGAGTGCGAGAACCGCGCCGCGGCCGACCGGCTCGTCAAGATGCTGCGGCAGCGCATAGAAGAGGTAAACCGATGAGCGGCGACGAACATCACGACAGCTCGATGACCCGCCGCGATTTTCTGAAGCGGTCGGCGGCAGTCGGCGCGTCGATAGCCGCAGCCGGCGCGGTTGCGTACTGGCTGCGCGGCCGAGCCGTCTCTGCCGGCGGAAGCGTCACGCTGCCTGACTACTCGCTGCCGAGACTCGGGCCGCGGATGAGCATCGCCAGCGGCGCCGACCGGACCGCCTCGCTGCGGGCGGGCGTGGAGGCGGTCGGCGGAATCGGAAGCTTCATCTCGCCGGGCGACCGCGTGCTGCTGAAGGTCAACGCCGCGTTCGCATCGCCGCCGCTTCTGGGCGCTACGACGCATCCGGACGTGGTGGCCGAGATGGCCTCGCTGTGCCGCAAGGCCGGCGCGAAGGAAGTGATCGTCACCGACAACCCGATATACGACCCGCAGAGCTGCTTCGAAACAAGCGGCATCGCCGACGCAGCCCGCAAGGCCGGCGCGAAAGTGATGCTGCCGAAGGACGGCTACTTCCAGCCGACCACGGTGAAAGGCGCTCGGCTCATCCGCGACTGGCCGATTCTGCACACGCCGCTGCAAGGCGTGAACAAACTGATTGGCATCTGCCCGGTGAAGAATCACCAGCGGGCCGGTGCGTCGATGTGCATGAAGAACTGGTACGGCCTGCTGGGCGGACGGCGGAACAAGTTTCACCAGGACATCAACGGCATCATAACCGAGCTGGCGATGATGGTCCGCCCGACGCTCGTGGTGCTCGACGGCACGACGGTGATGATGACCAACGGCCCGACGGGCGGCTCGCTGGACGACCTGCGTGCGGCGAACACGATGATAGTTAGCACCGACCAGGTGGCGGCCGACGCTTTCGGCGCGACGCTGCTCGGCATGAAGGCGTCCGACCTGCCTTATATAGCGGCTGCGGCCGCGGCGAAGCTCGGCACGGCCGATTACGAATCGCTGAAACCCAAACGCATCAGCGCATGACGGAAACACGATGAAAATAACCACGACAAGACGGATAAGCCAGGCGCTGCTGCTCGCGATGTTCCTGTGGTTCTGCGTGGCGGCGACGGTCGGCGAGCGGTTCTGGCAGCTTGCGGGCTGGCCGGTCGACTGGCTGCTGCAGCTCGACCCGCTGGTGGCGATTTCGACGGCGACGGCGGCACACACGCTGCCGGCGGCGCTGCTGTGGGCGCTGGCGACGGTCGTGCTTACGATAATATTCGGCCGGTTCTTCTGCGGATGGGCCTGCCCGCTGGGGACTATGAACCATTTCGTCGGCTGGCTGGGCAAGCTCACCAGGACCAACAAGCAGCGGATCGAACTTAACCGCTACCGCAAGGCGCAGAACGTCAAGTATTACATACTGGTGTTCCTGCTGGCGGCCGCCGCGGGCAACCTGCCGGCCAACCTGATTCGCGAGACGCGCGGCGAGGCGCTGGCCACCTGCATAGCGGTGGGCGTGATATTGCTGGTGCTGATGGGGCTGGCGCTTCTGAAAGTCGTGTCGAGCTGGCGCAAGGCGGCCGTCATTTTCGTCGTTCTCGCCGGCGCGTGGATTGGTCTGGGGTTCGTGCTTTCGGCCGATGACACCTCGCAGGTCTCGATGCAGGCGGGTCTGCTTGACCCGATTCCGCTGGTGCATCGCTCGGTGAATCTGGCGGTGCTGCCGATGCTCGACGCGGCGGCCGGCAAAATATATCCCGGCGTGCGGCTGTACGAGTGGGCGTGGCTGACCGGCGCGATATTCGTGGCGATAATCTTCCTCAACCTCGTGATTCCGCGGTTCTACTGCCGTTTCGTCTGCCCGCTGGGCGGCCTGTTCGGCGTGATTGACCGCTTCGCGCTGCTGCGGGTCGGCAAGAAAAGCCCAAGCTGCCCGACGTGCAAGGCGTGCGAAATTCACTGCGAGGGCGGCTGCTCGCCGGCGGAGCGCATTCGCACCAGCGAGTGCGTATTGTGCTTCAACTGCCTCGACACGTGCGCGTCGGGAACGATGACATACCAAACGGCTCGCTCGGCTGCCGGCGAAATCACCGCGCCGGACGTTTCGCGTCGCGGGCTGCTGGTGTCGCTGGTTTCCGGCGTCATGGCGGTTCCGCTGCTGCGGCTGGCCGGTAAGGCAGGGTCGAACTGGAACCCCAAAGTCGTCCGCCCGCCGGGCTCGCGCGAGGAAAACGCGTTTCTCGCCCGCTGCATAAAGTGCGGGCAGTGCATGCGAGTCTGCCCGACGAACGTGCTTCAGCCGGCCGGCCTGGAGGTCGGCCTGGAAGGGCTGTGGACGCCCGTGCTGAACAACCGCATCGGCACGAGCGGCTGCCAGCTGAACTGCGTCGAGTGCGGCAAAGCGTGCCCGACGGAGGCCATCCGCAAAATCACGCTTGATGAAAAGCTCGGCCGCGGCAAATTCGCCGACGCCGGGCCGGTGAAGCTCGGCACAGCCTTCGTTGACCGCTCGCGATGCCTGCCGTTCGCAATGGACCGCCCGTGCCTCGTGTGCCAGGAAAACTGCCCGGTCAGCCCGAAGGCGATTTACGTCCGCGAGTATTTTTCGACCATACGCGACGGCAGCGTGAAAATCGCCGGCAGCGACGGGCTGCAGGTCAAGATAGCCGACGGCAGTCTGCGGCCGGGCGAACTGGCCACAGGCGATTACTACCTTGCCTCCGCCGACGAACAGGACGCGCTACGTGCAAAAATAGCCGACAACACGAAAGACACCATAACGCTTGCCGGGAGTTTCACTTCAGGAAGCATCAAAGCCGGCGAGCGGCTATATATACAAATCAGGCTGGAGCGGCCGTATGTTGACCCTAAACGCTGCATCGGCTGCGGGATATGCGAGCACGAGTGCCCGGTAAGCGGCCTGCGGGCGATACGCGTAACCGCCGAAGGCGAGTCGCGAAGCAGGGAAAGGTCGCTTTTGGCCTAGTTGTCCCTAAGGGGCAACTAGAGCAGGAGAGAGTAGAAAGTAGAGAGTGGAAATATAGCAATAAGCCGGAATTAACGTAAAAACAACTCTCCTGCGGTCTACTTTCTACTATCTACTTTCTAAAATTTGGTAAAGACGATTTGGATATCATCGCATGGTTTGGCAGGTGAAGTATCCTGAAATATTTGGTCCGGCCCAGGCGTTTTTATATCATATCAATTAAACAGATGGGCGGCTGCGGCCCGTCAGAGGTGAATTATGTCCGGTAAGGAAAGAGAATTTTCACGTCGCGATTTCTTCAAGACCGCCGGCGTCGTTGGCGTCGGTTCCCTGCTTGGCGTCGCCCAGGCGTTCGCCGGCGACAAGGACAAGCCGGCCTCCAGGCCCGACACACAGCCCGATGACGACAAAAAGACGCCGACTGTTCCGACGCGGAAATTCGGCAATACCGGCGAGAAGGTTTCCATCCTGTCGCTGGGCGGCATTTTCGACATAGTCAACAACCAGCTCATACTCAAGCAGGCGCTGAAGTACGGCGTAACCTACTGGGACACGGCCGACTGCTACAACGGCGGCAACAGCGAGCTGGGCATAGGCAAATATTTTGAGGCCGATTCGGACGCCCGCAAAAAGGTGTTCCTCGTCAGCAAGTCGTGCAAGCGCGACCCGGCCGGCCTGGACGAGCTGCTCAAGCGGTCGCTCGAGCGGATGAAAACGGATTACATCGACCTTTATTTCATACACGGCTGCGGCAGCGCAGACGAACTGAAAAACAACGCCGAAGCATGGAAGAAGTGGTCGGAACAGGCCAAGAAGGACAAGAAGATCCGCTTCTTCGGCTTCAGCACGCACAGCAACATGGACAGCCTGCTTGCAGAGGCGGCCAAGCACAAATGGATCGACGGCATAATGCTGACCTACAACTACCGCCTCATGCATGACAAGAAAATGATGGACGCCGTCGCGGCCTGCAAGAAGGCCGGCATCGGCCTGACCGCCATGAAGACGCAGGGCGGCGGACAGGTGCTGACCACCAATGAAACGGAACTCAAGCTCGCCGGCAAGTTCCTCAAGAAGGGCTACACGCAGGAGCAGGCCAAGCTGAAGGCCATCTGGGAAAACAAGGCCATCGCCAGCATCTGCTCGCAGATGCCGAGCGTCAATACGCTGATGTCCAACATCGCGGCCGCCCTGGATAAAACCACGCTCGCCGCCGGCGAGAAACAGCTCTTCCAGCAGTACGCCGCCGAGACGTGCTCCGGCTACTGCGCGGGCTGCACCGCAAGATGCGAACCTGCCGCCGGCGTGCCGATCGGCGACGTCATGCGGTACCTGATGTATCACAACAGCTACGGCGACAGGGACTACGCGAGGCAGCTTTTCCGCGAGCTTCCGGCCGAGACCAGACGCAGAATCGCCTCGACGGATTACACGCTGGCCGAGAGCCGCTGCCCGCAGAAGATGGCCATCGGAAAGCTCATGAGGCACGCGACCGAGCTGCTGGCCTGAAAAATGGAATATACTTTCCACGGCGAAGATGCCGATGCATAATGCAGTATAGTCTGACAAGGGAAAGACAATGACATTTTCAGCAGACAGTCAGTCGATGCTTGCCCTCTGGTCGCTCGGCCCGTGGGAAATCGTCATAATCGTGCTCGCCATCCTGCTGCTGTTCGGCGGCAAGAAGCTGCCGGAACTGGCGCGAGGACTCGGCAAGGGGCTTCGCGAGTTCAAGAAGGAGCTCAAGGGCACGAGGGACGAAATAAAAGACGGCCTGGACGATGACGACTCGAAAGACCGGCAGGACAAGAAAGACGAATAGAATCAACGGGTTAAGAAGTTCCGAAATAGAATCTCTTCAAGCCTGGCCGATGCATCGGCCAGGCTTTTTTCTAAATAGCGTGCTATCGGCTCTCTGCCTTTTTTGCAAACATTATCGCCAGCAGTATGCCCAGTTCATAAAGCAGCCACAGCGGAATCGCCAGCGCTATCTGGCTGAACGGGTCGGGCGGCGTGACGATGGCTGCGATTATCAGGATGGCGACTATCACGTGCCGGCGGTACTTGTTGAACGTCTTCAGCGGGACTACGCCTGTCTTCACCAGCAGCAGCACGAGCAGCGGCGTCTGGAACGCGACGGCGAATATGAGCATCATGCCGGTCATGAATCCGATGTGGCTCTGCAGCGTGATGACCGGCGTAAGCCCCATCCAGGCGGTGAATCCCATCAGGAACCGCAGCACGTACGGCGCCATGACGAACAGGAAGAACGCCGCGCCGCACACGAACAGGCCGGCCGAGAACGGAACGGCGAAAAGCACATACCGCCGCTCTCTGGGGTACAGGCCGGCCGACACGAACATCCACAGCTGGTAGAAAATCCACGGCGCCGCTACGATCGCGCCGCATATCAGCGAGACCTTCAGGTATGTCGTGAACGACGAGGTCCAGTCCAGGACGGCGAGGTCGGGTTTCAACCCGAACTCCTCCATTACTTTTACGTACGGGCCTTTGAGCACTTCGATTATTTGCTGCCCGAAAAACAGGCTTATCCCCATGCCGACGGCCAGACCGATAATCGCGTAAATGAGCCGACGGCGAAGTTCCTCCAGGTGCTCGCCGAGCGTCATGCGCCTGCTTTCCTGCGAAGTTATTTCGTTATTATTGTCGGCGTTCTTGTTTTTGTCGGTTTCGGCCATCGGATTTGCCTGCACGGTTGACGCCGGAAGTATATCACAACAGCCCGGCCGGGAAGCCCATGAAATACTGATATCTCCAGAGCCTTGGCAACGGCCGCCCAGCCGCTATACTCTTACGCTCCGGCTCTGAGAAAAAGCCGGAGGAAGAGACATTCATAAAGAATAAAGCGTGGCACTAAGGTAAATACGAAATTCGAAATCCGAAATACGAAACAATATCGAAATTCGAATGATCAAATCTCGAAACAGGCAAACCGGCGCAGGCAGTGTGTTTTGAACATTTGGTGATTCGGATTTAGAATTTGTTTCGGATTTCGTGCTTCGATATTCGAATTTTCCTCTATCCTCAGTGTCGAGTTCGAAGGAATCATTCATGGCCAACACGGATGCCTGGATAATGGAAGAATCGCAGTTTTCGCCCGCGACGGCTCGGGCCTATGAGGGCCTGTTCACGCTCGGCAGCGGGTACATGCACGTTCGCGGCTCGCTGGCTGAAGGGTTGGCCGATTCGCCGCAGAACGATACATACCTCCGCATGCCCGCCAACGTGACGGCTGAGAAGTTCAAGGCCACAAGCGCCAAGTGGGGCACTTACGTTCCGGGCATATTCGGCCCGCACCCGACGCTCAACAACGAAATGGTCAACCTGCCGTTCTTCCTGGACCTCCGCCCGTACGTCGCCGGCGAAAAGCTGGACATGACCGCCAGCAGAATTTCCGGCTACAGCCGCCTGCTCGATATGCGCACAGCCACGCTTAAGCGATCGCTGGTGTGGCAGACCGCCTCAGGCGTGGAAATAAAAGTGACGAGCGAAGAATTCGTCAGCGCTGCCAGGACTAATCTCTGCGTGCAGCGGCTGGTGCTCGCCGGGCCGGCCGGGACGAAAATCACCGTCCGCGGCGGAATAAACAGCGACATACGCACGAGCGGCTACGATCATCTCGCCGAGGTCGCGTTCGCCAAAATGGGCGACAACGGCGTCGAGTGCCGCGTCAGGACTGACGGCGGAGACACTGTCCGCATGGTTTCGCAGCTTATCGCAGCAGGGGCAATCTGGCAGTACAGCGCCGCAGCGAGGACGGCCGAGCTTGCAGCCGAGCTTGAGATACCGGCTGCCGGCGAACTTGTAATCGAAAAGCGCACCGCCGTCGCGACCGGCCGCGACCTTCAGCCTCGCGACCCGGCCGAGACTCTGCGGGCCGTCGCGATGGAAAATTTCGACCGCCTCCGCGAGCCGCACGCCGCTGTCTGGGCAAAACGCTGGGACGCGAGCGACGTGATTATCGAGGGCGACCATCGCTCGCAGCTTGCGATGCGGGCGGCGATTTATCATCTCCTGCGGGTTCACGTGCCCGGCGACTGCCGCGTTGCAGTCGACGCCAAGGGCTATGCCGGCGACGCATACTTCGGCCGGTTCTTCTGGGACACGGAGATGTACCTGCTGCCGTTCTATCTCTACACCAGCCCGGCCGACGCCAGAACGCTTGTCGATTTCCGCGTTCAGGGCCTCAACGGCGCACGCAGCAACGCCCGCCGTTACGGCTACTGCGGAGCGCGGTACGCGTGGGAGTCGGACCCGGCCGGCAATGAATGCTGCCCCAACTGGCAGTACGGCGACCACGAAATTCACGTGACAGCCGCCGTCGTCTACGGCCTGACGCACTACGCCAAGGCCACATGCGACGAGGGCTACCTCACCGGCCACGCCGCAGAAACGCTCGCCGAGACCGCACGCTACTGGCTGGACCGCCTGGACCGCAGGTCCGGAGACGAAAACTTCAGCCTGCTCGGCGTCATGGGCCCCGACGAGTACACGCCGATATCGAGCAACAACAGCTACACGAACCGGATGGCCGCCTTCTCGCTGGCGACGGCTGCCAAATATGCCGCACACGGCGGCGCAAGCGAGGATGAGTGCAGGGCCTTCGCCGATGCCGCCGCGAAGCTGCCCATACTGAGGCGCGAC
The DNA here is from genome assembly GCA_964631565.1 of uncultured Planctomycetaceae bacterium. Classification (GTDB taxonomy): domain Bacteria; phylum Planctomycetota; class Phycisphaerae; order SM23-33; family SM23-33; genus CAZVYJ01. The sequence goes on from CAZVYJ010000016.1 coordinate 9,695, forward strand.
GATGGCCTGGTGCTGCAGTGCGAGGAATTCGAAAAATTCGCCGAGCCTCGATTCGAAAAACTCTGGAAAGACCGCAGCAGGCCCTTCGCCTCGCAGGTTTCGCAGGAGCGGCTGTACCGCACGAAATGCCTCAAGCAGGCCGACGTGCTCATGCTCATGATGCTCTTCCCGGACGAGTTCACCGATGAAGAAGTCCGCAAGGCGTGGGACTACTACCTGCCGGTGACGACGCACGATTCGTCGCTGTCCGGCGGGGCGCACGCGATAATCGCCAAGCGGCTGAAGATGGACGAGGAGGCGTGGGAGTTCTGGCAGAAGGCGTCCGGGCTTGATCTGGACGTTGCACACGGCGGGGCCGCCGACGGCATACACATCGCCGGCGCTGGCGCGACGTGGCAGATGGCCGTCCTTGGCTTCGCCGGAATGGCGACGGCAATGCAGTCGGAAGTGCTGAAACTTTCGCCGCGACTGCCGAAGGCGTGGACGCGCCTGGCGTTCCCGATTGTATGGAAGGGCTGCCCCGTTTACATCGACATCAACAGCGAAAAAGTCGTCGTCGCCAATCGCGGCGAAATGGAAATCGTCGCCGAAGTATGCGGCGAGGCGCGGCGGATACCGGCCGGCCGAACGGAAAGATTCCTCTGCGGCAGGAGGCAGGCATGATTCGCGGCGTGATTTTCGACCTCGACGGCGTTCTTGTCACCACGGACGAGTTCCACTACCAGGCGTGGAAGCGCGTGGCCGACGAGGAAGGCATATACTTCGACCGCCAGATCAACCATCGCCTCCGCGGCGTCAGCAGGATGGCCAGCCTGGAAATCGTCCTCGAGCGCGCGACGCGCCGGTACAGCGACGAAGAAAAACTGGAGATGGCCACGCGCAAAAATAATTACTACCGCGACCTGCTCCATACGCTAACGCCGAAGGCGCTGCTGCCCGGCGCGCTGAAGATACTGACCGAACTCCGCAGGCTCGGCATAAAGACGGCCATCGGCTCGTCCAGCAAGAACACGCCGCTCATCATGGAGCGGACCGCCCTGACGGACAAAATCGACGCCGTCGCCGACGGCAACGACATAACCCGCTCCAAGCCGGACCCGCAGGTTTTCCTCATCGCGGCCGAGCGGCTGGGCCTGCCGGCTGAGCAGTGCCTGGTCGTGGAAGACGCTGTCGCGGGCATCGAGGCCGGCCGGCGGGCCGGGATGGCCGTCTTCGGAATCGGCACGCCGGATATACTGCCGGGCGTGGAGAATATCGCCGAAAATCTCTCGCAAGTCACGGCGCAGCAACTTGTTAGCATAAGCCGCTGACGGGCTGCGGCGGCATGTCAAATTTCATCAAAAACTGATGCGCTGCTTACAGTTGCGCCCTGCGCAGTCCGATAATAGTGCTGGATGTCGGATATGCAGAGGGCTTGTGACATGTCGGAAAAACGGACATTATCTTTGACCAAGGGCGACCGGACGTACGTGTTCAACTATGTCCCCGGGGGCGAGAGCGAAGTATTCCGGCAGGCCATGCAACTGGCCGCCAATCCCAAAAGCGGCTTCGACATGGCCGACGCCGCAAAAATCAGCTTTCGTCTGGCCAAGGAAGTTGCCGATGAATGTTATAAAGAGGTTGTACCGCCAGCGCCGTCAGAATACTGACGGGGACGGGGCAGCCGCAGCCACGCACGAACACGAATACGTATACGAAAAAAGGCGCCATGGACGGACTGCCGATTATCAAACGATTCCTCGATTACGTTGACTCAGAGCGCAACTTCTCTGCGCACACCGTTCGTTCGTACTCAGCCGACCTGACGCAGTTCTGCCGGTTCCTCGCGATGCTTCAGACTCCAGCCGCCGGCAAGGAGCTGCTGTCGGCCGACGATCTGCCGCCCGTCGACGAGCTGCAGCCGGGCTCGCTCTCGGCGCTGCTGCCGGCCGTCAGCCCCACGGAAATCCGATCGTACCTCGCCATGATGCGCAACAGCAATTATTCCAAGTCGACCATCGCCCGCAAGCTCGCCACGCTGCGGAGCTTTTACAAGTTTCTCGTCCGCTGCGAGATTATCGAGGCCTCGCCGGTCAGCGTCGTCCGCACGCCGCGGCAGGACAAGCGCCTGCCCAAGTGCCTCGACGTCGCCCAGATAGACGCGCTGCTTTCCGCCCCCGACACAAGCACGCTGCTGGGCGCGCGCGACAAGGCGATTCTGGAGACTATCTATTCCGGCGGCCTGCGGATTGGCGAGCTTGTCTCGCTGAACATCGAGGACCTGGACGAATTTTCCGAGGCGCTGCGCATCCGCGGCAAGGGCAAGAAGGAGCGCCTCGCGCCGCTGGGCAGCAAGGCCATCGAGGCCATCGACGCGTACATGAAGCTGCGGCGGGAAACTTTCGATTCGCCGAAGCGCGGGCCGCTGTTCGTCAACAAGTTCGGCAGGCGGATATCGGAGCGCAGCATCCGCCGCAAGCTCGATACGTACCTGCTGATGGCCGGCATCCCGACGCACATCAGCCCGCACACGCTGAGGCACAGTTTCGCCACGCACATGCTCAACGCCGGGGCCGACCTGCGAAGCGTGCAGGAAATGCTCGGCCACGAGAGCCTCTCCACCACGCAGATTTACACACACCTCACCACCAGCCGCCTCAAAGAGGTCTACGACAAGGCCCACCCGATGGCTAGCCGGACCAAAAAGACGGCCGTTTGAGGTTTTTCAGTATTCGGCCGGTAGGTGTGTAAATGGATATGGTTTTAACAAGGGTTTCAATAGCATTTCGAATTGCTTGCAAGTGCGGGCTGGCGAGTAGATAATATCGTCCGCGCTGGTTTATGCGCTTAACTATGGATATTGGGAAGGAGCATTTCCGATGAGACATACAATCGTTCAGATTACCGTCCTTGTTGCTCTTGCGGGTTTTGTTGTGATGCAGGCCGGCTGCGACGCACGTCCGCCCGCGCCGAAGGCCCTCAGCGGCGACCCGCTTACGACGCTGTCGGTCAACAGCGAAGACCCGGCTGAGATCGCCGGCGCCGCCGCGATGGAAGCCGGCAGAATAGAGTACAAGTTCCGCCTCGAGGTTCTGCAGAACTACTACTATCACGTCGGAGACGCCACGAGATATATCTGGACGCAGGATGAGATCAAAAATCTCGACGAAGCCCAGCAGTTCGAATGGGTCGGCCTGCCGAAGATCGTTCCGCCGTCGAAGGAATCGGTCGCAGGCGCCGACGAGCGCGTGCTGGTCGAAGACCTCGTCGTCTCGCGCCGCAAATTCCTCGCCGGTATGGAAGAGCTTGCCCAGTATTACGAACGCAAGAACGACGGATGGAAGGCCAAGGTCATCCGCAACGTACAGGCCCGCCTGCTGCCTCAGCGGACTTACATGTACTTCCTCGACGCCGAGATTCCCGGCCCGGACGCCAGGCCCACACAGGTTATCTCCGCTGCGGACCAGCTCTACGACGAAGCCTACAAGCTTTACAAGAGCGGCAAGCCCCTTCCGGGCGTGACGAGCTATCCCAAGCAGAGCAAGGCGCTCGAGTTGTTCGTGCAGCTGGTGCAGGAGTATCCGAGCAGCACGAAGATAGCCCTCAGCGCGTACTTCATCGCCGAAATATACAAAGAGTATTTCCAGGAAGACTACCGGGCCGTGCAGTGGTACGAGCGTGCATGGCAGTGGGATCCGAATATCCTGCAGCCGGCCCGCTTCCAGGCCGCCACGGTTTACGATCTCCGCCTCCAGGACCACGACAAGGCGATCGAACTCTACGAGCAGTCGATACTGCACGATCCGCCTCGCTTCCGTAACAAGGAATTCGCACAGCAGCGGATAAGAGAGCTTAACGAGGCCAAGAGAAAGCCCAAGCAATAACCTCCGGTCGCCGAAAAGCCGCAACAACCCCGGCGCCGCGAACGTTATAATTCCTGGGGCCTGGATGGCCCAGGGAAAAGATTTGTCATGACCTCGACCGTTCGCAAGTTGGCGTTTTTGGCGCTGCTGCTGGCGGCCGCTTTTGCGGCGCCCGCCTGGGCCGGCGATTTTGATAATCCCAAGGCGAAAAAACCTCCACAGGCAAAGCCCCAGCGCAGAAGCGGCGGCGAAAGCCTGCCTCCGCTGCCCTTGCCCGCGACGCCTCTTAGACGCAGCGAAAAGAAACGCCAGCCGGCCCCGCCTGCGCTTGTCGGCATGATACATTTCGCCGCCGGCCGGTTCGAAGTGATCGACGGCAAGCGCGTGCCCGTTCAGGATTTTCCCACCACGCAGATAGACATCGAGCGGCTGATGAACTACGCCAACGGCCGGCTGAAAATTCACTACCGCTACATGCCGATGACGCTCGACAAGTTTTCGTGGGATCCGACCGAACTGCCCCTGCTTTACCTGACCGGCTGGACGCCCCTGCCGCGGCTCGACGACAAGACGGCCGCCAGCCTGCAGCGGTATCTTTACGACGGCGGGACGCTTGTCATTCACGCCCAGTGCGGCCGGGAGGAGTTCAGCATCTCCGCCCTCAAGGAAATCGCCCGCCTGTTTCCCGACCGCAAGCTCGTCCGCATAAGCGAGGATTCGCCCCTGTTCAACGCGTTTTTCCCGATAGACACGGTTCGCGTCCGCGTCGATAAAAAGGATTTCGAGAAGCGCAAGCCGGAGCTTTACGGCGTGTACATCGGCTGCCGCCCGGCTATCATATTCTCGCCGATAGATTTGAACTGCGGCTGGGACGTAGTCAAAAACCCCATTGTCGGCGGCACTCTCTATCACCAGGACGACGGGCTGGCGATGGGCGTGAACATCATCACCATGACGCTTGCGAACTTTCAGTATGCCCGGGCGTTCGCCACCGAGAAGCTCTATCACGAGCAGAAAAATCCGGCGCGCGACAAACTCGTAATCGCGCAGGTGCGGCACGGCGGCGACTGGGACCCAACGCCGCACGCGCTGCCGAATCTCATGAAATACGTGCAGCACAACACCACGCTGAACGTCCAGTTCAAACGCGACGTGGTGGAGCTGGCCGGCGCGGATGTGGGAAAGCATCCGGTTCTGTACATGACCGGCCTGCAGGATTTCAAATTCACCGATGCGGAGGTCGTGATGCTGCGCAATTATCTCGCGGCGGGGGGGCTGCTTGTGGCGGATGCGTCGGCCGGCCGAAAAACGTTCGACGCAGCGTTCCGGCGAGAAATGAAAAGGGTTCTGCCGAACCACGAGCATAAGTCGCTTGCCGCAGACTCGCCGGTGTACCAGATGCCGTACTCCATAAAAACGGTTGAATACACCACGCTGGTAAGAACCACGCAGCCCGATCTGAAAACGCCGACGCTCGAGGGCATATCGATTGACGGCCAGCTCGGCGTGATATATTCGCCGATGGGGCTTTCAAACGGATGGGAGCAGCTCGGCTACGCCTATAATCGCGGCTACAGCGACGCGGATGCACTCCGACTCGGCGTGAACATATTCGCCTACGCCCTTACACACTGACCGCCATATTCGATTGATGAACAGGTTATGGTCGGTTCAAAGGCATGTTTTACTGTTGTTAATTCGCGAATCGCGAGTCGCGAATTAAAGGCATATCTGATAGACGATTTCTAAACCATGCTGCATGAAGACGCTGAAATACGCATTGTCTTGTCACATCTGCGTTTATCCCTGTTTTTGTTGGATAGTCCGCGCAAAAAGACAGCCAGCGGGGGAAAGGAGGATTGAGCCACCGCTGGCTGGAGGGGCCGGGGGGAGAGCCCCTCTCGCTCGCTCTATATAATTATTCGCCTAGTCCGAAAGGTTTGTTCACCAAATTTTTCCGATATTTCCCATATTGGAGCTTGTTGCGGGTTAATCCCTTGTCTTATAAGGGATTAGAGAGGGATAAAAACTTCAGAAAGTAAGGTGTATACCGCAGGTTTTTATGGTTTTCGCTTACTTGCAGGCAGTGGCGGGTTTTTACCTGTTGCTCATTTGTATGATCCTGTCGGTTATGACCTGGACCAGCTTTTCGCACTCATCTTCCATGGCCCGTTTACGGGCGGTTTCGCTGCTTGAGCCGAGACCCGCAGCCGGTATCACTCTTCCGGCGACGGTGGCCGGGAATCTCTGGCCTGTCGGCGTCGGCTGGGGCTGGCCTGCCTGTGAAGGCGAGCCTGCGATGCCGTTGCCGCGCCCGTGGCCGTTGAGGTCGGCCGTGTGCTGCGGAATTGCGCGGGTCGAGAAGCCCTTCAGGAATTCGTCGCTGCCGGCCAGCACGCACAGATCGCAGCTGCCGTCCTTCAGCCGCGGATCGGCGATGCCCAGCCGCTGCTTGATGTCCAGCAGTTCGCGGACCTTCTGGTCGGGAAGCTGGCGGACGTTGCCGACTTCCTTGCTCAGCAGGAGAATCTGACAGTACATGTCCAGAGTCTCGAGGTGGAAGTAGGCGTGTTCGAGCGACTTGTCGCACGCGACTGCGCCGTGGTTGGAAAGCAGAATCGTGTTCGCCTTGTTTCGCAGGTGCGGCAGTATGGTTTCGGCGAAATTCTTGCTGCCCGGCGTGTCGTATTCCGCCAGCGGAACCTGGCCGATGAAAATTTCGACTTCCGGCAGTATGCACGTGGGCACCTGTATGCCGGCGACCGCAAACGCGGTGGCATGCGGCGGGTGGGCGTGACAGACGGCGTTTATTTCAGGCAGCTCGTGGAATATCTCTAGGTGCAGCAGAATTTCCGACGTCCGGGGCTTGCGGCCCGATATCTGTTTGCCATTGTCGTCGACGACCGCGATGTCTTCCGGCTTCAGGAAACCCTTCGATACGCCGGTCGGCGTGCAGAGATATTTGCCGTCGCCGAGGCGGAATGTGATGTTGCCGTCATTGGCGGCGACATAGCCTTTTTCGTACATGCGTCGGCCGATGTCGCAGATTTCCTGTTTGACTTTCCATATGTTGACCATCACCGCACCTCCAGGATGGGGTCGAAATCGATATCATCAAGAATGCATGCGTTGTAGCAGTCGAAGGGCACCTTTTTCGGATAGAACGGGGCGGTTGCCTCGCGGCCCTCGACCAGGCCGACCAGGTCGCCTTCGCGTGCGGCCAGGCAGTCGTAAAGCACCAGCGGCTCGGCGATCTCGGGGCTTTTGGCCGCCAGGTTGCCGCGATCCAGCGGGCGGATGAGCAGATAGTTGCCCGGCACGATGTCCGGCATGGCCCGGTTGAGCGTCAACTTTCCGATTATACGTGCAATTCGCATAAAACCAGTTACCTTTCCAGCGACTCTACGGCCTTGAGCAGCGTCTTGTTTGTCGGCTCGGCTGTGCGCCGCTCGGAAAACCTGCGAACCATGGCTCGCATTTCGTGATAAGTGCTCACGGCGTGCTCGACGACCAGCAGATTCGCGCCCAGCCGCCTTACGCCTGCGTCGACGCTTTCCAGCCGGGTCGCCTGAAGAGCGCGGACGCCGCGGAACTTGTTCGCCAGCACCATCGCGTCGGCGGCGTAAGGCAGAATGGCCACGCCCGCGCAGATGCTGCCGGCGGAAATCGCATTGCAGAGCGCCGTTAAATTCCGGATGGAGCAGTTGGTGTTGTTGAAGCTTACCAGCACTACGCCGTCGCGCTCCATGGCGCCGACTGCGCTGCGGACCTTGTCCTGCCCGCCTTCGGTCACCAGGCCTATCGACATGCCGCACGCGCCTGCGGCGGTTATGCACCTGCCTCCGGCGACAGATGCAGCCTCAGCTGCCGGCGCCGCGTGGATTTTCTGCACCTTTATGTGCCGGGTGTCGACGAGGTCTTTGGCGGCCGGCGTAAGGAATTCATTTTCACTGAGTTCAAGTACTCCTCGCCCGGCGGCGCCGATTCTCTGAGCGGCGTCGTCGGCCGTCAGGAACACCTTGCCGCTTTTAACCGCTTGCGGCCTGGCAGGTGCTGCCGGCTGAGGCGCGACAGGAGGCGCGGGCTTGCCGGCTGCGGCCTGGGCGACGCCGCCTTGCCGCAGCTGGGCCAGCACCTGCTCGACAATCGTGTTTACCGTTTTGCTGTCCAAAACTTTTTCCTAATCGACAAGCCCGATTACCGACCATCGCACCGGCGACGTCGTGTCGCCAACGAGGTCACGGGCCTGCTTGCCGTCGTTCGTGATTACAACTTTCGTTCCGTGGCCGGCCCCGAGCATGTCTATCGCCATCACCGGGTCGCCGTCCGCGCCGCCGTTCATGTCGAGCGGCTGAACGACCAGAAGTTTCCAGCCCTTCATTGAGCTGTGCTTTACGGTCGATATCGCAGTACCTTCGACCAAACCGATTAACATATTCCGAACCGCCTTAAGCTGGACTGTTTCAAACTATCCTCAGGTTGTCGACCATTGTGCACCGCCGCACTCTCGTGAATGTCCGCGGCGTGGCGATGCCTTCGCCCGTGCTGCATGCGATGGAGAACCCGCCGTAGCCTTCGCCGCCGGCGGCGTTGCCCGCGACCGACGGGCCGTTCTTGACGTAGAGCGTCGTGTTCATCGCCTTGCCCATGTACGTCATGTGGTCGACCAGCCGAGAGTGAATGACGCTCGTGTGCCCGAAGCCGTGCTCCGCCTGCACCGCACAATCGACGCAGTCTTCGAAAGTGGGGCAGCTGACGACGGGGAGAATCGGCATCATCTGCTCGGCCTGCACGAACGGATGCATCGCATCGGTCGGGCCGAAGAGCATGCGGCAGCCGGCCGGCACGTTCACGCCGATTTCGCGGGCGATTACCTGAGGCTCGGCGCCGACATATTTCTTGTTGGCGTGCGGATGCCCGCCGTGCGGATCCTCCTCGATGCATATCTTCGCAAGCTGGTCCATCTGCTGACGCGTCAGGCGAAAAGCGCCGGCCTTCTCAAACTCCTGCATGAGCGGCTCGAAGACAGACGCCTCGACGAAGGCTTCCTTCTCCGAGAGGCACAGCAGGTTGTTGTCGTATGTCATGCCCTCGATTATGCAGCGTGCGGCGTTGGGCAGATCGGCTGAGGCGTCCACCACGACCGGCGGATTGCCCGGCCCGGCGCAGATGGCCCGCTTGCCCGACCGCATCGCCGCGGCTACAACGCCCGGACCGCCCGTTATCGCCAGCAGGCTGACGCCGGGGTGCGTGAATATCTCGTTGGCGCTTTCGATTGTCGGCTCGGTTATCACGCAGACGAGATTGTCGATGCCGAACTTGTCGTAGATGGCCTGGTTGAACAGCTTCGCGCCGTAGGCTGCAATTTTCTTTCCGCCCGGGTGCGGGTTGCACACCAGTGAGTTGCCGGCGGCTATCATGCAGATGGCGTTGTTCGCCAGCGTCGGCAGCGAGTGGGTGACCGGCGTAACCACGCCGATGACGCCCCAGGGCGCCGCCTCTTCCAGCGTTATGCCGTGGTCGCCGCTGAAGCAGGCGGTCGGCAGGCCTTTTACGCCCATGGAGACGTTCGCGGCTATGTGCAGCTTTTCCGGCTTGTGGGCGGCGTGGCCGATTTTTGTTTCCTCGAATTCCATTCTGCCCAGTTCGTCGGCGCGGCTGCGGATAATGTCGCGAATGATGTCGCAGATTGCGTCGCGCTGCGCCAACGACCGCCGCATCAGCGCCCGCTGGGCGGTTTTTGCAGCCTCGACGGCTTCGTTTACCTTTGTGAACTGGCCGAGGCGTCCGCAGCATGCGCCGGCCGGCGCCGAATATGCAGCGCCGGTCGATACCGGCGGGGCGGCGCCTGCGCCGGGCGTCGGCGCGGAGCGGTTTCCCCATCCGCTTTGAATGTGCTGAAGCACCTTTTCGACCATTTCCTTTACAAGCTGGTCACTGGCCTGAGTCATGGCAGTGTCTCCGTATCCGACTTACCGCCGCCTCCACGTTTGCGAAGCGGGCGGGTCAGCCTTTCTTGTATATCTCCGCGCCTTCGGCGGAGATAGTATCGATAATCCCGATGACCACGCAGTCGACAGGCGCGTCGGATGTCGTTTCCGTCATTCTCGCGCTGGAGCCCTGCGTGACGAGCACCAGATCGTCCGTGCCCGCGCCGATAGAGTCCACGGCGACGAAGCATCGGCCCGTCGGCGACATTTCCTTGCCTTTTTCGTCAACACGCAGCGGCTCGATGATGAGCAGCTTTCGCCCGCTCATTTTCTGCACCTTCTGCGTGGTAACCACGTTTCCACGAACCCTGGCGATGAACATGCCAAGCTCCTTTCGTCAGCCCAGGCTGGGCGAGGGCCGTTAGTCAGTGCGAAATTGGGTTACGGTATGATCTTGGCGACTTCGGTGTGAGGCCGCGGTATCACGTGCACCGACACGACCTCGCCTATGCGCCCGGCCGCTGCGGCGCCGGCGTCAACCGCCGCCTTGCAGGCGGCCACGTCGCCTTCGACCATCACGCTCACATAACCGCTGCCGACCTTGCGCATGCCAATGTAGCTGACCTTTGCGGCCTTCAGCATCGCGTCGGTCGCCTCGATGACTGCTACCAGACCTCGAGTCTCGATCATTCCAAGTGCTTGTTCTGACATTTTCTTTCTCCAGATATCTCGGCCGTTGGCCGATTACTTGTTTTTTGTTCGTTCAATAAGTTCCGCCGCCTGTCGGGCGACGATGATTTCTTCATTTGTCGGCATTACCCATATCGCCGCCTGCGAGTCCGCGGCGTCGATGCGGCCTTCGCTTTCCATTTTGGCGTTTTTCGCGGCGTCCAGGCGAATGCCCGCGAACTCCATGCCGCGGCATATTTCCGTGCGGACCGACGGGTTATGCTGGCCTATGCCGCCGGTGAACACCACCACATCGGCGCCGCCGAGTTCGACGAGGTACGCGCCGATGTAATCCCGCACAGCCGTCACGAACAGGTCCAGCGCAAGCCTCGCCCGCTCGCTGCCGGCTTCGATGGCGGCAAGTATGTCGCGTATGTCGCCGCTGGTGCCGCTGAGGGCCGCAAGACCGCTTTTGCATCCGAGGGCTTCCAGAACCTGCTCGGTGTTCATGCCGGCCTGCCGCTTCAGCAGCGAAAACGCGAACGGGTCGAAGTCGCCCGCCCGGTTGCTCTGCGGCAGCCCGGACTGCGGCGAGAGGCCCATGCTGACGGCCGCCGACTCGCCGTTGCGGATTGCGCAGATGCTGCTCGAACCGCCGAGGTGGCAGGAGATAATCCTGCCGGCCTCGCCCAGCTCCCGCATGCGGGTCGCAATGTAACAATGCGACGCGCCGTGGAAGCCGTATCGCTTCACGCCGTACTTTTCCGCCCACTGCGGCGGAACGGCGTAAAGCCGCCGTCGCTGCGGGTTGGTGCGGTGGAAGCCCGGTTCGAACGCCGCGACCAGCGGCGTGGCGCCCAGCACCTTGCGGAACATCTTCATCGCGGCGATGTAGGGCGGGTTGTGGGCCGGCGCGACCGGAACGAAATATTCCATTCGCTCCAGCAGCTTGTCGTCCACGAAGCATACCGGGTCGCAATCGCCGCCCATGACGGCTTTGAACGCCACCGCGCCAAGCTCGCCGGGCCTGCGCAACGCTCCGCCGGCGACGAGCTTTTCGAGAACGAAGGTAATCGCCTCACCGTGGTCGGCGAAGTTGCGAGGCTCCTTCGTTTCCATGCCGCCGCCTATGCGCAGCTCGAGCTTGCCGCCGCTGCCGCCGATGCGGTCCGCGCCGCCGACTGCGGTCTGAAGCTCCCTGCCGTCCGAAAAGTCGAACAGCCGGAACTTGAAGCTCGTCGAGCCGATATTGCTCACCAGTATCTTCATGTCCGTCGCCGCGACTGTTACAGGAACACGCCCTTGAGCTGCTCGTGCGGGGCGGGGATAACGTGGCTGCTGACCAGCTCGCCGACCTTGGTGGCGGCTGCGGCGCCGGCTTCGACGGCTGCCTTTACCGAACCCACGTCGCCCATGACCAGGGTTGTCACATATCCGCCGCCGATCTCGATTCGCTTGGCGAGTTCGACGTTTGCGGCCTTGCACATCGCGTCGGTCGCCTCGATGAGGCCGACGTTGCCTTTTGTTTCAATCATTCCCAATGCGTCCATTTGGTTTCTCCTGATTCCGCGCACGGCCCCTGAGGGGTCGGCGGTTCAAGCGTTGGTTACTTTGCCGGTTTCTTTTCGACGGTCTTCTTCGGTACGGCGTTGTCCAGGTCTTCGTGCGGCCGCGGTATCACGTGTACCGAAACCACCTCGCCGATTTTCGCCGCTGCTGCGGCGCCGGCGTCGGTTGCGGCCTTGACGGCTGCCACGTCGCCCTTCACGAACGCCGTCACCATGCCGCTTCCGACACGGTCCCAGCCTACCAGCTCGACCTTCGCCGCTTTCACCATTGCGTCCGCGGCTTCGATAAGGGCGACCAGGCCTCGCGTCTCGACCATGCCCAGTGCTTGCAGTGCCATAATAATCTCCTTCAGAAAAACTTTTTTCTGTCTGTTGCTTATGCCATTAACTCAACGCCGGTGGCGCCCACCAGGTTGCATGCGTTGCCTTCGTCGGTATCCAGGTGCACTTCCAGCAGGAATTTCGGGTCCACCCGGCAGAGAACATTTTCGAACGTCGTCGTGCAGTCGCTTACCACACGGAGCTTGACGTACTGCCTGTCCTTGAATCCGTAAATTTTGGCGTCATCCGGCGACATGTGCACGTGCCGCTCCGCACGGATTACGCCTTCCTTCAGTTCGACCACGCCTTTCGGCCCCAGTATCGTGCAGCCGGGCGTGTTCTTGACCATTCCGCTCGGCCGAAGCGGGGCGTCGATGCCGAGTGCGAACGCGTCGGTGGCGCTTATCTCCACCTGCGTCTGGCTGCGGACGGGGCCTAGTATGCGGACGTTTTCGATGGCCCGGTTGCGAGGGCCCACGATTGTTACCCGCTGCTCCGAGGCGAACTCGCCCGGCTGATAAAGCCAGCGGTAAACCGTCAGTTCCGCGCCGGGGCCGAACAGCGTCTGGAGGTCCTGCTGCGAAACGTGCAGATGTCTCGCGGAGATGTTGACCACCAGGTTGGGAGTGTAGGCGGTCGCGAGCTGAGGTTCTCCGGCACTGAGACGCTGAGAATAACTCTGCCGCACCACCTGGCGGACAATGCGTTCGAGCTGCTCACGCGGCATTGGTATGTTCAGTTGTGTCATTTCGCCAGTCCTGCGTAGATTACTTTTACGTTCAGGCTGCCCAGCCATGCCTTCGTTTCGGGGCCGGCCGCCTCGTCGGTAACGATTATGTCCACTTCGTCGAAGCTGCAGAGTTTCACCACCGACCTCATGCCGAACTTGGTGTGATCGACGGCGAGGATTACTTCATCCGCTATTCGCATCATCTTCTGCTCGACGCCGACCATCATCTGGTTGGCGTTGAAGGCGCCTTCCTCGGTTACGCCCGCGCAGCTCATGACAAGCTGCCCGGCGTGGAGCATCTCGAGCTGCTGCTCGGCCATCGTGCCGAGGGCTACGCCGGTGCGCGGATATACATACCCCCCGATGAGCGTCACTTCAGTCGGGATGTCCGAAGAAAGAACGCCGGCGATGGGAACGGAATTCGTGATTACGCTGAGGCGGCGACCTTTAAGCTCCGTCGCAACCTGAAAACATGTCGTGCCGCCGTTGAGTATCACGGTCTGGCCTTCTGGAATAAGCTGCGCGACGGTCTGCGCAATGGCGTGCTTTTCGGCGGCGGCCGACGTCTCGCGATCGGCATAGGCGAGGCTGTGGGCGGCAGAGAAACTTTTTACATAAATCGCTCCACCATGCGTGCGGCGAATTACACCCTGCTCTTCCAGCACTTCCAAGTCCCGGCGAACCGTGCTCTCTGAGACGTCCAGATTCTGCACAAGTTCTGCCAGAGACATAAAGCCCTGTGTTGATAGCAGTTCCGCTGCTTTACTGCGTCGGCTGTCTATGCTTGAATCCGTCGCCATGATAGAACCATGCCATAAAATGACAGATATCAATCATATTATCGGGCACAACAAGCCATAAGGCAAGCAAAATTCTGGAAAATTTTAAGCAGAAAAATTCGCCCAATTCGGGGGCTTTTGGGGGTTAAGCCGCAGAGGTAACAGAGGGCGCAGAGGTTTTTATTTCATTTCTTATAAATAAGAATTTCCTCAGCGTCCTCCGCGTCCTCTGCGGCGGCTGAATCGACGCTATCCGGCGACGTGTTGTGCTATCTGGACGTACTGCATGCGGCTTTCGTACATGGCGCGGTCGAGCAACTTGGCTTCCTGTTCTGTAAGGTTGCCCTTGGTTTTTTCTTCCAGCACCTTCATCGTGTCGATGTGGTGCTTGGCCAGGTCCAGGTCGACGTATCGCCTGCCGGTTTTGGGGTCTTTGTAACCGCCGAGGGCCATCATCACCTGCGTGGCCAGCGAAGTTACAAGCGTGGCGAAGCTGGCCGGCGGGATTTCATGCGGGCCGTATGCGCCTTCGCCCGCATCGCCGCCCTCAGCCGGCGTCTCCACCTGCTCGGCGAGCTTTTCCTTTTCCGCCTGGGCCTGCTGCTTCCAGTCGTCGTCAACGTGTATCTTCGGCTTGTCGCCGTTCTTTTCAGTGGCCATTTGCTTCCTCGCAGTTTTATTAAGGATTCGCCGGATGAATGTATATCGCGGGCGGCCTGTTGGCAAGACCTTCGGCTATTTGGACTGCGATTCGAAGTTCAGCAGGATATCCATGACATACCCGGTCACGCAGACGGCGCCTTCCGGATTCAGCCTGTCGGTCGTGTCGGTCATCCTGTGATAGTCGCTGTGCAGTCCGGTATGGATAAGCAGGGTCTTTTTGCCCGCGGCGACGAAGGGAGCCGTGTCGGACCATCTGCGGCCGCTCTTTATGGGTATGCTGACCGTCTTGAGCGTGGTTTCGGCTTGGCCGGCGGCGGCTATAGCCCGGGCAAGCTGCTCATAACAGGTATCGCCGATGAGCATGAGTTTATTGTCGCGCAGCCGTCCGACCTGGTCTATCACCACGACGAGTGAGCAGTCCTCCAGCGGCAGGGCGGGGTGGAGGGCGTAATGTTTTGAGCCGAGGAAGCCGATTTCTTCCGCGTCGAACGCCACAAAGACGTAAGTGACACGCCGCTGCGGCATCGACGCCATGGCTCCGGCCAGGGTAATCAGGGCGCTGACGCCGCTGGCGTTATCGTCGGCTCCCGGGCGCACGCCGAAGCCGCTGTCGCGTGCATGTTGACCCGAGGCCGGCAGGTGATCATAGTGCGCTCCCACCAGGACATACTCGCCGGCGTCCGCCCCGGCGTCGGGCTTGAGCACGCCGGCCACGTTTCTGCCCTTGCCCGGCAGGAACCGGCATGTTCCCCTTATGCCGCAGCCGACGGCGAAGGATGCCGGCTTTGACGTCGTGTTGATTTGTTCCGCGAGCGAGGCAAGCGTTTTTGCGTCTCCAGCCCGGGCCAGCAGCCTGTCCGCGGTCCGGCGGGATATTCGCATTGCCGGCAGTTCGCCGTCCGCCGGGCCGAGCACGTCATACAGCGGGTCGTCCTGCGGGCTGATGTCGGGAGGCGTGACGACAAGCACGCCCACGGCGCCGTTTTCCGCGGCCTTGCGTATCTTGTACCGGATGCCGGAAAGGCGCGTCCACCTGCCCCTGACCGCCCATTTGCTCTGCCCGGTTCCGTCGTGAGGCTCGCCCTGCATTACGAGAACGACGGCGCCCCGGGCGCTTATATTTTCGTAGTCGTCGTATCCGCGAATGCGGTTGTTCAGCCCGTAACCTGCGAAAACGAGCGGGGCGTTGAAGACGCCCTCCGTCCCGCGGGCCATCGGCGAAAAATCTTCGCCCGGTCTGAACGGTTCGTCGCCTTCAAGCTGGAGGCAGCAGGCCGGGTGCGGCATGCGGATGGATTCAATTTCGAAAGACTGGAACCATGTTCTGTCGTCGCCGGCGGGAGACAGGCCGACTTCCGCGAATCGGCCCGCGATGTAGTCGGCCGCCTGCAGGTTGCCTGCGGTGGCCGACATTCTGCCGCCGAGAGCCTCGCTGCCCAGAAATTCGGCGTGCCGCATGAAGTCGGCAGGCAGAATATCAGCATGGTGACAGTCAACCGGATTTACAGGCTGCGGGCAGCCGGCGACAGCCGCCGCAAGCAGCATTGCAGCCAGCCAGGCTGATGCACGCAGAGGCCCCCGATTAACTCGCCTGTATCGCATCCCGATAGGCTACCATGAATGCGCGTGCCTCCCAAGGCCCTTTTAGCGGCGGGCCATCGCCGCTTTCACCAGTCCGACGAACATCGGCTGGGGGTTCAGCGGGCGGCTTGTCAGGCACGGGTGCGCCTGTGTGCCGATGAAGTATGGGTGCACATTCCGCGGCAGTTCGAGAATCTGCATAATCGGGTGGACCGGGTGTCGGCCGGAGAATATCAGCCCAGCCTTCTCCAGCGTTTCGATGTATTTCGGGTCCACCTCGTAGCGGTGGCGGAATCTCATGCGTATCTGTTTCTGGCCGCCGAAAAGCTCCGCGGCGAGCGTGCCGGGCTTTATTTCGATGTCCTGCCCGCCCAGGCGCATGTTCCCGCCGAGGCCCTCGATTTTCTTCTGTTCCGGCAGGATGTCGATGACGGCTGTCTTGCAGTCCGGTTTTATCTCTGTGCTGTTGGCGTCGCTCAGGCCGCACACGTTGCGGGCGTATTCGATGACGGCCATCTGGAAACCGAAACATATGCCGAGGTAGGGCAGCCTGTTTTCGCGTGCGTAGCGGATGCACGCTATTTTGCCCTCGGTGCCGCGCGTGCCGAAGCCGCCCGGCACGATAATGCCGTCAACGTCGGCGAGCTGCTTGGCGGCGTGATCGTCGGTAATATCGGTGGTATCTATCCACTTCACGTTGACGTTGGCGCTGTTGGCCGCCCCGGCGTGCTCCAGCGCCTTGATGATGCTGGCGTAGCTGTCGCGAAGGGCGGTGTACTTGCCCGTTATGCCGATAGTCGCCTGCCGGGCCTGCTTGCCGATTTTCTCTGTGAACTGATGCCACTGGAGGGCGGCCTTGGCGTCGCGGGCGGAGTTCACCTTGCCGCCGAGACCGAGCAGCTGGACGACTTCGTTATCCAGGCCTGCTTCGCGCATCATCTCCGGCAGCAGGTATATGCTCTCCAGGTCGTGCATGGAGAACACACGCTGGATGGGGACGTTCGTGTAGACCGAAAGTTTCTGGCGAACCTTGTCGGTAATCGGCTGCTCGCATCGGCAGGCGATGATTTCGGGATTTATGCCGTACTCCATCAGCCGCTTCACGCCGAGCTGGGCCGCCTTGGACTTCTGCTCGCCCAGCGCGGGCGGACTGAGCACGTATGTTAACGCTACTGCCACCACCGAGCCTTTGCCTTCTTCGTAGCCCAGCTCGCGCAGCGCCTCGATGTAGAACGCATTCTCGATATCGCCCACCGTGCCGCCGACCTCGATGAACACGACGTCGGCGTTGCTTTTGACGGCCAGCTCTCGCAGGCGGAGCTTCACTTCGCCGGTCACGTGGGGAATCATCTGGACATCGCGGCCGAGGTAGTCGCCGGCCCGCTCCTTGTCGAGCACCGAGCGGTATATCTGCCCGCTGGTGGCGAAATTGGCCCGCGTGAGGTTCTGGTCCAGCATCCGCTCGTACGTGCCGAGGTCCATGTCCGTTTCCATGCCGTCGTCGAGAACGAACACCTCGCCGTGGCGGAACGGGTTCAGCGTGCCGGAGTCTATGTTGAGATAGCCCTCCAGCTTGATTGGCGAGACGCGCAAGCCCTTGTCTTTCAGGAGCTTGGCGAGAGACGATGAGAATATTCCCTTGCCTAGGCCGCTCATCACCGTGCCGAAAACGGCGACATATTTCACTTTGCCGAGTTTATAGCCGTCGGGAAGGGGGGTGTAGAACTCTGTTTCGTCGGTGCGGTCTTTTACCGACCGCAGCAGATCCATGGCTTCGCTCATGGAAATGCACTTTACAGCGCCGCCCGCGCCCAGGCAAGGGAAAGCCGGTAATTCCCGCTATTAGAAAGGCTTATTTTGCCCGACGTTTTTTAAGCCTGAAAAAGGTCCTTGGTTGAGAATGTCGGGTCGCATGTCAGGTTGATGCCGAGTCTACGGAGGCCGGTTTCGTCGCCGGGGGTCGGAATATGCGTCATGTGCGCCTCGCAGCCTCGCAGATTTTTCAGCTGCTCCATGGCCAGCCTCGCCGTCGGGTTGGTGGTGGATGATATGCTTAACGCTATAAGCGTTTCTTCCAGGTCGAGGCTCAGTGTTTTGCGGTTCAGGATGTCCTGCTTCAGGTTTGATATGGACTCGATGATGTTCATTGAAAGCAGGTGCAGCTCAGCCGGGATGCCCGCCCGCTTTTTAGCGGCGTTCAGTATGAGGCTCGACGCGGCGTGCATAATGGGCGAATTCCGCCCTGTGACGATTTCGCCGTTTTCGAGTTCGATGGCTGCTCCGCAGAATACGCCCTTGTTGCCTTTTTCCTCCGATATCTTCGCCTGTTCGGCCGCCTGGTGCGCGTGGGCCACCACTGTGCGGTCGGCGATGGTGACGTTGAGTTCTTTCATGAGAATTTCCACGCGTTCGACGGTGCTTTTATCCGCCAGCCCCATGGCGTATTCGCACGAATAGCGGTAGTAGCGGCGGATTACCTCCTGCGTGGCGGCCTGCCGGACCGCTTCGTCGTTGACGATTGCGAATCCGGCGCGGTTCACGCCCATATCCGTTGGCGAGAGGTATATGGATTCGGACTGGGTGATGCGCTCGAGTATGGTCTTGAGTACGGGGAAGGTTTCGACGTCGCGGTTGTAGTTGACCGCTTTTTCGCCGTGGGCGTCGAGATGGAACGGGTCTATCAGGTTGAAATCCTTGATGTCAGCCGTCGCCGCTTCGTAAGAAACGTTTACCGGGTGGCGAAGCGGAATGTTCCATATCGGGAACGTTTCGAATTTCGCGTAGCCGGCGTCTACGCCTCGCTGATGCTCGTGATATACCTGCGAAAGGCATGTTCCCATCTTGCCGCTGTTGGGCCCGGGCCCGGTTACGACAACCAGAGGCTTGTCGGTTTCGATATACGGATTCGCGCCGTAACCATTCTCGCTGACGATGAGGTCTACATTGGCCGGGTAACCCTTGATGGCCTTGTGCGTGTAAACGCGTATGCCGCGGCGTTCGAGCTTGTTTTTGAAGGCGACGGCGGCCGGCTGGTCGTCGAACCGAGTGATGACGACGGCGGTGACATCCAGCTCCTGGTCTCGAAGGTCGTCAATGAGCTTGACCGCGTCGGCGTCGTAAGTGATGCCGAAATCCGCCCGCACTTTTTTACGTTCGATGTCGCCGGCATAGATGCAGAGGATTATGTTCGCCTGGTCCTTGAGCTGCCGCAGCAGCCGAATCTTCACGTTCGGGTCGTAGCCGGGCAGCACGCGTGCGGCGTGATAGTCGTACATCAGCTTGCCGCCGAACTCGAGGTAGAGCTTGTTGTCGAATTGTTTGACCCGCTCGAGGATGTATGCGGTCTGTTCGTCCAGATATTTTTCGTTGTCGAATCCCCTGGGGCTTCTGAGGACAACGGGCGCATGCGAAAGCGCAGATTGAGATCGTAACGGCATTTTTATTGTTCCTTTTCTCTTCGGGCTTTCGCCCCGGCGAACCGCCTCCGATTCCGGACCTGGAGCGGAAAACATAGTTCAGCCTTGGGGACATAATTTAAATGCGAAAGTGGTGTGTGGCAAGATTGCTTCGGCCGACTTTTTACGGCCGGCGGCCGGTGCGGCGGACGAATTCGGCGTAGTCTTCCGGCGTGTCGATGCCTCCGCCGGCGTATTCGACGACGGCGACAGCTATCCGCCAGCCGTGCTCAAGGGCGCGAAGCTGCTCGAGCTTCTCGGTTTTTTCTGCGGGCGTCGGGGCCGTCGCGGCGAATTTTTTGAGAAACGCCGCACGATAAGCGTATATGCCGAGATGCAGGAGATATTCCGCGCCGGCCCCGTCGCGGTCGTATGGAATCGGCGACCGCGAGAAATACATCGCCATCCCGCTGCGGTCGCAGACGACCTTTACCTTGTTGGGGTTGGCGGCCTGGCCGGCAGGCAGGGGCGTCGCCAGGGTGGCCATCGGCGCGTCGGATGTCGAGATAAGCTCAGCCAGCCGTTTTATGCAGGCAGGTGGCATGGAAGGCTCGTCGCCCTGCACGTTGATTACGATGTCGTCGTCGGCGAGATGGAGTTTTTCGGCCGCCTCTGCCAGCCGGTCGGTGCCGGAGGGGTGATCCTCGCGTGTCATGACCGCCTCGCCGCCGAATTTCCTGACGGCATCGAAGATGCGTTTATCGTCGGTGGCTATAACCACGCGGTCGAGGCCGGCCTTGCGAACCGCTTCCCACACATGCTGAATGAGCGGCTTGCCCGTCTCGGCCAGCAGGGGCTTGCCCGGCAGGCGGGTCGAGGCGAATCTAGCCGGTATTATCGCGACAATGCTCATGGCGAGTCTGCGTTGCACCGTTGTTACGCGCGGCCCAGGTATTCTCCGCTGCGGGTATCGACCTTGACCATCGTGCCGTTCTCTACGAACGGCGGAACCTTGATTTTCGCTCCGCCTTCGCAGACGGCGTCCTTTAGCTGGTTGGTGGCCGTCGCGCCCTTTACCTGCGGCGGCGTGTCGACAACCTTCAGTTCGACGGTGTTGGGCAGTTCAATTGAAATCGGTCCGCTTCCGATGAAAGCGACTTCCAGTTCGATATTCGGGGTGAGGTAAACGGCCTTATCGCCGAGCATGTCCATGGGGATTTCTATCTGCTCGTAGCTCTGGCTGTCCATGACGACGATTTTCTGGCCGTCGGTGTAAAGATAAGTCATCGGTTTGCGTTCGAAGAACACTTCTTCAAGCTGTTCGTCAACGCGAAAGCGGTTTTTTATCAACTGGCCGGTTAATGCGTTTTTAAGTTCTATCTGCATGTAGCTGCGTTTGTTGCCCTTGGCCACATGCTGGCTGGAGAAAACCACGTAGGTCTGTCCTTCGTATTCAACGCCCATGCCTCGACGAAGATCAACTGCTTTGATACTCATAGATAGCGTCTCTCCTTTAATTAACCATAATTGGGAAGTGTCATTCTAAGCTGAAGCCAACGATGTTTGAATAGTATTTTCAGAGAGTAGAAAGGAGAAAGTAGACCGCAGGAGAGCCGCCATTGTCTCAATTGCGGACGAAAGGCGAAGTTTTCAACTTCTACTTTCTCCTGCTCTAGCTGCCCTTTAGGGGCAGCTTAGCGGTTATTTCGCCGAGTTCAAGGGCGACTGTGGCTATCGATTGGCCAGATAGAGGAAAACAAAGGAGATTTGCGTGAACATACTGGTCGCAAGCAGCGATTTGCGTTTCAGGCCGCCGGCAAGGGCGCAAGTCAATATTCCGCCGATTACGGCGGCTGCCACCGCACCGCCCGACATGATCAGCTGCTTGTCCCACGGCAGGAAGTTGAAATAGAAGATGCTGACGGCCATTATCGCGCCCATGCAGCCTGCCGTCGTCAGCGGACCGCAGCTTTTGGCGAACGCGGCGACGACGGGTTCGGTTCCTTCGCTGGCCTTGCGGAACTGGCAGACCGCCAGCATGGACCACCCGCCCCAAAGCGGCATGAGCAGCAGCACGCGGTAGATTTCGAAATCAGGCCTCACCCATGCCAGGCAGTCCGGCAGTATCGTTTCGTTCTGATAGACCGGGAACTGCGTTATCTGTGAAAGGCACTTGAACATGACCAGCACTATAACCGCCGCCCAGACGGCCCGTGCGGTGGGGTTTCTGCCGCCCAGCAGGTCGGCCAGACTGGCTGCGGCGATGCGGCAGGGCAGGAGAACCAGGAATATGACGACGGCGATGGCCGGTATGTCGATATTGCCGAACTTGTCGAAGACCGGCCAGGTCGCACCCCACACACCGATGATCAGCAGGGCTGTCAGCAGCGAACATGCCATGACGACAAGCCATGCGAACCTGGACGATTTGCCCTCCATGCCGGTCAGGTGTTCGTCATTCGCAGCCAGCAGGGCGAAACCAGGCAGTGTGTCGCCTAATTTTTCGAGAAATGTTTTCATTTTCTCCCGGACGGGAAGTTACGGATTTTTCTGGAACGACCTCGCCATTGTTTTGACCATGTCATCGGGGTCGTTCGAGAAGTAATCGATCATGGTTTCCTGGCCTTTTGTATCGGATGCACCGAGAGCTTCGATAAGCCTCATTCTGACGAGCGGGCTTTTGCTCTCGATAAGCGAGCCGCCGAGATATTTGATTATGCTTTCATCAAGTCGGGCGTAATTCAGAGAAGCGAGAACCTCGGCCTGAACCACATCGGAAGGATCCTCCAGCATGGTCACCATCATTCGCAGGAAAACGGGTTTGCTGAATACTTTTTTCAGCTGCGGGGGCAGAACCTGCTTGTTGTATTGAACCTGCTGGGCGAATGTCAGCAGCGAGCCGACCTGCCTTGCCGCCGTCATCCGCTGGGCAAGTTCTCCGCGTCGGATGTCCCTTACTATTCTGCCGAGCGCGGTCTGATATGCATTGGGCCATTCATCGACATTATCGCGGTTGAATTGTCCCATCATGTTCGTGCGGACGATCTTGACGGGGCTTATCTGTACTGTCGGCAGGTCGCTGCGGAGCTGTTCGCGATACTGCACCGGGCTGAGCAGGGCCGTCACATCGAGCGTGATGTCCAGAAGAGGCCGCTCGGCGAGGAATTTTCCAAGCATGCCGACGTCAATGCGTACTTTTGTCGTGATTGTCTGACCAGGCTGGAGATAGCGAGGCGCCGGCCAGATTACGCTCGGCATATTGGCGAAGATTTCTTCTTTCCCAACGTCCTGTGCCGTTACGCTCAGCGCCAGCGACGGGGCGAACAGTCCGCCGGTCTGCAGTCCTACAGGTATGTCGACGGAGCCGATATTTTTCAGGACGGCCTGAAGCTCAATGATTTCGCCGATTCCATAGCTGTCTTTTACGGGTTTGAGCGTAATTTGTATGAACTTTTCCGGCTCGAGGCCCATTTCCATGAACTGTTTATCCAGGCCGGCGATAACAGAGGCGACTTCCTTGCCGTACTTTGCGGGCGGAATATCGACATTGTGATTTTTGGCGACCGAAGCGAGGTATCTGAAGGCGGCCCCATTCCTGCTCAGCGAGGCGGCACCGGTTATCACTTTTTTTGCTGATTTTTCGTCGTTGACGGCGAAGTAATATTCGGCCAGGAACGCCGCGGCGTAGGCATCCTTGTCTGCCAGCGGCTTGAGCTTTTCGGCGCCGCGGGCGGCTTCTTCCGGCTTGTCGGAGCGGCTCATTGCGGCGCCGAGCAGCCTGATTGTCACCGGGTCGTCGGATGCGATTCTTTCAGCCTGCATCGCGTATCCCAGAGCGGCCCGCATCTCGGGTTTGGTCAGCAGATAGAATTGCGACAGTATCTTCGGTTTGCTGACGGATGTTTCGATTGAAGTTTCGTCGGTGGTGAGAATTTTTTCGGAATCGGCTGCAAGTGCGTCCGCTTTCTCATTCTGGCCAAGCCCGCGATATGCCTCGATAAGCCATAAGCGAATATTGACCTCATTCGGGAAGTTTTTGAGAAGCGGCTGGAAGTCATCAATCGCTTTCTGATATTCGCCGGCGTCCAGCAGGGCGTTGAGATATTCCATTCTCAACTGGTAATCGGCGATGCCCAGCTTTTTGTACCGGTCGTCGAGTGTTCGGGCATAGTCGTAAAACTTCATCTGCTCTTTGTACAGGCCCAGCGAACCGGCCAGTTCGCCGATGCTCCTGGCTATGGTTATGTTGCGAGGACTCGTCTTGAACATTGCAATCTGCAGTTTTGCAACGTCGACGGGGGTGGTCGCCTTGGACAGTCTGAATTTTTCCTCGAGGCAGTAGTTGTTAGCGGGATCGAGCTTCAGCGCGAGTGTGAAAACTTCTATGGCTTCCGTGGTGCCGAATTCCTGATGCATGAGGCGGCCTTTATGTCCAAGGGCCTCGGCTTTGACGGCATCCGGAATGTCATTCCGTTTTTCGAGTCCGGTGATGAATTCGATTATTTCTTCGGATTTATTGAACGTTTTCAGTTTCAGTTCGAGCCATCGCAGGCTTCTCGAGAAATCCTGGGGATATGCCGCCAGGTATGCCTCCATTGCCGCGATTTCCTGCTCCGGTTTATCCTGTGCGAAATATACGTCGGCGAGCAGCAGGTTCGTTTTCGGGTCGCCCGGTTTGATCGCATCCGCCATTTTCAGCAGCGACGCGATTCTGCCGGCCCGGCCGGGCGTGTCCACAGGAGAGTGGAACAGCGATATGGCCGAGTCGCGCAGGCTTTCGGCGGCGAGCTTGTCAGCCAGCTCTTGCGAATCAGCGGGGCGGCCGGCCGGGGCGTCCTGGCTCAAAGCGATGGTCGCCGTGCAAAGCACGGTTATCAGGCAAGCGGCCTTTTTCATTTTGTCTGTTCGCCTTCCATGTCAGGGTTCGCCTACGGCTTACTGGGTTTCAGTCGCAGGGTTTCCTGCTTTCCGTTACGATTTACTGACAGAACAATCGCATCAGCGGGCTTGTCTTTCATGCTTCCGGCGACTGACTCTTCAAGTTCCCTCGCGGTCGTCACTTTCCGGTCGTTGACGGCGGTGATGATGTCGCCGCGTTGCAGTCCGGCTGCTGCTGCGGGCAGCTTCGTTATGGCGAAGTATACGACAAGACCGTCGACATTCGCAGCAGTCTCCTTGGTCATGTACTTGTCAAAGAGAACCCTTTCACGCGCCCCGAAGCCGAGGATACGGCTGATGTATCGCTTCGCCTCGTGGGGCTGAAGCGGGGTTTCATCCAGCGTGAGCGTGGTTTTTATGACGGTGGCGCCTCGCATGACTTCCAGGTCGATCTTGTCGCCGGCCTTCATGCGGTTGATCATTCGTATGAAATTCTGGGCTGTCAGGTCGGAAGACGGAAATTCTTCGATTGTCTTGCCGTTGACGCTCACGATGATATCTCTTGGTTTCAGGCCGGCCTTGTCCGCCGCGTAGCCCGGAACTATCTCATCCACCATGATGCCCGGCGTTTTGAGATTGACGGTTTCGGCCAGGACGTCGGTTGCCATCTCCAGCTTGAAAATTCCTAGCCAGGGCAGCCTGCGGACGCGGTCGGGGGAGGGGGGGATGTTCTTCAGTATGTGGGCGAATTCCCCGGTAGGCGTGAAGAAACATGTTTCCTGCTGGCCCTGCATCCCGACGTTGACATTCTGATTATTGATGACCATTGCGTAATTCTGAAACAGCTGATGCCCGACAATGCCTATCGCTTCGCCATTGTCGTTGAATACCGGCGAGCCGACCCGTGCGAGCTTTCCGCCGGTTATGTAAACCAGGTCACCCGGATCCTGAATGACGCTTGAGATATATCCCATTCCGATATACGGGGTGTTTTTATACCTGGCCGTCATAAGCCCGAGCGAATACACCGCCTTGCCGGGCGACAGGTCGGGCTTGGCGGCGAACTGCACCGTCTGCCATGAGTGTTTTTCCGTGGCCTGGATAAACGCTATGCCTGTTTCGGGATCTATGCCCAGCAGCTTGGCGCTTACCGATTCTTTCTGCTGCCCGGGCAGCATGATTTTGAATTCGCTGAGCGAGTCGGTATCCATCGTCGCGTTTAACGCAAGCGTCATGAAAATGCCGGATTCGTCGATGCATATCGCCTGGCCGCCGACCGGGTTGGTGCCCATTTCATCGTCCAGCTTGCACTCGAACACCACCAGGGCGCTTGAGAACTGCTTGTAAATCCGGGCGATGGCTTCTTCCGTGTCGGCGTGGACGCTTGTGCTGAGGATCGCCACTACCGCCGAGGCCGCTAAAAATCTGACCTTGTTCATATTGTTACCTCTCTAAGAATGATTTGATTATCTATGCTTCTTTTTCTGCTTCTGCGCGCCGGCGGCTGCGACAGCCGGACTATGCCGATTTTCCGGTGAGGCCGGCAGCCGATACAGGGCGACCCAGAACACGATGCCGACTGCGAATGTCAGTATTGAAGTGTACTGGTTATGCGTGAGAATTCCACTACTCAGGTTATGCGGATTGTCGTCGCGGATCATCTCCAGCAGGAACCGTGTTATCGGGTACATCATCATCAGAAGGGCGAAAACCTGCCCGTCCCTCCGCCTCACTCTATAGAACAGCGTCAGCAGCGCAGCCAGAAGCAGGGCGTTTATAATTCCCAGCGCCTGGGCCGGCTTGACCGGCTTACTCCATGCGGATTCGGCGATGGCTATCTGCTCCTTGTCGAAATCTTTTGGCAGCAGAAGCTTGCCGTGTTCCATCAGCCGTTCGTCGGCCTGGATGATGCCGGCCTTGAGCTGATGCGAATAAACCGGGGACGGATCGGTCGTGCCGACGGAAAACGGATTTTCGCCCCGGCCGTCGAGTTTCAGCAGCGGTTCGGAGTACATCGGGAACTTCATTCCCAGCGGCCAGTCGTCGCTGCATGTCGCGCCATAGCAGCAGCCGTTCAGCAGGCACCCGGCCCGGCCGAACGCCAGGCCTATCATCAGGCTGACGGCGACCATGTCCAGGTATCGCCTCACGGGCAGCCGCTTGACGAACAAATAAAGCAGAACCATTGCCGTCGCCGTTATCAGCCCGCCGTAGTAGATAAGCCCGCCCGATGTGACGTCGAAAAGATCGCCGATGAGATTTTTCGAATATTTGAACTGCGTGTCCCAGTGCTGTATCACGTAGCCGACTCTGGCTCCGACCACGCCGCCCATCAGGGCGAGCAGGCCGCAGTGCGCGATATATTCAGGCCGTTCTCCGGCCCGCCTGGCCCGCCACTGCGCCAGGAAAATGCCCAGCAGGAACCCGAAGACCAGCATCAGCCCATAGCCGTAAATACGCAGGGGAAATTCATGCCCGAACAGGTGAAGCGTTCCGAAGTCGATAATTACCTGCCGCATTGATTACCCCGGGATATTTCAGGACAGCTTTTTGACTATCTTGTTCTTGTCGTCCACGAGCACGATGTTCGGTTTGAGGGTTTTCGCCTCTTCCGGCGTGACGTAGGCGTAGGCCATGATGATGATTTTGTCGCCTACGTCGACCAGCCTGGCTGCGGCGCCGTTGATGCATATGACTCCGCTGCCGCGGGCGCCCTTCAGCACGTAAGTTTCAAACCGGGCGCCGTCAGTAAGGTCCGCCACGAGAACACACTCGCCGGGCAGTATCCCGGTGGCGTCGAGCAGGTCGGCGTCGATGGTTATCGAACCGACGTATTCGACCTCGGCCTCGGTTATGGTTGCGCGGTGTATCTTCGCTCTGAGTAAATTCAATAACATCTTGCATTTTCCTTGGTTGCGCCGGCCGGACACAAAACGCCGCCGGCCGCCTTCGCAGAGTTCATTCTAGACGCATCGGGGGATTCAGTCCACCAGGATATTGTCTATAAGCCGGGTTTGACCGAACCGTACCGCAAGTGCCACCAGAACTGCCTCATCGGTAGTTTTTACGTCCGTAAGGTCGTCCGGGTTGACGATTTGTACATAATCAATTTCCCCGGCCGGGGCCTTGACGGCGATATGCTGCGATATCGCCCGGACGACCTTCCCGGCCGGCGGGTGGTCGCGGCGGATCATGTCGGCTGCCATCTGCAGCGATTTGTACAGTTCGGCGGCCTGCCGGCGATGCTCCGGCGAGAGATACGCATTGCGGCTGGACATCGCCAGCCCGTCGGCCTCGCGGACTATGGGACATACCACCACGTCAACGGGGATGCGGCGGTCGCGGACCATGCGGCTGATTATCGCCGCCTGCTGGAAGTCCTTCGCACCGAAATACGCCTTGTCAGGCCTGACGATGTCGAACAGCCGGGCCACCACGGTGCAGACGCCTGCGAAATGTCCCGGCCTGCTCCGCCCGCAGAGGTTGTCGGCCAGTCCGGCCGGCGGCAAAATTGTCTCCAGCTTCTCGCCGGGCGGGTAGATGGTATCGACGGCAGGCATGAACAGAAGGTCCACGCCGGCATCGCGGCAGGCGGCGGTGTCGGCCTCGGCGGGGCGGGGGTAGCGGTCGTAGTCCTCGTTTGGGCCGAACTGCGTCGGGTTCACGAAGATGCTCACAACGACGAAGGCGCAGTCCTTCTTTGCAGCCGACACCAGGCTTATGTGACCGGCGTGCAGGGCGCCCATCGTCGGAACGAAGCCGACCAGCCCGCCTCGCAAACGGGCGGCTGACACCTGCTCGCGGACTTCCTCGATTGTGCGTGCAACATACATTTTCTACTTTTTCCTTATGTGATTCATCAGCTCGGCCAGCAGGGTCCGACGATGTGATTCGTCCGTCAGATTCGTCTGTTCCGTATCGACGGCGATAATCGGGCAGCCGGCCTGCGCCTCGAATTTATTGTATTCATTGCGCATGGCCGCCAGAAACTCCCGCGTCATGGCCTTTTCAAAATCCCTGCCCCGCCGGGCGATGCGCTCCAGCAGGGCATCTTCGGATGCGTCGAGGTGGATGATGACATCCGGCGGATGCACCAGTCCGGCAACCCGCTTTGCGACCCTGGAGTAAAGATGGAAATCGTCCTCGCTCAGCCGGGCGCGGGCGTAAATGCGGTCCTGGCAGAATCCGTAATCGCTCACGAAAACTCCGCTCTCCGGCCAGCTTGATACCGCAAGCTGCTTGACGCGCGACATCAGGAAGTAAAGCTGTCCCGGCAGCTTGGCCTCGGCCTTGTCGGCGTAGGAATCCGCGAGAAAAGGGTTGCCAGCGTAGTCTTCGCGTATGAGGCCGGCCGGCAATGCCCCGGCGAGCCATTCCGCAAGCGTTGTTTTGCCGGCGGCCGGCGGGCCGATTATGCTGATTAACGCAGCCGTCACTTGCCGACCTCCAGTTCGCAAAGAAGCTGCACGACGGTTTTTTTCAGTACCGGGTGCATTGCGTTCGGCGCTATCTGCGCCAGAGGCTCGAGCACGAACCGCCGCTCGTGCATGCGCGGATGGGGGATTGTAAGCTCCGCCGTCTCCATCACAAGCTCGCCGATAAGCAGTATGTCCAGGTCGCATGTTCGCGGACCCCAGCGCTGCTCGGCGGCGCGGTCTCGGCCGAGCGACTGCTCGATTTCATGCAGCGCGGCGAGCAGTTCCTGCGGGCCGAGCGTTGTCTGTATCTCGGCTGCCGCGTTGAGATATTTCGGCTGGTCGGGCGGCCCGCCGACAGGCTCGGTCGAGATGAACTGCGATATCCGGCGCACCTCGATGCCCGCCGCAGCCGAGAGCTTCTTGACCGCCGCCATCAGCGTGTCGCCCCTGTCGCCGAGATTGCTGCCCAGCGCGATATATGCAATCTGCATCATGTTCGCTTACAGTTTTATTTCTATGATTCTGCCGACGGCTTCTTTGAGCACGTCGTCCGGGTATGTCAGCGAGATTCGGAAGAATCCCTCGCCGGCCTGTCCGTAGCCGCGCCCGGGCGTCACGACCACACCGGTCTTTTCCAGCAGCTCTTCGGCGAACGCGGCGCTTGAGCCGTTGAAACGCTCCGGCACAGGCGCCCAGATGTAAATGGTGGCCTTCGGCTTGTCTAGGCGCCAGCCGTTTGCGTTCAGCGTGTCTATGACCATGTCCCGCCGCCGCCGGTAGACGGCGTTAATAGGCGGAATGATGTCCTCGGCCATGTCGAGGGCCTTTGTCGCGGCGAACTGTATCGCACGAAGCGTGCCGTTGTCGACGTTTTCCTTCACCGTGTGCAGGGCCTTGACGGCCGACGCGTTGCCGACGACGAAACCAACCCGCCAGCCCGTCATGTTGAACGCCTTGGACAGCGAGAAGAACTCGACGGCCACCTCGTCGGCGCCTTCGACCTGCAGAATACTGGGCGCCTTGTAGCCGTCGTACGTGTTTTCGCTGTAGGCCGAGTCGTGCGCGATGAGAATGTTGTTCTTTCTGGCGAACTCGACGGCGCGGCGGAAGAAATCCAGGTCGGCCGTCGCGGTCGTCGGGTTGTTCGGGTAGTTCAGCCAGAGGAGCCTGGCGGCCTGCCGCACGTCGGAAGGTATCGCGTCGAAATCCATCAGGAAGCCGTTCCTGGCTTCCAGCGGCATGTAGTAAGTGGTCGCGCCGCAGAAGACGTGGCCGATGTTATACGTCGGATACCCCGGCGCCGGCGCAATGCCGACGTCGCCGGGGTTCAGAATCCCGTAGCAGAACTTCACGATGGCGTCCTTGCTGCCCATCGTGGTTACTATCTGGTTGTCGGCGAGCTTTACGCCGTATCGCCGGCGGTAGAAATTTTTTACTGCCTGCGGAAACGCCGCGACCGGAACGTCGCAGCCGTAGCGGTGACGGTTGGGGTCGGCCGTGTCGCGGACGGCGCGGCAAAGCTCGTCGACGACCGGGTCGGGCGTCGGAGCGTCCGGGTCGCCGATGCCGAGCGTGATGACCTTTACACCCTTCTGCTTTGCTGCGGCTATCTTGCGCCGCAGGTCAGCGAAGAGGTAGGGGGGCAGCTTCTGCAATCTGTCTGAAAATTGAACTTCCATTATTCTGCCTTTCGGTAGCTTTTATTTGTATTGGAACTCATAACAAAATAAACCACAGAGTTCACGCAAGACACGAAGTAAATACACAAAAGAACCACAGAGTTCACGGAGGGCACAAAGTACAAAAATCTTCGGATACTGATTTTTTTGTGCTCTTTGTACTCTCTGTGCTCTCTGTGTCCTCTGTGGTTCAGGGTTATTTCTTTTTGTTAATCGCTTTTACCGGGACAAAGCATTTTATCAGTTGGAGCGTCGGAGGCAACCGGGGGGATGATAAATGCTTCCGGCCGGCCTCCGAGCCGACCGGAAGCAGGCGGATGCCTAATTTTCCAGATCGCCTCGAACTGCCTTCAGATGTCGCAGAAGCGCGACGAGACTGCGCAGTCCGGCATCCACCTGCCGAGCCTTCAGGAGCAGGTCCATCTGCCCGAATGCCGCCCGAAGGTGCTCGGCGGTGTCCGGCTGAAGTGTTATGGGTCCATCCGCAGTTTTCCTCCATCCCTGCCGGGTCTCCATACTTTTCACTTCAACTTCTCCTTTTTGCGGACAAAACCCACGCTGGCAGCGCTGAATACAGTGAAACGCGCACAGAGAAAACTGCCAAGGATTATTTGGCAAATGTGTCAAATGTTCTGCGGCTGCTGCGGATTTACGCGCCGACGGCCTGAAGCTCTTCGCTGCTGTGCTCGCCGATTTCCTCGAAACGGACGGAAATGCGCTTCGAAACGCCCGGTTCCTGCATGGTCACGCCGTAGAGGACGTTGGCCATGCTCATCGTACGCTTGGCGTGCGATATGATAATGAACTGGCTTTCCGAGACGAACTCGGCGATGAGGCGGTTGAACCGCTCGTTGTTGGCTTCGTCGAGTGCGGCGTCGACTTCGTCCAGCAGGCAGAACGGCGACGGGCGCGACCTGAAGATGCTGAACAGCAGGGCCAGCGCGGTCATCGTCTTCTCGCCGCCGGACAGCAGCGTCAGGCTGCGAAGCTCCTTGCCGGGGGGACGGGCGACGATTTCGATTCCGCTTTCCAGTATGTCTTCCGGGTTTGACAGGAGTATGTCGGCCCGGCCGCCGCCGAACAGCTTGCGGAACAGGTCCTGGAAATTGGTGCGGATTTTCTCGAACGCCTCGGCGAACCGCTCGCGGCTTTCCTTGTTGATGCGGCGGATAAGCTCCTCGAGCTGGTTCTGCGAGGTCCTGATGTCTTCAAGCTGCTTCGTGAGGAACTCCTGCCGCTTTTCAAGCTCGTCCTGCTCGGCGATTGCGTCGAGGTTGACGTTGCCGAGGCGCTCGATCTTGTCGCGAAGCTCCTTGATTTCGTTTTCCACGGCGGCCCAGTCGCGCTGGTCGTCGTGCTGGTAGCCGGCCAGCAGCTCGGTGAGGTTCATGCCCATCTCGTCGCTCGCGCGGGAGATGATATTCTCTATGCGGACGTCGATTTCACCAAGCTCTATCTTTGCGGCGCCGGCTTTTTCGGAGGCGGCCTCCTGCAGCTTGCGGTGCTCGTTGAGCTGGTTGCGGATTTCTTCGAGCCGAGCGGCCAGCCCGCGGCGGCTTTCTTCGATGTCCGCCGATTCGACGTTAAGCTGCTCCTGCCTGGCGTAAAGCTCGTCGACTTCCTGGTGCGCCTTCGTTATCGCCTGCTCGGCTTCGCTGCGGCGCTGGCGGTTGAGTTCTATCTGCGACCGGCCGGCCGACAGCTCGCACGACCACTGCTCCTGCTGGTTGTTGAGGGCGTTCATCGCGTCGCGAAGCGCGACTTTGCGGGCCTGCGCCTCGGCGAGCGAGACCTGGCACTGCGTCATCTGCTCCGACAGCTCTGCCTGCCTCTGCTGGGCGGAGGCGATGAGAGCGTCGAGCTTTTCGATTTCCCGCTGACGCTCGGCGTTGCGCTGCTCAAGCTCGGCGGCCTTTTCCCTGGCCTCGTGCTCCGCACGCACCGACGCCTCGATGCCGGCCTTGATGTTCTCCATGTCGCCGGCGATGAGCGGCTTTTCATGTTCGAGCCGCGAAATTTCAGCGGAAAGCTGCGAGCGGCGGCTCTCGGCTTCGACGCGTTCGGTGTTGGCTTCATAGATGGCCGTCCGCAGCGACTGCTGGACGCCGTCGAGATGCTCCAGCTCGTTGCGGGCCGACTGCCTCTGCTGTTCGAGGGCGGCGATGCGGCCGTCGAGTTCGGTCAGTTCAGTCTGAAGCTGGGTGAGTTCGCTCTTTCGCGCGATTATGCCCGTGCCGCGATTGGCGGCGCCGAGTCTCACGCGGCCGTCGGCTTCAAGTACTTCGCCGGCCGGCGTCACGAACCTGTAGCCGGCGGGGCAGGCGGCGGCCGCCGCTGCCGCGTCGGGCAGCGAGCGAACGACCAGCGTCCTGCCGAACAGCCGCCACATTATCGGGGCAAGCTGCGGCTCGAAACGAACGTAGTCCATCACGCGGGCGGTCGCCTGCGGGCAGTCCAGCAGGTTGAAGTCCTCGCTGAGAGTGCCCAGATTGTCCATGCAGAGGAACTCCACCGCTCCCGTTTCGCCGAGAATTTCCGCAACCTGCCTGCTGGCGGCTGCCAGTTCGCTGAAGCTGTCGATGAGCAGGTGCTGATCCGCGCCCGCCAGTGCGGCTTCCACGACCGATGCGTGCTGGACGTCGGTTTCCAGGAATTCGCCGAGCATTCCGCGGACGGCGGGCAAGCCGCCTTTTTTGCAGGCTTCCAGAACGCGCTTTACGCCCTGGCCGACGCCTTCGAGACGCTGCTGCATTTCCTTCAGCGCCTGGCTGCGGCTCTGGAGGGCGCTGCGTTTCTCGCGTGCGGCGGACAGGTCCGACTGGAGCCTGTGTTCGCTGTCGGCCAGCGTGCGGCTGGTGTTTTTGGTTTCTTCAAGCTTCGTCTGCGCGGCGGCGATTACTTCGTTCACATCGTCGAGCTTGGCGGCGACTTTCGCCCGTTCGGCCACCAGTTCACTGAGCTGGTCGGATATTTTTTCCGCCCGCTCGGCCAGCCGCTGATGCTGGCTGCTCAGATTTTCTCGCCTGATGCCCGATGCGTTTATTTCGTTGTGAAGCTGGGCTGTGCGGCGGAGCAGGTCTATCGTGCCGGCTTTCTCGTCCTCCAGTTTGGCGCGGAGGTGGGTTATCGCCAGTTCACCGGCAGTGTGCTCCTGGCGGACTGCATCGTTTTTGCGGGCAAGCTCGACGGCCTGCGATTCGATCTGCTCCAGCTCGGTCGTCCGGCGGGAGATTTCTTCCCGGCCGGCCGCCAGTTTCGCTTCCAGCTCTTCGCACCTGGAGCATGTCGCGACAATCTGCTGGCCGAGTTCTTCGACGCGGGCTGTGAGCATTTCGGCCCGCTCCTGGCAGGTGAGTATCTGACCGCCGACTGCGGCGATGCGGCTTTGTATGTCACGGGCGGCCCGTTCGAGATCGACGGCTTCCACGTCGGCGCCGCTGCGTGCGGCCTCGAGCTGGTCGATTTTCGCGTGTATGGCTGCCAGTTCGTCGTTGCAGCGGTCAACCTTGTGCTGCAGCTCGTTGCGCTGGACCGAATGCGTGTGATACTGCGCCAGGAAGTACAGCGACTTAAGCTCCTTCAGACGTTCGCTGTAGGCCTGATAGTTGCGGGCCTTGCCGGCCTGGTACTTGATGGACCGCAGGCGCTTCTCAACCTCGCCAAGGATGTCGGTGAGGCGGAGCAGGTTTTGCTCGACCCGCTCGACCTTGCGAAGGGCCTCTTTCTTGCGGGCCTTGTATTTGCTGATTCCGGCGGCTTCGTCGAAGATGGCACGGCGTTCTTCCTGCGACGCCTGCAGGAACGCGCCGACGCGGCCCTGTTCGATAAGGCTGTACGCGTCAACGCCCACGCCGGTGTCCATGAACATCTCGCGGATGTCTTTCAGGCGGCAGATGACCTTGTTGATGAGGTATTCACTCTGTCCGCTGCGGTAGAGCCTGCGGGTCACCGACACTTCCCCGTTGGAGGCCGACTCGCCGTCGATGTTGTACTGGAGCAGGCCTTCGGAGTTGTCGAAAACGAGCGTGACCTCGGCCATGCCGGCTGGGCGGCGATTGGCTGAGCCGTTGAAGATAACGTCGAGCATTTCCGAGCCGCGGAGGCTCTTGGCGGATTGTTCCCCCAGAACCCATTTAACGGCGTCGACGATGTTGCTCTTACCGCATCCGTTGGGACCGACGACGCAGCTTATGCCGTCGTCAAACTCGAAAACGGTCCTGTCAGCGAAACTCTTGAATCCGGACAGAATCAGTTTCTTGAATTTCATTTTAGGCATCTTCCTTAATGCACATATTCGCCGAACCATCCCTGGGCCGGCGGGCGCTACTCCTCAGACACATCCGGTCTGCCCTCTGAGATAACGCTTTGATAGATTTTCTGCATACCGGGCAGCTGTTGCAAGACGAATTTCGCCCGTATGTGCTTTTCCTCGCATAACCTGTAGAGAACGCCGACGACCTGGCTGTAGGTCAGGCCGAGTCCTTCGACCTTGCCGTTTTCGTCGAGTTTAGCCGGCATTCCCATGGTTTTGACCAGCGACCGCACGAAGAAATCGACCTTGAACGTTTCGCTAACGGTGTCGGTGCGGGGAATTTTCCTGAAAATACTCAGTTTATCGCTGTCGAAAAACGCGTTTATCGTGACCATGTCGTCCGGCGAATTGAAAAACATCGGCTTGGCCACCGTCATATCCCGGCCGAACAGCACGATCCGCGGCTCTTTCGTCTGTCTGGCGTAGATTACGTAATCCCGCCCGGTGGTGACTATATCCAGCTTGAATTGCCTGCCGATATCCGTCTGTTTTACTCGCGATACGTCGCCGTACTTGAGAAGGGCTTCGTAAGCCGCGATGCGCACCAGTTCGTTATCCGCGTCCAGAAGCTTGTTGAGCACCGGCACGGACTGGATGGCCAGTTTACTATGCATGCCCAGTTCTTCTATGGCGGGAATCTGCAGGGGCGAGTTGTCAGTCTGGGCGAAACGGCAGATTACATCCGTCGCCATCCGGTCGCCGAGGCGCATGCCGGCCCTCGCCGAGTAGAACGCCGTGTTGGGATTTCCGGATGAGTAAAGGGGCTGAATTATCGGAACGACCTCGCGTCCCATCGATTCGAGGGTTAATGACAGGTCGTCATGCGACGCCGACGGCTTTTCCATCAGCTTGGCGATTTCCCTTGCACGGATTTCCCACTCCTGGGGGTTTCCGATCGGCATGTGAAGTAAGAGGTTCAGGAAATGTTCGTAATTGTCCATGTATTCCGGCGGGATCGTTATCTCCACCATTGTCTGGCCGGTGGCGTTGGCGACCTTGTCCTTGCCGGAAAATATCGTGTTGATTGTCCGCTGTATCTGGTTGGCTCGCGCATAATCGGGCTTGCGGAGCGTAAGACGTATGGGGCGGTTCTGGATTACTTCGCCTCCGCCGATTACCCGTCCTTCACGCAGCCTGCCCATGCTTTCCGTCTTCGAC
This sequence comes from uncultured Planctomycetaceae bacterium, assembly GCA_964631565.1. Lineage (GTDB taxonomy): Bacteria > Planctomycetota > Phycisphaerae > SM23-33 > SM23-33 > CAZVYJ01. Next base: position 45,618 of record CAZVYJ010000016.1, read on the forward strand.
GGATCGATAAACGGGTTGACGAACACCGGCCCGCCGCACTTGGCCCACGGTTTCAGGAATGCGCTGGACGTGTCCACGCCGCCGATCGCCAGCTGCATTTCGATGGGCATCAGTATGCCGCCCTCCAGGCTCTTGGTCTGCGTTTGCGGCAGGGCGGAAACGAACACATCGAACCTGGTTCCCGCGGGCGCTCCCGGCGGGATTATGCCGCGGACTTCCACGACGGCCGTGTCCAGGTCGTACAAAACCCTTTCGGCTGTGACTTTTTCCGTTCCGTAAATGTAGGACTGCAGGTTCTGCTTCAGCAGGTATTCCTTGAGCGGTTTGAGCAGGGGGGCCGGTACTTCCTTCGAGCCGTTCTTGCCGAGACGTATGACTATTCCATAGGCATGGACAGGAAAGTTTCCGCCGCCTGAGATGCCGGCATATTCCGCGACCGTGCCTCTGATATGCTCGGGTATTTCGATGACAGGTTCCGCCGGGGTAAGCTTCTTTTTCTTGTCGTCATTATTACACCCGGCAAAGGTGAGGCACAGAATCACCGAGGCAGCGGTAAATAGGGCAATCTTGTTCAGCATGTTGCATACACCTGCCTTGCTGTATTTATCGGACCCTTGAAAACCGGGCCTTTAGGGTTTGTTTCCTGCGGATTATGCGACTTTTGCCGTGTCGGTCCAAGGATAATTCGGATAATTCCGCCCCGTTGGCAACCTGTGCATCACAGGACGTTCCGCACCGGCGAAACCGTTTTTCGCCGGCGATCCACCGCAGGCCAATCTCCTGTCGGGAATGATTACAAATCTTATGAAGGCGGCATTATACAACGGCGGGCGAGTCTTTGCGACACGCCCGCCGAAATTATTGAAGATAAACTAGGATTTTTCCGTTAGTCGAACACTTCGCCCTTGTCGTTGGTGACAGTATTCGTATCCGGTTCCACGGGTTCGATACGCTCGACGGTCCGTTCCGTGGTCCGTTCGGTGGTCCGGGCAGGCGTGCTCGGCGTCGTGCGGCTTGCGGCCGCCGTATTGCTGCCGGCCGGTTTGGGCGGAATAACTATCTTCTGGCCTGACTTCAGACCGTCGGCGGGTATGTTCTTGTTGGCTTCCTGGATTATGTTGAACAGGTTGCCGTCGCCATACTGCTCCTTGGCTATCTTCCAGTATGAGTCGCCGTCTTTGACGATGTACGTGCTGCCGCCGCTGATTGTCTTTGTAAGCGTGCCTGGCTTTTCTTCCGCCGTGTTGGAGATTACGCCTGTGGTCCTGGGCAGCGGCGGGATCTTCAGCACATCGCCGGCGTGCAGGCTGGTGGACTCAACGCCCGGATTTGCGTCCCTTATTAACGTCCAGTACTTGGCGTTGCCGTATTCTATCTTCGCGATAGCGGTGAAGCCGCTTTCGCCCTCACGGACCGTGTGAAATCTCATTTTGTCCGTATCTGTGGTCTTTGAGATGCCCGTGTCCGACTTGACCAGGTTTGTGCTGCCGGTGCCGGTTGTTTTGGAAGTGAAGGACGGCGTCGCCTTGTCATAGCTGGAATCACCCGTGTCTTCCATGAGCACGCCGGGCTTGCGGCCGTATGTTTTTGTCTCTGTCGGCGCGGAGAACTTAAAATCATCCTTGGGCTTCGCCACAAGGTCGCCGCTCTTGTCCTGAGTTTTTGTCAGGCTTTCCGCGGGCGGAAGCAAGTCGCCGCTTTTGCCTACCTTTATGATTCCGCCGCCATCGCCGCTGGAGCCGGAATTGTTGGCTCGCATGGCGAAGGCGTCGTCTCCGGGCGGGACGATGATATTCCGACTGTCGCTGTCGGCCTTCGCCTTCGCCTGATCTTTATTCGTGTTTTCCGAAGTATCGTTGCTGGTCATTACAAAGTATGCAACCAGACCTATGGCCAGCAGAAGAGCAACAGCTATCCCGATTTTATAATCTGTGCGCATAAGGCACCTCCCACAAGCAACCGGCTTCTGAAATTTGAACTCACTCGCCCGCTAATATTAAATCCGCACCTGTCCGCAGGCAAATGAAATAAATTATTCCGAATTCCCGGAGGAATCTATTTTTTTGTCACGCAGGCGGCGGTGTCCCTGGCTATCATAAGTTCTTCATTGGTTGGGACAACCCAAATCGCCAGGGCCGAAGAATCGGTCGTAATCGGCCCGTATTTCCCGCGGATTGTATCGATATTCCGTTTTTCGTCCGGCTCGGCGCCCAGACGCTTTAGACTTTCGCAGATTACCTTGCGGATCTGCAGCGAATTTTCGCCGATGCCGCCCGTCAGCACCACCGCATCGACATCGGGCAGGATGCCGTAGTAGGCGCTGATGTACTTCACCACCCTGTAGACGAACATCTTCGTCGCCAGTTCCGCCCGGGCGTCGCCTTTTTCGGCGGCGGCGATCAGGTCCCGCATATCGTTGCTGAACCCGCTGACGCCGATCAGGCCGGATTTTTTGTTCAGTATGTTGTCCAGTTTTTCCGCCGTGAAGCCCTTGGAAAGCATGTAGAAGATGACGGCCGGGTCAATATCCCCGCTGCGGGTGCCCATAATCAGGCCCTCCAGCGGGGTCATGCCCATGGAGTGGTCAACCGCCTTGCCGCCGGCGACCGCGGTAATGGAGCAGCCGTTGCCCAGATGCGTGGTTATCAGGTTCACCCTGTCAACCGGCTTGCCGAGCAGCTCGGCCGCACGATGCGTGACGTAGCGATGGCTCGTGCCGTGGAAGCCGTACTTGCGAACGTGATACTTGGTATACCATTCGTCCGGCACGGCGTAGCGGTGCGCGTGCGGCGGCAGAGTGGCGAGAAAAGCGGTGTCGAAAACGGCGACGTGCGGAACATGCGGCATGGCCTGCATCGCGCCGCGAATGCCTGAAAGGTTCGGCGGGTTGTGCAGCGGGGCAAGCTCGCAGTTGCGGCTGATTATGCCGATGAGCTCGTCGTCGATGATTCGCGATTCGGTTACTTCCTCGCCGCCGTGAACCACGCGATGCCCGACGGCCTGAATTTCGTCTATGCTTTTGATGACGCCGATTTTGGCATCGGCCAGGGCTTCGATGATGATTTTCATTGCAGCCGAGTGGTCGGGGGCGTCGACCTGCCTGTCCGCCCTGGCGTTTCCGTAGGTATGATGCAGCACCGCGTCGTTTGAGCCGACACGCTCGACGATGCCCTTGGCCAGCACCGTCTCATTGGTCATGCTGAAAAGCTGGTACTTGATGGAACTGCTGCCGCAGTTCACGACGAAAATTTTCATCAATGATCCTCTCGAACTCTGCTGCCGGGTGTGCTGCTTATAATTCAAAAGCCATAAGTATTTGAAATATCCCGGCCTGTCAAGCGGGCGATGCATGTTTGCGGCAATTATGGGCGAATTCATGCGTCGGCCGTGCAGACTATGGCGATACGGCCTCGAGGTTTAACACCGGCCGCCGGATTCGGCAACTGGCAAAAGAAGTATCTTTTTTTCGGAAAAAACTTGCGATTTTCCCGTAGAGATGTGGAGAATACGCATCAGACGGCATTTCTGCATCGAGTTCTTGATGTGCGCATTTGGGCTGAACGGATTCTGAACATAAACGCATCTCTAATAAGGAGAAAACTATGGACCCGAAAGTGCTTTCACGTCTTGCGATGGGTGTTTGCCTTATCCTTTCCGTGCTGCTGATCATTTTCTTCTTCCTTGCCTTGGTGGAATGCGGCCCATCCGACAAGGCGAAAGAAACGGCGAAGAAATTTGGCGGCGAACTGAAGGAAGAGGACACAGAGGGCATGACGGCCAGCGGTCTGCAGTTGACTATCGGTACGGTTACTATGCCTGAGAAAGATTCTAAAGAAAGCAAAGAAGAAGCCGATAAGGCAGTCAGTGCCCGGCCGTGGTTTATTCTGAGCCTGCTCGTGCCGCTGGCGGCATTGGCCGCTGCCGGCGCAGGTCTTATGGGCAAGATGCCGACAGGTTTGTGCGGTGTGGCGCTTGCAGTGCTGGGCATACTCGGATTACTGCTGATTATTATGGCGGTCAACACCGACTATGTTGGCGACATCGTTGACTATCAGGTGGAAAAAATGAAGGAAGCCAAAGCCCCTGAGTCGGCGATTGAGAATGCCAAAAAGGAAGGCCGAAAACTTCTTGAGGAGAGCATGGATGTTTCCGGCACGGGCATTGGATGGACATCATTCGTGCTCTACATCGTCATTCTGCTCGGCGGCGCTGCGGTAGTGGTCGCCCCGGCTCTTGGAGGCAAGGGCGGCGCGTGCTGTTCCCAGACGCCTACGCCATCTGCATAAGAATTTGACGCCGTAATTTTTACCTGCACTTTCATGCGTGGCGGTCCAACGGTTGGGCCGCCACGCAGTGCTAATGGGGATTTTCATTTGGGAGTCAGTTTATGAATGCGGAAACAGTATCTCGTGTCGGCAGCGGAATAGCCTTGCCGATGGCTCTGCTGCTCGTAATCTTTTTCTTCCTGCCGTGGCTGAATGTCAATTGCAGCATGATGTCGTTCGCAGAGGCATCCGGCTGGCAGCTTACCGTAGGTGATCTCAGTCCGACAGGCATGGTGAAGGAAGACATGGAGAAGAAAGGCGAGAAGGAAAAAGACGAAGACATGCCCGACGCCCGGCCGTGGTTCATCCTGGGCCTCCTGGCGCCGGCGGTAATGCTTGTTGTTGCAGCCCTCGGCGTCGCGGGCAGGATCAATTTCCGCAATTGCGGCTTTCTGCTTATAGCGCTGGCCGTCATCGGCATACTCGTGATTATTCTGGCGGCCAATGTCGAGTACAGTGAACTGCCGCAAAAAATGAAGAGCGCCAGTCAACCAAGTTCGACGAACAATACCAGTATTAAGATTGGACCGTCGAATGATGATATGGCGAAAATGGCTGCAACTCAGATTAACACCAGTTGCACCGGCATTCTCTGGTGGTCTCTGGCCTTCTACGTGATGCTCGTGGTTTGCGGCGGAGTCGTGCTGATGTCGCCTTTGCTCGCCCATGCCATTGCAGCCGTGATTCGGGCGAATGCCGCCGCGCCAGGCTCGCCGCCTTCAGCCGGTCCGCCGGTTGCTTAAAAGGCGATATCGGCTGTTCATCGCTGAATTAGCCTGTCGAACCCCTGATGTTATTCGTTTTTCTCCCGGAACAATCCGGTTGAGAAACCGGTCTTTCCTGACGGGCGGGCTTTTGGCGGAGGGGTCGCCGGTATAGAATTGCAGTATATGGCGAATGTGGACGAAAAAATCATGAAGCAGGCGATAGCCCTGGCCGCCCGCGGCCTCGGCTGCGTCGAACCAAACCCGATGGTCGCGGCGATTATTGTTCGCGACGGACGCGAACTCGCACGGGGATGGCACGGATCGTTCGGCGGCCCGCACGCGGAGATAGAAGCGTTGCAGGCTGCCTCTGCGGCCGGGGCGGACGTCCGCGGCGCGACGATGTACGTTACGCTCGAGCCGTGCTGCCACCAGGGCAAAACGCCGCCCTGCACCGACGCGCTGATTGCCGCCGGCATCTCGCGCGTGGTGACGGCCATGCTCGACCCCGACGAGCAAGTCGCCGGCGGGGGCGTTAAACAACTGCAGGCCGCCGGCATCGAAGTTTCGGTCGGCTGCATGGAGGCCGAGGCCCGCAAACTGCTCAGGGCCTACATAAAGCTCCGCACGAAGAAGCGGCCGTGGGTCATATGCAAGTGGGCGCAGACCGCCGACGGCTATCTCGCCCTGCCGCCGGGCGAAGGCAAGTGGGTTACCGGCGAGTTGTCGCTGCGGCAGGTGCATGAAATCCGCAGTTATTGCGACGGCATATGCGTCGGCATCGACACCGTGCTGGCCGACGACCCGCTGCTGACCAATCGCAGCGGCCACGGCAAACAGCCGGCAAGGGTCGTGCTGGATTCGCGGCTGCGAATTCCGCAGGACTGCCAGCTCGTCAAGACGGCCGACCGGTCGCCGCTTATCGTGGTCACCACGCCGGCGGCGATTAAGGCGAACGGCGTGCATGCCGGAAAGCTGAAGGAAAAAGGCGTCGAACTGCTTGCGATGGCCGAGACGCCCCTTAGGGGCGGCGTGGATATCGGCGCGGTCCTGGACGAATTCGGCCGGCGGCAGTGGACGTACCTGCTTGTCGAGGGCGGCTCGGCGGTGCTGAACAGCTTTGTCACCACAGCCAATCCGCTTGCCGATGAACTGGTGGTGTTCAGATCGCCCCGAATGCTCGGCAGCACCGTCGCCGCCGCCAAAAACCTTCCGAAATTCGACGTCACCGAGGTGATGCAGCGATACAATCTCACCGCAGTGGAAAAAAAGGAATTCGGCGCCGACGAAATGCTCAGATTCCTGCTAAGCCGCTAGCGGCTTAGCAATTTTGCGCGTTTATGAATACGATGACTTAATTCCGGTCGTTCAGGGAAGAAGCATCTTCAGGCCCGCCGGCCGGAGCGGCTTCGGTTTTCGCCGGAGCGTCGGCGGGGAGCTTGCCGGCTTTTATGAGTTCGGCCTTGCGCTGAAGCAGTATCTTCGCACGTTCATCGGGCGAAAGCTTCTGGAGGTTTTCCCGCTCCTGCGGCGTGAGGCTGGCGACTACCACCTTAAGCCATTTTTCCCGCTGGCGGTATGCCTCCTGTCTTTCGAGCGACATATTCAGCAGGCGGTCATGATACCTGATGATTTTTTCGATATCTTCGCTCGAGCTTTGTGCGATGAACCGCAGAACCTGGTTGCGGCACCTGTCTCGCTCTTCCGGAGAGAGTTTTTCCCACTCGGCCCGGTTGTGGCTGATGTTGCCGGCCAGCTTGCCGCTGTTGACGGCTTCGAGATTGTGCTTGAGCAGCAATTGTCTTGCGAGGCTGCCCATGGGCGGCTTGCGGAGCGTCTCTTCGCCCTCGGCTGTCGCCGCCGACACGAAGGAGGCGACGATTATTGCAGCTGTCAGAATGTTACGCACCAGGCCTCGCATTTCAGAATACCTATATCCGCGACTGTTTCTCCAGCCGCTCTATCGCTTCAAGTGTTTCAAAATCCGTCAATACGTCGTAATCGCGGAAGAACTCGAGGTTCTCCACCGCTATCTTGTCTACCTCTTCATCGCTCATTTTCGCCGTTACATTGTTCGCGGCGGTGTTGGTGTTGCTGGCCATGTCGTTTTTCGACTGAGGCTGGCTGCGATTGCTGCTGAGCATCACGACGATGAATATGGCGGCTGCCGCGGCTACGGCGGCTATCGAGCCGGCGATGCGGGTGAACCTGATCACCCGCTGTTTTTTGATTGTTGCATTCCGCTTTACGGCTGCGGCGATTCGGCTGGGCAGAAGGGCCGGCATCTCCGGGACCGTCCAGTCGCCAAGGGCGCCGTCCAGCGCCTTCAGCTCAGCATAAGCCGCCTGCCAGGAAGAGTCTTCCTGCAGCAGCTTTTCGACCTCAGCCTTCCGGGCCGGCTCAAGTTCGCCGTCCAGGTAGGCTGACAGGTCTTCGAAATCGTATTGTCCGCGTAAATTGCTCATTTTTCTTATAAACCGGCCGGTAGGGTTAATTCCCTACTCTTAAAACCGGGCCACAAAACCCGCGTACATCTGCTTCAAATTTTCAGGCAGTTTCTGAAACCGAAATGGCGATTCTTCTCTACCCGCAGTGCCTTGATACAACATGTTAAACATGTGCTTTGGGGTAAGGATTCGCTCAATTATCATTTTTTTCGTCATTTTTCTTTCTTTTTTCACTTTTCCCGCGTGTTATTCCGGGCGCAGATAGTTCTCGAGCGACTGGCGGAGGTTTTCCCTCGCCCGGCTGAGCAGACTTTTGACCGCCATGGTCGAACACTCAAGTATTTCGGCTATTTCATCGTAACTCTTGTCTTCGTACTTATTAAGAATTATCGCCAGTTTCTGGTTTTCCGGCAGTTTATTTACGGCTTCGGCGACTTTTGTCTGCAGTTCGTCGGCCCTCAGGCTGTCATCGGGCGGCGGGCCGCTGTCGTCCGGAACATTGCTGTAAAAAGCTTCATCGTCGCCTTCGGCGCCGTGTATCTGGCGGAAGTGAGTCTTCCGCTTCGACCGCAGGGCGTTGAAGCACAGGTTCGCCACGATGCGGTACAGGTACGTGCTGAACTTGGCCGTCGGAATGTATCGCGGGGCCGTCCGGTACAGACGAAGGAAGACCTCCTGCGTTATGTCTTCAACCTCAGTCGGCGAGCCGAGAAAACGGTAAACCAGCGCATGAACCTTGCGGATATTGTTGGCTATCAGTTCGTCGAACGCCGTTTCGTCGCCGTCCCGGAAGCGGAGCATGAGCGCGACGTCTTTGTCCTTGTTGATCCAGATGCTCTCCTGCCGGTTTACAGGCCTTTCCGGGGGCTTCGGATTGTTCGGTTCGGCGGCTATGGCGTAGTCCTTAATTCTTTTTCTCGTAGTACAGGCGTCTCGCCTGTGTTTTCTTTTGTGGCGAAGCCGTCTAGGCTGTGATTATTTCTTAACCTATTATCAGAATGAACCACAGAGGTCACAAAGGGCACGAAGTAAAAATACAACAATCTTCAAATACTGTGTTTTTTGTCCCTTGTGTTCTCCGTGGTTCGGGCTGTTTCTTTTTTAAGTACTCCTGGACTGTTGCGCAGTGTTGTGTTCATTTACCCGGCGTCTGAGCTGGCCGCAGGCGGCCTCGGCGTCCTGTCCGCGGCTGCGACGGATGTTCGCGTTCACTCCGCTGCCGGCGAGCTTTTCCGCGAACCGCGTTACCGCAGCCTGCGACGGCGGCTTGTAGGGCAGCGTTTCGACGGAATTGTAACGGATAAGGTTTACATTGCAACGCAGGCTGCGGGCTATTTGCGCCAGCTGCTCTGCGCACTGCAGCGTATCGTTCACGCCGGCCAGCAGGGCGTATTCCAGCGTTATTTCGCGGCTGCGGGCCTCATAGAACTGCCGGGCCGCCGCGATTATCGAGTCTATCGGGTATTTGGCCGCCGCCGGCATGAGCTGCTTTCGCAGCGTGTCGTTCGTCGCGTGCAGCGAAATCGCCAGCGTAATCGGCAGGTCCTCTGCCGCCAGGCGGCGAATCTGCTTCGGCAGTCCGACGGTCGATACCGTCACTTTCCGCGCGGATATGCCGAACCGCTCCGGGTCGATAATCGCCTTCACCGCCGCCAGCGTCGCGTCGTAGTTGGCCAGCGGCTCGCCCATGCCCATGAACACGACGTTGGTTATCTTCTGCCCGCCTTCCTGCCGGAGGTGGAGCAACTGCCCGAGAATCTCGCCGGCCGACATGTTCCTTTTCAATCCGCCCATGCCGGATGCGCAGAACGTGCACCCCAGCGCGCAGCCGACCTGCGTTGACAGGCAGGCCGTCACGCGTTTTTCCGATGGGATGACCACGGTTTCCACGTGCTCGCCGTCGCGAAGCTCCAGCAGCAGCTTCAGCGTGCCGTCGCTGCTGGGCGATCGGGCGGCCACACGCGAGGTCAGAATGTCGAATATTTCCGCGACGGCGGCCGGCAGGTTGCTCATCTTCTTCGGGTCGGTTACGCCCTTGGCGTAGACCCAGTCGGCGAGCTGCCTGGCGCGATACGCCTTCTGTCCGGCGGCCTCGACGGCGCGGCGCACTTCATCCGCAGTCATTTCGAGCAGGTGGGGTTTCATTTGGCCTGTTTCGCCTTTTTTGTCTTTATCAGTTCATCCAGGCCGCCCAAGGCGAGAAATTTTTCGAACGCCGCCGTGTCGGCGAATATCCGGTCGCTGTAGGCCCGGATAATCCAGTTGGCCGCCAGGGGGGTTATCGTGAGCACGATTGCGCCGTTGCGGAAGGCCTCGTACATTTCGACGGCCGTCCCCATCGACGCCGACGGAACGTAGGCAACCAGCAGGTCGCAGTCGGCCGCCCGCGATATGCCGTCGGCCAGCGTCGTGCGGATTTCAGGCAGGTCGTATGTAATGCTGTTGGGGTGCTCGCTGTAATGGCAGTAGACATCCGCGCCCGGGACGTGGCGGGTTATCGCCTGCGAAATCGGCCCGCGCCAGTCCTGGCTGTGGATGGCTGCCTCGACAATCGAGCCTTGAATTATGCCTGCCAGAAAAACTTTCATAAAGCACCTAACAAAAAGAAACAGCCAGAACCACAAAGGACACAGAGAGCACAGAAAATAAAGGATTCAAAGATTTTATGTGTTTACTTCGTGTCCTTCCCGAAGGGACCCGTCTGGGCTGTGGTTTATTTTGTTATGGGTTCATAATCTCTTCCTCGCAGAACAGTTTAACAGAAATCGCCCTGCGAAGTCTCGCTTAACTGGATGTTATGAGCGGCGGCGAAATCCAGCCCCTGACGGATTACGTCATCCAGTGGCGGGTGTGTGGCGAAAAGGGCCTTTTGGAGCAGGGAAGGCCGGCCGGTTTTTTTGTTGTTGGCGGCGAGTTTTTTCATGGCCGAGATGAAGGCGGCCGGGTTCCCGGTCGCACGAAGCGCCCATGCGTTGGCCTGTGTTTCCTGCCGCCGGCTGAGGAAAAGTTCGAGTGGCTTGATGAAGAGATACCCCAAAACCGTCCACGCCAGCATAATGTATGGGATAATCACGGCCATATCGATGAATGATGTGGTATACGGCAATCTGTGCATGTAGATTGCCGCGATTACCGCGATAACGACTGCCGCAAAAACCATGTTTATGCCGAATGACTTCAGCGTGTCTTTTTGTTTGTGATGAGCGAGTTCGTGTGCAAAAACGCACTTCAATTCGTCGTTGTTCAGCAGGTTGAGCGTCGGCTGGCTGAAATAAAATGTCGGTTTTCCGGCGGACGACCTGTATACGACAACAGATTCATTGTTCCCGGGGGATTCAAGCAGTCTGAACTGCAGCGAGTTTATTCCGTTAGCGGCGGCGAATTCACGCAGGCTCATCAGATGTGAGTCGTCTTCGACTTCCCGAACCTGTAAACCCGCAACGGTCTTTCGTGTGCGGCGAAACATATGCCATACCCAAACGAAAAAAATCACGCTTACAGGCAGCTCCAGATACCAGCCGAGCCCCCTTATTGATGTCAGCAGTATTATCAGGGGGAAAATAGCGAATTCGGGAACCAGCACCGCCCGAAGGCATTGTTTTTTCAGTTCTCCCGGTGTAGCCGTTGTGAGATTGAATTTTCGGCGCAGTCGATAATGCCCGTAATACAGAATGAAAGCCTTGGCCACAAGGAGCAGCATGAAAAACAAAAAGTATACGGCAATGAGGGCGATTTTGATTTGTTCCGTTTTCCACGAACTTTGAGCGATAGCAGTGACGGAAACGGCAAGGCATAACAGAAGAGAAAGCCCTGCCAGTCTGGAGATCAAGGCCCACTTGATAAGGAGGTTTGAGTATTTGTTCTCGCCCGTGTCGAAGTCATCTGAACCCATGCGGGCATTTTATCGGGCGACGGCCGGGGGTGGAAATTTGAAAAATAAAAAAGACAGTCGGCGGGAAAGCTCACCCTGCAATCCTCCACTCATCGGGTTCTTTGCTTTGAGCTTCTCGCCGAACTGTCCGTCGCTGCAGCAACTGTCCGCTGCGCTCCCGGTCATGATTTCGCTGAGAAATGATTCTACAATCATTATACAAAAATGCGGTCCGCCGGTTATAGTTCTAATATCACGGCCTGGATTTAAAGCCTTGAAGAAAAGGGCTTTATATTTTGAATAAATCCTGAAATGCTGGCGGGTCAGTTAACCGCTTTGCGTCGGTGTTTTCCGGCCGAGAATATGCTGTGGATAAACAGCAGGCCGACGCCGATTACGAGCAGCATATCGGCGACGTTGAAGACCCATTTGTAGTAGAGTTCCGAGCAGTCGATGAAGTCGCGGACGTGGTTTTCGATTGGCTGGCAGCCGGGCAGCTCGATGCTGCTGAACATCCGGTCGTAGAGGTTTCCGACGGCGCCGGCCAGTATCATCGCCAGCGCAACATGCAGCAGCCGGGCGCGGCTGTCGGACGTGGCGAAGAAGCCCAGCACCAGGACGACCGCCAGCATCGTCGCGATGTTGACCGCGGTTCTGGCCATCGGCAGGCCGAACACGATGCCGGGGTTGGCCGACAGCGTGAACTTGACGCCCGGGCAGACCGGACGCTGAAGTGTGCTTAGCAGCGTTTTCGGCGACGGGTCGTCGTGATTTTGTGACTTGTAGGCGATTCTGTATTCTTCCAGTCTTTCAGCCAGCGAGGGGTCCGACAGGAACGAGTCGAACACGAAATGCTTTGAGAGCAGGTCGGCGGCAGTCGCGATTGTCGCCATGAGAAGAAAAATAACGATAGCGGCTGCACTGCGCCAAGCCGGCTGGCCCCTGAGGGTCGATTGGTCGCCTGCTGGTTTTTGAGAAGAGTCCTGAGAATTTGTGCCGGCTGGCATTTATTCCTCAAAGTCGTCGTAGCTGTAGTCTTCGCTCTCGCCTTCGCTGTCGCTTTCGGTTTCGTCGTCGAAGCTTTCTTCCGGCTCGTAATCTTCTTCCTGCTCGCCCTCGGGGTGCGCCATACCTTTTTCGACCATCCGGGCGTATTCGATGCAGAACTTCGCCCACGGCCGGGCCATCAGCCTGGCCTTGCTTATCGGCTTGCCGGTGCCAAGGCAGATGCCGTAGGTGTTATCGTCGATCCGGTCGAGAGCTTCGTTGATTTCGTGAAGCAGCGACCGCTCGCTTTCGAGCAGGCCGAGCGAGAATTCCAGTTCGTAGTTGTCCGTGCCGAGGTCGGCCGGGTGGGTTGGCATGCTGGACAGGTCGCCGGCGGCCTCCTGGCGGTTGCGCCGCAGGGCCTCGGCTTCGATGCCGCCCATGTCGCCTATCAGGGAACGCCGCTTGTTTATCAGCATTTCCCGGAACATCTTAAGCTCATCTTTGGTGAGCGTGGTTTTTACCTTCTTGCCGGCAAACGCCTTTGTTTCAGGCTTTTTTGCGGCTTTTTCGCCTTTTCCGGCCGGTTTTTTCGAGGGTTTGCTCTTCATCGCTGTCTTAGTGGAGGCCTTTTTTACGGATTTTCCGGTGGCAGCCTTTTTAACGGCTTTGGTCTTTGAACCGGCTTTGGTTTTACCTGAACTTGCCTTTTTCGCCACTTTACTGGCCCTCTATACGAAGTTTATGCCGGCGCGACCTTTATCCCGTCGTACTTCACCGGCGAGAATCGAGGAAGTATAGGAATCTGCCCCCACTGTGTCAAGGTCGTAATGCAGGGACTTCGGAAAGGGTATTTCTTCGTAAAACAGGCGTCTCGCCTGTGATTTGTGTTTTGTGGCACAGCCGCCCCCGGCTGTGCCACATGTTTTTGTAAATCTCGCAGATTGATTTCCCTGGGCTTTATTCTCTAATTGTGCCGTAATCGGGAGTGTTTAGCAATTTGATTCCCGCGGCGGAATTCTGTAAAAACTGAAACATTCCGGCTGCTCATGCGTCGTAATGGACAGAACTCTGAGGAAAAGGGGTGCGTAAAAATATATGGAGCAGACCGTTCGCGGCCGATGATCGCGGCCGCTGTGAACCGCCTTTCGCCTTTATGCTTTATGCCGCCGAAACGGTAAGTTGCCCTCGGTTTTGTGCTCAGAGACGGGGGGCCGGCGAGATGAAAGCCGCCGGTCCCGTCTCCTTCTTTATTCTGCCGGCTTTGATTTCGCCCGTCGCGGTGGTATTCTGCCTGAATGCAGGAAGCGGCGGAAAACAGGGCGGTCGAAGGGCCGGCGAAAAAAACGATACGGCGGCGAACGCTGAAAATCACGCTGCTGGCCGTTGCGGCCGTCGCACTGGCCGCGGGGGGATACTGGTTTTACCACCGCATCATTTTCAATAACTTTCACGTGGTCGTCGAAGGGCAGGTTTACCGCTCGGCCCAGCCGTCGCCGAGGCTGCTGCGCAAGTGGACGGCTGAATACGGCCTGAAGACCGTGATAAACCTTCGCGGCGAAAGCAAACGGAGCTTCTACGCCCCCGAGCGCGAGGCGGCGGCGGAACTCGGCCTGGCGATGGTTGACATAAAGCTGTCGGCCGTCAGCCTGCCGACGCAGCCTAACCTGCGGAAGCTGATAGCAACGCTGGAAACGGCCCAGCGGCCGATTCTCATCCACTGCAAGGACGGGGCCGACCGCACCGGCGTGGCGAGCGTGCTGGCGGCTATGGCGATAGGAGGGAAAAGCTACGACGACGCACGCGAGCAGCTTTCCGCGAAATATCTCCACGTAAACTCCTCGTCGGACAACATTGCCGGCGTGCTGCTGATGTACGAGGCCTGGTGCAAGTCCAGCGGCAAATCGACCGGCGGCTGGCGGCAGTTCCGCGACTGGGCGATGAATATTTATCACGTTTCGTATTACAAGGTGGAGATTTCAGCGCCGACGCAGCTTAAGGCGAAGCCCGGCCAGACGGTCACGGCGAAGCTGAAAATCACCAACACGTCCGGCGAGACGATACCCGCCGGCGATGGAAACAGGCTGTTCACCGTGGCCGTATTTTCCGGCAGCAGCGAGAACGAAATGCCCGACCGCGAATTTGCAATCCGCACGCCGCTGCCGAAGCAGGACATCCCAGACGGCGGCAGCGTTGAAATCGACCAGCCGGTCACGGCTCCTGCAGAGGCGGGCGAATATGAGATACACTTCGACCTCGTCGAGGAGCATGTAAGCTGGTTCGCGCGGCAGGGCTCGCCGGTTCCGACGTGCAGACTTGTGGTGAAGGAGTAAAAGGGGCAAAACGAGCCGCGACTGTAAAGGAGCGGTCATTCAACGCTTGGCATCCAGCGGACCGCTCCCTGACGGACTTTATGCGCTTTGCCCATCTTACCCATTGCGCCAAAA
>CAZVYJ010000017.1:0-56975 GCA_964631565.1 uncultured Planctomycetaceae bacterium
CTCATGCGGGAACTCCGAAAGGAACTCAGCCATGAAAACTGGGGATGAGTCAGCCAAAAAAGCCCTTGTGTGTTTCGTTAAAAGTCTTAAGATGTACGGCTCGCTTGGGCCGGCCGAAGGCTGTAACGGCGTTTGTCAGGCGTTGTTTGCGCACGACCGGTTTCCGGAGACCATATGTCGCCCCTTAGGGACGGCCTACAGACAGAAAAGCATGGAGAGTGACAATGCCGGCATCTAAACCTCAGGACATCAGGAACATCATACTGCTCGGCCACGGCGGGTCAGGCAAAACCTCGCTTGCGGAAGCGATGCTGCACGCGGCGAAGGTCACCACGCGGCTCGGCTCGGTCGCCGACGGTTCGTCGATACTGGACCACAGCGACATCGCCAGGGAGCGCAAGCATTCGGTCGATCCGGCCCTGGCCTACATCGACCATGCCGGCAAGACCATCAACATCATCGACACCCCCGGCTATCCTGACTTCATCGGCGGCGCGATAAGCTCCATGCCCGGCGCCGACACGGCTGTCATTGTGATATCCGCGACGGCCGGCATTGAAATCAACACCCGCCGGCTGCTCAAAATAGCGACGGACCTCGGCATGCCGATAGCGATAGTCATCAACAAGATCGACGGCGAAAACATCCAGTTGGACAGGCTCGTCAGCGATATAAACGAGACGTTCGGCCAGGCGTGCAAGCCCATGACGCTGCCGGCCGGCGGCGGCAAGAGCGTCATCGACTGCTTCGCGAACGAAAGCGGCGAGGCGGATTTCGGCGACGTAGCCGGCGCACACACGCAGCTTGTCGAGAACATCATCGAGGCCGACGAGGAACTGATGGAAGCATATCTCGGCGGCGAGGAAGTTCCGGCTGACAAACTCGGAGCGGCCTTCGCGGAAGCGATGATAAAGGGCACGGTGATACCGATGTTCTTCACGGCCGCCCGCAGCGAAGTCGGCGTTACGGAATTCATAGACGCGATCGTGAAATACTTCCCAACGCCCGCGCAGGTAAAAGGCGCTCCGGTGAAAGCCGGCGAAGGCGCCGGCGCCGAGGAAATCGCCATCACAGCCGATCCCGACAAGGATTTCGTCGGCCAGGCGTTCAAAATCACGACCGACCCGTTTGTCGGCAAGCTCGCATGGGTCCGCATCCTGCAGGGCACGGTCACGCCGGAAACGACCTACCTGCTGCGTGACGAGAAGAAGTCGTCCAAGATCGGCCATCCGTTCAAGGTTCAGGGTAAGGACACGCACGAGATCAAGAAGGCCGTCGCGGGCGATATCATTGCGCTGGCCAAGGTCGAAGACATCCACGCCGGCAACGTGCTTCACGCCGCGGCCAAACCGATGTACCGTTCGATTCCGGCCTGCCCGACGCCGATGTACTCGCTGGCGGTCACCCCCAAGAGCCGCGGCGACGAACAGAAGATATCGACCGCCCTGTCGAAGCTGGCGGAAGAAGACCCGACCTTCGTGGCGACCAGAGATTCGCAGACGAACGAAATGGTAATCAGCGGCATCGGCGACCTGCACCTGCGGATCGCCCTTACCAAGATGAAGCAGCATTTCGATCTGGAAGTCGAGACAAAGCCGCCGAAGATCCCCTATCGTGAGACGATATCGGCCAAGGCGGACGGCCATCACCGCCACAAGAAGCAGACCGGCGGCGCCGGCCAGTTCGGCGAAGTTTACCTGCGAGTCGAGCCGAACGTTCGCGGCGGCGGTTACGAATTCATCAACGACCTGTTCGGCGAGTCGATTCCGCGTCAGTTTCTGCCGGCCATCGAGAAAGGCGTTCTCGACGTGCTGTCGGCCGGACCCGTCGCGGGCTACCCGATGCAGGACATCAAGGTCAGCGTTTACGACGGCAAGCATCACCCGGTCGACTCGAAGGAAGTGGCCTTCCGGACGGCCGGCAAATACGCCTTCATCGACGCGATCCAGAAGGCCAAGCCGGTCATCCTCGAGCCGCTGGTTAACATGGAAATCACGGTTCCATCCAACTACATGGGCGATATCGCGAGCGACCTTTCCGGCCGGCGAGGCAGGATTCTCGGCCAGGAGATGCTGCCGGGCAACATGTGCACTATCAAGGCGCAGGCCCCGCTGGCGGAAGTCATGCAGTACAACAGCCAGCTCCGCTCGGTGACGGGCGGCCAGGGCAGCTACACGATGGAACTGAGCCACTACGAACCGGTGCCGAGCAACGTGCAGCAGCAGATTGTCGCCGCAGCCCAGAAGCAAAAAGAAGAAGACAAGGATAAATAACACAAGAGAATGTTTGCATGTTCGGCCGGGTGCGGTTACATTCACCGCCCCGCTGAACCGAGCGGATTAGAAATCAGGAGTCAGCAATGTCCCGGAAGTGCCCGATAACAGGAAAAAAGACGATCTCCGGCAAGAAATACTCGCGCCGCGGCAAGGCCAAGTATCTCGGCGGAGTCGGCATAAAGGTAACCAGCAGGACCAACCGCAAGTTCAAGCCGAACATGAAGCGGGTCCAGGCCGTCGTAGACGGCAAGGTGGTTCGCATAAACGTTTCGGCGAAGGCCATCAGCGACGGTCTGGTCACCAAGCCGCTGAAACGCAACTACAAACCCCAAGCCGCCGAATAGCAACCCGGTTTCAAACCGGCTGAACCAGCAAACCATAAAAGCTGCCGGACGACTTTTCGAGTTTCGAGTCCGGCAGCTTTTCTGCATTTTTTCGGGGGGGTCTTAATCAAGACGAATTTGAATCATGTCAGCCGCAGCAGCTACCCTTTCCCCTTGCAGGAAGTTAAGCTACACTGCATTCTTGCAGAAAGGCGTCAGGCAGGCAAAAGTAAATCCGACACAATGAAGGGACAGATACGTGTTCAGTGAAATCAGGACCATCAAAAACGTACTGATGGCCGCTCCCGGCGAGCAGGTCACCATCGGCGGCTGGGTAAGAACGCTGCGGGCGTCCAAGGGCGGCTTCTGCTTCATCGCACTCAACGACGGCTCGTGCTTCGCCGCGATACAGGTAGTCGCCGACAACAAGCTGGCCAACTATGAAAGCGAGATTATCCGCCTGACGGCCGGCTGCTCGGTCGTGGTAACAGGCAAGCTCGTCGCCAGCCAGGGCAAGGGGCAGTCGGTGGAAGTGCAGGCGTCGGAAGTTCGCGTGCTGGGCACGGCCGACGCCGAAAAATATCCCATGCAGCAGAAGCATCATTCGTTTGAATTTTTACGCACGCAGGCGCATCTCCGGCCTCGGACGAACACGTTCGGCGCGGTCGCGCGCGTCCGCAACGCCATGTGCGCAGCGATACACGAATTTTTCCAGACGCGAGGCTTCATTTATGTCCACACGCCGATAATCACCTCCAGCGACTGCGAGGGCGCCGGCGAACTGTTCCGCGTTACGACGCTCGACCATGACCATCCGCCCCGCAACGACGCCGGGCAGATTGACTATTCGAAGGACTTCTTCGCCCGGCCGACTTACCTGACGGTATCCGGCCAGCTCGAAGGCGAAACCTACGCCTGCGCCCTGGGCAAAATCTATACGTTCGGGCCGACGTTCCGCGCGGAAAACTCCAACACGCCGAGGCACCTTGCGGAATTCTGGATGGTCGAGCCGGAGATGGCCTTCTGCGACCTCGACGGCGACGCCGAACTGGCCGAGAGTTTTCT
Source organism: uncultured Planctomycetaceae bacterium (assembly GCA_964631565.1). GTDB lineage: Bacteria > Planctomycetota > Phycisphaerae > SM23-33 > SM23-33 > CAZVYJ01. The sequence continues at coordinate 3,665 of CAZVYJ010000017.1, forward strand.
CAAGCATATTTTCAGGGCCGCCCTGGAAAAATGCCCCGACGACATGGAATTTTTCAACCAGCGGATCGACAACACGGTCATCGACACGCTGACGCATATCGCCGACAGCAGCTTCGAGCGCATCACCTACACCGAGGCGATGGCGATTATCGAGAAGGCCGACCGCAAGTGGGAGTTCCCCATAACCTGGGGCAGCGACCTGCAGACCGAGCACGAACGCTTCCTCACGGAAGAGACGTTCAGGAAGCCGACCATCATCACCGACTACCCGGCGAGCATCAAACCGTTCTACATGCGAGTCAACGAGCCGGACAGCCGGGGCCGACTCACCGTTCGCGCTATGGACGTGCTCGTGCCGAAGATCGGCGAGATTATCGGCGGCTCGCAGCGCGAGGAGAGGCTGGATATGCTTACCGGCCGCATGAACGCACAGAAAATGAAGCTCGACGACTACTGGTGGTACATTGATCTGCGCCGCTATGGCTCGGTCCCGCACGCGGGCTTCGGCCTGGGGCTGGAACGAGCGATACAGTTCGCCACGGGCATGGCCAACATTCGCGACGTCATTCCATTCCCGCGAACGCCGAGAAACGCGGATTTTTAGACTGGAGTCGGCACAAAAAATGTCACGACCCTGCAACATGGCCTCGCCGGAGCTTACGCGGGCGATGTCCTGCGTTCAGCCGACCGAACACGACGGCCGCGTGATGCGCCCGTGCTCGCTGATGCTGAAGGACGGCCGGCGGATCGACCGCGTCATATGCATCGAGGAAGCAAAGGCGTTCCATGAGGACGACTGGATTCACCCGGCCGAGATACAGTCCCTCGCCGAAAGTCCCTATCGCCTGCCGGCCCGGCTGGCGGAAAAACTCTACGACTTCGGCGAGTCCGGGCCGGGCTTTTACCTGTTCACAATCGAGCTGACAAACGGCGACAGCTTCGTCTGCACGACGGGGCCGATTGCGGATTTTCCCCCACTGCCGCGAGGAGTGACGTGCAGCGACATCGCTGATGTTCGACCGCACACCGGCGACCCGCGGAACATTCGAACGGCCGGCCGCCGCTCAGCCGATTTCAGCTTCTGCTACTATGTGCCTTACATGCCGTCCTGAGAGCGGGGGCGATTGCCGACCAGCCACAAATCATCCTGTCGGCCAAGCACATGGAAATTTTCCGGCCCGCAGGCCTGTTTTAGTTTCTTCAGCCGCTCTTCGCCGGTGACAAGGCAGTAAACAGGACGCGGCGAATTCATGCGTTCGGCAAGCCGCCGGAAGTCTCCTTCTTTGGAGTCACGGATTTTCTCCACACCGGCGGCGCATGCATAAAATTCGAAGGACTCACTCCTCATCGCATAATAATAAAACTCTGCCTGTTCATCGTGATTTCTGACAAGCTCCCCAAGCGGCCTGGTGCTGAGTTTCTCATATCCCGCCGGAACCGTGTGGACAAGAAGATAACCATATATCACAAACACACAGACCATCATCCAGGCCGTAAAACGTCCCTTCCCGCCATGCCGGCATGCGAATATCATCCCGATGACAATCAGGAATACAGGAACAATCATGGCAATAAACCACAGGTCCAGATTGCCCAGATAAATTTCAAATCCGCCGACGCCGAGCGAGACCAGGGGCAGAATGACAGTCATTGCCCAGGCCCCGGCGGTAAGCAGTTTGTCTTTCTCAGGAGACTGCACCCACCTGCCTATCAGTCCGCCGACCAGCACGGCAAGCGGCGGGAAGCACGGCAGTATGTAACCAGGCAGCGTCGTTTTGGAGAGCATGAAAAACAGTAAAGGAACGAAGAATGCCAACCAAATCAGCAGCAGGCCCGGCCGCTCATTGCGGAGTTTCCACTTCCGCGGGAAATCGCGGATGAATATTCCCGGCAGGTAGACAGTCCAAGGCAGCATGCCGACCAGCAGCAATGGAATATATACAAGGCCGGTCACGTTATGCTTCTGAAAACTGTGTCCGGCATACCTCAAGAGATTCTGATGCACGAAAAACTCGTAAGCATAGCCTGGGCTGCGGAGGCTGATAGCGACATACCACGGCGCGGCAATGAGAAGGTACAGGCCGATGCCGACGGGCGAGAAAAACTCCAGAATGCGCCTGAATCGGCCGTCGATGAGAAAATAAATGCCCACGATCAGGGCGGGCAGGCCAAGCCCCACAGGCCCCTTGAAAAGCGTGGCGATTGCGCAGAACACATAAAAGCCCACCCACCGCCGCCGGCGTGATTTGTACACCGACGCATCCTGCTCGCCTCGCCAGAACCACCAGACAGCCGCCCACATGGCAGCTATGCACGGCATGTCCATGCGATACCATCGGGCCAAAAACAGAAATTCGCCCATTGTCGCGAGCGACAGGCCGGCGACAAGACCTGCAGCTGCATTCCACTGCCTTCGGGCGGCTGCATAGGCGATGAAAACCGCCAGCAGCGCCGCAACTGCCGATACCGCCCTGCCGCCGAATTCGGCGCTGCCGGTGAGCCATTGGCTGCCGGCAGCCAGCCAGAAATACGGCGAGGGTTTGTCGAAATACGGCTCGCCGTCAAAATGCGGAACAATCCAGTCGCCGCTGTTAATCATGTCACGGACAATCAGGGCGCATCGCGATTCTTCGGGGTCGGCCAGCGGCAGGGAATGAACAAACGCGAAAAAGAGAAACCCGCACCAGAGCAGCAGAATCAGGGCATGTACTTTTTTGAATCCTTTCCCGTCCTGACAGTTGTCCGCAAGTTCAGTCATGAGAATAAGAACCCATAACAAAATAAACCACAAAGTTCACGGAGGACACGAAGTAAACACATAAAATTAAATCCTGTATCTTCTGTGCTCTCTGTGTCCTTTGTGGTTCCGGCTGTTTTTTGCCAGGTGCTCTAATCTAAAGAGTTCCGTGGAAATTCACATGCGATACCGCTGCTCAGGAAACATCAAGGATTGCAATTCCGAAAGAGACGTTCGCCCGCGGATAAGCCGGACTCTGCGCTACTTCTGACGATAAACGATGCGCCCTTTGGTCAGGTCATATGGACTGAGCTGGACCAGCACCGTGTCGCCCGGCGTGATGCGGATGTAGTGCCTCCGCATCTTACCGGAAATATGTCCGATAATTTCATGCTTGGTCTCGCCCATCTCGATTTCCAGGCGGAACATCGCGTTGGGCAGAGCCGATTTTACAACGGCTTCAACCTCAATAACGTCGTCTTTGGGCATACATATCCTTTTCGGCCTGTCAAATACCGCAAGTTGAGCTAATTTCGTACACTAGAGGCGGCGGCTTGTCCAGTCAATTCATGAACAGGTAAACAGGTTCGTGCATTGACAGACCGGAGGCAATCGCCAATCATAGAGCTTTGGTTATATCCCGGAGAGCCGCATATGAGCAAAACAATAGACGCCGAACAGGTCATGCGAATCGGCAAACTCAGCCGGATAGCGCTTACCGACGAACAGGTCGAGCTTTTCGGCACGCAGCTTGAGGCCATCCTCGAATACTTCGACAAGCTCCAGCAGCTCGACACGGAAAACGTCGAGCCGATGGTGCACGCCGTCGAACTGACCAACGTTTTCAGCGAGGATACGCCCGGCGAGTCTCTTTCGGCCGAGCAGGCGCTGGCCAACGCGCCGCAGCGGGACGGGGATTTCTTCATAGTGCCCAAAGTCATCGGAGACAGCCAGTGAGCGAAATAACCGAACTTTCCGCACTTCAGCTTCGCGACGCCATCGCAGCCGGCAGGTGCTCCGCCGTCGAAGCGACGAAAGCGTACCTGGCAGCTATTGAAAAATACGAGCCTGCGCTGGATGCCTTCAATGAAATCTACGCCGACCGCGCTATCGAGCAGGCCGGGGCCGTCGACGCAGGAAAAGTCCGCGGCCCGCTGGCAGGCGTGCCGGTAGCCGTCAAGGACGTAATATGCACCGACTGGGGCAGGACCACCTGCTCGTCGAAAATGCTCGCAAACTTCCGCGCGCCGTACAACGCAACTGTCATCAAAAAACTCCAGGACGCAGGCGCCGTGATAATCGGCAAGACGAACATGGACGAATTCGCCATGGGCTCGTCGACCGAGAACAGCGGCTTCAAGCCGACGAAAAACCCGTGGGACACCAGCAGGGTTCCGGGCGGGTCGTCGGGCGGGTCGGCCGCGGCCGTCTCCGCAAGACAGGCTGCCGCCGCACTGGGCACGGACACCGGCGGATCCATCCGCCAGCCGGCCGCCTTCTGCGGAATCGTGGGGTTCAAGCCGACTTACGGGCGCGTCAGCCGGTTCGGACTTGTCGCATACGGCTCGAGCCTCGACCAGATAGGCCCGATGACCCGCGACGTCGCCGACTGCGCCCTGATGACCGGGGTAATCGCCGGCCGCGATAAGGCCGATTCGACATCCGTGCCGGCCGCTGTGCCGGACTACCTCGCCACGGTCGACACGCCGATTAAAAAACTCCGCGTCGGCATGCCGAAGGAGTTCTACTCCGACGCGCTGGACGGCGAGATAAACGCGGCCATTCACAAGGCTGCCGAAGTGTATAAGTCGCTCGGCGCGGAAATCGTAGAGCTTTCGCTGCCGACCAGCAGAATCGACCGCGACGCCAAAGGCAACCTCAGCTCCTGCGCGGTCGCGTGCTACTACATCGTCGCGATGGCCGAGGCGTCCAGCAATCTCGCCCGCTACGACGGCGTGCATTACGGGCATCGCACGGCGGACAAGGTCAGCGACATCATCGAGCTTTACTCGCGCAGCCGGGCCGAGGGTTTCGGCGACGAGGTCAAACGCCGCATCATGCTCGGCACTTACACGCTGTCGGCCGGCTATTACGACGCATACTACAACAAGGCCCTCAAGGTCCGCCGGCTGATAAAGAACGATTTCGACGCCGCGTTCAAAAAATGCGACGTCCTGCTCTGCCCGGCCACGCCGACGACCGCGTTCAGGCTCAGCGAGAAGACGGCCGACCCGCTGACGATGTACCTTGCCGACATCTACACAATCAGCGTGAACCTCGCCGGGCTGCCGGGGATATCCATTCCGGCCGGCCTGTCGAAGGCCAACCTGCCGATAGGAATGCAGCTTATCGGCCCGGCCCTAGGCGAAGAAACTCTCCTGCGGGCCGCACGCATGTACGAAGCCGCCTCCGGCGTGACGCGACTGAAACCAACCTTGCTGGGCAAATAATGTTGTCGCGAAATCGAATAGCCCGTAGCCAGCTGTCAGCCCCTAAGGGGCGCGAGAAACCATCGGCGACAGGCTGTCAGCCCCGAAGGGGCGCGAGTGATTAGCCGGGGCGCTTGCCCGTATGGGCAAGCCCCCGGAAAAGAGCGATATAGAGAAACAAGCCCCGAAGGGGCGAAAGCGAACAGCAATGTCATACACCAATCTCAACTATCACATTGTCTTCGCGACAAAAGACAGGCGGCCGCTGATTACAGCCGACGTTAAGGAAAGATTGGTAAAATACATCGGTGGAATCGCCAGAGATCATGACTGCACGCTCTGCGAAGCGAACGGACCGGAAGATCACTTTCACCTTGTCGCGATGGTACATCCAAGCGTTCCACTGGCGGATTTCATCCTGGACGTAAAGGCAAACAGCTCGAAATGGATTCATGCGACCTTTCCGAAACTTGCCGATTTTCAATGGCAGGACGGGTACTCTGCGTTCACCGTTTCAAAATCAATATTGCCGCAGGTTGTCGAATACGTTCAAAAGCAGGCCGAGCATCATAAAACAATCGCATTCAAGGACGAACTGGTTGCTTTGCTGAAAAAGCATGGAATAGCTTATGATGAGCGATATGTCGGTGTGTGACTTCGCTTTCGCCCCTTCGGGGCGGAAAGAATTCGCGAACCGTATCCGTGGGCTTGTCCCTAAGGGACTGCGCCCACGGCTAAAAGCTTTCGCCCCTTCGGGGCGGAATGCATGGTATCGCATTAAGAACATGACAAGCTGCCTAACACCGATTAGACATTTAGCAGGCTACCGCCCCTCCGGAGCGGAATAACGAAGACGAATGACTAACGCAATGGACAAAGCTGATAATGTAAAACCTGTAATCGGACTGGAGATTCACGTCGAGCTGGCGACGGAGACAAAGATGTTCTGCCGCTGCCGCAACCACTTCGGCGACCCGCCGAACACGAACGTATGCCCGGTGTGCATCGGCATGCCCGGCGTGCTGCCTGTGATGAACAAGAAGGCCGTCGAATACGCGATGAAGGTCGGAGCGGCCCTGGGCTGCACGATAGCCGGTTTCACCAAGTGGGACCGCAAAAGCTACTACTACCCCGACCTGCCGAAGAACTTCCAGACCAGCCAGTACGACCTGCCGCTGAACCTCGGCGGTCGGCTGGAAATTCCGCTGTCCGACGGCACGACCAAGACGGTCCGCATCATCCGCGCCCACCTGGAAGAGGACGCCGGCAAGAACGTTCACGACAACCCGTCGCACACAGGCGTGGACCTCAACCGCGCCGGCGTGCCGCTGCTGGAGATAGTATCCGAGCCGGACATGAACAGCGTCGAGGAGGTCGCCTCCTACGCCCGCGCGATGCAGAGGCTTGTCCGCTGGCTGGGCGTTTCCGAGGCGAACATGCAGATGGGCCACATGCGGTTCGAGCCGAACATCAACCTGCACATCACGCGCGGCGGGAGGACATACAAAACCCCGATAGTCGAGGTGAAAAACCTCAACAGCTTCCGGTCGCTGGAACGCGCGGTCGCGTATGAAATCGAACGTCAGTACGCTGAGTGGCTGGCGAATCCGGAAGGCTTCACGCTGGAAAAACTCGGCAAGCAGAACCGCGGCTACGATGACGGCACGGAACAGACTGTCTTCCAGCGTGAGAAAGAAGAGGCCCACGAGTACCGCTACTTCCCCGAGCCGGACCTCGTGCCGGTCGTCGTCGACGAACCGTGGCGGAAGCGGATACAGGAAAGCATCGGCGAACTGCCGCTTGCCCGGCGGGCTCGATACATGGAAAGCTTCGGCCTGACATTCAAGGAGGCCGATGCGCTCACCCAGGACTGCCCCACCGGCGACCTGCTGGACGCTGCCGTCAATGCCGGCGCCGACGCCAAGCGGTGCGCGAACCTGCTTTTGGGCCGCGGTGCCGCCCTTGCCAACGAGCGAGGCTGCCCGATAGCCGAAATCGGCATCACGGCCGCCCAGCTCACGGAGCTTGCCAAGATGCTGGCCGCCGGCGAGGTCAACGCGACGGCCGCCGCGAAGATATTCGACAAAATGGTGGAAAGCGGCCAGGGAGCGAAAAAAATCGCCGAATCCGAGGGCCTGCTCGCAGTTACCGACACGGCCCAGATAGAAGCCTGGGTCGACGAAGCCATCGCCGCCAACCCGCAGGCCGTCGAGGATGTCAAAGCCGGCGGAAAAAGCCAGAAAAAGGCCTTCGGCTTCCTCATGGGCCAGGTAATGCAGAAGTCCCGCGGAGCGGCCCCGCCGGGTGAGGTTCAGAAGCTTCTTCAGCAGAAGCTTGGCGGCTGATAACACGAAAAAGCTGTTGCCTTGATGAGTAATTTTGGGGATACTGCACGCCTGTTATGCAGGCCGAAGTGTGCCTTTACAGGGCGCACCGGAGATAAATCGTATTCATAACATCAGGCTCATAAAGCCGCTGCATTAATGTTGCCGGACACAAAAACTACCACGCAGTAGAGGAGTTATAGCATGGCACGCGTAGTTCAGAGACGCACCAGCCAAACAACCCTGTATCTCTTGATTGTTTTCGTATTCATGTTCCTGGTATCCGCCGGACTGGCGGTCGTATGGCACATTGAAAACGGGGACCTGACCAAAAAAATAACGCTGCTGGAAGAACAGAATAAAAAGTACGTCAGCAGCCAGGAAAAGAACAGTCCGGAGGTTAAGAAGCTCATTTCGGACTATGACACGGCCCAGCCCAACAACAAGAAAACCGTCTACAAGGCCCTTACGGACCAGATCGGAGAGCTTACTTATTTCATTACCGGCAAGAAATCCGACACCAACAGTACCGCAGACGCCGCTGCCGCGATAGAACTGGCCAAGCAGACCGTCGGAACTAGGACTTTCAGCGGTTTCGTTACGGAATGGCAAAGCGCCCTCACGACGGCCGCCAGCGAAGAAGAACAGAAGCTCAAGGCGATCAAGGAACGCGACCAGGCGATAAAATCCATCGAGGATTATCTGGCCAAACTCAATGATGAGAAGGGTAAATTCACAAAGGAAGCGGAAGACCTCCAGAAGCAGCTCGCCTCGCTGCAGGACGAAATAGCAGCCGAAAAAGAAATGCACATCAAAGATGTCAATGAGTCCGAGGAAAGAGGCCTGGCGGCATCCGACGATCTCAACAAGCGAATCGCCGTGCTGACGGCCAAGACCGAAGAACTGAACATCAAGATATCCAAGCTCGAAGCTGAGAAAGCCGAGCTTCAGCGTCGGATCGACAAGGCCACCGGCCCCGGAATCGGCACTCTTGAAGTGGCTTACAAGATTGACGGCAAGGTGCTGAGAGTCGCCGACGACGGTGAAACCTGCTACATCTCCATAGGCAAGAGCGAGCACGTCAGGCCCGGCCTGACGTTCAGCGTATATCCCCCCTCCGGCGTGCCTGAAAACGGTGAAGGCAAGGCGAAGCTGGTTGTCACCAAGGTTATGGATGACATCAGCGAGTGCCGGATAGTTGAAAGCAAAAAGACCGATCCGGTCAATCCTGACGACACGATAGCGAATATCGCTTTCGATCCGCAGCGGACTTATGTGTTTGTCGTGGAAGGCAGCTTCGACCTTTACAACACCGGCAAGGCGACGCCTCTCGGCGCCAGCGAAGTCAAGGCGATGATCCGCGAAGCCGGCGGCAAAATAGCCGACAAGGTGACCGTCGAAACCGATTTCGTCGTGATGGGCGAAATTCCGTCCAAGCCCCACGAGCCGGCCGAAAACGCCGAGCCGTCGTCATGGGAAGTTTATCGCGAACAGCTGAAAGTTTACCAGCGATACGAGCAGGTGATGAAGCAGGCCCAGAGCCTCAGCAAACCCATACTGAACGCCAACAGTTTCCTGGCCTTCATGGGTTATACACCCATAAAAACGCTCAGCCGCTGATTTCATCAACAGGCAAACGTCCCATGGCGGTCGTCCCCAAGGGACGGCCGCCTTTTCTTTCGGGCTGTATTCCTTTGATTTTGACAACCTGAGGCGGAGATTTTATGTTAACCTTCTTCAGGCTCTGTTTGAAAACTTTGGAAAAGGGGCGCCACGGCTTGCTCGCAAGCCGTGTTTGCTGGGATTCAGCACGGGATGCAAGCATCACATGGCGCCCTTAATGCAAGTTTTTTAGAGTTTTCAAACAGAGCCTAATTGAATAAAAACGCTTACAAATACCAAGGAGCAGCCAATGGAGTTGTCGAAAAGAATATCTTCTGTCGGAGCAAGCGCCACTATCGCCGTAACAACCCGTGCGAAGCAGATGAAGGCAGCCGGCATCGACGTCGTCAGCTTCGGAGCGGGCGAGCCTGATTTCGACACGCCGCAGTTCATCAAGGACGCCGCGAAGGCCGCCCTCGACGCCGGCGACACCAAGTACAACCCCCGCTCAGCCGAGGCGCTCAAAAAAGCCATCGCAGCCAAACTCGCCGCCGAGAACAATCTCAAATACGAACCCGACCAGGTCGTCGTCACGTTCGGCGGCAAGGGCGCGCTCTATGACGCCTTCCAGGTTCTGGTCAACCCCGGCGACAAGGTGCTGATACCCGCCCCCTACTGGGTAAGCTACATCGAGCAGGTGAAGCTCGCCGACGGCGAACCGGTGCTGATAAACACCTCGTATAAAAACGGCTTCAAGATAACCCCGCAGCAGGTGCTCGATGCCGCTGCCGGCGCCAAGATTCTCGTCATGAACTCGCCGTGCAACCCGACAGGCGTCACCTACACCCCGGATGAACTGGCCGCCCTCGCCAAGGCCGTCCTGAAGACCGACCTGATCGTCTTCTCCGACGAAATATACGAGAAGCTTATTTACGGCGATACGAAGTTCGTCTCATTCGCCGCTCTGGACAGCCGGCTGATGGACCGCACAATCACGTTCAACGGACTGGCCAAGACATTCTCCATGACGGGCTGGCGTCTGGGCTGGGCGGCGGGTCCGAAAAACGTCATCGGCGCCATCCGACGCCTGATGAGCCACGAAACAACCGACCCGGTCAGCTTCGCACAGGCGGGAGCGCTGGCGGCGTACACCTCTCCGCAGGCAGCCGCAGCCGTGGAAGCCATGCGGGTCGAATTTGAAAAACGCGGCATGCACATGGCCAAAAGGCTCAACGCCATTCCCGGTGTGCGGACGCTCGTACCGACAGGCGCATTCTACTGCTTCCCGGACGTGAGCGAACACTACGGCCGGAAGCTGGGGCAAACAGAAGTCACCGATTCGCTGACATTCGCGCAGGCCGCCCTGGAAAGCGCCAACATCGCTCTGGTTCCGGGCGAGGCGTTCGGCGACGACAACTGCGTAAGGCTCAGTTTCGCCACCAGCATGGAGCAGATAGACAAGGGCCTGGACCGTCTGGAAAAGATGCTGAAGTAGAAGCTTCAGAACAAAAAATTCCCGCTCGCTCACGCTTGGGCATACGCTCCCGTATGTGCGATCGCAAGCGATCGGGAATTTTTATGTGTTTGCCGCGTGCAGTTTCCACAGGCTCCGCCATGTGGCGGCGGCCTTGTCCATCAGGCCCATATTCTGAAGCGACAGGGCGAGGCCTGCTCGTATCTGCTCGTTGTCCGGGGCGCCGGCAGAAGCCTGCTCCATATGACGGACGGCATCTTCAAACTGCCGCCTGTCGGTATAAAGCAGCCCGAGACGATAGTGCAGGTCGACAAACTGCGGACGGATTTCCAGGGCTTTCTTGAATGTTTCAATCGCCTCGTCCACCATGCCGAGTTCCTGCTGGGTTATGCCGAGCTTGATTATCGCTCGGACATAGTTCGGGTTAATCTCGACCGCCTTTTCAAACTGCTCCATCGCCTCGCCCAGTCTGCCCTCCGCCCGCAGCAGCACGCCGTAGCGGTACCGGATATCGGCATGGCCGGGTCGGCGGGTTATTTCGTCGGCGTGGCGGTCCAGCTGGCGATGCAGCAGGTCGTCATTGTCCAGCTCGATTTCGACGCCGTCCTGCATGTCCATGGTGTCGAAATTACGCGAGAATTCTTCGGCTACAATCGACTTCAGCTGCAGCCTGGCCATCTCGGAAAGCAGCAGCGTGCTGTTCGGCTCGACTGCGGCAGCGAGTTCGAAGCTGTTTACTGCTTCTTCATGCAGGCCGGCCGCCTCCTGAGCAACGCCCATGCCTATATAGTTCGTCAGCAGATTTTCGTTCAGTTCGCAGGCGTCATGGAACGATTCGGCGGCCTCTTCCCACCGTCCGCAGATAAGATGGTGCGTACCGAGCTTTATCCTGGCCTCGACATAATTCGGCTGCAGGTCCAGCGCCTTGCAGTAATGCTTTGTGGCTGCGGCGTCCTGGCCGGTCTGGCCGTACAAATCGGCCAGCCGGACGTGCAGGTCGGCGAATTCGCCCTGTATCTCAAGCAGCTCGTGAAGCCTCTCGATGGCTTCCCGCAGCAGCCCGTCGGCTATAAGGGCCTCCACCTCATCGTCGACAAGCGACCAGTTTTCCGGCTCAAGTGCGATTGCGGTCTGGAACTCGTCAATGGCCATGTCGTACTGCCCGTTGCGATAATACAGATGCGCCAAAGCCGTGCGGATCCACGTATCTTCCGGCCGGGCTTCGCGCAACGCCAGATACTGCTCAATCGCCTCGTCGATATCGCCCGTCAATATATCAACCGCAGCCAGCCGCTCGCGCGCCGGCATGAACGACGGGTCTTTCACGATTGTGTCGCGATAATATTCAGCGGCCTTCTCCGGCCAGCCTGTCTTCTCGTTGCAGAAGCCGATGCCGAACAGAATCGCCGGTTCGCCGGGCTGAATCTGGTTGGCAATTTCAAGCTGCTCCAGCGACTTTGCGGCCTCCCCGTTTTCCTCATACGCCGATGCCAGGGCGAGTCTGGCTGCAAGGTAGTCGGGTTTGCTGCGGCAGGCATGGGAGAGGTGTTCGATGGCCGGCTCAACCTGCATCGACCGCAGATAAGCCAAGCCCAACTGGAAGCGTATGTCAGGCCAGTTCGGATTTTTGTCGCACTCAGCCTGCAGCTGCTCCATCGACCTGCTGGGCGGCGACCAGTAATACCGGTCCAGCATGTCGCCCAGTTCGTTCTGTAAACCACGTCCAAGAAGTTCAAGCAAATGACTCACTAACCGCCCTCCATTATGCTGCAAGCGATTCAAGGGCGTCTGCCGCCCTGGTATAACCTGAGTTAAGCTGCAAAGCCCGGCCGAGATGCTTGCGGGCATCGACCACCCTGTTGCACTGACCGAGCAGTTCTCCGGCGAGGCAGTGAACGTCGGGCCAGTCGCCTCCGTTGAGAATCGCCCTTTCCAGGCAATCAATGGCTTCGTCCGTCTTCCCGGCTTTCGAATACAGCTTGCCGAGATAGATGAGCGCCTGGACGTAATTCGGATTAATCTGAACCGCCCGCCGGGCGTGCCTCAGGGCTGCGTCGGCCTGACCGAGCCTGTTGAACGTCCGGGAGCAGTGGAAATGCAGGTCCGCATAGTCGGGATGCTCGCTTATGGCGACTTCCAGCACACCGGCGAGCAGACCGAAAAGCTCACTGTCCGCCTCGCTGGGCGGCAGAATGAGAAACGCCTCGATAAAATCAGGATCGCTGGTGACATAACCGGCAAGCTGATACATGTGCGAGCCGTTGGCAGCCCGTGTCTGCTCGGGAACGCGGAGCATGAAATGTTCGCCCCGCTGCGAGGCCGCTTTCGCCGCCAGAGCCAAATGATAGCAGACCCGCAAATCATCGGGACGAAGGTCGAACGACCGCTGGTAAGAGCGGACAGCCGTGCGAAGGTCCTGCTGCGCCTGGGCTATCAGGCCGAGATAGTAATGGCAGTCCGCATTGGTGCAGTCAACCTGGGCGGCTGTCTCCATCTCGCGGCGGGCTTCGTCGAATCGCTCTTCGGCTGCATAAAACAAACCCATCTGCATGTGCAGTTCGCCGGTTTCGGCAAATCTGGAGATGGCCGACGTAAGCGTCATGTACGCCTCGGTTCTCCGCCCGGCGTTCCACTGCGCCTGGGCCAGCTTGCGCCTCGCCGAAGCACCGTCGCCGCCGCTTTCGATGATTTTCTCGATCTCGTCGGCGCAGCGGTCCATGCGTCTGGTTCGGGCATACACAGCCGCCATATACGACGGCAGGTCGGCCTTGTTCCCGACGGCCTCAACGGCTGCCCGGATATGCGTTTCGGCGTTGTTGAACCGCCCGGATTCAAGCGAATCGATGCCCAGCTTGCGATGCGACATCGCGTAGTAATATCGCGCGACCCGACCGAGTACATCCTTGCAGGCCGTAAGGGGCTCAAGCTCCTTTATGGCCTTTTCATACTGGCCACGGCGATACAGGTTGATACCCAGCGTATACTGCCGTATGCCACCGGCTCTTTTCTGTTCAGATTCATTCATAATGATGTAACTCCAACCTCTCTATCGGCATGTGAAAAGCAGCGGTGAAGCAAGTATCGCCGGGAAAGGCAGGTTTTTTCACTCAGGCAAAAAGGAAAAAAGGCACCCCAAAAAGCTCAAAAACTCAGTAGGCGCCGTGGGTGGAAAGAACCGCCGGAATGGTCTGCACAAGAATAAGCATATCCAGCAATGTGCTGCGGTGCGCTATGTAATAGAGGTCCAGGAGAACCCACTCTTCATAACTCAATTCGCTGCGGCCGGATATCTGCCAAAGGCATGTCAGCCCCGGTTTTACCCTGCTGCGGAAGGTGGCCGCCCCGGTAGCCTGAAGGGCTTCGGGCATCCAGAGAGGTCGCGGGCCTACAAGCGACATATCGCCGCGAAGCACGTTAAACAGCTGCGGAAGCTCGTCCAGGCTGCTGCGGCGGAGAAATCGCCCTATTTTCGTAAGTCTCGGATCTTCAGGGATTTTGAATACAGGTCCGGACTGCGTGTTCAGGTGGGCCAGCAGTTTTCGGTCATCCTCGGCCCCTTTCCGCATGGTGCGGAATTTGTACATGGTGAACGGCTTGTTGTCCCGCCCTGCACGCTCCTGCTTGAAAATAACCGGTCCCTTCGACGTGAGTTTTATCAGCAGGGAGACAAGCAGCATGACCGGCAGCATGAGAATGATAGCGACAAGAGACAGAACGATATCAATAAGCCGTTTAATGGCAAGATAGGTCTGCCGCTGGACAGGCATTGTGTCCGTATTAAATTCCCTGTTAAGCTTTTCCAGAAAAGCCGCAGAATTCATCGATGCCGCCGTTACCGATGCCATCAAACTTTCCTTGAAACCGCCTTTATATAAGCCTGCTCTACAAGTTCGGCCGATTTCGCCCAGGAGTAAGTCGCCTCCACATAAGCTTTGGCCTTCTCCCCTACTTGCGTTCGAAGCCGGCTGCTTGATAGACATCGGCGTATTTGCCCGCTGAGTTCAATAACATCATCACATCTGAAGTATAGCGCGCTTTCGCCTAAGACGGCGGTATTCGCCGGAATATCCGACGCGACAACGCACCGCCCGTATGAGGCCGCCTCCAGAAGCACCAGCGGCATGCCCTCCAGCGCGCTCGGCAGGACCACGAGTGCGGCATTGCTGTAAAGCTCGGCCAGCATGTCGCCGTGCCGCGGGCCGGTAAAAATCACGTTTTCGCCGGCGGCGGAGCGGCAGCTGCGGGCGTAGTCGCTTTCATCGGTGTCGCCGACGACGACCAGCTTTTCACGGACGTTCAGCTGCGACCATGCCTTCAGCAGCATGTCGAGCCGCTTTTCCGGCACTATTCTGCCTACATAAAGGACGTAATCATCGCCTGCCAGCCCCCACTGCCTGATTGCTTCGGGACGGTGCGGAACAGCCGGGCGAACGGCGTTCGGAATATACATAACCTCGCGCGAAAACCGCGACGAAAGCTCGCTCGTCAGCGACGGCGACACGCACGTGACAACGCGAGCGAACTTCATGCCGCACGAAAGCCCGGCCCGCAGCGAAAGTCTGGCGAAACCGGACCATTTGTCGCGGTTCCAGTCGGCGGCGTGAACGGTGAACACGACCGGCCGGCCCGTCAGAGCGGGCAGCCAGCTCATAAGCGCCGGGCCGGGCGAATGAATATGAACGACATCGACATGGCGGCGAAGCAAGTCCAGCGCAGCGGTGGCTGTGTGAGTAATCGCATCCAGGTGCTTGCTGTTGAAGCCGGGAGTCACAATCGCCTCCCCGGCTGCAGGCTTCGGCGACGGACCGGTGTAGTATCCGCGACAATACACCAGCACCTCGTGCCCGCGAGCGGCCAGCTCGCCGGTAAGTTCTTCAACCGCATGCTCAACCCCGCCCGTGCGGGCAGGGATGCCGCGGGAACCTAGCATCGCGATGCGCATCGGCGTAGCGACTCCCTGTAGAGTTCTTCTATCTGTTCAAGCAGCGTATTCGTATCGTGCCGGCGTATGACAAGCTCCCGGCCGGCCTCGGCCATCTTGCGGCGGAGCTTGTCTGACGAAAGTACCTCTTCAACAACCGCCGCAAGCGATTCGCCGCTGTCCGGTGTGAACGTCCTGCCGGTCACGCCGTCAGTCACCCATTCCGTAAACGCACCGTGCCCCGGAACGACGACGCATTTACCGGAGGCCATCGCCTCAAGCATGGTCATCGGGCTGTTTTCGAAGCATCGGCTGGGAACCACGACGACGGCTGCGCTGTTCATGTATTCACGCAGGCGGGCCTTGTCGATATGACCGGTGAACTCAACATTGCCCAAGCCGCGGATGCCGGCAGCTATTCGCATTTCCGCCAATTCAGGGCCGTCGCCGGCAATGACGACATGCCTGCCGCGAAACTGCTCCGCCAGATCGAGCATCATGTCCGGACCTTTTTCGCAGCTTATTCGCCCGGCGTAGAGTATCTCGCCGCGATCGTCAGGCAGCGAAGGCTCGATATTCCCGATGATATTCCGCACCAGCACGAGCTTTTCTTCCGGCAGTCCGGTTTTCGCGAGCACATCCATCATGAACTGAGACGGGCACATAAAGAAACCTATTCGCCGATATCGATGCAGCAGTTTTTGAATGTAACTTTCAATCGCCAGGCCGACGCCGCCTAGCCCCCTGCAGGCCGGGCTGGCCGCGTGATAAAACTTGCCCGGCAGGCATTTCATACAAACGCCAGCGGGACGAAGAAAATGTTTCGTCGGACACGCCATGCGATAGTCATGAACCGTCATCACCATCGCTACGCCGTGCTTTGCGAGAATCGGCAGAATCGATGGTGTGAGATGATGGTACAGGTTGTGCAGGTGTGCAACGTCAGCAGGATGGCGGTC
This sequence comes from uncultured Planctomycetaceae bacterium, assembly GCA_964631565.1. Taxonomy (GTDB): domain Bacteria; phylum Planctomycetota; class Phycisphaerae; order SM23-33; family SM23-33; genus CAZVYJ01. The sequence goes on from CAZVYJ010000017.1 coordinate 20,111, forward strand.
GAGAAAAACGTCGAGTTTCTTCGCGGCTTCGCGGTTGTGGATCATCCTGAACAGCGCGAGCGGGTTGCGGGTCCGTGTGAAGTCGAAGTAGCGCGGCATCTCGTCGTCCGCCTGCGGCACGCAGCCGAAGTGCATCACCTCGTGCCCGCGGGCCTGCTGCAGCTCAGAGAGCGTCTGCGTATAGCTGCCGACCCCGCCGGCCGAGGCTGACGCCGTCTCCAGAAATTTGTCTATGTGCAGTATTTTCATGGCATCACAGGCGCAGACCCCAACCTGTGTTGGCGGTGCGCCATGTTTATTCTATCGGCTATTTTACCGCGCCGGTTGCTGGTATTACCGGCCGCGATAAATGCGGGCCGCCGCCCTGAGGAGACGGTCGAAATTGTTCGCCATTCGGCCGACGCTGAAGCGCCGCACCCGCCGGGCAGCCGCGGCAGCAAGCCGCTCGCGGAGACTCTCATCGTCGAGCAGCCGCTCCATGGCGGCCGCCAGAGAATCGGCATCGCCCGGCCGAACCTTGATTGCATCAAGTCCGTCGCTAAGCATTTCGTCGAAGGCGGGAATGTCGCTGACCACGACGGCCTTGCCGGCGGCCATCGCTTCAAGCGTGGCGACGCTGAACACTTCGCTGCGCGTCGAAAGCACGAACGCATCGGCTCCGGCGAGAATCGCCTTAACGTCGTCGCGGTGGCCCAGCGGCAGGACATGGCCGCCAAGCCCCTGTTTGGCAAGGGTTTGGAGCATGGGTTCCGAATCTGTATCCCGCCCGACAAGAACGAGGCAGAAATCATCCCGCCGGTCGGCGATTTTGCGGGCTGCGGCCAGCAGGGTCTGAAAATCCTTGTCGGGCATCACATTGGCGACCTGGACGAAAATGTGCTTGTCCTTGGGCAATGGCAGGTCGGCGGGCGGCTCGGCCGGCGAGCCGGCAAAGTCCACGCCGTTGCGAATCAGCGGCATGCGGCGGCGAGAAAGCCCCTTCGCGGCGAGCCGGCGCTGCTGCAGGCGGCTGGTGCAGACGACCGCGTCGAGCATCTTTTTGCGCTGAAACCGTCTGAGCCTGGCTGCGAAGTTGCCGGCCTGACCGCCGGGCATCGATTTGCACCAGCATATTTTCGGCATCGCCCCGCCGGCCAGTCGCGCGCCTATCAGTGCGTGGTAGGTCGCGTTGCGCGGAGCATCGACGAGAATCACCGCCTCGATATCGCGGCTGCGGATTAGCTTCCTGATTCGCAGCGGCGCAAGCGGGTCGAAACGGAAGCGAGCTATCGGAGCGTGAACTTCAGCGCCGGCGGCGGCGAAGGCCTCGCCCAGCATGCCGACGTTTTTTATGGCGGCCACGGTGAACCGGTGCCCCATCGGCCCCATCGCGCGTACGAGCTGCAGAGCGGACACTTCCGCCCCGCCGGAACGCAGGTCGCAAAGGACCATCAGCACCCGCATATCGTCTCCTTCAGCCGGGCGCATGCGCGGCCGGCCAGTTCGCAGATCATGCCGGAAATGAATTTCAGCTTGCCCATGCGGTTCCGTCCGAAAATCGCGTACGCGGCGTACAGCAGCATCATGCCGGCGAAATCACAGCCGACCAGCAGCCACTTGCCGGCGCCGCCCTCGACGCTGCAGCGTGCGATGTGCAGCGAATTGGCTACGTAGGCCCGGCCGAGCTGTTTCATATCGCCCCGGCCGCCGGGGGCACGCTCGTGGACCGCGGTGAGGTGAGGCGCGACATACAGCGCGAACCGCTGGGCCGCGCGGAACGAAAATTCGCGGTCCTCGCCTAGCGCGTAGCCGGCGAAGCTTTCTTCAAACTTTATCTGGTCGGTTACGTTCCTGCGGAAGCTGGACAATCCGCCCGACAGCCGCCTGGCGGGAACGAGTTTTCCACGCAGCGCCGCGGGCAGCTCGATATATCTCGCCGCCATTTTGCGGGGCGACCAGCGGCCCTGGCCGAGCATGGCGGAGGCGGCGTCGAACACTCGCTTGCCCGGCGACGTTTTTTCGACGACCCTGCCGCCGATGCCGCCGATAAGGCCGGCTGCATCAGCCTGGTATAGTTCCGTCAGCGTCGAGACGAAGTCCTGGGGAATCATAACGTCGTCTTCGAGAAACAGGATGATATCGCCGCTTGCGACGGCCAGTCCGCAATTGCGACTGGCGGGCAGCGACGGCGTATCGCGCCGCTCATAAACATATTTCACGCCTGCGCGGGCGGCCTTGTCGCAAATATCAGAGGGGATATTCTCCTCGCCATCGTTGACGATGATGAGTTCGTACGGCATGACCTGCTGGTCGAGAATCGCGTCGACTGCCCGGACGAGGCTGTCCGGACGGTTATGAGTCGGCACGATTACCGAAACTTTCAGAGTCATGAAGAACTCCCAAACAGCATGCCCCTGAGCTTGCCGGCCGAGACGGTTATCAGCTGCTTCTGGCGGTGGCTGAACAGCCACGGCGTGAATACCGCGATTATCAGCAGAGCCGCCCATACACCGGCGGCAATCCAGAACGGCAGCATCAGGATAATCGGGCACGCCAGCACGATGTACGTGCTGAAATGCAGGCGGGATCGCGTAACCAGGAGATAGCCGACGGTTACGATTCCGCCGCCGATATACATGCCGAGGCCGGCCGCCGTCGCAGCGGAAACCATGCCGGTGCCGGCGTCATTGCTCATCCACATGCCTGCCAGAACAATATTCAATGCCAGCGCCACCGCCCAGACGAGGGCGATCATTATCGGCGTCTCGCGCAGTCTGGCCATCATGGTCATGATGGCCAGGTGCGTCTGCGTCTGGAAGAACAGCAGCAGGCCGCTGAGCAGTTGTATGCCGCTCTGATATTTTTCCGGAAGTATTCTCACCCACAAAGGCGATGAAACGTAAATGCAGACGACCATCGTCATGACGGCCACAGCCACAGCCTTGTAGGCGGTCTCGAGCACCAGGACGGCGGTGTGGCGGTCTTCGTTTTCCCAGTGCCTGGCGATATGCGAGAAAACCACCGCCCAGGCTGCATTCGCCAGAAAAACTATCGGCTGTGATATCTGCAGAAACACGCCGTACTCGCCGCCGAATTCCTTGCCGTAGCGGCGATTGGTGATGCCGAAACTCACATACTGCGCCAGCATCGCCAGCAGCGTGGCGAAAACCGCCGGAAGGTTGAAATGCAGCATCCGCCAGAAGCATCCGCCCACTGTTTCAGGTTCGGATTCGGCAGCGATATTCCGCACTTTGGCCACGACAACCTCTTCGCCATCCGGATCGGGGGCTGCAATGATCTTTTCAGCCGGTTTGATGGCCACCGTCCCCAGCCGCTCCACTGCAACGTGCAGCAGCACCGCTTCGAAAGCGATCGTCAGCAGCAATGCAGCGCCATTGGAAACACACAGTGCAAGCCCGCTTCTGTCGAACAGCATCACGCCCAGGGCGACGACGGTGAACACGACTGCGAAGAATATTTCCGAAGCCGAAACCAGGCGGTAAGTCCGCATCCCGTTCATGAAGCCGATCAGGCTCAGATGCAGCGCAAGCAGCATTGCGCTAATCAATGCGACGACGCAGAGAATCTGCTGCTCATGGAAGCTGAAGTGGGCGCTTTTGACATCTGACATGATGACGTACTTTGTGATCAGCGGCGAGCCGACGAGCGTCAATGCGCTCAATCCGACGATAAGGGCAACGATGCACCACCGAATGCGCCTGTAAAAATTGCGCAGATGCCCGCGGGCCTCGTAATAACTCACATAACGGGTCAGGCCCTGATTGCTGCCGAGCGTAAGCAGAGGCGCAGCCGTTGAGAATATCATCATGGCCAGGCCCCATAATCCCATTTCGGCTTTCGACAGCAGGTATGCAAAAAGAACGACCCGCCCCATAGCGATGATTTTCTGGAGCACCATCGCCGGCACGTAAACACCCATCGAATCGGCGAGCGATCCGACTTTGAACAGGCGGTCCGTCAGGCGCAATTCATACCTCCGGATATTTTTTTCAAATTACTGTTAATTCGAGGAGTTGATTCGCTGTTGTCAAATCGTGATTCGCGAATCGGGCATACCCATGCGGGGGCTGACGCTCCGCCCGCCCGTATGGGCGCGATTAGCGAATCAACGGCATATCCGGCAGTTTCACTCAATAAACAGTGAAACATGACATATAAAAACAATTCGAAATGCGTATCACAGAGCGAATCAGCCTTCACGTGTGCAATCTCCTGTGCCGCAAAGGCAGCCTGGCTTGCCTGCCCGGCTCCGGGTCAGATGATGTCCGAAGCGACGACGGGAAGATCCAGAGGCTGCGGTTCGAGCAGGCGGTTATACCCTGCAACAAGCCCGGCCATCGCCCAGAACATGCCGTTGGCGAACTCGCCCCACTGCGTGTTGCGGAACATGGACGTGGCGAGGAAGTTCATCATTATCACCCAGAACAGCACGACGAAGTCGCGGCTGAGGTCGCCCTCGGCCGTTTCAGGCAGCTTGAGGTAGAGCTGCTTCGACTGGCGATAAACCAGCACATATATCAGCACCAGCCCGGCCAGGCCGAGTACGCCGGTTTCGGCGACCATGTTCAGGAACAGGTTATGTTCGACCAGCACGCCGCCGGTCATGCCGAAAGGCATGTCGGGGTCGCGGGGCAACGACTGCTGAACGTCTACAAAATGCCCGAAGCCGACGCCGAAAACCGGGCTTGTCTTGAATATGGTCCATGTCTGCTGGGCCAGCAGCAGACGGGCATACGCCGGACCCACCTGGGCGACGCCGCCTTTCATGCGGTCTTCAGTGGTCAGCTTGGCCCAGAAACTCAGAATGCCGACGAAAACCAGCAGCACGGCGGCCGCCAGTTTGAGCTTGCCGAATCGTCCCCGCCCGGCGAACAGACACCACACCAGCCCGCACAAACCGAACGCCACGAACGAGGCGCGAATGCCCGTGAAGAATATCGCCGGCGGAACCAGCATGGCCTGGATTATCAGCGCCGCCTTGTACGGGCCGTGAATCCTGCGGATAAGGAACAGGTCGACGTAGAACAGCGCCACCAGCAGCAGGCCCTGCGGACCGGCCGCCAGGAACGCGCCCCTGGCCCGGTCGAAGTGAATGGCGACGTTCGGGTCGGGGTTGTTGATATACGCCGGCCAGATGAACATTCTCACCGCCGGGTTGAGAGTAATCGCGATGTACTGGAGGTAGCCTATGTAGATGGCGTACCAGCCGTAGATGGTGAGTATGACAAGCCCCCAGCGAATCTGCTTCTCGCTGCGGGTCGCGTTATAAATGAGGAAGAAAATGGTGAACGGGAACACCATCGAGGTAATGAAGAGGAAGTACGGTGCGGTCCTGACGACTTCGGTGGTCGCCAGCCAGCCCGTAGCCGTCGCACTGGCGGCGCAATAGCCCATCATCGCCAGCATCACGAGGAAAATTCCGCGGTCGAACCTTATCGGCGATTTGCGGAACATGAAGTGCAGAACGAATGCGAAGACCGTGATGATGAACAGGAAACGCGGGACGTTAAGGTTGAAGAATCCCGGGACTTCGATTTTCCACTCCGGCCATTCGAGCAGGCCGGACGAAAGCACCCATATCCACGCCAGAACGGTGACTTCCCATCTCAGCGTCCAGTAGAAAATCAGTATCAATGCGATGACGGCGACGAAGGTCCACGGCATGAGCTGCGGAATCAGCGCGCAAAGAGCGCCGGCGCCCACGATGATGAGCGCCAGCACAAAGATAGTCAACGTATCTATCTTTTGATGCCCGAGCATGAGCATGTCTGATTTTCCGCCTCAGGCCCGGTCTGCACGGGTCATACTCGCCGATAAAGGAACCGGGGAATGGGATATGTCCGCATATTGAGCACGATACCCGCGATGCGCCCGCCGCCGGACTCGACCCGCTTCTTTGCCTGTGCGACAGCCATCCGCGAGGTCTCGTTGGTGTGGGCGACAATCACAACGTCCTTGACTATGCCGGCAAGCACCTGGGCGTCGGCCGAGTGATTTGCCGCAGCAACGTCAACGACGACGTAGTCATATGACGAACTGAGTTTCTCGAAAAACTTCACAAGAGCGTCTGTGCGGAGCACGCCGAGCTTCTGATGATCGGCCTTGCCGACGGCATACAGGTCCAGCGTTGGCGTGATGGACTGGGCCGCGACTTCAAGCTCGACCGCGCCGGTGATAACGTCGAAAATGCCGGGAGTCTGCTTGACCTTGAACATCTTGTGGAGCGACGGATTCTGCAGATTGAAATCCACGAGGGCCACGCGCGACATGCCGCCGGACTCGCCGCCCGCCAGCGCCAGCCCACATGCAATTGTAGAGGCGCCTTCCTGCCTGCCGGCCGAGCATACCATGACGCTCTTGCCGCTGGCGCGTCCGGAATAGAATATGGACGCCCACAGGCCCTGGAAGATGCCTTCAGCTTTCGGTTTCAGTGAAGCGCGGCTGGCGCCGCGTCGCGGCTGCGAGTCCCCAAGGGACGGCTCGGCGTCGCTGCCGCCCGCCAATTCCGCCAGTATTTCATCGTTGTGCTCTACCGATTCTGACATCGTCCACCTCACTTGATGCGGACGATATTTCGTCCGAGTTTAGGCACGGATATAAGCACCGGCGCTCCGACATAGCGTTCGGTGTCATCAATGCCCTTGATAGTGTGGTCAAAGTGGTCGGCCATGAACGCATACACAAGTGCGACAATGAAGCCGCCGGCTATTGCAATTATTATGTTCAGCCACAGGATCGGCCTCCGCGGATCCGAAGCGGCCGGACGGCTCGGGTCGGAAACCCGCGACACGAGAACCGGATTAGAAGCCTGGACCTCGGCATTCCGAGCCTTGCCCAGGTCCTTGCGGGCGTCTTCAAGCTCGCCCTTGGCCAGGTCATAGTCGGCCTGTATCTGCTGATATTCCGTGGCCTTCTGCGTGAGTTTCGCATATTCGGCCTTCTGCCGATCGAGCTCCATCGAAACGCCTTTGCAGCTCAATTCCATCGCCTGAATATCTTCGTCAAGCTTGTTGCCGTGCCGGGCAAGCTCATCGTGCAGTTGCTGATACGTCGCCGCAAGCTCTTCCTTGATGTTCTTGATTTCCTTGTAATCCTCGGTGAAACGCGGAGTGAGGTTGTTCAGGTCAAGCTTCAGCCGGACTATCTTGTCCTCGATTGTCTTTATTGAAGGATTCGCCGCTATGACCAGCTCCGGTACGGCGATATCCTGCGGAGCGCTTTTCAGCGACTGCGTTATGACATCGCGAAGGGCCTTGGCGTCGATCATCTTCATCTTCGTGTCGTTCAGCTTGCTGTCGAGCTGCGATATGGTCGCGGCAAGACCGGTCTCGACGCCGCTTACGCCGCCCTCTACGATGTACTTCAGTTCGGCCGGGTTGAATCCCTTGAGAAACTCAAGCCGCCTTGTTTCTGTTTTTTTGAACTGCGCTTCCTTGTCGTTCACTATGCGGACATAAAAATCCACTTTTCTCGTTTCGCCTTCCGCGCCGCCGCGAGTGTAGTAGTACATATATGCGTCGAGAAGATACTCGGTGAACTTGTAGGCGTCCTTGGCGGCCTTTTCGGCGGAGTCCTTTGTGGGCATGACGAACATGCTGCGGTCTTCGCGCCAGTCCACGTTAATGGTGAATATCTGCGTGTACTGTGCGTCCGGGCCGCCGGGGGTCACAACGCCCACGCACTTTTTCACTTTCTGAACTTTTTCGGCGTTTTCATTTTTGTAGGACGCGACCCGCTGGTCCCAGTCGGCTGTATCCTTTTTCCATTTTGCGTCATCGCCGGAAGCCGGAGCAATCGGCTGGGGGAGGCTTTTCACCTCGCCGTCCAGCAGGATGAGGGCCGCAGCTATGACTTCATCGCGGGTTATCATCTCCCGCTGCGTGCTGACGAACAGTGAAACGCTGTCCCGCAGCGAAGCAGCCTCGCTTTCAAGCGGGCCGGCCTTGGCGGGCAGGGCCTTGAGGATGGCCGTACTTCTGTACTGCTTCGGCGCAAAATATGTCGCAGCGCCGACGGCGCCCACGATAATGATAAAGATAATCGTCATGCCGATGAACCGGCTTGCTATCACGCGTACGATTTCACGCAGCGTCTTGCTAGGTTCAGCCATTTCTCACCTCTCAGGTGTATTCTCTTCCAGGTCAGGGCTACGGATTTGGTCCAAGCCAGTCCACGACGTCTGATGCAGTGTAGTTCGCCGAACTCGTGAATCCGCCGACGGCGCGTATGCCCTTCGTCCAGACGTAGTCTATATAATCCGCCCGTTTTGCTATTTCGGTTGTCGGGACATACACGATGTCGCCGTCTTCCAGCCAGATGTCGTACCGCCACTTGCTGGAATCGGCGACGACAGGCTCGCCGTCCTTCTTCGTGCGGTTCTCAAGAAGCTGATACACGTTGATAATCGCTATTTCAGGCTTGGGCAGGAACCTGCGGCGGATGAGCATGACCTTGCTCAGATCCGCGCGGGGCGGCAGGTACCCGCCGGCCAGCGCTATCGCCTGAGTCAGCGTGATTTCCTGAGCCGTCGTGCCGGCCACCGCCAGCGCGCCTCGGCCGAGCACGGAACCTGCGCCCTTGACCTCGCCCAAGACGTATATCTGCATCGGAGCGACGGACTGGATGTTGACGGTCACTTCAAGCTCTTCCAGGCCGATTTCCATGTAGGCGTTGTTCAGCCTTCTGTGGAGTTCGTCAATGGTCAGGCCCGCGACGGCTATATTTATGATGAACGGGAGAGATATCGTCCCGTCAGGCGTGACGGGCACCAAACGGCTCTGGCCGCGAGGCGCCGTCGTAATGGCTTCCTTCAACTGCGAAATTTCGACGTTGGATTCCTTGAAGCTGACGGTCAGCACCGGTTCCCTGATGTACTTGGAATACTTCTCCGTCAGTTCCACCCTGACATCGTCGATCGTCTTGCCAAGCACCTGCACCGGGCCTATCAGGTCCAGGTAAAGCATGCCGTCGGACTGGACCTGCTCTTCCTGGTTCAGTGTCGGATCGAAGGGGAATCTCAGGGCGATTATGTCCTGTATCTTGATCTTGTAGGTTATGTTCTGGCGGCGACGGACATGGTAAATGATTTCCAGCGAGTCGCCTTCCCGAATGCGGTAGTCCCGCCTGACGATCCTGGCGACAGGAACTTCCTGAGCGTCCAGTTGTTCCTGCAGGAAAACCTGCGGAAACTGCGGTTCCTGAACTTTTGGTTCCTTGTTTTCGCAGCCGGCCAGCCACACCGCCGCAAAAACAACTCCAAGTACAATTACACGCTTACCTGTCATTGCTTCCACCTCGTCGTAACGACGAAAGCATCGCCTTTCGTTTTTCTGACCTTGTCCAGCGTCGCAACCGCCTGTTCGTATGTAGCATATCGGCCTACCTGAACGATATATACGAGCTTGCCGCTCTCGACTACAGGCAATGCGGTCGCCTGAATACCGCTTCCTGCAAACTCAGCCGCCGCCTTTTCGGCGTTGGCTTTTTTCTCAAATGCTCCGGCCTGTATCGACCAGGCTACACAGTTTACACGTCTGGATGCCAATTTTGCCAGTTCTGATCCGTCAAAGAAATAGATAACCTTCTGAAAATACGGGTCGGCCTCAGCCCATCGCCCCTGCCTCTGGAGGGTGCATCCAAGGCGATAACATGAATGATCCGCCGGTTTTTTTCCGCGTTCCGTGTTTTCCAGGGCCTGTTCATACAGGTGGCCGGCCAGAACCATGTTATTTCTGTCGTATGCTATATCGCCCAGTGCATTAAGCGAATTGGACTTGATCCGGGCTATTTTCGTACGGTCAATCGCCTGTTCCAGGTCGCTGACGGCGGCATCATACTGCTTCAGACGGTACCTCGCCAGCCCGCGAAGATAAAACGCCTCGTCCGCACGGGACGACTTGGCGTTTTCTATCATAAATGCATCAACATTGCGAACGGTCGCTTCGTACTGACCGTTACCATAGGCGGCAGCTGCATTCTGCAGCAATATTTTGCCTTCAGGCGTAGCTTCCCCGTTGCAGCCGGTGAGAGCTGCGACGAAACAGGCGCCGCCAGCCATCATGGCCAGTAAACGTCGCATCATGCATGATTCTCCGCGCGCAGAACTAAACCGTCGTAATTGATAATACTTCTTTCTGTTTTCGTCCGATTCCTGCCTAAAACTTTAACCAAGAACGCATTGCGCTCCGGCAGCGAACCAGCCTCCATGCTGACCCGAATCAGCGGAATTGTATCAATAACGCCTCGGTGAGTCGATAGCTTCTTTTGCGGTTACCGGACACACCCCCTGCGCCTTATGCGGGATGCTCTTGATTTTTCATCAGACTGCGATATATCCTCTTTTCTGCTCCGGCGGCCGGACTCGGCCTGACTCTCGACCGGAGAACAATAACTGTGCATATTCAGGCTGGTACATCCTGGGCGATATTGGCGTTATGGTCGTGGCTGCAGCAGAACTGGGCCGCCATCGCCATCGCCTCCACATGCATATCGCTGCTGGCGTTCCTGGTGGCGATAATGATGAAATACGTCAAGATATGCCTGAACATCTTCATAGATACCCCGCCGCCGCTCTCGATGGGACCGGTGGATTTCACCCCCATGCACGGCGAGATAGTGCGTTTTCGCAGTTTTGACGGCACAAGCCTGCGGGGAATGCATCTGAACACGCAGAATCGCTCCGCGTACAAAGGCACGGTTATCTTCTGCCACGAGTACGGCTCGGACATGTACAGTTGCGCCCGCTACGCCCGGCCGCTGCTTGATGTCGGATTCGACGTGTTCACCTTCGATTTCCGGGGCCACGGCGAAAGCAGCTGCAGCGGAAAGTACCGCCCGCTTCAATGGCCGTCGGACAAGGAGCTTGGCGACGTTCTCGGCGCGTGCGCGTATATCGAGTCGTACCTCGCCTCGCAGAACCTGCCGACGGAAGTGGGCGTTTTCGGAATTTCCAGGGGAGCCGGTTCTGCACTGCTGGCGGCTGCGAGCGACCCGAACATAAAGGCCATAATCTGCGACGGCGCCTTCAGCACCGACGAGACTCTTATCGCCCTTATGAAACGCTGGGCGCATATTTTCGCCCGGGTGAAGCTGGTGTACGAAAACCACACCGAGTCGTTCTGGAAGCTGCTGCTCTGGCTGCTCATGCGGTTCGCTCAGCCGAAGCTTTCGTGCAAGTTCCCCTCGGTGACCAGGGCGCTGAAGGACATGCAGCCGAGACCGGTACTGTTCATTCACGGCCAGAAGGACAGCTACATCCGCGAGGAGCAGACCCGGCTGCTTTATGAACAGGCCCCGTCGCCCAAGTATCTGTGGATTGTTGAAAACGCCAAGCACAATCAGTCGGTCGTCACCAATCCTAAGGAATACGCGGCGAGGACGATTGCGTTTTTCAGGCGGTATCTTGCAGACGAGGCCATTGACGAAAGCCGGATTACCTCGCCTGCGGAAATTGAAGTCGCCTGAGCGGCGGCAATGAGATTGCAAAAAACGCAACACAGAAGCACAGAGTTTCAGAGAAAAATGTTGTTATTCCTTGAAATTTTACCCCTCTGTTCCTCTGCGTCCCTGTGTCGCATAGTTTTTAAGTTTCACAATCTTAAAACGTGACATGATTACAATGCGGCCTGAAGCGCCGTTGAGTTTGTGATGAGTATTTCCAGGACACTTCTGAAACCCATAGCGAAGCTTGCCGGCTGGAACGCATCGAGGGATGTCGGACGGTTTCTTGCGGCGCACAGGCGGACGGAGCAGGTCCAGGCCGAGCTTCTCCGGCAGCTTGTAGAAACGCACAGCAACACGGCATTCGGGCGGGATCACGGCTTTGCGGCAATCAGGAATTACGCCGATTTCAAGGCCGCCGTCGCCGTGAATGATTACGAGACGCTGCGGCCTTACATGAACCGCGTGTTCAACGGCGAATACACAGCCATGCTGCCCCCCGGCGAGCCGCCCGTGATGTTCTCGATGACCAGCGGCACCACCGGCGAGCCGAAGTATATCCCCGTGACCCGGCGGTTCCTCGCACACATGAGGCGCGGATGGAACATGTTCGGCATAAGCGTGCTGAAGGACCACCCCGCGGCATGGCTGAGGCCCATACTGCAGATATCGTCGCCCGTATGCGAAAAACTCAGCCCGACAAGCCTGCCCTGCGGTGCGATAAGCGGCATGCTCGCCCAGACGCAAAAGAAAATCGTCCGGAAAATGTACGTCGCACCGCGGGACGTCTACAGCTTCACGGACCCGGACGCGAAATATTACACGCTGCTGCGATGCGGAATATGCCACGACGTCGCGATTATCACGACCGCCAACCCATCGAGCACGCTCAAGCTCATGGAGACGGGGCAAAGGCATATCGAGCGGCTTCTGCGCGATGTCGCCGACGGAACGCTCACGCCGCCCGGCCGGGTCGATGAAAAACTCATGCCGAAACGCCGGTTCAGGAAAAATCCGGCGCTGGCGAAGCGGCTGGAAGACGGCATAAAGCGCGACGGCAGGCTCCTGCCGCGGCACTTCTGGAACGTCGTGTTCATGACGAACTGGACGGGCGGGACGCTCAAGCTGTACATCCGCAAATTGAAGGAGCTTTTCGGCGATGTGCCGATACGCGACATCGGTCTGCTGGCCAGCGAAGGCAGGTTTTCGCTGCCGCTCGCCGACGGGACGGCCGCCGGCGTCGCCGAAATCACCGCCAATTTCCTGGAGTTCATCCCCGCCGACTGCAGGGAGCAGGCCGATCCGCCCACGCTTGCGGCCCACGAGCTGGAAACAGGCGGCGAATATTTCCTGGTCATCACCAACTGGGCGGGCCTGTGGCGATACAACATCGACGATCGCATCCGCGTAGTCGGCCATCACGGACACAGCCCCGTTTTTGAATTTCTTTCCCGCGGCATGCACACGGCCAACATTACAGGCGAGAAAATCACCGAGCACCAGGTCGTCGAGGCGATGCGTCAGGCGTCTGCCGGCGCGGGCATGGCGGTGGAAAGGTTCATCATGCAGGGCCGATTCGCCGATACGCCGTTCTACGAACTCCGCATGGAGTGCACGGACGGCCAGGACTGCAAAAAGCTCTGCGAACTTATGGACAAGGCGCTGGGCGAACTCAACGTCGAATACGAATCGAAGCGCAAGAGCGGGCGCCTCGGCCCGATGCAAATAGTCTGCCTGCCGACCGGCACCCTGGAGCGGATGGAGCAGGACAACATCAGCCGAAGACGGGGACGCAGCGAGCAGTACAAACACCAGTTCCTGCTTACCGACGTGCTGGAAGCGGACGCCGTAAGCTGACCGTACTTTCAGCAAAGGCTTGACTGGCGGCGGGGTTGGGGCGTATGTTCCGACTCTTCGACACTGTGAAAAACCATGAAAAACCCCGTGGACATAGCGATTATCGGTGCAGGCAGGGTCGGGACGGCCCTGGGCGCTCTCGCCGGCAAGGCAGGCTGGCATGTCAAGGCTGTGGCCGATATCCGCCCGCAGTCTGCCCGGAACGCAGCCCGGATAATCGGCAAGACGGCGGTCATGTCCGACACCGAGGCTGCAGGCGCCGCCGGCATCGTGCTGCTGACCGTGCCGGACGACGCAATCGCCCCACTGTGCAAACAGCTCGCCGAGGCGAAGGCTTTCAGAAGCGGCAGCGGCGCGGTGGTGGCTCACTGCAGCGGGGCGCTGACAAGCGAAGCTCTCGCGCCTGCCCGGCAGTGCGGCTGCGCGGTCGCGTCGATGCATCCGATGCAGACATTCCCGACGGTCGAGGCGGCTGTCGAAAAACTGCCCGGGGCGTATTTCTTCATCGAGGGCGACGACGATGCGGCGGCGGCGATGGAAAAACTCGCCCGCGATATCGGCGGCAGGCCGGCCCGTATCGCCCGCGAGTCTAAGGCGCTTTATCACGCGGCCGCGGTGATGGCGTGCAATTACCTGGTCGCCCTGCTCGACGCGGCGCTGGCGACGGCTGAAAAGGCCGGCATACCGCGGGCGGACGCACTGGCGGCCTTCGAGCCGCTCATCAGGGCGACGGTCGACAACGTGCTGGCCGACGGACCCGAAAAGGCCCTCACCGGCCCGATAGCCCGAGGCGATATCGAGACAATCCGCCGGCATCTGCAGGCGATTGACGAGCTGGAAATGAAGCGGCTGTACCGGGCCGCCGGGCAGTGGACGGCCGGCCTGGCTCGCCGAAAAGGAACGATAGACGACGCAATGGCCGAAGCCGTGCGAAAAATACTGAGGAATGAATAGTCGAGAGGAGCAACAGGATGTCCGCCAGAATTATCGACGGAGAGGCAGTAGCCCGGCAGATTAATCAGCAGGTGGCCGCGGAAGCGGCTGCTCTCGCGAAGGCAGGCAAGGCCCCGCGCCTGGTCGCAGTTCAGGTCGGCGAAAACCCGGCCAGCAAAATCTACACGAACATGCAGGCCAAGAGCTGCGAGGCGGTCGGCATTCAGTACGAGCTTCTGAACATGCCCGAAGACACCACGCAGGACGCACTGCTTGCTAAGATAGGCGAACTCAACCGCGACAGCGGCGTGAGCGGCCTGATTCTCCAGATGCCGCTGCCGCCGCAGATAGACGCCCGCAAGGTGCAGGTCGCGATTTCGCCCGCCAAGGACGTTGAGGGCATGCATCCGGAAAACATGGGCCGGCTGTTCTACGGCGGCGGAATCGTCGCACCGTGCACGCCGATGGCGGCAGTCGAGCTGCTCTTCCACGCCGCGGGCGGGCGCGACAAACTGGCCGGCAAGGAAACCGTAATCGTCGGACACAGCGAAATCGTCGGCAAGCCCATCGCGATGATACTGCTGCAGAGCCTCGACAAGTCCCCCACCGTCACGACCTGCCACGTCGCCACGAAGGACCTCGCCGCCCACACGAAGCGGGCCGAGGTGCTCATCGTCGCGACCGGCGTTTCGCAGGCTCGCTGGCTGGGCTACAGCCGCCGCAGGAAGGCCGGCGAAAATGTCGCTGTTCCGAACCTCTCGCCGCTCATCAAAGCCGACATGCTGAAGAGCGGTGCAATCGTCATCGATGTGGCGATTAACCGCATCCCCAAAGGCTTCGACGCAAACGGCGAGCCGCTGAAGAACGACAAGGGCAAGACCGACATGGTTACAGTCGGCGATGTGGACTTCGAGGCCGCAAAGAACATCGTCGGCGCGATTACCCCCGTGCCCGGCGGCGTCGGCCCGGTGACCGTCGCGATGCTGCTGAAAAACACCATCGCGTGCGCAAAAGCGATGGCGTAAATAACAGCGCAAAAACAGACGCATGAAAACGCACGAAAAAAGCCCTGCCGATGCATCGGCAGGGCTTTGGTTTTTCAACTCGCGATTCGCAACTCGATATTCGCGATTCTTCTTTACAGTCCTGCTTTTTCAATGATGTGCGGCACGCAGTGGTCCCAGCCCAGCGTCATCAGGTGCGCACCCTGGCAGAGGTGCTTCATGCTGGAGACCAGTTCCGCGCAGATGTCGATGGAGACCTTCTCGCGGTCTTCCTTGGCTGCATCGGCCAGCCGCTGAATGATTGCGTCCGGCACGACGACGCCCGGCACGGAGCGGTTCATGTACTTTGCCATGCCGGCGTTCTTGAGCATGACGATACCGACGAGTATCGGAACCTTGATGTGCTCGACGCGCTTCATGAACGCCTCGAAGGCGGCCGGGTCGTAAACCGCCTGCGTCTGGACGAACTGGGCGCCGGCTTCCACCTTCTTTTCCAATTTTATAATCTGCGGCTCGACCTCGTCGGCGCACGGCGTGACGCAGCAGCCCTTGAAGAATTTCGGCGCGCCGTCCAGCGTGTTGGGGTTGCCCTTCATGTCCTTGCCCATGTCGAAGCCGGCTTCGAGGTTCGTCATGCACTGGAGCAGGCCGACCGAGTCGAGGTCGTACACGCACTTGGCCTCCTGGTGGTCGCCCATTGCCACGTGGTCGCCCGTCAGGGCCAGCACGTTCCGCACGCCGAATATATACGCCGTCAGCAGATCGCTCTGAAGCGCGAGGCGGTTGCGGTCTCGAGTGACCATCTGGAGCACTGGTTCGATGCCGGCTTCCAGCAGCAGCTTCGCGCCGCACATGCTGCCTGCCCGCATGACAGCCGTCTGTATGTCGGTAACATTCACGGCTGTGACGCGGTCGTTCTTGAGGCACGTGACGGCCTCGTGCATGACCGGCGCCATGTTCACGCCCTTGGGCGGGCCGATTTCGGCCGTTATGACGAATTTACCCGCATTGAGTTGGGCTTGCAGTTTGCTTACAGGCTCGCTCATGCCTGGGACTCCTCTTTGTCTTCGATTTCCATAAGTTCCTTGTGTGTCAGCCGACGCACGCCGCCGCTGCGGTCCTTCCGCCAGTTCCTGGCCGGGCGAAGCTTGCGGTACTCATCGAGCCGACCGAGCTCCTTCAGCCGGTTGTAGATGAGGAACCACGCGCAGTCCATATCCTTGCTGACTTCGCACTTGCCGTCGTTCGTTCCGCCGCACGCGCCGTTGATGAGGCTCTTGGAGCAGCGGGCTATCGGACATATTCCGCCGGTCCACGCCAGTACGCAGTCGCCGCAGCCGTGGCAGTATTCCTCCCACATGCCGCCCGCCGTGTTGGCGCCGTAGAACGTGGTGTTCAGGCCGGGCAGCATCGGCACATCGGGGTAAAGCCCGCTCATGAAGCCGACGCCCACGCCGCACGCGATGCTCAGCACCGCATCGTAATCCCTGGGGTTCTTCGTGAGATTTCCGATAAACTCGCGGTCGCACTGCCTCGTTATGCAGTCGAAATCGACCTGCTTTTCCTCGCCCTTCTGTTTGCACGCCAGGCGGATCTGCAAGGCAAGCTCCTCGGCCTGCTTCTCGCCGCCGGTCAGACAGACCGTTACGCAGCTTCCGCAGGCGAGCACCAGCACCTTTTTGTAAGGCGCTATCATCGCCATGATTTCGTCGAATGGTTTCCTCTCGCCAACAATCATTTAAGTGTCTCCTGGCAGGCCGTAATTTTCCCGGCCGCTTCAGTCAGGGCTGCGGCGACCGCATCGCGGCCGTCGCTCGCCGCCTCGTAAAACTGTATCTTCTCGGGACTCAGTCCGATTTCTTTCAGCATGTCGCGCACCTGCTCGACGCGTTTTTCGATTCGGCCGGCCGCCGTCGGGTAACGCTCGGTTCCGCGCCTGCACGCGACGACCACTACGCCGGCTGCCCCGTTCTCAAAGGCGCTGAGCATGTCCGACACGCTTATGCGGGCGGCAGTCGGCAGGTAGATTTCGCCGACGCCGTCAACATGTTTCACATTGCCCTGCCAGTCGTCGGCGGAGGCGTACTGGCCGGAGATGTAGGCCACTATCCTGCTGCCGGAGGCGAGAACCTTCGCTGTTTTCGCCTGCAGGTCGCCGACATCGTGGCCGCGGGCGATAATCGCGTTGGCCGGGCACTCGCTGATGCATATTCCGCAGGCCTGGCAGAGGCAGGAATCTATCCGGGCTACATCGGTGACGACCGGAATATCGAACGGGCAGACGCGCAGGCAGGTGAGGCAGGCTGCGCACTTGTCCACTATCACTTCCGCGCCGGACCCGCAGTTCATGCACCGCCGGGCCTCTTTCAGTGCGGCGGCCTCATCGAGGTTGTGATCCATCTCCTCGAAGTTCGACTTGCGTTTCTCAGCCGGCTCGGTCGGCACAACGGCCCGCTCGACTTTGATGACTTTCTCTGCCGTGGCCGGCGAGATTTCGTCTATGACGGGCGGCGTGGAATCGTCTATAGCGATTTTTTTGCCGCTCAGAAACATGTCGACGGCCTTCGCCGCGCGCCGGCCGCTCGCGCACGCCTCGACGGCCGAACCCGGCGGCGTGACGATTTCGCCGCACGCGAAGACGTAAGGCAGGCTGGTCTGCTGCGTGGCGGGGTTGAATTCCAGCCGCCCGCGGGCGTCGAGCTTCAGTTCGCTGCCGGCTGTAAAACCCGTGTCGGCCATTTGGCCGATGGCCGTGATTACCGTGTCGCACTCGACATCGAGTATGTCGCTGTCGTCGTACTGCGGGCTGAACTTGCCGTCGGCGTCGAATACGCGAGTGACCTTGCGTGTCTTAAGCGCGGTTATCTCGCCGCCCTTTGTAACGATTTCGACCGGCCCGCGGCGATGTATGAAGCTCACGCCTTCCTCGGCGGCTTCTTCGACTTCCCAGTCCCATGCGGGCACTTCTTCCTCGTTTTCGAGGCAGACGCAGCGGACTTTTTTCGCGCCGAGGCGGACTGCCGACCGCGCGGCGTCCATTGCTACGTTGCCGGCGCCGATCACGACCACGTCGTTTCCGATTGTGACCGGGCGGTCGAAGGCCAGGTCAGTAAGAAAATTCAGGACCGCAAAATGCTTTTTATTGTCCGCGCCGGGAATCGGCAGCGTGCGGCTTTTCGCGAGACCTGCCGCGATTACGACGGCATCGAAGCCCTCGGCCTTCAGGTCGGCGATGGATTTGTCCCTGCCGATTTCAACGCCGGTTACAAGCTCGACGCCGTGTGCGCATATCCAGTCGACGTCCATCTGGATTACATCCCGCGGCAGGCGGTATTTCGGAATGGCCGTCATGGGAATGCCGCCGGCGACGTCGAACTTCTCGAACACCGTCGGGCGGTAGCCGAGCTTCGCCAGGTCGAGCGCCGCGGTCAGGCCCGACGGGCCGGAGCCGACGACGGCGACCTTCGCTTTGTCCTGTTTTGCGGCCTTGTGAACCGTAGCGCCTTCGGCGCCCTGAAGCTCGGCCACGAACCGCTTGACCTCGCGGATGGCGACCGGCTTGTCGACGTTCTGCCGCCGGCAGTTCGCCTCGCACGGATGATGGCAGATGCGCCCGCAGACGGCGGCGTACGGCAGGTGCGTGCGGATTATGTCGATGGCCTCGCGCCAGCTGCCGCGGGCGATGGCCTCGATGTAGCTGCGGACGTCCGCGTGGACCGGGCAGCCGTTGCGGCACGGCGCCCACTCGCGATTCATCAGCTCGGTCGGGCTTTGCAGCCTCCTGAAATCCTTGACTGTCAGATCAACGTCTCGCATGAATCTTCTCCGAATTCTTGCGGCATAAATGTAACCGCCGTATCGCGGTTACGCGAGAGGGAAGATGTTAGGGCAAATACCGCCGGGGTTTCAATGCGAAGTAAAAACTTTTTGCGGAAGATGCAGAAAATTACCTCACAAACTGGCTTATCAAAGCCTGAAACTACAAACAACCTCCTCCATATACCGATTTTAGCAGATTTGCGGCCGGCGGTTCAAGGCAGTGAATATGCCCGCCGCTCCTTATATATATTCGTCGAATAATTCCTTTTCCGGGCGAGGGATTACTATTTCGCTGACGAGCAGGCCCCGCTCGCGGACCTCGGCGGCTCCGGCGCGAACGGCGGTTTCGACGTCGGTCTGGCTGCCGGTCATCAGGCAGAAGCCCTTGCCGCCCAGCGCCATGGCGACATGAATTCGGAACAGCGTTATTCCGGCCGACTTGGCGGCTGCGTCGGCGGCTGCGATTATGCTCACGCCGCTGAAGCTCTCGATAACGCCGATCGCATCGGCCTGGCCGTCTTTCAGCACCACAGACTGCCCCAACGCCGGAAAGACCGACTTGTGAACGTTCGGAATAACCAGATGGTCGATTACCGCTTCGTCGGCGACCTCCAGGCCTGCGCGGACGGCCGACTTGACGTCGCTGACCGAACCGGTGAATACGATGAAATACTTGCCGGAGCAAATCGTCCGGGCGAGAAGGATTTTCACGGACGCCGCTTTAAGCAGCGCATCCCGAACCTTGTAGCCCATGCCGATGCTCGAAAGCTCGATAGCGCCGATTGATTTTGATTCTGCCATTTTCTTCCTCAAATCTGGCGATTGCCTGCATATTCAAACAAAACATCATTCGACACAGAGGCACAGAGATTCGGAGAAGAACAAAAAACAATTTATTGAAATTTCATTCCTCTGTCTCTCTGCGTCTCTGTGTCGTGTTGTTATTTTTCTATCCACACAGTGCCGTCTTCGATAGCTTTGACCACGCCGGCTATCGAAGCGTGCACCGGCACGCCCAGGGCGGCCTTGCCGTCCTTGACCGGAACCTTGCCGACCACGTCGCCCGCGGAAACTTTCTGTCCGACGGTAACGGCCGGCTCGCACGCCGCACCGATATGCTGCTTGAGTTTTATGCCGACCCGGCCGGTCGGAAGAATATCCTCGACAAGCGGGCCGACGTTTTTGAACTGTTTAAGCCCCAGTTTCTGCATCAGCCGCTCAACCGGCGTCTTGCGGTTGTCCATGTGCATGACGGGACGCTGCGGATTGAACGGCGGGTTCTCCCACTTGCTGCCCTCGCGGGCGATGCGGGCCTTGTTCTCGGCGCAGACACTCTTGGGGTCAAGGTCTTCCGGACACGAAACGAAGCTGCACAGGTTGCACTCGCAGCAGAAGCTTGTGCCCTTCACGTCGGCCTCGCCGACAAGGTTGAACTCAAGCGATCGCATGGCTCGGTGCGGCTCGACGGGGTGGCCAAGCAGGTACCGCGGGCAAAGTTCCGTGCAGAAACTGCACTGGTCGCAGGCACTTCGGCCGATGCGGACGATCTGCTTCCAATTCCTGCTATAACGGCGAATTACGATGTGGTCACTTGGTAAAACGATAACGGCGCCGGTGGTTCTGGTCACGACGGCGTCGTGGTTTTCTTCCAGGCGGCCCATCATCACGCCGCCGACAATGTAGTTCGCGTCGTCTATTGTCGCCCCTCCGGCGGCAGCTACGCACTCCGCCAGCGAAATGCCGACCGGCACGCGCAGCGTAACCGGATTTTCGACCGCGCCGGCAACGGAAATATGCTTGACGATGACCGGCCCGCGGGCGGAAGTCGCTACGTTCATTGCGGTTTCGACGTTCATCGTGACCACGCCGACGTTCAGCGGAATGCCGCCCGGCGGAATCACCCGGCCGGTCACATCGAACACCAGGACGAACTCGTCGCCGGCCGGGTATGCGTTCTGAAGCTCGCAGATGCGGATATTCGCGGGAAGCTTCGGCCGGAGCAAATCTATGACATCGCGGTACTTGCCCTTGATGCCTATAAAACCTTCCTTCGCGCCGACAAGATCGATGGCGGCCGACATGCCGGCGATGACATCATCGGCGTAGCGGCGGAGGGTTTCCTTGTCCTTGTGGAGCAGAGGCTCGCACTCGGCCGCATTCAGCACGACCGTGTCGGCCTTGCCGGAAAGCTTTACATAAGTTGGGAACCCGGCCCCGCCGGCGCCTACGACGCCCGCCGCTCTGACAATATCTGGTGTAATCCCGGACATCAGTAACCTCAAAAACCTCAAATCAAAAAGCCGGAAAGCTATCGGCAATATACACGTTCAGACCGGAAGATAAAGACTTTGTTACAGACAAACAAGATATGATTTGAGCCCGGAACTTTTACATAAACAAAACCGCCGCCCGTACGGGCGGCGGCGATTATGTCTGCTACATTGTTACAGGGCTCCGACCGGTAACAGAGGCTAAACGCGCTGCCGTAACCGGCGGCATCCGGAAATCAAACCTTCATCAAACGGCGGCCGGAAGATACCCTGTACGAACCGCTCCAGCAATTCATCTGGGAGCCGGCGTAGACAAGCCTTCCTGAAGTCTGATTTTCATGATCCGGCCGACCTTGAACTTCACGGTCCGTTTGGGAGGGACCTGCACGCGCTGGAGCGTCTTTGGGTTCTGTGCGATGCGGGCTGCACGTTCTTTGGTTTCAAAAACGCCAAAGTCCCTGAACTCCAGTCGATTGCCCTGTCCAAGCTCCTCAATGATATCGTCGAGGAAGTTCTGGATCACTCTCTTGACCATGACGCGTTTATACTTCGTCCGGTCCGCAATTCTGTCCACCAATTCCTTTTTGGTTACGGTGTGCATAAACGTCCCTTTCATAAGACCTAATGCACCGTTCACATAAATGCCAAAGATTTGGCGAAAACCGCTACTTATAAGACATGCACAAAAGCATAACTTCGCTGCAAGTTATAATACGGCAAAGACTTCTTGCAGACAAGTAAATTTCATACCTTACCCTAAGCTACCCTTGCCGATTAAAAACAGGCACGTATGCGATTGGCGCTTAAATTGCCAAAAACAAACCCAAACCAGACTGCCGAAAAATACGGCTGACGTGTTTCTAAGTCATTGTAGGCACTGACAGATGCAAATATACGTTGCTATCCTGCAAATTCTCTGCCTGACAATCGAAAAACAAGGCGCCCCGAAAACAAACATAAACCCTCACACAAACATCATAAAAGCGACAATGCAAATTTTATGGCATTTCCTGGCGGGTCTTCCCGTACGGGAATCTACTTACTGTAAGGACCGCCCGGGAGAAAACTCAGATGCGAACGGCTTGGCGTGTTGCCATGCTCCTCGAATATCAAAAGCTCATTCTGCTCTTTCAGCCAGCATTCAGGAAGATAATAGTACTCCTGCGGCCCAATGTTCCAGAATCTTCCGATATTGTGGCCGTTAAGGAACAGCTGTCCCTTAACAGCACCAAGCACGTGAAGGAACAGCGGTTCGTTCGTCGCGGCATACTTGAATTTCGACAGATACCAGGCCGGCTGGTCCTTGCCGACGACATGACCTTCGCCCTTGGGCATGACCCACGGGCGGAAGTGCCAGTTGGCCTTGTCGGAGATGCACTCTTCAAGCAGGTGCAGTTTCACGTCATCAAGCAGTTTGGCGGACACGTCGCCCCAGAGCATCAGCTTGATGGTGTTCTTTCCTTTTTTCAGCTCGGCGCCGAATGTAACGTCGCCGTAATTGACGGCGCCGCTTTCGCGCGGAAAGAAACCCGTCACACGGTCGTTGCACAGAACCACCGTGCAGTACGGCAGCGAGTTGAACGACAGGTGAATCGGCGTGACTTTTTTGAGCGGCACTTCCAGCGTTGCCGTCCAGACAGGCTGGCTTTCCAGATGGGGAATGATATGGGCAAGCTGGCGAGGCACGATGCGCTTGGAAAAGCCGTCAGCCTGCTTGAGTTTAAACCTGGACGTGCAAAGCAGTTTTGCGTCCCACACGTGGCCGAACAGGCCTTTCGGCTCGCCCAGACGATAGCCAAAGTTCAGCCGGCCAAGATTGTCCACCAGCATCGTTATGATGTTGGCGCCGCGCTTGAGATTTATGCCGACAGGCGATCTCGTCGCCCCGCTGCCGCGGCCCCAGACGCCGACAAAGTTGCCGTTGACATATATCAAGGCCCGGTCTTCGCATTCCGGCAGGAATATGTTTCGCTTCTGTGCGCGGTCGGAGTTTATTTCCAGCATGTACCAGACGTAGCCGTAATGAACGCCAAGCCGGTCGACGTCGCGGTAGCGGTCTATCTTTATCCACTGCATTTTTTTGTCGACCGGTTCGCGGCAGACGCACAGCCGCTTGAACATGCCAAGAGCGGGCGGCGAGGGCCTGTGCGGCGCTGACGGCTTTATCTTCTTGTGTGTGGGCTTGTTGTCGCTGCCGAGCACGGTGAACTGTTTGGCGTCGCTCGCATGAACGACATGCTCCAGATCTTCGCCGACAAACAGCGGGCCGAACACCAGTGTGTTGCCGCCGACCAGCCACGTCCGCATCGCCAGGTCGGTGTTGACAATGACGAGCTGCGTGCCTTCGTGCTCGACCAGCAGCGGCTCGTCGCCCGCAGGCACCTGCTGGCATATTTCCTTTCCGTTGATGCAGACCCGCCCCTGCCAGCCGGCCGGTCCGTGAAGAACCAGCACGTGGCCGTTGAACAGGCCCAGCGGCATGAGGTTGGAATAGTCGAGCTTCGAGACGGCTGACAGCGGGATGCCGACAGGCACGGCCGTCGCACCAATGGCCGCCAGCGAAACTTCCAGCTCCTTGCCGCTCGGCAGCGTGATTTTGACGGCGTCGACGGAATCGACCCCGTTGTTCGTGACGACCGCCCAGCCGCCCGCAGGCCCGCTGATGTTGAGCACCTGCGAACTGTTGTTGATGCTGACGCCCGGCGTGCCCATGTCGCACGGGGCGATGAAGCGCCCCATGCTCGACGCAAACACGTTAACCAGGCGCGTCAGGTAATATTTCTCGGTCAGGCCGCCGCCTTCGGACACGGGTGCGTCGAAGTCGTAACTGGTCGTCTGGAATGCATCGTCCGAGGCGACCAGGTGGCTGCCCCAGAAGCCGAAATTCGTCCCGCCGTGGAACATGTAATAATTGAACTGCGCTCCGCAGCCCAGCGCTTCCAGCGCGATACGGGCGATGCTTCGCGCGGAACGCCGCTGATGCTCGCCGCCCCAGCGGTCGAACCAGCCGCACCAGAATTCCGTCATCAGCAGCGGTGCGTTGGGCTGAGCGGCTCGGAACCGCCGCAGGTGCCCCACCACGTTTTCACCGGCGTTGAGACATTCTATGGCGTCAGGCAGCATCGGCTGGGTCATGTTGTTGCAGGTAATTATCGGTATGTCGAACCCGCTGCGGCGGAAGAGCTGGCTGGTGAACTCCAGATAGCTCAGGCGGTCCGGCATGGTCGTCACGGGGTACTCGTTTTCGTTCTGGATGAGTATTATGTTGCCGCCTCGCGTAACCTGCTGATCGGCCAGCCGCGACAAAAGTTGATGCAAGTACTTGTCGTAGTAATGCATGTATGCGGCGTTGTTGGTGCGGTAGGAAATTCCGGTTTTGGTGGTCAGCCAGGCCGGCAGCCCGCCGAAGTCCCACTCGCTGCAGATGTAAGGTCCGGGACGAAGAATGACATACAGGCCGAGCTCGGCCGCCATGTGGATAAACGCAGAAACATCCTTGTCGCCGTGAAAATCCCACTCGCCTTCTTTCAACTCGTGGAGGTTCCATGGCACGTAAGTGCTGATGCAGTTAAGTCCTGCCCGCTTGGCCTTCAGAAGCCTGTCCCGCCAGAGGGCCGCCGGAACGCGAAAATAATGTATTTCGCCGCTCACCAGCCAGATGCGTCTGTCATCCACTATGAAACTGCGGTCGTCATATACGACTTTCGCCATTTCCAACTCCCCTGGCTTATCCTGACTATGCAGTAGTTAAGGTCCGAATCTGGACAATTTAGATATGCTTCTTGAATCAAAAGTTTAGAGTTTTCCGCCTGTTATGCAACAAAAAATGGCCTTTGCGGCTTGAAATCGGCGTTTTTGTCCGGGATTAACAGATTGCCGTATTTATCCATAACCTCTTGTTCATAAAAGTGTTATTGGCATACTGGCCGACAGGCGGCTTTCGTTGTCGCAGACAGGTATTTTATCAGTATCTTCCTGCCGCCAAGGGGCTTAGGAGAATATCGCCGATGCAGCAGCGCTTTTATTGCTTATAAATAAGGTACATAGGGCGTTTGTCTTTCCGCAGCACAGCCGTCTCGGCTGTAGGAATAGTTCAGAGTTCCGCGTTCTGAGTTCAGGGCCTGCCCACCGAAGCTTTAGCGAAGGCGGGTTCCGAGTGGAAAAACAAGGCTCGATAATAGCCCGGCAGTTCAGTTCACTGCCGGGTATGCTGCACCTCGGCGACCGCAAGCCGATAGAATTCACCGCACCTGAAGAAATCGAGGACGAAACAAGCTCGGACGATTGACCGGATATCGTGAATCGCGATTCACTCGTGCGCAGCTATCTCGACTCTTTACACGTACAGGAGCGTAAGCATATAACTAGCGGCTCATGAGGGCGCCAAAGATCATACTGTCGGCGTTTTTTGCACTTGCAGTCACTGCGGGTGCAGGCCGGCCGCTCATCGCGGCTGAACCTTCCGAACCGAACGTCAGCCTGCTCGAAGGCACTGCGCTTGTCAATCTGGCCAGAACGGCGATGAACTCGTACCTGACTTACAGAACGCCGGCTGGAAGCATACCAATTCCAAAAAAGTTCGAAGGGCTGGCAGGCCGGCCCTACGGCGTGGCGCTCGGCCTGCGGAGTCGCGGCAAGCTGCTGGCGAGAAGCATAGTGACGGAGCATTCGCTCGGCGAGAATCTCATCACGGCGGCACTGCAGGCGATGCGGTGCGAATCGCTGCCGGACAGGATAACAAAGCCTTATCTCGACTCGCTGCTGATAGAGGTTGAGGTGCTCGGCCCGTGCAAATCGATTGCGGCCGACGAACTCGGCGGGATATTTCAGCCCGGCCTGACGGGGCTGAAACTCACCTGCGGAAACGAAGTTTCGCACATGCTGCCGTCGACAGGCTATCTGCTGCGGCTCGATGCGGACGAAATGGTCCGCAAATGCATACTCGCCCTGCCGGACGCCGGCGGGAAAACTTCAGTGCCTCTGAAGTACGAAGTTTTCGCGACGAGGCACTTCGTGGGTTATCCCGACGACTGCGTCATATCGCTGTATCGCGGCAAGTCGCTGGCGCCTGCGGATGCGATTGATGATGCAGCCATTGCATTCGCCGCGCATCGCATAGCCGCTTATCTCATCACCAACCAGGACAGCGACGGCAGATACAACGCACTGGGCTCGAAAACCACGCTGCGTGATCATCTGCATGTCGCCTATGCAATGGGACGGCTGTGGCAGCTCACGCAGGAGCAAAGGTACAGCCAGAGCCTCGCAAAGGCTGTTCAATACGCCAGGGAAGAAGTGAAATGGGCCGGCGATGCAGCTTACGTATCGACCATGAATCCGGCTGACGAGCTGGCAGCGACGGCGTGGATGGTGATAGTGCTCAACGAAACCGGCGAGAAGGATTACGAATCCAGGCTGCAGGCCGGCCTGCTTAAAGCACTTGCCCAAAACGTGCTCGCCGGCAAGGACAAGCTGCCGTCCGCCGCGATGGACGGTTCGGACTGCGGGCCGGCCGAGCCGAAGGATGCAAGCCTGGCGTATTTCGCGCTGGCCGCCTACGGCAAGGACGAGCAGGCAAAGCAGGCGGCGCAGAGTCTGAACAGCATACTGGCGGATATGTCGCCGGACGACGCCGAGACGCGGCTGTGGTTCGCCTGGACGTGCGTATACGCGAACAACCCCGACAAAAAACACAAGCTGAAGCTGAGCTTCGTTCGCAAGGATGACCGCCCGGATGCGATTGGCGGCCTGCTGTGCAACGACAAGCTGACGCCCACGCATGTATCGGCAATGGCGGCGACGGTGGCTACCGTGTATCCGCAGATGTGGTCCAACAGCGAACGGGCGGGAGAGCTCGCGGCTGCAGCGAGAAAATTCTGCTACCAGATGATATACAAGCCGCGGGAAGCATACACGGAACTGAATCCGTCCGACATGGTCGGCGCTGTGCGTGCGGAAGCAGGTTCGGCCCGCGTGTCGCTGCAGGCATGTGCAGCTGTTATCGAGGCGTTTCTGGCGATTCCCCCGACCACGGGGCAGAAATAGCAGTTCCTGAAAAACCTTCCTCTAAAGCCCCAGGAATTCAATGGCCAGGCCGGACAGGCATATCGCCGCACCCGCCATCGCGTGGCTGTATCTTTCCCAGCCTTTCGACGGTACCAGTTTCAGGCCGAAGGTCGCCGCAAGCACAACGACAAGCATCGTGCCGATAGTCGCAATGCTGAAAACTCCGGCGACCATTACGACGCCCCACCAGCTTTCCGTGGCGGCCGGATACATGAGTATCGGTATGAGAGGCTCGCATGGCCCGAACGCGAAGATGATGAAAAGAACCCACGGAGTCAGGTTCATCTTTCCCTGCTCCCCGTGCACATGGACATGGTCGGACCCATGGCTGTGCTCGTGGTCGTGCGAAACGCCTGCAGCATGAAGGTGTTTATGAGTGTGCGGCTTGTTGAGTATCGCCCTGCGGATGCCCCATACAAAATACGCCAGACCGAAACCTATGAGAAGCCACGCCGCCACTTCGCCGCGATTTGCCTCGAACATCTCCAGCCTGGCGACCAGCACGCCGAAAGCGATGCCTATGGCGCCGAGCACTACCGAGCTGGCGACATGCCCCGCGCCGCAAAGAAAAGTAACCACAGCCGTCCTGGTCGCCGACCATTTACCCGCGCGGGCAAGGACGATGAACGGCAGATAGTGGTCCGGCCCAATCAAAGTGTGAAACAGACCAATCCATGCCGCCGTTCCAACCAGAATCATAAGTTCCGAAGACATTTATCTCTCTCCAGCCGGTCCGCGCCTCGGGGGCGAACGGATAATAACTTCGTGCGGGTCAGCATTATCGCATATCCGGAGGGCCGCAAAAAACAAAATATGATAAATAGCTGCACCGGCAATTATTCCGAGCTGGCGATGATAAAGGATAGCTGCTCCAGGCTGGCGGCCAGGTCGACGGGCTTTACGGCCACGCCGGGTGTGGTTTTGAGGGTGACCGGAGCAAAATTGAGTATGCCCTTTATGCCGGCCTTGCACAGCGCATCCGTGACCTGCTGTGCGGCCTCGGTCGGCACGGCAATTACCGCAAGTTTGACGTTATGTTTTCTGGCGACGGCCGGCAAATCGCTCATATCCATGATTTTAATGTGGCCCACCCATTTGCCGACCTTGGCTTCGGAAATGTCGAAAGCGGCGACGATGACGAATCCTTTTTTGTGGAACCCTCGATACCGCAGCAGCGCCCTGCCGAGGTCGCCCGCGCCTATAAGCACCACGTTCTGGGTTCTGTCGGTGCCAAGTATGCGCCGCAGCGATTCAATCAGCGGCTCGACGCGGTACCCAACGCCCGGCCTGCCGAACTGGCCGAAATATCCGAGGTCTTTGCGAACCTGGGCATCGGTAATATGCAGACTGCCGGCCAACTGGCTGCTGGAAACCTTTGTGGCCCCCGATTTCTGAAGATGCTCCAATTCCCGCAAATACAGGCTCAGTCGAGTAACGGCCGGGTTCGGAATGGATTGGCTCTTCATTCGATCCTCGATTACTTTTCGTCGGACTCCGCCCTGCTGCTGGATAGTGCAGATAATATCGGCCATACGGCGGCTGCGTCAAGCCGCGGAGCGGAACCAGTTGACCCTTGACACTTCCGCAGCCGGTTTCTACCATCAGCATTCCGCCTCGTGGGCGACGCTGTTAAAGAAGGGATGGATACGTATGCGCATGACGATGACGCATTTACAGTCGCAAACGGTGCTTCTGATCGGGGTGGTTCTGCTTGGCGCCGGCTCTGCCGTTGCCGCCCCCCCTGCCGTCAACATCTCGGAATCGTCCCTCAGCAGCGGGCTTAAGCCGGAAGAAATCAAACAGGTCGCCACGCGAATAACTTACTGGGTCGAACAAATAAAGAATGCCGAAGGCAATAAAGCCCAGCAGACTACAACGGATGCACGCGACGGCCTGCTGTTCGACTTCAATCGATACGGCAATACACGTTACGAGTACGTCTATGCCGGCGAAGCTGCGAAAATAGTGTCGGAAGCATTGAAAACCGGCCTGGGAAAAAACGACCCCAACCTCTGCCTGAAAGAAGTCAATCTGGCGATGGCCGTGGCGAACATGCCGCAGGCCCCCATTCAGGATGTGCTAGAAGTAATGGTCGCCCACCGCAACGAAGCGGTGCGGGCGATCGGCTGGAAAGGCTATCAAAAAGCACAAAAAGTGATGTTCACACAGGGGAAAAAGTACAGCGACCTCATGCTGGCGACCATGAAGAAACAGGCGGCTGCGGAAAAATCGCCGGCGGTGCTCGGTGCGTTATTCCAGGCACTGTATATCCCGCCTGACCGCACCGGACTGGTGGACGAAAAGGTTCTCTCCGAGGCGCAGAAAACCGCGTTCGCGATACTGCAGGAAAACTGGCAGCGATGCTGCAAGGAAATGCTGACCAGCGCCGAGATGACACGAACGATGATCAAGGCGATTGGCACTCTCGGCCGCCTGCAGGCCATGATCGCCACCGACGACAAAGGCAAAACCGCATCACTCCAGATGATCGTCGACGCGATGCGATGCGCCTCGCTGGTTTATGACTCCGACTGGACGAAAGACAGCGGCGAAGGCGACGACGCCATGGTATGCGCGGTTCTGCTGCGGTACGGCGAAGTCGAACTGCGGCGGATATCCCAGATAAACAGCACCGGCGTAGAAAAAGCGTTAACCGACCCAAAGGTGACTCTCCGCGGCGTGATCGTGCAGGAAGCGGTACTGAACTGGATCGACGATAATCTCAAGAAATTCGGCGTCAAGACGCCGGATTACAAAATGCCGGAAAGCAAAACGTAGAGGAACACACGCGGACGCCGAGAGGAATGTTTCTCCGCCGCTCCCGCAAGTTCATCGCTTGCAGCTATGACTTATGAAATGGTTTTATATCACAGCTCTGGGGTTGGTTGCCGCACTGGCTCTCTCGCCGCTGGTGCTGCTTGACGGGCAATCCGACAACGCGAACGATGGAAAAGTAGTCACATACAATGTGTACGGGGCGAAAGTAAAATCAATCGACCCCGCCACCTGCGGCGATACGTCTTCTTCTGCAATTCAG
The DNA here is from genome assembly GCA_964631565.1 of uncultured Planctomycetaceae bacterium. Taxonomy (GTDB): domain Bacteria; phylum Planctomycetota; class Phycisphaerae; order SM23-33; family SM23-33; genus CAZVYJ01. Next base: position 50,536 of record CAZVYJ010000017.1, read on the forward strand.
GCTAATTTCTACGAGGGCTTGTACTGCTATCATTACCTTAAAAGGCCGCTGGAAGTAATTCCCCTGCTCGCCGAATCCATGCCGGAAGTCTCCGAAGATGGACTCACTTATACAATAAGGCTCAAGAAAGACGTCAAGTATTTCCGCAATCCGTGTTTTGGAAAAGACAAGGACGGCTCGGACGCCACGCGGACAGTGACGGCCGACGACTTCGTGCTGGCCTTCAAGCGCGTCGCAGATTTTCATCTGACAACCAAGCTCTCGCTTGCTTTCATACACGGCAGGATAGTCGGACTCGAGGAATACCGGCAGGCGACCCGTCGGTATCGTCGAGGCGATTTTTCGCGATATCAGAAGGAAAACATCGAGGGAATAAAGGCTCTTGACGAGCATACGCTGCAGATTCGACTTACGGCGCCTTTCCCCCAGTTCCAATATATTCTCGCAATGCATGTGTATGCTCCTATCCCACACGAAATGATTTCTTACTATCTGGAGCGGGACAGGGGCGGAAGGCTTATTCCCATGCGAGAACGCGACCCCGAGCTTTTCGATTATAAAGGCGCCATAGGCACCGGGCCGTACATCCTCACCACGTGGATCAAGGGCGGCCGAATCATCATGGAGCGCAACCCGGACTTCAGGGACGACTTCTACCCCACCGAAGGCGGCCCCGGCGACGATGAAGCCGGCCTGCTCAGGGACGCCGGCAAGAAAGTTCCTTTCATCGATGTGATAGATCTGATTTTCGTAAGCGAGAACAATCCTGCCTGGATGATGTTTGAAAACAAGCTGCGAGATTCAGCTGGAATCCCGAGAGACGTTTATTCCCAGGTCGTATCCCCTGACAAGAAGCTTCTGGATAAATGGCAGAAGCAGGGCATCAGGCTTGTGAAAGACACCGACCCGGCCGTTTACTGGTTCGCCTTCAATCTGAATGATCCGGTGCTCGGCAGCAGCAAGTCGCTTCGCCAGGCGCTGTGCCTCTGCTACGATGTCGAGAAGCATATCGAGCTGCTGTTCAACGGCCGAGGAATCAGGGCGGTCAATACTATTCCGTCGTCCTTCAAAGGACACGATGAAGCTGGTCCAAGTCCATATGCCAGACTGGACCTGGAACTCGCAAAAAAGAAAATCGAAGACGCTAAAAAAGAGCTTGTCGAAGCCGGCGTGATAAAGCCTGGTGACCCAATACCGCAACTTACGCTTGATCTTGGGGACAGAGATGAATCTTTCAGGCGAATGGGAACATTCGCACAGAAACAATTCGCACAAATCGGCGTGAACCTCAAAATCGAACTGAACGACTGGCCGACGCTGCAGCAGAAAGTAAACACCAAGCAGGCTCAGATATACTCCATGGGCTGGCAGGCCGATTACCCCGACGCGGAAAACTTCCTGCAGCTTTACTATTCTCCGAATATCAAACGGGGCACCAATAACACCAACTACGCGAACCCAGAGTTCGACAGGCTGTACGAAAAGGCTGCGACAACCGTTGACGAGAACGAGCGCGTAAAGCTTTACGTTGAAATGACGAAGATGCTCAATGAGGACTGCCCTGCTCTCCTTCTCAGCGAGCCGGTCATTTTTACGCTCATATACGACTGGGTATACAACACCAAGCTTCATCCGATAGGCGCCGGCTTCACAAAATACATCAGGATTGACGCCAAACAGAGACGCGAAATGGGAGGCAAATAGCATGACCCGTTTCATTCTCCGCCGATTGTGGCAGGCCGTCCTGACGATTTTCGGGGTGATGATCATCTCATTCCTGCTCTTCCGCGTGATGAGCGGCGACGTCGCAGCAATCTATGCCGGAGAAAAAGGATGGGAACAGGACAGGGCCGACTGGCGTCACAGGCACGGCTACGACCTGCCGTTCGTCTTCAACTTCCATAAGCAACTGGTTATCAAGGACAAGGCCGACGGCCCGGGCGCACTCAACATAACGGACATGGATGATTACAGTCAGCCGGTCGGCGCACTGGGGCTGACGCCGTCGGATAACGACAAGTATGTTTTCTACGGCAGGTTCGTCTTCTGGATGGATAAAGACACATCCATCGAAAAGATGACGGACAACAAGCCTCTCATAATAACGACCAATACGAATGACAAACCCGTCCCGCCTGTCATGCATTTCGAGTCGTCCACGGGCAAAACCTTCGATGTCGATCTTTCCGAAGCAAAAACGTGCGGCGATGTAATCAGGGCAATCAATTCGAACCCCGGAAACAGGGATGAAGCGACCGGCAAGCCGCTCGTCGAAGCATGCATTTCCGAATGGTCCCCCGGACAGATATTCAACGCGCAGTTCTGGCCTTACCTGATATCGTCAGCGACATTCCAGTCCAGAAGCCTTCAATACAATGAGAAACTCACTGACATAATCGTCAGCCGGGCGCCTTACAGCCTCGCCCTCACGGTGCCGGCGATGGCTCTCGGCTGGCTGGCCGCGATGGTGATATCTTCTTTCGTGGCCTATTACCGGGACACATGGATCGATAAAGTCGGCGTTTTCCTCAGCGTTCTCGGCATGTGCATTCCGTTCCTCGCCTTCATGATTCTCGGGCAGTGGGCTATGTTCAAGATATCTCCCGAGCATGCCTACGGCCTGGTAAGCGGGCGAGGCAATATCTACGTTCCGATCGCAATCATGGTGATAGCCGGCCTGGGCGGATCGGTAAGATTCTACCGGACCGTGATTCTCGACGAAATCAACCGCGATTACGTCAGAACCGCACGTGCAAAGGGCGCTCCGCTTACGTCGGTGCTGTTCAGGCACGTTCTCAAGAACTGCATGCTGCCGATACTGACGAACCTCATTCTCGCCATCCCGTTCCTCATTATGGGCAGCCTGCTCGTGGAAAGCAGCTTCGGCATTCCCGGACTCGGCGACCTGATGATAACCAGCATCAATTCCCGTGACGAACCTATCCTGACGGGCATGGTGTTCCTTACGGCGGTCATATACACCGTCGGGCTGCTTCTTACAGACCTGAGCTACGTGCTGTTCGATCCGCGAATACGCATCAAATGAGAATGTATTAATGACGACGCCTGACAACAATTTTTCGGCAGCAATAAAAGGCAGCAGCCTGTGGGCGACTGCCAGGCGCAAACTCATGCGCGACAAGGCGGCCATGATTTGTCTCGGCATCATCGTGATATACGTTCTGATAGCCATAGGCGGATACGTTTACGAATACCTCGCCGACAGGGATCCGAAAGACAACATTCCTTCATTCTCCCAAATGTCCGACTTCAAGCATCCCAACAAGGCGCCTTCATTCGACTCGTGGCGGAACATCATGGGAACCGACTGGGAAGGCAACCCGGTCATCGTAAAAACGCTTCTCGGCGCCAAAGTCGCGCTTGTAGTGGGCTTTTTCAGCAATCTCATCGCCATACCGCTCGGAATGATCCTCGGCGTCATCGCCGGATATTTCGGCAGGCGGATCGACGATTTCATAGTCTGGCTGTACACGACATGTTCAAGCATTCCCGGCATTGTTCTGCTCATATCGCTTAAGTTCGCTTTTTCCGGCAAGGTTCTGTTCAGGGGAACATTCTGCGAATTCGATCTGGGCGGCATTCCGGGTCTCTGCGTGGCCTTCGCCATAACGAGTTGGGTCGGCACATGCAGGCTCGTGCGCGCCGAAACAATGAAGCTCAGGGAGCTGGATTACGTCCTGGCGGCGAAAGCCATCGGCAGACGAAGCCTTCCGATTCTGTCCAAACATATTATTCCGAACCTCCTGCATCTCGGAATCATCAACTTTTCGCTCGGTTTCGTTTACGCAATCACGGCGGAAGTAATGCTCAGCTACCTCGGGCTCGGCGTTCCGGTTGGAACTCCCAGCTGGGGAAGCATGATAAACAGCGCCCGCGAGGACCTGTTCCAGGGCCGCTGGTGGGAAGTCACCTCCGCGGTGACCGCGATGTTCTTCCTGATACTGGCATTGAATATCTTCGGCGACAGGCTGAGAGACGCTCTCGACCCGAGGCTCAAGAACGTATGACCGATAACAATACATTGCTGCGGGTTGGCAACCTGAAGACGCACTTCTTCACCGAAGACGGTGTCGTCAAGGCCGTCGACGGCGTGAGCTTCCGCATTTCGCCGAAGCAGACGTTCGCGCTTGTCGGCGAAAGCGGCTGCGGCAAAAGCGTCACCGCCCTGTCGATCCTGAAGCTCATTCCAAGCCCGCCCGGCAAAATCATCAGCGGCAGCATAGAGCTGCACGGCAGAGACATCGTCGCGAACACCGAAAAGCAGATGCGAGCCATTCGCGGCGGGAAGATAAGCATGATCTTCCAGGAGCCGATGACCTCGCTGAACCCGGTGTACACGTGCGGCAGCCAGATTGCCGAGGCGATCCGGCTGCATCGCAAGGTGTCCGGCGCGCAGGCTCGCAAAATCGCAATCGAATCGCTCGCCAAGGTCGGCATTCCCGAGCCGGCGCAGCGGTTCAAAGAATATCCCCACCAGCTTTCCGGCGGCATGAGGCAGCGCGTGATGATCGCCATGGCGCTCGCATGCCAGCCCGAGCTGCTCATCGCAGACGAGCCGACCACCGCGCTGGACGTCACGATCCAGGCGCAGATTCTCGACCTGCTCAAGGACATCCAGGCCGACACGAATCTCAGCATACTGCTCATCACGCACGACCTCGCAGTCGTCGCCCAGACTGCCGACGTCGTCGGAGTAATGTACGCTTCTAAGATGGCCGAGCTGACCGACGTCGACACGCTGTACTCCAGGCCGCTGCATCCTTACACGCAGGGCCTGTTCCGTTCCGTGCCGCGGCTGGGCGAAGAAAAGCACCGCCTCGCCACGATACCCGGCAGCGTGCCGAATCCGCTGCACTTTCCGGCCGGCTGCAAATTCCACCCGCGATGCCCGGTGGGCTGCAACCTCCAGCAGTGCCGGACGGCCGAGCCGCCGCTGCGCGAAGTCGAGTCCGGCCACTGGGTCGCGTGCTGGCAGTGCCCGGGTTACCAGAACGCACCGGAGACAAACCCGGCCGACGCGAAATAAACGTTCGACTTTTATGATAAAAGAAACAGACAACACGATCCTTTCGGTAAGCGGGCTTAAGACTTACTTCCCGATACGCGGCGGCCTGTTCTCGCGCGTTCGCAGACATGTCCGTGCGGTCGACGGCGTTAGCTTCACCGTCCGCCGCAGGCAGACGCTCGGGCTGGTCGGCGAAAGCGGCTCGGGCAAAACCACCGTCGGCAGGACGCTGCTTCGGCTGATCCCCGCGACGGCCGGAAGCGTGAACTTCGACGGCAACGACATCTTCTCGCTCAGCGGCGGCGATCTGCGCCAGCTGCGGCGGCGGATGCAGATTATTTTCCAGGACCCGTTCGGCTCGCTTAATCCGCGAATGACAATCGGCAAAATCATCAGCGAGCCGCTCATCGTCCACCACATCGTGCCGCGAAGCCAGCGGGCGTCGCGAGTCGGCGAGCTGCTCGAGCGAGTCGGCCTGTCGCCCAGCTACATCAACCGCTACCCGCACGAGTTCTCGGGCGGCCAGCGGCAGAGAATCGGCATCGCAAGGGCGCTGGCGTCGCAGCCGGACTTCATCGTATGCGACGAGCCGGTCAGCGCGCTTGACGTGTCGATCCAGGCGCAGATTCTAAACCTGCTGAACGACCTGCAGGAGGAGCTTGGCCTGTCGTATCTGTTCATCGCGCACAACCTCGCGGTCGTGGAGCATTTCGCCGACGAGGTGGCCGTCATGTACCTCGGACGCATCGTCGAAATCGCATCACGCGATTCGCTCTACAAAACCCCGACGCATCCGTACACGCAGTCGCTGCTGAGTTCCGTGCCGCGGCTGGACCCAAAGGAAAGAGTCGGCCGAATCAGGCTCACCGGCGAAATGCCTTCGCCGATAAACCCGCCGGCCGGCTGCCCGTTCCACCCGCGATGCCCGTACACGCGAGCCGTCGCGCAAAATCTGCCTAAGTCAGAAACCGCGACCATCACAGCCGGCGACGAAACGGTCAGCATCGCCGCCCGCTGCATGACGGAACAGCCGGTCCTCAAACCGCTCGGCGATTCGAAAGATAAAAAACATTGCCACGCCTGTCTGTTGAAACAGTAGTAGTTTTGTAGCACAGGCGTCTCGCCTGTGTTTTCTCGTAGCACAGCCCCATACGGGTAAACTGTCCCGCCTGTGGGAATAGTTCCGAGTTCTGCGTTCTGAGTTCAGAGTTTGCCCGCCTGCGGCGGAAAATCGCGAACTGCGAATCGCGAATCGCGAATTGAAAATCCGCAATCCGCAATCTGAAATCCGAAATATTTCGCCTATCCGTTGCCCTTGGCGCCGGTTCGTTCCAGCTGGGGCCTGTTGCCTGCCGCCCATTGCCCTTGATTGCCTTCTATTCCCCCGCCTGCCCGATTCTGCCCGATTTTTTCG
>CAZVYJ010000018.1:0-55909 GCA_964631565.1 uncultured Planctomycetaceae bacterium
CAGCGGATCGGCTTTACGTTTCTGCCGTCGCGGTCGCGGATTGTCGAGATAATCGACGAAATTCGCCAACTGCTGTTCCCGGGATATTTCGGGCACAAGGCCCTGACGCCCGAAAACGTCAAATACCATGTCGGGAACCTGCTGATCCGTCTTGGCGAGGACCTGGCGATACAGATAACCCACTGCATGTGCACCGAGCGCCGCTGCGAGGAATGCGACGGCCCGGAGCCCTGCAGGAAAGAGGCCGTCAGGATTGCGCACGAGTTTATAGGCAGGATACCGTCGATACGGGAAACTCTCGCCCTGGACGCCCAGTCTGCGTTCGACGGCGACCCGGCCGCCAAAAGCATAGACGAGATTATCTACTGCTATCCTGGCTTCTATGCCATAACGGTTTATCGGATCGCACATGAGCTGCTGTGCCTCGGCGTACCGCTTATGCCCAGAATAATGACCGAGTATGCCCACAGCATAACCGGCGCCGATATCCATCCCGGCGCGAAAATCGGGAAGAGTTTCTTCATCGATCACGCCACCGGTGTGGTAATCGGCGAGACGACCGAGATAGGCGACAACGTGAAGATATATCAGGGCGTGACGCTGGGCGCCCTGAGCATACCCAAGGACGAGAGAGGCAGGGCGATAAAGGGAATCAAGCGGCATCCGACAGTCGAGGATGACGCGACGATTTACGCCAACGCCACCATACTCGGCGGCGAGACCGTTATCGGCAAGGGCGTCACCGTCGGCGGCAACACCTATGTCAAGCAGTCAATCATGGCCGACAGCACGGTGGTCCAGAAAACGCCGGAACTTCACGTTCGCAGCAAGCGTAAAAAACCATAACAAAATGAACCGCAAAGTTCACAGAGGACACGAAGTAAAAATACAAAAGTCTTAAAATACTATATTTTTTGTCCTTTGTGTTTCCCGTGCTCTCTGTGGTTCAGGCTGTTTTTTGTCAGGAACTCAGGATGTAAGGATTTTCGCCGGTATTGTGAAGCCCGCAGAAACGGAATAGAATTACCGTAACGGCGGGCATATGCAGCCGGCAGGAGCAAAGAGGATATGAGTGTTGATTTTAACGGCGTTGCCGATGATTTCTTCGTGAACATGAGCATCCAGACCACCCTGGAGATGCCGGATTCCCGCGAAACCGTTCTGCACTTTTTCGAGGCGGTTCAGAAGGAATTTCCGTCCATGACCAGCTTCTTCCGCCGCGAGAGCGGGGAGTATGTCCTGGAAGGCGACCGCGAGAGCGGCAGCTACTGCTGGCTGGAGCTTCAGAAGCTCAGCCTGATGGCCGGCTTTTTCAGCCCGTCATGTACGCGGGAGGCATACAGGTTCCACCGCTGGCTGCAGGAACGCAGCATCTACTATCTTGGCGTCAGCGGGCTGGATGTCTCCGCCATGGACGTGACGTACGGGTTCAACCTGGATTATGTCGGCAACCGTGACGATATCGTGTCGCACGCGCTGCTCGGGGAGTCTCCGCTGATGGCGGTCGCTGGCGACGGCCGCAAAATCGTGGAGTTCGAGCCAAGCATTATTGTCGCGCTGGACGACGAGTGCGCCATACAGGCCCGCATCTCCGTGGAAACCCGAAGCAGCAGCTATCAGGTTCGCACCGGCAGATTTGAGAATGAGCCTATAAGCATATACCTGACCGTCAGGCAGTATCCGACCACCGGCCAGATGTTCGACATGAAAGATTCATTCACTGCACTCTGTGATTACGGCGAAGATCTGCTGTGTCGCATCGTGGTGCCCCAGGTTGTTCAGCCCGTCGCAATGGCGATAGCTGCGGCTCAGTGATAAACCCTGCGATCCCGCCCCGGGAAATCATATCAACGGTACGGTTGTAGCCGTACATCCGCTTTGCGCTAATATGCATGGTTGAACCCTGAGAGGGCTTCAATATCGTCATTACTAAAAAAACGGCGGGCCTGCCGCGGGGGGGGACGACAGGCTCCGCCTATTATTCGAACCGGCCGGGGGGGAACCGGTCCGAAAGGGGACCAAATTATTGAAGGGGAACTCATTACCAGACTCGCCGACACAAGTCAAGGCCCTTCATAGAAAAAGAGTATCAAAAAACTCCCTAAAAAACAAGCTGTTGTAAGGGGTTTACCTGATTTTTTTTATTTGCCCCGAGCTGTTTTTTCATACCCGGCAAATGCTTCTTACACAAACAATTATATGCGCCTTATCGCGACATGTCACGGACAAACGAAAGAATCTGACAAAGTCGCCCTTACGTCGCCGGAGCCGCCCCGATAAATGTCATCATTTTCCAGCTTCGTATTCGTCAGCCATCTGCCCGAGCCGTTGACCTGTGCGACATTCTGGCCTTTGCGGTCGTGATTTTTCGAATTCTTTCCATCTTCTCCCGAAACGGCTCCGCCGCTGAAAGTATATCTTGGATTTTTGTCGGCGATGATGGCCGGAGTGCCGAGATCCTTATCAATTGTGAGCGTTTCGTTGTAGCCGGTTATGGGCGCCTGTGACATATAGCTGTATGAATATGTTTTCGCCGTGAATCCCGGGTCGGCCGGCTCATGCAGTTCCTGTCTTACGCCTGCATGCGGGCACAGAAAAATTGTTTTCGAAGCCATGCCGCATTTAATCAGCAGATAGAGCGATTCCGGATTTTTGGTTCCCCAGTTGCCGGTGGTCACTCCGGCGTTCGGCAGGGCGTAAAGCAGGCCGCGATTGACGCTCTCGTTCGAGGCGTACGCTGTGCAGGATTTGGCGATTTCCTTGACGTTGCTCAGGCACGTGTTGCGCCAGGCCAGTTCCCTCACTTTGTTCAGGCTCGGCAGGAGTATGCCCATAAGAATCGAAAGGATTGCTATAACCACCAGCAGTTCAACCAGCGAAAAGGCGCGCCTGTCCAGGGCGGCCCGGCTGGAATGACGACGCATTTTTGATTTTTCGCTTTTTGTCATGATTTTATTGTACGTCCGGTTTCGGCGGGGCGTCAACATCGGAATCTGCGGCAGGAAGGCTGAATGTGCGAGACTTTTTCCGGCCGCCGATAACTTTCGCATCCAACGACTGCCGGATTGAACAGATAGTGGAAAGTAGACCCATCTTCGTCCCTGAGAGGCTACGTCGGGCAAGCCGCGGGAGAAGCCCCTGCCGCATGTTATTGCGGTTGTTTGGATAAGGTATCAGCCGTTTTTCTCCTTTCTACTCACTACTTTCTCCCGCTCTGTGTGCGAGGTGTTTTTCTTGCCGGAAAAACACCTCGCACACGAAGGCGGGGCGCACTTGCGTTAATCCGGAACGGGAAGCATAATCTTAATCTCCTGATTCCAACGCGAGGTGTAGCCATGCATGAACCATCTGACCAGCTGCAGCAGGTTCGCTCGTCGGCGGATGTGCTTTCATCGTGCCTTATGATATTTGCCTTTGTTCTTGCCGGAGCGGGCCTTCTTGCCGGCTGTCTGCATCTGGTTGTGACCGCCGCCAATGACGACATGAATCTGCTGCACCTGCTGCTGGCCCTGGGCTGGATGCTTCTCGGCGGGGTGCTGGCCGTCTTTGCGTGGTCGATATCATGGCTAATCCGCAGGCAGCGCGAAGCCGCCGCCGGTCAGCAGCGACTGCTGGATGCCCTTGAAAACCGGGGATATGGCGCGGTGTCTGTCCAGGCCGGCTGCGGCGGCGATGATGAATCCGGGACGCTGAAGCGGATTTTTGACGAGTTGGCGGCGATAAACTCAAATCTGCTTCTTTCGCCGGCCCAGCGCGAGGCGAAGGCCCGCCAGCAGCTTGCCAAGGCCGGAGAGATGCTTGTGATGGAAGTGGAGCAGGCCATCGAGGCCGACGACTTCGCCGAGGCGGAGCGCGTGCTGGCCAGACTGGCCGCGGAACTGCCGGACTCGCAGCGTCAGCACGAACTTCGCGCCAGACTTTCGGAGGCGCGTGCCGCAGCCGAGATTGAAGACATCAGAAAAGGCGTTGACGCGGCGGGCGAACTTATGGCGGCTTCCCGTTTCGACCAGGCCGAAAAGCTGGCTGAAGACCTGCTCAACAGGCATCCGACCGCCCCGGAGGCGATATCGCTGGTGGATCGTGTCCGGCGCGAGGCGGAGGCTTTTGTCTCCGAGAATCGGAAAAGGCTTTTCGCCCGTATCGACCGCGACGTTGAGGCCCGCAACTGGCGGACGGCCCTGAAGGGAGCCAAAGAGTTTCTGGACAGCTATCCGGACTGCCCGGAGGCTGATCTGATAAGGGCCCAGATGCCGACCCTTACCGATAATGCGAGAATGGAAGAGGCGCGCCAGCTGCGGAACGACGTGCTTGACATGATAGAACGCCGCAGATTCGCCGAGGCGGTTAAGTCTGCGAAAGAACTCATACAGAGTTTCCCCGAGACAAAGGCGGCCGGTGAACTTCGAAAGCAATTGCCTCAGCTGGTGAAACTCGCCAATGAAGGAGAGGGCAACCCGCAGTGAAAAAGTCATGGATGAAGATTCTCAGGGAAGTGCTGTCTCTTCCCACGGCGTCTTTTTGTGAGGAGCACGTGGTCGAATATGTCCGGCAGTTCGCATCGCACGCCGGTCTGGACTTCAAGAAGGACGCCGGGGGCAACGTGTATTTGAGCTGCAGCCGCGGAAGGGACGGCCATCACTGGGTTTTCGCCGCCCACATGGACCATCCCGGTTTCGTCGTGCGGATGCGGCGGGGTCGGACGGTCTGGGCGGAATTTCGCGGCGGCGTCAGGCCGGAGTATTTCAGAAAGGGCGCCCGCGTCCGCCTGCTTGCGCCCGGCGGGGATATCGTGGCGACCATCATCGGTCCCGGGCGGGTGGACGACCACGACTGGCGTATATACAAGCTGGCCCTGCCGGCGCCGGCCGACGTGCCCGACGGCACGATAGGCATGTGGGATTTCACTCCTGTCCGCATCCGCGGCAACACGGTCAGTTCGCGGGCATGCGACGACCTCGGCGGCGTGGCGTCGGTTCTCTGCACGATGCAGGAAATTGCGAGCAGCCGGCTTAACGTAAAAGTCACCGGCCTGCTTACGCGGGCGGAGGAGTCCGGATTTGTCGGCGCACTTGCCGCCTGCCGCAACGGGTCGATTCCAGCCGGCGCAGACATCGTCGCCATCGAGACATCCAAGGCCCAGCCTGCCGCAAAGCTCGGCGGCGGGGCGGTCATACGCGTCGGCGACGCCATGCGGATGTTCAATCCGTCACTGACCGGTTACATAACCGCCGTCGCACGCGATCTGGCCAAAAAGCACAAAAGTTTCCGCGCCTCGCCGCAGCTTATGCCCGGCGGGGTGTGTGAATCGTCCGTTTACAGCCTGCTGGGCTACAGGGCGGCCGGCCTGTGCGTGCCGCTGGGCAACTACCACAACATGGGGCCGAAAAACCGCGTCGCAGTTGAGAAAATCAACCTTTGCGATTTCGAAAGCCTTGTAAGGCTGCTTGTCGGCATCGCGGCCGACAAGCGTACGCCCGCGCAGATCGAAGCCGCGGCCGTCAAAAGACTCGGCAGGATATATAACAACAGAAAGAAATACCTGCGATAGTGGACCGTCGCGGCGGGTTGATATAAACTCACGTTCGCAATTTTGTTTTTTGCCTGGCGGCCTTCCCAGGCCGCCATGGATTCTAAAAGGCTTTTAATGAGGCGGCCTGGGAAGGCCGCCTCGCAATGATACCCGTAATACAGCTTAAACGAGGAGCGGTGATGAAAGTCCTGTTGATAGGAAGCGGCGGACGCGAGCACGCACTTGCATGGAAGATAGCCCAGTCGCCTTTGTGCGAGAAAATCTGGGCGGCGCCCGGCAATCCGGGCATGGCCCAGAACGCCGAATGCGTTGACATAAAGGTGAACGACAACGCCGCCATTGTAGCTTTCGCAAAAAACAACAAGGTTGATATCGTTGTGATCGGCCCGGAAGACCCGCTTGCCAACGGCCTGGCCGATGCGGTCCGTCAGGCGGGCATCCGCTGCTTCGGGCCGAGCGCCAAGGGCGCACGCATCGAGGCCGACAAGGCATACGCAAAGAATCTCATGCGCGGCGCGTCGGTGCCGACGGCCGAGGGGCGCATCTTCACCGATCTGCAGCTTGCGAAGGATTTTGTCCTCTCCCGCGACCACGGCGTGGTCGTGAAGGCGTCAGGCCTGGCGGCGGGCAAGGGCGTCATCGTCTGCCCCGAGCCTTACCAGGCCGTAAAGGCGCTGGAAGACATCATGGGCGCAAAGATATTCGGCAAAGCGGGCGACACGGTGGTAATCGAGGAAATGCTTATCGGCCAGGAGGCCACCGTGCTGGCGCTGTGCGACGGGCGGAACATCTACGCGATGGAGCCGCTGCAGGACCACAAACCCATCGGCGACGGCGATACCGGCCCGAACACCGGCGGCATGGGCGCGTATTCGCCCGTGCCGTTCATCACCGCCGACATCAGGGAACGCATAGAGCGAGAAATTTTCGTGCCTATAATCGACGCGATGCGCCGCGACTTCGGCCGATACGAGGGCGTGCTGTACGCCGGGCTGATGTTCACGCCGGCTGGGCCGAAGGTCATCGAGTTCAACTGCCGCTTCGGCGACCCGGAATGCCAGCCGCTCATGATGCGCCTCAAGGGCGACCTGCTGGCCGCCATGGTCGCGGTGGCCGACCATAAGCTTGACGAGGTCGAGCTGGACTTCGACCCACGGCCGGCCGTCTGCGTCGTCATGTCGTCCGGCGGGTATCCCGGCTCGTACAAGAAGGGCTTCGAGATAACCGGCATAGAAGCCGCCGAAGCCCTCGGCGACGTGAAAGTTTTCCACGCGGGCACGGCGATGGTCGACGGCAAGCTGGTGAACGCCGGAGGGCGCGTGCTGGGCGTGACGGCCATGGGCGATACCATCGCCGACGCGCAGAAGCTCGCCTACCAGGCCGTCGAGAAAATCACGTGGAAAGACTGCTACTACCGGAAAGACATCGCCGCGAAAGCGATAAAATCCCAGTAATCGGTAGTCAGTAACCAGTAATCGGAAAAATCAAAAAGCCCCCGTATGGGGGCTTTTTGATTCAAATATCGAGTTCGTTTGAAATAAAAAACTCTGCGCCCTCCGCGGCTGAATTTGTTTTTTATTCTTCAACCAGCGATTTGCCGGCCTTGACGGCGTTGTCGTAGTCGCCGATGAAAATCCACCAGTTCTTAAGCGGTTTGCCGTTGTATGTCAGGCCGTTGTCGCGCCCGGGTATCGACTGCATCCACAGCCGGAACCACTTTATGCTGCTGCCGTCCCAGCGGTCGCAGTTCATGGTGGTTGTTTTGCCCGTGTCGTCGGGTTTCCAGTCTTCGATGTCGGTCTCGACGTAGTCCTTGTTGCCCCAGTCGTAATCGTGCGTCGAGTTGGGGGCGTAGTGCGCCCAGCCGCAGTGCCGCGGCGTGGTGACGAGCTTGTGGCTGATGTCGCTGCCGACGAACTTGCCCCAGAACAGAAGCTGCGGCCATTTCTCCGGCGGGGTCTGGTCGCGCCCGTCGATGTAGTTGAACACCGCCTCGCACTGGTGCATGTGGTCCTCAACGGCCTCGCTCGGGCCGCGCTGATAGTTGTAGTGGTACACCGTGTATGTTTTGCTGAGCAGGGGCAGGTCGTTGGGGTCGCGGCTGGAGTTGCTTATGTCGCCGGTGGTGGGGGACGACATGTTCGACTCCCACAGGCCCACCTTGCCGCCGTGATAGCCCCATATCCAGACTTCCTTGACGCCCTTGTTCTCGACCCAGTCCTTGATGTCGATTTCGTTGACGATGGCGTTGTAGTCGGTGAACGGCACGGTCTCGCCGTTTCGCAGCGGGCAGGTCGGCAGCGGCTTGAGGAATTCGTACGTCTTGACGACTTTGTATTTTAAACTCGGCTTGGCGTCGGGATTTTTGTAGCCGCGGAACCGCGAGCCTTGCTCGAGCGTCTCGATGACTTCCTTCGTGCACTGGTCGGTCTTGTCGCGGGTTTCCTCCAGCGACGCGCCCCAGTCGCCGGTCACGCGGATATCTATCAGGCCTTCATTGGTGACGGGGAAATATTTCACGATGACGACCGGGATTTCCATGGGCCCGGCCTCCGCGGCCTTGGCCGGCTGCTTCGCCTGGTCGGACGTTGTCGAGCAGCCGCAGAATATCAGACATATAAGAACGAACGATATTGCAGAGAACAGTTTCATGTGCTTTCCTTTCTTCTTCTTTTTTGTAGCACAGCCGTCTCGGCTGTGTTTTCTTTCGTATTTCTTTCGTAGCACAGCGGGTCTGCCGTTTTGGAAATTAAACAGGCCGGCTGCGGGAAAGTTTCCGGGATTCGTATTTGTGCAGGCTTTGCATGTGCTAGAGCATCTTCTGCATGTAGACCACGTCCAGCCATTTGTCGAACTTGTATCCGATTTCCGGCAGGCGGCCGACCTTTGCGAAGCCGAATTTTTCGTGCAGTGCGATGCTCGCCGTCTGGTCTGCGGAGATGGAAGCGAAGATGGAATGATACCCCAGCGCCTTCGCGCGATTGATAAGTTCAGACAGAATTATCCTGCCCAGGCCGCGGCCCTTCATGTCGGGCCTGACGTACACGGAGTCTTCGGCCGTGAAGCGGTACGCGTCCCAGCTCTGGTTTCTCCCGAACTTCGACAGCGACCCCCACGCCACGACCTGCCCGTCCGCCTCGGCGACGATTACCGGATGCTTCGGCCCGTGCGCCTCGAACCATTCCTGACGGTCGGCTGCCGTGTCCGGCTGCTCCTGGTACGTGCACGTGCACGTCCGCACGTAGTGGTTGTAGATGTCGTTTATTGCGGCGAGGTCGGCTTCTGTCGCATCGCGAATGACAGGTTCCACTGGCTGCTCCTGGTTAATGATTAACTGTCTTGCACACACAATATCAGCCGGCCGGGCGGCGGGCAATGACGATTCGGCGGCCGGCCTTGCTTTGCCATGAAGCAGAGAGTATTTTGCAGATGTCTTCAAAAGAGGACTGCAGGGTCATGAAACGGTTTTGTGATGAACGGAAGGCTGGGTAGCGTGTTTCGTTTTTTCAACAAATCACGGCGGAAGGCAAAGAACGATTTCTCGGAGCCTGTTGCGCCGGAGAAACTCTATGATTACCTCCTCAAAACCATTGAGTGGCTGGCAGGCACAACAGAGGAACAGGTACGGTTTTTTGCTGCTCATGCCCATCGTTACAAAGGAAACGTGGATATTCGAGCTCTTCCGGATGAGTTGGCTTTGGAGTGCAAATATATTACCAGCTTTGCACCAAATCTGGTTGAGTCGGGATATTTGCAGGAATCGCAATCGGATGAGTTGAAGGCTTTGTCAGACTGGTTCGGGACAATGACTCAGAAAAAAGATATGAGCCTGTGGACACTGGAGAGCCTTCAGGTGCGCCCCGAATGGCAGCAGGCACGCATGCAGGCGGGGAAATTGCTGGCGAGCCTGAAAAAACGCGAAACTTGAGATTCCCGGCAGGCCTGCGTGTCGCCTGGAGGCAGAAATTTCAAATTCCAAATTTCAAACAAGTTCCAAAACACAAATTCCAAAAAGGAAAAACGATGCTCATGGTGTTTGGAACTTCGCTTCGCGGCCCCTGCGGTGTGGGTTTTGGTCATTGAGAATTGTTTGGAACTTGTCTTTTGAGATTTGAAATTTTCATCACAGGCGGGACAGTTTACCCGTATGGGCCTGTGCCACGAAGCGGGTTTACACGCTTATCTGCAGATCGAGCGGTTTGGCGAAGGCCATCGCGATGCCGGCCTGCTCGTGGTCGGTGAGCGGCTCGTGGCGAACCACGCTGGCGTGGCAGGCGAAGTCCTCGAACATGAACGTGTTGGGCGTCGAGCGGGGCAGGCGGAGGCTGACGTTTATTTTCCTGCCGAGTTTCTGCAGCGAATTAATCGGCACGGCGATGAAAATGCCGCCGTCGGAGATGTTGGTGGTTTTCGCCTGAAACAGCATCTCGCCGCCGGGGTTATGGATAGTCACCGGGCATGAGATGTCATGCCTTTTATGCCGTCTGCGTTCCGATGCCTGATTTGCCATATCCGCGTACCTGAACTGACAAGACGTGCGATTCGCCTTACTGCTTCGCGGGCGATCTACAGATATGATACCGCGCAAAATCCGGCTGCCAAGTGGGTTTTTACGCCCGGTACTTTATCTCGCCGCCAACGATGGTGCAGACGGCCCGGCCCCTGAGCTTCCAGCCGTCGTATGGGCAGTTGCGGCTGCGGGATGCGAACGACGCCACCTTTACCGTCCAGCTCGCCTTCGGGTCGATTATCGTTATGTCAGCCGGCGAGCCGGGCTTAAGCGTGCCAAGCCCCGGCGCGCCGGGGCCGATGACGGCGGCTGGGCCGGATGTCAGCCGGGCGATAAGCGTCGGCCAGTCGATGACGCTGGTGTCGATGAGCGCCTTGGCGTAAAGCCCCAGCGCACATTCCAGCGAGATAATCCCGAACGGCGCCAGGCCGAACTCCAGTTCCTTTTCTTCGGCGGAGTGCGGCGCGTGGTCGGTGGCGAGGCAGCTAATCGTGCCGTCGGCCACGCCGGCCCGCAGCGCCTCGACGTCGTCGGCGGACCGCAGCGGCGGGTTGACCTTGTAGTTCGTGTCGTAGTTCATGCAGGCTGCGTCGGTGAGCAGCAGGTGATGGGGCGTCGCCTCGGCTGTGACGGCCATGCCGGCCGCCTGCGCCTGGCGGAGCAGCTCGACGCTGCCGGCCGAGCTTACGTGCATCATGTGGTATCGCGTGCGGCCGACACCTTTGCCGACCCGCTGCAGCAGCTCGAGGTCACGCCGGAGCATGATCTGCTCGCCTGAGGCCGCGATGCCGCCCAGCCCCAGCCGCACCGCAACCGCGCCGGAATTCATCACGCCGCTGAACAAATCCGGGTCCTGGCAGTGCTGGAGTATCGGCGCGCCGAGGTTGCCGGCGTACTGCAGCGCCCGCTGCATTACGGAGGTCGATGCGACGCCTTCGCCGTCGTCGCTGAACGCGACGGCGCCGGCCTCGAGCATCAGGCCCATCTCGGCGAGGTCCTTGCCGGCCCGGCCCTTGGTTATGCACCCGACCGGGAGCACGCGGGCGAGGTTCGCCAGTCGCCCGCGCTGAACGACGTACTGCACCGACGTTTCGTTGTCCAGCGGCGGGTTGGTGTTCGGCATGGCCAGTATCGTCGTGTATCCGCCGGCGACCGCGGCGGCCGCAGCCGAGGCCACCGTTTCCTTGCCTTCGCTGCCCGGCTCGCGGCAGTGGGTGTGAAGGTCGATGAGGCCGGGTGAAACTATTTTGCCCTTGGCGTCGATGGTCTGTTTGGCCTTGGCCGACTTGCCGCCGACGGCTGCGATTTTGCCGCCCGCCACCGCGACGCTGCAGACTTCGTCCCGCCCGCTGGCGGGGTCAATCACTCGGCCGTTGGTTATGAGTATGTCGTTCATCGGTTGCCTTGCGATACCAGATAAAGTACGGCCATTCTAATCGCCAGGCCGTTGGTCACCTGCTGGAGTATGCAGCTGTTGGGGCCGTCGGCGACCTCGCTGGTAAGCTCCACGCCGCGGTTTATCGGCCCGGGGTGCATGATGAGGACGTTCTTGCGGCAGCGTTTGAGCCGCTCGGCGTTCATGCCGTAGATGCGGCTGTACTCACGCAGCGACGGGAACAGCGGGCTGTCGAACCGCTCGAACTGTATTCGGAGCATGTTTATCGCGTCAACTTCGCCGAGGACGTCGTCGAGGCTGTACGATATCTCGCAGCCCATCGGCTTGATTGCCGCCGGCACGAGCGTCGGCGGGCCTACTACCACGACTTTCGCGCCGAGCTTCGTAAGCCCGATGATGTTGCTCCGCGCGACGCGCGAATGCGCGATGTCGCCGACGATGGCGACCTTCAGCCCCTCCAGCCTGCCCAGCCGCTGGCGGATGGTGAACATGTCAAGCAGCGCCTGCGTGGGGTGTTCGTGCTGGCCGTCGCCGGCGTTTACTATCGACGATTTCACCCTGCCCGCAAGCATGTGCGGCGCGCCGCTCTGGTTGTGGCGTATGACGAAGATGTCCACGCCCATCGCCTCGACGTTGCGGACCGTGTCCAGCGTGGTCTCGCCCTTGGCGACTGATGAACCTTTGGCGGTGAACTGTATCGTGTCGGCGGAAAGCCTGCTGGCCGCCAGCTCGAAGCTCATGCGGGTCCGCGTCGAGTCTTCGAAGAACATCAGTGCGACCACCTTGCCGCGAAGGGCGGGAACCTTTTTTATGGAACGGGTGGAAACTTCCTGGAAACTCTCCGCCGTGTCGAGGAGATATTTGATTTCCCCGGCGGAAAGCTCATCCAGCCCGACCAGGTCTTTCCGCGTCCATACGAACTCGCTCGCCTGGGCGGTTTTGTTTTCAGTTGTGGTTCTTGATGAGGAAGACGCCTTCTTCGCCATCGATTTCTTCCAGTTTAAGTTGGACTCTCGCCCCGGCAGGGGCTTTTATCTTTTTGCCGACGAAGTCGGCCGATATCGGCACTTCCCGCCCGCCGCGGTCTATCAGCACGGCCAGCCTGACTATTTTCGGCCTGCCGAAATCGTGCAGCGCGTCGAGCGCCGCCCGCACGCTTCGCCCGGTCTGCAGCACGTCGTCAACCAGCAGCAGCCACGCGTCGTCCATGTCGAAGTCTATTTCCGTCGCCCGCACCAGCGGCGCGCCGCGGCGGCGCGACAGGTCGTCGCGATAGAACGTGATGTCCACGACGCCGTAATTGATCTCGACGTCGGGCTTGTCCTTCCGCAGGCGCTCGACGAGCCGCTTGGCCAGCGTCTCCCCGCGCGTACGGATGCCTACTACGCCTATGCGGGAATCTCGGGGCAACCTGGCCGCAACCGCCTTGTAGAGGTGGTCCAGGGCCTGCTCGACTTGTCCGGCGGTAAGAAGCTTTTTCATACCCAATCCTGAGAGCTGCGCGGCTGTCAACCGTCGCAAAATACTAACAGCAACCGACGATTTTGGCAAGAGACAATGGATTTTGAGAATCGCGAATGGCGAATCGCGAGTTTTTAAGCTGCGAACGCCACGGTTTACGCCCTGTGTAGCGTAAACAGTGTGATTTCGGGGCGGGCGTTGAGATTGACGCGGCGGGAATAGCCCAGCCCGCGATTGACGTAGAGGAACACGTCGTCCAGCAGTTCGTGCGTGCCGGCATGATATTTATGTTCCTCGCGGGGGTAGAGCTTGCGGTGCAGCCGGTTTTTCCGCGGCGCCACGCCGTGCGTGTGGCCGGCGAGCACCCAGTCGGCCCCGTGCGAGGCGACCTCGGCGGCGGCGTCGGGGTTGTGCACAAGCGCGACGGTCGGCAGGTGCCTGTGCGTCACGTCGAAGGCGAGCTGCGGGTTATAGGTTGACGACCAGTAGTCCTCGACGCCGACGAACTGGATGGCCGCCTCGCCGCGGCGGAACAGGCGCGACTCGTTGAGCATCACAAATACATCGGCGTGCGAAAGCTGGTCGTAAATGTAATTGGCCAGGCCGCGGCTCTGCCCGAAGCCCTTCGGCGTGCAGATTCCGTAATCGTGGTTGCCCAGGCAGGCGACTGTGGCGACTTTAGGCGTCAGGTGCTTCAGCACCCGCGCGACGCGGCGGACGTAGTATTTCGGCCCGGTCACGAAGTCGCCGGTAATCGCGACGAAGTCCGGCTGGAGCTGGTTCACCGCCTCGATGCAGCGGTGCAGGTATCGCTCCAGCACGACCGGCGAACAGTGCAGGTCGGATATGTGGGCGATGGTCGCGCCTTCGAATTCATCGCCGAGGTTGGGCAGCGGCATGTCGTGGCGGTCGATGCGGATGAAGTGATCTTCCAGCCGCCATATGAAAAGCCCGCCAAGCGCACAGGCACCGGCGGCCCTCCAGAGAAGACGCTTGAAAAAGGCCTTCGCAGGCCATCGTTGATGCTTCGGTCCGACTAATACTTCATTCATGCGAATACTGCTTTCGGGGGGCAATTATACCATCGCCGGCTGAACAGCGGGGAAGAATATTTGCGCCCCGCGGACTGGTACTTTGTCAGTGCTTGACTCAATTAGTGGGTTCCCCGTATGGGTTGTCTTCCGGCGGCCACGGCCCCTGAGGGGCCGTGGCACACTTGAATCAGGTTTGGCAGATATCATCTCGGAAGATTGTCCTTGGCGACGCCGCGGTCGAAAAGCAGCGTCGGCAGGGACTTAATCAGGCCTATGGGGTTGTAGAGGCTTTCGACCTCGCCGCGGCAGTTGTACCAGCACCCGCGGCAGGTGTTGCCTTTGGCCGCCGCCTTCAGCCGCTTGTGGATTACCGCGGCGCTGTCGCGATAGAGGTTGGCCACGGGGCGGTTTTTGCGTTCGACGCATATCGCCACGTCGCCCGTCGAGTCGATGTTGAAAAACGCCAGCCCCGCCCGGCAGTTCGGCACGCCGCCGTGGAGGAACTGGTCGAAGCGGCTGAGGTAGTAGGGGTTCGACAGGAAGTTGTGCTGTTTTTTTCGCAGCGCGACCAGCCGCGGCGAGACGGCCCCATTGTTGTGTGCGTAGTCGGGCGAACCGGTCTTCATCTGCCCGTAAGGCTGGACCATGAAATAGGCGTTATGCTCGGCGGCCATCTCGGCGAGTATCTCGACGTCGTCGATATTGTCTTCCATCAGCACGGCGATGACGTTCACCCGCTGCCACTTGTGGACGCGGGCAGCCGTGAAAAGCTCCACCGCCCGCCACGCCCGCCGCCATGCTCCGGGTTTGCCGCGTTTTTCGTCGTGACGCGCGGCGCTGGCGTAGTCGATGCTTATCGACACGCCCCATGCGCCTGCCCGCATTACGTCGCGGGCGATTTCCGGCGTCACCAGCCAGCCGTTGGTCGTGACGAACGGAAAGTGATACCGCCCGATTTCGCGGACTATCTGCGGGACGTCGTCTCTTATGAAAGGCTCGCCGCCCGCCAGCGAAATCAACAGCGTGCCGTAGGAGGCCAGCTTGCGCGCGCCTATGGCGTATTCTTCAACGGTCGGCTCGGGCGCGCGCCCGAGCGGGTCCCGCCAGTAGTTGCAGAACGAGCAGCGGAAATTGCATCTGTATGTGACCTGCCAGGCGCACCACAGGGGATGGCCTGATGTCCATGCCCTGAAGAGGCGCCATTTTTTCTCCGTCGGAGTGCACTGCATGCAAAAACCTTCCAGCTTCATGAAAATAAGGAATAGCTAACTTTACGCATTTTGATAGTGGACAGGCAAGTGTTAAGAAGGTTTTAGGAAGCTGTTTCAAAACTATCATTTTGTCTGCAAGGGTGCCACGGCTTGCTTGCCAAGCCGTGCACGTTCAATGCGATACACGGGTTGCGAGCAACCCGTGGCACCCAAGAAGTAGTTTTGAAACAGCTTTGGGATTATCCGCCGAGCAATCCGCGCAGGCCTTTACGGCGGGAACCGATGATTTTTCCCAGCAGACTCCGCAGGGACTTTCCGCCTCCGCGTTTCACCATCGAGGGGAGCTTGCGGGCGATGGCGTTGATTTTGGCGGCCGGCATCGACTGCATGTCCAGAATGCTCTCCTGTGTCCAGTAGCTTTCCTCGCCGCGGCCCGATATCCAGCCGTTTTCACTGCAAAGCTCCGCGGCGCGGGTTCCGGGCGTGGGGTAGAACACGCGGGGGTGTACCTCGTGAACAGACGCCTCGTTCAGCAGTTTTATCGTTTCTTCCAGCGTTATCTCGGATTCGTACGGATTGCCGACGAATACCTCGGCTGCCACGGTGAGCTTCGCGTCCGCAAGCAGCCTGCACGCTTCGATGGCCTGCGCCTTGCTGGTGTTCATGGACAGTATTTCGTCGCAGATGAACGTGCTGCCTGAGCCTATCATCGTGTGCGCCCACCTGCAGCCGCTTTTGGAAAGCAGCCGGGCCGTCTCGGGCGTGACGCGGTTCAGGCGGACGTGACAGCGGTAGGGCAGATTGAACCGCTGCGGGTACTTGGCGGCGAATTCCTCCAGCCACTGCTGGTCCATGGCGAAACAGTGGTCATAAAAGGAAATCGACTTTGCGCCGGCATAGCTGCCGAGGACGGCTGCGATTTCATCCAGAACGTTATCGACGCTGCGCCGGCGGATGAACGTTCCGATTCCGGCGTAGAGGTCCATGTACCAGTCGTTGACGCAGTAGGCGCACCACTGCGGACAGCCGCGGGCGACCTTGAAGCTTGCTTCGCGCGTCCGGGCGACGATTTCGCCGTAATCGAAAAGCTCTCTGTCGGCGAAGGGCAGTTCGTCCAGGTTCTGTGGCGGCAGGCGCAGCGGACCTTTTATAAGCCCGGAGTGTGTCTTCACCCACGTGCCGGGAATGCCGGCCGTCTCGACGCCGTCGCGGAAGGCTTTCATTAATTCAACCGCAGAGTGCTCGTATTCGCCGAGCAGAAGCGCTTCCGTGCCGGGCATGGATATCGCACGCGACGGCAGGCAGGTCGCGAACTTGCCGAATACCGCCACCGGCAGTGAAAACTGGGTTTCAATATCGGCTATCGTGCGTCGCCCGGCCGCTATCGTGTAAGGCGACAACTCCACCAAAACGTATGCGGGGCGGTGCTTTACCAAGGTTTCCTTGATCAGGGCGGGCTGGTAGCCGTTGAGGGCGGCAAGGCGGCAGTCGAAGCCGTCGGCCTTCAGCATCGCCGACATGACTCCGATGCCTTGCGAAAATTCCAACTGGGCGACAGCCTGCGTAGGGTCTACAATTTGGAGGATTAACAACTGCATAGTGGGTTTTCCGTAAGTCTTCCCGTAGCGATGCTGATGTTAACACTGCGGCGGGGCGGAGTCCAGCGGCCGACGGGGTGATTTAACCCGCCGCGGCAGAAAAATAGTCCGGATACAGAAATGATACTAACCTGTTGCACATGGACTTAAGTTGAGATAGTTTAATAGCAGTTCACAGCGTGCAATTCAGAATTCAACTTAGAATTACGACATTTTAAGGAAAGGGATGATTATGGACGGTTTCGAATTTTTTGGCGGTGGCGGCGGTGTTAATTTCACTCAGATTATCCTGGCGATACTGGCCGTCTTTTATGCAAGCGCTCTGGTCAAGGGCACGCCGATAAAGAAGGCCATGTTATTCTGGCTCGGAATAGCGGCCATGTTTGTTGCCATCGTAGCTATGTTCTTTGTCTGCAGTCCGACGGCTGGGAAAGGCTTAAACATTGCTACGAACGTTATCCAAATCATCATGGCGATGATTTCATTCCCCTGCTTTGTAATCGCCTTCTATGCGGGGCAGCTTCCCTTTGTTGAAGGCATGAAGAAGAACGACACGCCGAAGATGTAACAAGTCAAGCCTGTCGGCATGATTATGCGGTCCGGGGCCGTCCCTAAGGGACGGCCCTCGGGACTGCTTTGTTGTTTTCGGGAGGTGAGAGTTGGACGTATACGAGGCAATTAACCGGCGGCACAGCGTTCGGGCTTACCAGGATAAACCCGTCGAGGAGGACAAACTCAACCGTATTCTCGACGCCGGCCGGGTCGCGCCGTCCGCACGCAACCGACAGCAGTGGAAGTTCGTGGTGGTGCGGGATGCCGACATGCGGAAGCAGCTCGCTGCGGCGTCCGAGCAGGACTGGCTGGCGAAGGCGCCGGTGATAATCGCCGTCGTCGGGCTTGAACCTGATAAAAACATGTTCTGCGGCGTTCCCTCCGACCCGGTGGATTGCGCAATAGCGATTGACCACATGACCCTTGCGGCAGTGGCCGAGGGGCTTGGCACGTGCTGGATAGGGCACTTCGACCAGGACGCCTGCTGCACGCTCCTCGACGTGCCGCCCAGCGCTAAAATCATCGAAATGCTCACGCTCGGATATCCAGCCGACAAACCGAAGGCCAAGACGCGGAAGTCGCTTAAAGAAGTGGTTTCATACGAGAAGTTCGGTTAGGGCTGTTTTTATTTAGAGCACATGAAAAAACAGCCTGAACCACAGAGGACGCAGAGAGCACAGAGAGTAAAAAGAACATCAAAAAACAGTATCCGAAGATTTTTGTATTTTACTTTGTGCCCTCCGGGCATACGCCCGCCCGTCTGGGCGTGAACTCCGTGGTTTATTTTGTTATGGGTTTTTGCTTATTGTTTTCAGTTTTTGGAGCATTGAAACTGAAATAAAGTATCATCAACACGCCTTGTCCAGAAAAAGCAAAAAGCGAACCATATCCGGCATACGCATAGGCACGCGCAGCAGCATGCTCGCAATCGCCCAGGCGAGAATTATCGCCGATGCACTTTATGCAGCCTGCCCCCGTATTCACACCGAGATAGTGCCGTTCACTACATCCGGCGACCGACGCAAAGGACCGCTTGCGCCGGTCGGCGGCAAGGGCCTGTTCACGGCTGAGCTTGAAAATGCGCTGCGGAACGGGGATATCGACATCGCCGTCCACAGCGCAAAAGACATGCCGGCTGAGATGTCGCCGGAGTTTGTCATCGCCGCGGTGCCGCAGCGTGAAGATCCCTGCGACGTGCTTGTTTCGCGGTCCGGGTCGATTGAGAAACTGCCTGCCGATGCGGCCGTCGGAACGTCCAGCCCCCGGCGCAGGGCGCAGCTGCTCGCGATTCGCGGCGATCTGAAGGTCGTGCCAATTCGCGGCAACGTCGATACCCGCCTGGCCAGGGTGCTCGAACCCGCCCGCAGGCAAGTCGACGCGACTGTCCTGGCCCTTGCCGGCATACGGCGTGCAGGACTGGAAACGCAATGCATCGAGTTCATTCACAGGCTCGACGTGGAGCAGTTTACGCCGGCGGCCGGCCAGGGCGCTCTTGCCGTGCAGACGCTCGCGGACAACAGCGAACTTGCCGAAATGCTTGCCGTCTTCAACGACGCCGCCTCGCGCGAGGCCCTCGAAGCTGAGCGGGAAATAATCCGCCGGTGCGGCGCTGACTGCCACAGCTGCATCGGCGTTCACGCTGCGCGTGTCGATAATTCGTGGCGGATACTGCTGATGGCTGCCCGCAGCGACGGCAGCGGCATGGTGAAATTGAAGACGACCGGCTCAACTTGCGGGTCGGCCTTGGTCGATATGTTAAACGCCATGGCGGATGCCCGCGTGGCGGAGGCCGTTAAAAACTGAACAAAACCGATTTTCCGAGACTATACTTATATAAGAAGGCAAATCGCTCAAATTTCCGGTTGGCAATGTCTGAAAAAACACATCTTCGCAGGCTTCTGGTTCTTCACGGCCCGACAATGGAGTCCGAGGGCGTTCTTGATTTTCTTCGCGAGCACTTCGAAGTCGAGGTTGTGAACGAACTCGACGTGGCCCTTGAGGCGATGCGCGAGAAGCGTTTCGACGCGGTTCTCGCCGAGACGGCCGACTTCCTGCCCCTGGAGCGGGGAGTGGTCACTCAGCAGGCGGCCGTCGTGCTGGAAACCATCGGCGACGGCGTCTGTGTCGTGGGCGGCGGCGGGGAGATCGTCTGGGCCAACCGCCGACTCAAGGATTTTTCGCCGAAGGTGCTCGGCGAGCTTAAAAGGCTCTGCGTCAGGGCATACGAGGAGTTCGCGACCGGAAAACCTTCGCCCACCCAGTCCGGCAAGCGGTACAGCCTCATGCCGGAAAGCGGGAAATATTACGAGGTGATCTGTTCGCCGGTGCGTGACCGCCAGGGATTGCTGCGTCAGGTGGCCGTCGTAATCGTCGACGCCACGCAGCAGCGGCGCCAGCAGAATAAAATCAACGCGATAGATCAGGCCGGCCGCGAACTGGTCCGCCTGGACTACGCCAGCCTCTCCGACCGCAACGCCGCCGACAGGCTGCATCTGCTTCAGGAGCGGATAATCCACTACATTCGCGACGTTCTCGATTTCCAGCACTTCGCGCTGATGCTGCTCGACGAGAGCACCAACAAGCTCGAGGTGGTCATTTCCGAGGGATTCGAGAGTGACGATCCGGTAGGCAGGTCGCTGTTCGCCAGCACCGAGAACAACGGCATAAGCGGTTACGTCGCCGCCACCGGGCGAAGCTATATCTGCCCGGATATCCGCAAGGATTCGCGTTACCTGCCCGGCCTGACCAACGCCCGCAGCAGCCTGACGGTGCCGCTGCGCCTTCACGGCAAGGTTATCGGCGTGCTTAACGTCGAGTCGGATATTCCTTCCTCGTTCAGCGAAGACGACAGGCAGTTTGCGGAAATATTCGCGAATTACATCGCGATGGCGATGAACGTGCTCAATCTGCTCGTTTTCGAGCGGCACACGACTCATACCCAGCTCAGCGGGTCCATATCGGCTGAGCTTGCCGGGCCGCTGAACGACATAATCACCGAGGCCGGCGAACTGGTCGAGGATTACATCGGGCACGACGACCTCAGGCAGCGGCTGACCAGCATCATAGACCTCGCCACGGAAGCCAAGGCGTATGTGAAAAGCCTGCACGAAGGCCACAAGTCGGGCGTGCTCGGAAAGGCCGGCGGCAATGTTGACCCGGTGCTCGTGGGCAAAAAGGTTCTGATCGCCGATGACGAAAGCCTGATACGCGAAACCATACGCGACGTGCTGGTTTCGTGCGGATGCAGTGTCGAGACGGCCTCCGACGGCGCCGAGGCGAAAAAGAAACTCTCCGAGGCGTGTTATGACCTGGTGATTTCAGATATCAAAATGCCGTGCGCCAATGGATACGAGGTGTTCGCGGCGGCGAAGGATTCATGTCCGGCCACACAGGTGATACTCATCACGGCCTTCGGATACGACCCGCATCATTCCATAGTACGAGCCCGCAAAGAGGGCCTCGCCGCGGTGCTGATGAAGCCGTTCAAGGTCAAGCAGCTTCTTGATCAATGCAGGGCTGCACTTGCGGCCAAATCCGGCTGATTTCGTCAAAGTTCCACTATAAGGGTTTTCCCTGATAAACCGGCGATGTTTATTTGTTTGGGGCTGCTTTATATCCTACCTTTAACAGTGTCGTTGCGGAAAAGGACTTCCTTTTAGTGCAGCCATGCGCCTCTCGATGCGCAAAGCACTGAACCGCGCATCCGTTTTTTAACGGACATACGGGCTTAAAAACGCGGTTTTTCGGTTATTTCACTCCTTCGATTGGTCTATCCGTCATAAACCGCAAAGCCCGCAAATGCGGCAATTTAAAAAGCTGTAACTATTTCCCCCGAACTAATTAAGAGCGTCCCCTGACCGGCCGATATCACACAAGGACCGGTTAGGTTCGGACAAGTAGCCCACTGCAATGTAGCAGCATCGGCTTGGGCAAAGTCAACGTTCGATGATTTTAGTTTTTAAGTGGCTGTCCGTGAATGGAGGTGAAAACCGGAGGACGAGCTGGCCGGATTGTGCGAAATGTGAATGGGGCGTTGAACGCGAGTCGATTCTTCGGAGTCGGCCACGAAACGACGCGAAACTGGAACTCGAGCCGAAGACAGCATCATGCAGCAGGGCTTATGGAGATATTTTTAACGTTCAGGGAAGTAAACCGTTTTGGGAGCCCTTCCGGGCTGATGAAAAAGAAAATAACAAGCAAATAAGTTAATTGGAGGCAATTTTCATGAAACGCACAGGCTTTACATTAGTTGAAATTCTGATCGTCGTGATCATCCTCGGCATTTTGGCCGCGATCGTGATCCCCCAGTTCACTGAGGCATCCAACGACGCCCGCGAAAGTGCGCTGGCCAGCGACCTGCAGACGGCTCGCAGCCAGATCGAACTGTACAAGGTACAGCACCTGGATACATATCCCACGGCAGCGAACTTTGTTGCTCAGCTCACCAGCCGGACCAATCAGGCCGGTACAGTGATGCCTGCTGACGGCGATGCGGCCGACTATCCGTATGGCCCGTATCTGCAGAAATTCCCGACCAATCCGTTCGTCACCGGCAGCACCAATGACGAGGTCGAGGTTGAGGCAGGCGCCACGAAACTGGGTGGCGGCAACTACGGTTGGCACTTCAACAGCAGCACCGGACGTCTTTCGGCGGATGATGACGACCATACGTCACTGTAAGTTGTGAGTGCTCTTCTTCTTGATGGCGCACGGGTTCCGACCGAGACGTCCCTGAGGGACGTTTCGGTCGGACCTTAAGCCGTCAAGGGGTTTGTTTTGCCGGTGCAGCATACAGGCCGCGGAGGCCGGAGCAAAACAGCCCGAAAACTGTTTGAGAGCCAAACATGAACCCGACTAAAAAAGCATTTACACTCGTGGAAGTCCTGATAGTGGTGATACTGCTTGGTATCATCGCTGTCATTGCGCTTCCCAAGTTTTCCAATGCGACAGCAATGACCCGGGCGAGCATGCTTGCCGACGACCTGAGGATGTTCAGAACCCAGATCGTGGTCTTCAAGGGGCAGCACTGCGGAGTTTCTCCGGGATACCCGAACTGCGATCCGAACTCCGAGCCGACGGAAACAGCATTCATAAATCATTTGACCATGGTATCGGATCAGGCGGGAAACGTTGCGCCGGTAGGGACGGCCGGTTACAAATACGGCCCGTATTTCAGCAAAATGCCGGAAAATCCGGTCAACGGGCTGAGCACCGTTCAGATTATCAAGGATGACGGCGAGGTTCCGGCGACCGGAGATGATTCGCACGGGTGGATATATCAGCCCTCCACGCTGGTGTTCAAGGCTGATTCAAGCGGCGCCGACGAAACAGGCAAAAAATACATCGATTACTAGAACACACATGAAGCGACTGCGGAAAAATGTCGGGAAAGGCTTCACGCTCATTGAAGCCCTGATCGCAGCTTCGGTGCTTGCGATGGCCATCGCCGCGATCACCATGCCGTTCACCGTGGGCGCTCAAAATGAACTGGCGGACTCCCGCCGCACGCTCGCAGTCAGCCTCGCCCAGGAAATGATGGAGGAAATCCTGGACAAGCCGTTCAGCGATCCGAACGGCGCCAGCAAACCGGGCCCGGAACCGGGCGAAACCAGCCGCAGCAAATTCGACAATATCGACGACTACGACGGATACGTGGAGCAGGCGGGCGAGATCGCCGACGCATTCGGAGTAGTTAATAACGAGCCCGCATCCGTGGGGCTTTCGAGGCATGTTTCCGCCACCTATGTGTACGTCAGCGGACAGGATTCCTCGGAAGATCCCACGTTTATTCGCGTTACCGTGGAAATTCACTTCAAAAACCAGGTGGTCATAACATTGACGCGACTTGTATATGCGGTCGAGTAAGGCAGGAGCATTATGAGGAGACAACGGAAAGGATTAACGCTGGCTGAGCTGGTTATGGCGATTGCCGTAACGGCTGTCATAGGCCTGGTTATCTCCGGCGTGTCTGTCGCGCTGACAAACGCCTATGCCAGCACGCAGAACTTTTATAAATGCCTTTCCTCGGCCCGCAGCGCAATGATCAACATCCAGGCCGCCATAAAGGACGCCAAGCTCGTTACTCTTATGGGCGACGGCTCGATGGTTCTGTGGACTGCCGACATGAACAGCGACGGCGCAATAAATCTTTCCGAGCTGACCGTTCTTAAACGGGATTCCGAGTCGAACCGGATTAATGAGTATTCGATCAGTTACCCGGAGAGTTTTACAAAGGATATGAAAAAAGCGCTCGACTCGAAGCTGACTCTTGCGGAGGCGATGCAGGCGTCGATTATCAGCACGATAACGAACAGTCAATATGCCCAGACGCAAACACTGGCCCAGGATGCGACCGCCTTCAGCGTTTCAGCGGACGTTCAGGCGCCCCTGACCACGCTCGTGAAGATAGAACTTGCTGTCGCCGATGAGACTGATGAAGGCGTGACGCTTCGCAGCGCAGCCTCGCTCAGGGCGCCTTTTACGGAATATGTCGGCATCGCGGACGGGGAATATGTCGTCAATCTGCCTTCATCCATGGTGGATGACGACAGTGATGATGCCTCGGCCGATTCGGGCGATTCAAACGATTCGGGCGGTTCAGGCGGTTCCGGTTCCAGCGGCCATGGCGGGCGCGGAAATTGGTGGTGGTGGCGGTGAAAAGACGCAGGCAGAGTGGACGGAAACAGATGAATCAGCAGAGGATGAGAAGAGAATGAGACGAAGAAACAGACAAACCGGCTTCGCACTGATACTGGTGCTCATGGCGCTGGTGATGGCGTCCATCCTCGGTCTGAGTTACGTTTCCACTGCCTCCATCAAGCTCGCCGGCTCAAGCAACCTCAGCCGGGCCAGCCGGGCGAAGTACCTGGCTGAATCAGGCCTGCAGCATGCATTGTACATGCTCAAAGTAAACAAGGATGCGATGGCGGCCTCTTCAGCGAATAGCCAGTTGGGGCCGTATTATATCGACAACAGCAGCGACAGTTACAGATTCTATGCAATCGTTGATCCGGCCGACCCCACGATATACTATCTGTTTGCGGAAGCGACGTCGGGCGGAGTCAAGCAGACGGCGTCCATGAAAGTCCGCCGACTCGACGCGAGGAAAACGGTCACGACCCACAGCATGCTTGTCGGTGGGAATGTGGCATGGCTGCCCTCGACGCTCGTCGTCAACGGCGACTTCCACATCAACGGTCATCTGCTGAACTGGGCGGCCATTAACGGCGACGCTTCCGCTTCCGGTATCGTGTGGGATCCCAACCGAAAAATCAAAGGCACTTCAACCCAATACGCCGACCCGAAGGAGATGCCCGGTATAACATGGTCGCAGTACGTTTCGTACAAGCTGGATGGAGTAACATATAGCGCCGAGCAATATAAGAATACCGAAATCAAAAAAGGCGGCAGTATCACCAGCGGCAAAGCCGTTACGGCAAGCAATCCGGGCGGCGTTATCTATCTCAAGCCCAAGTCAGGCTCGACGGTTACCATTCAAAAAGACGTTGAGTTCACCGGCACGCTTATTATCGACGGCAATCTTGTGCTCGACGGTTCGAACATACATCTGGAAGCCGTGGAAGGTTATCCGGCGATTGTCGCGTCGGGCACGATTTATGTCACAAACAACGCGCGGAATGTGACCATCGACGGCCTTGTTCGTTCGTGGGGCGGACTGGCCGCCTACGGCACAACCTCCGGCAGCAGCACGGAAATCAACGGCGCGCTCATCAGCGATTACTACGGCTACGACCTGAACCTCTCGGGCAGCCACGTCCTCAATTACGAGGAAGACCGCTGCGGGCTTTATGACATTACAGGCGGCAGCACGGGCGGGGCTTCGGTGCAGATACTCGAAACGGCTGACAATTAATTCGGAGCAGCAGATATGAACAATAAAGAGCAGAAAAAGATGACGGTAAGGGTTGATGGCTATACCAGGGTTTGCCTGACGGCCATAGCTGTCCTGCTGACTGCGCTTGTTATCGGACTTTGGGCGGAAATACCGGCCTCTGTCGATGCAAGGGCGGCCGAACCTTTCCTGAATACAAGCGCTCAGCGGGAAGAAACAAAAAAGGCCATCGATGGCACTAATGACAGGCTCGACAAAATAATCGATCTTTTGAAAAGCGGCGAGATAAAAGTGCAGATGGTCGCCTCGGCTCCGGACGCAACTCGCAAGGGAGCGAAAGATGAAGTTCCAACCACCCAAAAGAAGTAAGTCCCGGAAGGCATTCACTTTAGCTGAGCTTATCGTAGTTATGTTGATACTGGCCATTTCGGCCGCGGTTGTGCTTCCATACGCCCTGGGCACGGATGATTTTCAGGTAAGTTCTGCCGCCAGAATGATTACCGCAGACCTGGAATATGCCCAGGACTATGCTATTACCTCCCAAACCCCTGTTACGGTGACTTTTAACGCATCCGGAGAATCTTACACATTATCTAACGAAAGTGGCCCCCTGATTCATCCGATTACTAAGACTGCGTACACCATAAATTTCGGATCACAACGCGGTTTTGACGATGTGGACATCGTTTCCGCCGATTTCGGCGGGAACAGTTCGGTGTCATTTAATGAGATCGGCGAACCGGACAATGCAGGCACGATTGTGATCCAGGCCGGCGCAAGTCTCTTTAATGTCGAGGTGGCTGCCGCGACCGGCGAGGTGACGATTGTAGTTGTAAGCCCCTAGTAGAAAGGGACGTTGGGCAATGATAAACCTGTTGCTGCGAAAGAAACACTGGCCCATAGCACTGGATATAGGCACCGACAGCATCAAGATGCTCCAGATGCACCAGGTCGGTCAGTCTGTCAATGTGTGCGCGTCGGGTCGCTGGCGGCTGCCGGATTCCGCAGGCGCCGATGAGTCGCAGATACGAAAACACCTGGTGATGGCTGTTCGTGAAATGCTCCGAAGCGGAGGTTTTCACGGGCGGCGAGTTGTCAGTGCACTTCCCTGTCGAAAACTCACCATAAAAAATATGCGTCTGCCGCACATGTCGGACGACGAGCTTAAAAAGGCCGTCATGTGGGAAGCCAGAGAGCGGTTCGGATTCAATATCGAACCCGACCGGCTGGCGTATCTCAATGCCGGGCAGATTCGTCAGGAAGGCGATGTCCGTGATGAGATAATCGTCATAGCCGCTCCCAGCGAGACAGTTCAGGACCACCTGGAGCTTCTGAACGAAATGGGACTCAGACCGGAGCACATCGAACCGGAACCTGTTGCGTTGTTCCGCGTCTTCGAACGATACCTCAGGCGCCAGGCTGACGAAAGTGCAGTCAGCGTGATTGTCGATGTCGGCATGGGATCGACGCGTGTGCTCGTGGCCCGCGGCAGACAGATCGTGTTCATTAAGGAAATCGAAATCGGCGGCAAAAAATTTATAGACGCCGTCGCCAAGAGGCTGAAACTCACCCGCGAAGAAGCGAACGACCTTCGCATGCGGGCGATGCGGGAGAACCCGCACCGGGCGAATCCCTCGTCAGTTGAAGAAGCCGGGCCTGATTCACTGGGTGAATCCATCACTGAAAATAAAGGCGACGGCAAGGCCGATTCCATCCAGTGGACGCTTCGCGACGCGATTCGTGGCGAAGTGGAAGCGCTGGCCAGGGAAGTATCGCTTTGCCTCCGCTACTGTGCGGTGACGTTCCGCGGGCTGAGACCGAAGAATATCTGCCTGACCGGCGGCGAAGCTTACGACACGGCGCTGGTTGAGCTTCTCAGCGAGAATCTTTCGCTGCCGTGCAAAGTGGCTCAGCCGCTGAAAGGCATAGACGTTTCGTCCGTGGACCTCGGCGCCGACCGTCGCGGAACATTGAATGAATGGGCTGTATGTGCGGGCCTGGCTTTCAGGGACATAGCGATGCCTGCACTAGTGGGCGAGGCTGAAAATGGACAAGATAGACTTTCTGCCTGAACGTATTAAGACCCAGCGAGTCCGCAGACGTCGCCTGATTCGCGAAGGGTATCTCATTGCGCTGTGCGTGTTGGCGCTGGCTGTGCTCGGCTTTGTCAGGCAGGGTCGCATAAAGGAAGCCATGGCCGAGAAGCAGATGCTCGAAGACCGGGCGACCAACATTAAAAATCAGCTCAACCTGCTTGATGTTCTTCAGAAGCAGCAGGCCGACCTGATGACGATGAAGCGAATCGACGAGAAGCTCGGCAGCAGCGTCAACGCACTGTATACGATGGCGGAGCTTGGCCGCATCCAGCCTGCCGGAATGGTTCTTCGCAAGTTTGAACTTGAAACGATGGCCGTTCGGGTGCCTGTGAGCGAGCTTAACGTCTCGGCCAGGGCGGCGGATGCCGACGGCAGGGCGCAAAAGGAAAAAATTGTCACTCGCGTTCGCCTCACGATAACCGGACTTGCGCCGACTGATGTCGATATTGCGAACTTTATCGGGCAGATGTCCGCAAGCCCGCTTTTTGAAAAGGTCAACATGGGCTACGCCAAGAACATCGAGTTCCGTGGCCGAAACGCCAGGGAGTTCCAGGCGAGCTGCTATCTGGTCCGTTAACGACGCAGGGATAGAAATGATACGCATCAATAAAGACAGTTATATAATGATTGGCATACTGGCGGTTATCGTGATTGTCGCGATAGTCGCCGTCTATATGCCTCAGAGCCGCAAGCTCAAGAATCTGCGGGCGGACATAACCACCTGTAAACGCGAAATGGAATCAGAGGCACAGAAGGCTTCGGTGGTTCCGGCCCTGCTTCGCGAAGTTAACGCCCTCAAAAGCCGCTACAAGAATTTCGACCGCCGCCTGCCCAAGAGCAAAGAGCTGGCGGGGTTCCTTCGCGATATCAGCAGCGAACTCGCCAGCGAACCGAATATCGTCAGCGAGTCTTACACCACCGCCAGTCCGACCAGGGAAGAGCTTTTCCACAAGCTGCCTATCCAGATGCGCATGAAAGGCTCATATATCGCACTGGCGAATTTCATGAATCGTATTTCAAACATGGAACGCCTTACGCGCGTCGAGAAGCTTTCGATAACGGCCTCTGACGACAGCGGCGATCTCAATATCGACATGCAGTTGAACATTTACTTTACAGAGAACTAACGGCCTGGAACAGGGTGAACCGTATGAACGTGCCTAATTGGAAACAAAGACTTACCGCCGAGATGAAGCGAGACAAGAAGAAGACCGCTCTGCTGGCGATCCTCTGTATCGTTGCCGGAATAGTAATCGGCCGGGTTATCATAAAGCAGTTCTCGCCTTCAAAGGCGAATGCCGCAGGCAAGTCTTCCGCCGCGACGGCAGCGCCTTCGGATTCGGCATCGAAGATAATATCGCCGCCGGCGGAATCGAGCGACGACCAGGGCGACAATTCGAAAAAGTTGCGGGAATATATCGCCAGGCTGGACACGAAGGTTTCCCGCGACATCTTCCTGCCCGACGAGAGCGTTTTCCCGCCGCGAGTAGAAAAGAAAATCGAACCTCCGAGCGTGAAGCTGGAAAATGAAGGCCCGTCCGAGGAAGAAAAGCTCGAGGCCAGAAAGAAAATCGTTCTCGCGCAGGCTCAGGCGCTGACTCTTCAGAGCACGATAGTTTCGGCGACTCCGACCGCGATGATCAACGACCGCGTGCTTCGCAAGGGCGACACGATAAGCGGTTTCGAGGTCGTCGAGATAACGCCGCGAACGTGCTCGCTTATGAAAGACGAGATAACGGTAATACTTGGCATGAAAGGCCAATCCATTGATAACTCGCCTCAAGAGGCGAACGACGGCGACTAAAAAACCTAGTAGTAAATTTCTGCCGCTGCAGAAGCGGCGGAAACCTAGTAAGGAGCTACATCATGTTTCAGTTGAACAGACTCAAGCCTATGGCGACGGCATTTTGCCTGGCGGCGGTCCTTGTTGTGAGTTTAACGGCCTTCGGGCAGGAGAAGCCTCCTGCTGATGCCGAAACGGTAAGACTCACGGATCTCGCAAACGAAACCGGGCAGAATGCGGAAGATCAGGCCGAATCTTCAGCCACCGCACCAGAGGAACCTGCCGCAGAATCCGACGGAGCAGCCGTTGAAACAACTGCCGACGAATCGCCGGAAGCCTCCGAAGAACCTGCAGCGGTTACGGAAACACCACCGGTGGAAACCACTCCGGTAGAAACTGCTCCGGTGGAAACTACCCCCGTGGAGACTACTCCGGTAGAGACCACTCCTGTTGAAACTACTCCTGTAGAACCGGAAACGATACAGTCTGAGACAGGAACCGGCGAAACGCCGGCGACGGCCGAAAAGCCCGAGAAAAAACCCGCCGACGAAGAAGGGCCTATGGAAGGCGTAAGCGGAACATTGGGGTTTAATGAATCCGGCGTCATTCCGGAAATTCATTTCCAGGAAACCGACCTGAGGAAAGTGCTCCAGTTCCTGAACACCGAAGGCCGCAAGAATATCATCGCCACAAGGGAAGTCAGCGGCATGGTGACCGCCGACCTTTATAACGTGACCTTCATGGAGGCCCTTGATGCGGTGCTGAACTCGGCCGGTTTCGTCTACGTCGAGAAGGGCGACTTTATCTATGTTTATACGCCCAAGCAGCTGGAAGAAATCAACAAGGCGCAGCGCAAGATGTCCGTGCGGATATTCAGGCTGTCCTATGTGACCGCCAGCGACGCCCAGAAGCTGATAAACCCGGCCCTGTCGGATGAGGGCACGGTGGCCATTACCCCCGCTGCGAGCATGGGTATTTCCACCAGTTCGACCGATGCCGGCGGCAACGCCCACGCCAGCGATGACGTACTGGTCGTCCGCGATTACGAGGAAAACCTCCATCGGATCGAGAAGATTATCCGCGAACTGGACGTCAAGCCGGAACAGGTTCTCATCGAGGCCACCATTCTCCGGGCGACTCTGACCGAGAGCAACGCCTTGGGCATAGATTTCAATGCGCTTGCCGGCATGGACTTCGAGTCGATGAACTCGACCAGCAACGGCCTGCAGTCGATGACCACCGGCGAAGTGTCCGGTTCAAATTTGAATACCGACGCATCCGGCACGTTCAGAACAGACTTCAACTCGGCTATAACCGGCGGAGGCCTGACCGTCGGTTTTGTAAGCAACGAAATATCGTTCTTTATCCGCGCTATTGAAAGCGTCACGGATGTAACCGTCCTGGCCAATCCGAAGCTGCTGGTTCTTAACAAGCAGCGCGGCGAGGTGATGATCGGCAACCGTGACGGTTACCTGACCACGACGGTTACCGAAACCGTTGCGACCCAGACCGTGCAGTTCCTGGAAACAGGCACCCGCCTGATCGTCAGGCCTTACATAGGCAAGAACGGCTACGTGCGAATGGAAATACATCCGGAAGATTCATCCGGCAGCGTGGAAGAAGTCGGCACGAGCGTGCTGCCCAGCGAAACCACCACGGAAGTCACATCGAACGTTCTCGTGAGAGACGGCCACACCATCGTCATCGGCGGTCTGTTCCGCGAGAGAACCAACAACGGCAGGGCGCAGGTGCCGATGATCGGCAACATTCCGTATATGGGCACGCTGTTCAGAAGGACGACGGACGGCACGACCCGTGAAGAAGTAATCATCCTGATTACTCCGCACATAGTTGAGCAGGAAGTTGACGAAGCCGTCAGCGAGCAGATCAAGGACGACGTTGAACGATTCCGCGTCGGCCAGAGAAAAGGCATGATGTGGTTCGGCAGAGAGCGTCTTGCACAGAGCAACCTCCGTGCGGCGCGTCGTGCGCTGAGCGAAGGCGATCACGGCATGGCGTTGTGGTATGTGGATGCCGCACTGGCGCTGGAGCCGCGAATGATAGAGGCCATCAATCTGAAAGAACGCCTGACCGAGAAGGCGTACTGGTCCGACGAGTATCGCTATTCTTCGACCAAGTACATCATTCAGAGGATGATTATGAATGAACTCGGCCTGCCCGACACTCAGATGATCCCGCCGGAAAAGCCGC
This sequence comes from uncultured Planctomycetaceae bacterium, assembly GCA_964631565.1. Taxonomy (GTDB): domain Bacteria; phylum Planctomycetota; class Phycisphaerae; order SM23-33; family SM23-33; genus CAZVYJ01. Next base: position 31,235 of record CAZVYJ010000018.1, read on the forward strand.
GCGACGCCAAGGACCTTGACCCGGCGGTGCAGAAGGCTTTCGGCATGAAGCCGCTCATCGAGGAGCCTCTGCCGGGCGATCAAACTCCTGCAAAATCGGAACTTAAGACGGATAGCAATACATCCGAAATAAATAAAGGCGACGATGACGACAGCGGCGCCGAAAGCACCGAAAAGCCTGCTGAAGAGCAGCCTGCCGGCTCGTAACGTCTGTTTTTTTGGCCAGTTATGTCAATTTGGGCAATTTAGTTAAACCTGGTAAGGAACACCCAGGAGCCAGCCATAAGGAGCTTGGCCATGAAAAAAATAATAACAGCAGTAATTGTTTTAGCGGTTTTGGCCGGTTGCAACATGTCATCCGTGCCGGAAGCCAAAAAGGAAGCGTACAAGCGATGGTATAACACCCGCGCCAGGATGCTTTGCAGTGTCGCCGAGGAGCATCTCAAGGTCGGGCAGTTGAAGAAGGCCCACAATCGCGCCATGGAAGCCCTCAGTCTCGACAAGGATCTTAACGAGGCGCGGATTGTTCTCGCCAAGGTCTGCATCGAGCAGGGCGAATATGACACGGCCATTGCCGAGCTGACAACGGTTCAGGAAGCGGCTCCTGCTTCGTCCGAAGTTTATTATCTTCTCGGCGTGGCCCTGGAAAAACGCGGCAGATACGAAGAAGCCCTCCAGAGTTATCGCCATGCCTATGCAATTGACGACAGCAACATTTCCCCGGTGATAGCGGCTGCCGAGGTGCTTGTGGCGATGAATCGCGTTCAAGAGGCCCAGCTTTATATCGAAAGCTACATGGTCAGGGCTTATGACGATCCCGGCATGTATGAAATCGCCGGCCGACTTGCAATGATGCGGAATCAGTACGACAAGGCCGCCGATTATTTCGAGCAGGCGTCGGACCTTGACTGCCGCAATGTCCGTTATCGCGAGGCGCTGGGGCGGGCCAGATTTTTCTCCGGCAATTACCGCAAGGCTTTGAGCGTTTTCGAGGGCCTGGAGGAAGAAAAGGATTACGTTGCGCAGGCATGGCTGTACACGATGCAGGGCGACTGCTGCATGGCCCTGGGGCGCATGCAGGACGCGCTGGCTTTATATCAGCAGGCCAGCAGACTGGACAAAACGTCGCCGGGCATATGGACCAGCATGGCCAAGGCTGCAATGGCTTTGAACGACGCTCCGCGGGCGATTCTGTCCGCCCGCCAGGCGCTGCAGCTTGACGCCAACAGCTTGGACGCCGTCATTATTCTGGGTTACGCGCTGCTCAAGAATCACCAGACGACCCGCGCAATCAGCGTGCTGACGCAGGCGACGTCGGTTCATCCTGACAGCAGCATCATCTATTGCGTGCTCGGCATGGCGCACGCCCAGGGCGGCGATTTCGAGCTGGCTAGCAAATGCTACTCCCGCGCACTCAGCATTGAGCCTGACAATCAGCTTGCCAAGACTCTTGTTGAGGGCGGCGCTACAAGACTTTCTAAAACAAATTAAACGTGAGGTTGGAAGAAACGCCCGGGCTGCACACGCCTGGCGGGTGCAGTTATGGACGCAGCAAAAGCTGACAGGAGGCGGATGTGACTACTGCCAAAAGGTTGGGATTGGCCAGCATGGCGCTGATATCGCTCGGCGCCAGTGCCGCCTATTACGCCACAATGATGGCCATGCAGGGCCGCGCCGTGCCCAAGACCGGGCTTAACTACTTGGTCCTCGGACTGGTAGCCGCCCTTACGTCGCTGGTTCTGCTGGTGTTCTGGCGCAGCGTTCACCGCTCCGTGCGCACCATATCCACGCAGCTCGAGAGCATGGCCAGTTCAGGGAAAATCGGCCTGGTCATGACCGACGGCTCGGATGAGCTGGCACAGATAACCAGGCCGCTGAACGAATTCCTTACCGCCATGCGAAACCAGATAGAGCAGCTTCGCAGCGAAAGCCGCGAACTGCAGATACAGTCCCGAATCGCATCGGCCGAGAAGCACCACACCGAGGCGATTATCTTTTCGATTTCAGACGCCGTTATCGTGACCAACCGTTTCGACGAGCTGATACTCGCCAACGAAGCCGCTGAAAAACTGCTCGGTTTCAAACTCACAAGCAGCCTGCGGAAGAACATCGACCGGATAGTATCCGACGGGACGCTGGTTCGCCTGATACGCGAAACCCGCAGCCATGGCCGAAACTTCACCAGAAAAGTCGTCGAGCATTCGATCGACCACAAGGGCGAGCCTAAAACCTTCAGCGTCACTCTCAGCTGCGTCGTCACCGACAACGAGGAGGTTTCCGGCGTGGTGGCCGTTCTGCACGATATAACGCGAGAGAAGGAAATCGCCAGGATGAAGACCGATTTCGTTTCCAACGTCTCGCACGAGCTGAAAACCCCGCTGGCGTCCATCAAGGCGTACATCGAAATGCTCATCGACGGCGAAGCCGACGACGAAAAGACGCAGAAGGAATTCTACGAAATTATCGCTTCCGAGACGGACCGCCTGCACCGGCTGATCGAGAACATTCTGAATATTTCGAGAATCGAGTCCGGCGTGGTCAAGGTCGTCAAGGAGCCTGTCAGCCTGACCTCCATAGTCAAGCAGGTTCTGGATGTCGCCCAGCCTCAGGCCAAGGCGAAGAAGCTCACTCTCAACGAGCGTCTTGCCCCCGTTTATTACCAGGTCGAGGCGGATCACGACATGCTTTACCAGGCTGTCATGAATCTGGTTTCCAACGCGATCAAGTATACGCCCGAAAACGGGTCCATTACGGTCAGCGTGATAGCCGACGAGCGCCGCGGCATAGCTGTCTGCGACGTGTCGGATACCGGCGCCGGCATACCGGCGGAAGACCTGCCGCATATTTTCGACAAGTTCTACCGCGTCCGCGCCAACAGCAAGATGGCCAAGGGCACGGGCCTGGGCCTGACGCTCGTCAAGCACATCATCGAAACCGTGCACGACGGCAAGTTGTCGGTGACCAGCGAACCGGGAAAGGGCAGCACGTTCAGCATCGAGCTGCCTGTGCTGAGTTAAGTTCGGAAATTAATGCATTACTTAGAAAGCAGGTGAAGTAAGTGAGTGCGAAGATTTTGGTAGCGGATGACGAGGCGCATATTCTTCACATCGTCTCCCTTAAGTTGCGAAACGCAGGATATGAAGTGATAACGGCTGTCGACGGCGAAGAGGCGCTGGAGCTTTGCGTCTCCGGCAAGCCGGATCTCATTATCACCGACTACCAGATGCCTTACATGACCGGCCTGGAGTTCTGCAAGGAAGTCCGTAAATGCGAAGAGATCAAGAACGTGCCGGCTATCATGCTGACTGCACGAGGTTTTGATATCGAGCCGGGCGAAATGATAGAGGCCGGCATAGCCGCAGTCCTTGCGAAGCCTTTTTCGCCGCGGGAAATGCTCGAAAAAGTGAACGATCTGTTGGGTACGGCGGAAACCGCCTCGCCTGTGGAGTAAAAATGAACCCGATATCAGCGACAAATCATGGAGTTCTCGAGTCGCTCGAAGGCACGTTTGCGCGTCTGAGGACGCAGATGGCCGAACTGGGACTGAACCTGACTATATGGGACTGCAACGGGCAGTGCGTAGACGGGTTTACTCCGGCCTGCAAGTTATGCGGCCTGCTGTATGAAGCCGCCGGCAGCCCGTGTAGAGAAGAAATGTGCCGTCACGCAGAGACAGTGATGGCCGAGGGCAAGCCTTCGCGATGCCGCACCGAACGCGGCTGCTGCATCATCGGCGTGCCTGTATACAAGCGTCGGCGGCTGGTGGGGGTCGCCATCGCCGGCTACCTGCCTCTGGAAGTGGCGGAAAATCCCGCACTGCTGAGAAAGGCCGTCGGCGATGTTGAAGTTCCGGAGACCGAGCTGGCGCGCATGGCGAAAGAATCCTGCCGTCACAGCATGGACGAGGCGGACGATTTCCTGCGAGTGCTGGAAAGTCTGCTGAAGCACGAACAGGCGCTGGACGTGGCGCAGGAGGAACTGACCACTCTCAGCACGAACCTCGCGACCACTTACGAAGAGCTGAGCCTGCTCTACCGCATAAGCGGCTCGATGAAGGTCACGCAGAAGTCGCCGGAATTTCTGCAGGACGTATGCAGCGAATTGTTTGAGGTCATGAACATATCGGCTGCAGTTGCGGTGGTTTTCCCGCGAAATGCCGGAGACGCCGATTTGATAGCGATGGCCGGCGACCTCGACCTGAACAAAGACCAGATTCGTATGCTGGCTGTGACGCAGATTGCCCCGCGGTTCGCCAGGAACAACCGCCCGATAGTGGACAACAAGTTCCAGTCGCCGGCGGACAGCGGCCTGGGCAACTCGGTGAAAAGCCTGATCGCCGCTCCGTTGATTGTGGACAAGGACCCGATGGGAGTGCTCATCGGCATCAATAAAACCGAAAGCGATTTTGACAGCGTCGATCTGAAGCTCATCAACTCGGTAGCCAACCAGACGGCGATTTTCCTGTCGAACCACAGGCTGTACGACGACCTGCAGGACCTGCTCATGGGCGTGTTGCACGCCCTGACGGCGACAATCGACGCCAAGGACCCGTACACCTGCGGCCATTCACGCCGTGTCGCGATTATTTCGAAGAGGCTGGCCGAGGAATGCGGCTTCGAGCCGGAAAAGGTCCAGCAGCTTTACCTTGCCGGACTGCTTCACGATATAGGCAAAATCGGCGTGCCCGAGGCGACGCTCCGCAAGGAAGGCCGGCTTACTGACGAGGAATACGAGAGCATCAAGCGGCATCCGGTGATAAGCGCGAAAATTCTAGGCGGCATCCGTCAGCTGGACAACGTGATGCTCGGTATTCTGCATCATCATGAGCGTCTCGACGGGCGGGGATATCCGAACGGACTCGCCGGAGACAAGGTGCCCATAGAAGGACTTATCGTCGGTCTGGCGGACTGCTTCGACGCAATGACGTCGGACCGTACTTATCGCAAGGCGCTTCCGCTGGAGACGGTGATAGAGGAAATCAAGACGCATTCGGGAACGCAGTTCCATCCGGCGCTTGTCGAAAAGCTGCTTTCGCTGGACCTGGAGGCTTTCCTTGAAGAACTCAGACGTTCAAACCTCGAAGGCTTCGTAATCAACTTTGAAGAGGAACTTAAATGACAACGACTGCAGAGAGCTACGGCCACGCAGTAATCCTCAACATAAAAGGCGAACTGACCGAAGACTCGCTGGACGCTTTTACCCAGGTGGTAAATCACCAGCTTGAAAGCGGCAAGGATGTAATCGACCTGGTCCTGAACATGGAGAACGTGCCGTTTGTAGACAGTGCGTCGCTGGAGTATCTCCTGGACCTTCAGGACCGCCTGGCGGAAAGGCTGGGGCAGGTGAAACTGGTCAACTGCGATGAATATGTCCGCAAGATACTGGAGATAACCCGCCTGGAAACGGTATTTGAAATCTGCAAAGACGTGACCGAGGCGGTCAAGGCCATCTAAGCGAGGGTGGTTGCCATTATGACAGGGAATGCAACAACACAAAAACTTCAACTGGGCCAGCTTCTTGTCGAAAACGGAGCGATAACCGAAGAAGACCTGAACAGGGCGCTGGATTATCAGCGCAATTCCGGCCACTCGCTGCTGCTGGGCGAAGTTCTGCAGAAGCTCGAATTGTGCAGTGAAGAACAGATATTGGCTGCACTTGCCAAAGGCTATGGCGTGCCGTTTGCGCGTGTCAGTCCCAAAATCGCCGACCCGAAGGTTATCGACCTGCTGTCGCGAGATTTTATCGACAAGCACAACGTCATGCCTCTGTTCAAGGTTCGCAACCAGCTGACGCTTGCGGTCACCGAGCCGGCTAACGTGTTTCTCATCGAAGAAGTCGCCCGCCTGACCGACTGCGAAATACTTGTGGTCTGCTCGCCGGCCAAGGACATCAAGGCCACCCTCGAAACGCATCTGCCTTCGGCGAACGTGTTCGTCATCGACGACATTCTGCCCGAGGGCGAGGAAGCGGACCTTTCGCTTGTCGAGCAGCAGATAGAAGACATAACCGACCTCGAGGCGGCGGCCGAGGGGTCTCCGGTTATAAAACTGGTCAACTATTTGATTTATAACGCGGTCTGCGAAGGCGCATCCGATATTCACATCGAGCCGGACGATAATTCGCTTCGCGTGCGGTACCGTGTCGACGGCAAGCTCTTTGAAAAGCTCCGTCCGCCGGCCAAGATGCAGCCGGCGATTGTCAGCCGCATCAAAATCATGGCCGGGCTTGATATCTCCGAGCGCCGGCTCCCGCAGGACGGCGGCATTCACGTGCTCATGGACGGCAGGCCCATCGACCTGCGCGTCAGCACGCTGGCAGGGCAGTTCGGCGAGAAGGTTGTTATCCGAATCATCGATAACCGCAGCGTGCTGGTGAATCTCGAAAAGCTGGGCTTCTCATACGAGATGCTCAAGGAATGGCGAAAGGTCATCGAGCAGCCGAACGGAATCGTTCTGGTTACCGGTCCGACCGGCAGCGGCAAGAGCACGACGCTTTACAGCGTCCTTCGCGAGCTGAACAGCGACGAAGTGAATATCTGCACGGTGGAGGACCCGGTCGAGTTCAATCTCCCTGGCATCAACCAGTTCCAGGTTCACGACAAGATCAATTTCACGTTCAGCTCGGCGCTACGTTCGCTGTTGCGGCAGGACCCCGACATCATCATGGTCGGCGAAATTCGTGACGAGGAAACCGCCCGCATCGCCGTGCAGGCGGCCCTTACGGGGCACCTGGTTCTCAGCACGCTCCACACGAATGACGCTCCCGGTGCCGTTACGCGACTGATAAATATCGGCATCGAGCCTTACCTGATAGCCGCCTCGGTGAACGCGGTTCTGGCCCAGAGGCTTGTGCGGAAAATCTGCACCAACTGCAAAGAAGCATACGAGCCGCCGGTGAACGTTCGCAGGGCGGTAGAGCGGGCCGCGGGAGAGGTGGAGACGTTCTATCACGGCGTCGGCTGCCCGAAGTGCCGCAAAAGCGGCTTTTCAGGGCGAATCGGCATCTACGAGCTGTTCGTTCCAAATGATGTGGCGCGCGACAAGATTACATCATCGCCCAGCCTGAACGAACTCCGCGCCATTGCCAAGGAAACGGGCATGATTACCCTGCGGGACGACGGCATGAGCAAAGTGAAGGCGGGCATAACCACGGTCGAAGAAGTTTTCCGTGCGACGGCCGGCTAATCAAAAGGTTTGGGAGTTTGGCGATATGAGCTGGACAATAGAGAAAATATTCAACCTCGTAACCGAGCGCAAAGCCTCGGACGTGTGTTTTGTTCCGGGTTCGTCGCCCGTTATATGGACGGCCGGAAAAATGTGTCATGTCGGCGATGAGAACAGCACGCCGGCTGAGATTGACGCGATATTCCTTCCGCTGCTCAACGACCAGCAGCGTGAAAGGCTGAACATCACCGGCGACATCGACCTGTCCGTCGGGCAGGGCGGTGTAGGGCGGTTCCGCATCAACATGCACCGCCAGCGCGGCTCGCTGAGCGTGGCGCTTCGGTTCATACCGCACGACGTGCCTCAGTTCGAATCACTGCATATTCCGCAGCGGGTGCTGCAATTCGCCGACCTCCAGCACGGCCTTGTCCTTGTAACGGGCGGCGCAGGCACCGGTAAGAGCACGACTCTTGCCGCGATGATCGACTACATGAACAGAAAATATGCCTATCACATAATCACAATGGAAGACCCCATCGAGTTCACATTCCGCCACGGCAAGTCGGTAATCGAGCAGCGCGAGGTGGGCGTGGACTGCCCGAGCTTCGGTTCGGCGCTGAGGCACGTGGTTCGCCAGAGGCCGGATGTGATTCTCGTCGGCGAGATGCGCGACCTGGAGACTATCGCCGCCGCCCTGACGGCGGCCGAGACAGGTCACCTCGTCATGGCGTCGCTGCATACCATCAACGCGACGCAAACCATCGACAGGATAATCGACGTTTTCCCGGCCGCCCAGCAGTCCCAAATCCGAGTGCAGCTTGCAGGCGCGCTGCGAGGCGTCGTCTGCCAGACGCTCCTGCCGGATGAAAAGAACGGCGGGCTTGTGCCGGCTGTCGAAGTCATGGTCTGCAACCAGGGCATTCAGCGGGCGATCCGCGACAACGAGTCGCACCTGCTGCCCGGCATGATCGAAACCGGCAAGTCGCTCGGCATGCAGCTGATGGACAGCGCCATTCTCGAACTGGTGAAAAGCGGACGGGTGTCATCCGGCGAGGCCATAGCAAGGGCGCATAACCCGGAAAAAATGATCAAGATGGTTGCATAAGCGAGGAACAGTTATGTCGCAATTCACATACAAGATACGGGATAACGCCGGCGGCAGCAGCACCGGAACGCTTACCGCGGACAGCATCGACGATGCGTCGCGGATGCTGCGGCAGGACGGCAAAACAATTATCTCAATTGAGGAATCGACCGCTTTCGACGCATCGCAGCTGGCGCCGCCGCGGAACAAGAAAATAAAACATGACGACATCATCTTTTTCGCCACACAGCTTGCCGTCATGGTCGATACCGGCGTGCCGCTGGCCGATGCGCTGGACTGCATCGCCGAACAGACGGTTCACACCGGCCTGAAAAAACTCGTTGCCGAACTGGCCGAGCGCGTGAAGGCGGGCGTGGAGTTTTCCAAAGCGCTTGAAGCTCACCCCAAGCATTTCAGCAAGCTTTTCGTGGCGTTGATGAGGGCTTCGGAAGCGTCCGGCACGATGGGCAAAATGCTCCAGCGGGTCAGCGAATACATGGAGCAGGACCGCGACACCCGCAAGAAAATAAAAGGCGCGATGACTTACCCGGTCTGCATGCTCAGCTTCTGCGTGCTGGTCGTGATTGCGCTGCTCGCGTTTGTTCTGCCCAAGTTCGAGAAAATCTATGCCGGCAAGGGCGCGGCGCTTCCGATGCCGACCCAGATACTGCTCTCACTCAGCGGCGTAATCACCGGCTACTGGTACCTGCTGATTCTCGGCCTGGCCGGGATAATCGTCGGCGTGTACTTCTATGTCAGAACGCCTTCAGGACGAATGATGCTGGATAAAATCCGCATCAACATGCCGGTTATCGGGCCGATGTCCCGCAAGGCATGCCTGGCGAGGTCGCTGCGGACGATGTCGACCATGGTTTCGACGGGCGTCGGAATACTCGACGGGCTTGTTATCACCTCGCAGGTCGCAGGGAATTACTACTACGCCAAGATATGGACAGACCTCGCAGAGAGAATCAAGGAAGGCTCGACGCTTTCCGGCGAACTGTTCAAGTGCAAACTCGTGCCGCGGTCCGTTTCGCAGATGGTCGCCGCCGGAGAAAAAACAGGAAAGCTCAGCAATGTGATGGACCGGGTAGCCGGCTTCTGCGAGGACGACCTAAAGGTCGCCGTCAAAACGCTTACGCAGATGATGGAGCCGGCGATGATCATCATCATGGGCCTTATCGTCGGCGGCATCGCAATCGCACTGCTGCTGCCGGTGTTCAAGCTTTCGAAGGTTATTACGCAGCATTAGACATTGAAAAAGAATCCCAACCGGTTGCGGCCGGGCAAAGGATGCCCCATGCCGCACGGACACCATAGCCGGGAACAATGTTCCTTACTAGGGGCAGGGGCGAGTCAGCCTGTCAGGAGACTTGCTCCTGCTTTTTTTATGCAATTGGTATCCCTGGAAAACGTGGCACGGGCATCTTGCCCGTGAGTTACACGGTCCCATACGGGCAGGCTGTCTCGACCGTGTCAGCAGGCCGGGATGGCCCTGCAACACATGGCCGGGCCATGCCCACACAAAGATCACCCTGTTTTCAACAAAGCAAAGCTGTTTCAAAACCATGTAGCCCAGCCCCATGCGGGCAGGCTGCCCTCGGCTGGGAAGATGATGATTTGGACCGGAAATCCACACTCGAAGGCGGGTGTGCCACATGTCTTGTAACTAAAAATGAGGTTTTGAAACAGTTTCTTGATATTTCCAATGGAAAGTCGGCATTGTAGATGCAGGAATTTTTGGATAGCCTGTATTCGCCCGGACGGGGATTGGAAGCGGCTATGCCGGGCGCCAGGCGGAGAAAATGGATTACTACACAGGGATCAGAAAGTCGTCACTCAAGGTTTTCATCGGCTTTTTAATCATTACGGCTGTCATTGCAATCATAACGGTGCTTGCCGGTGATTTTGGCGAACTCCAACTTAAGATTCTGGCGACAACGTTCATGATATCGGCGGCAAGCATATGTTCGATGTCATGCGCCGCCTTCATTGAAAAGCGAAAGTTGGCGTCAGTCGGTCTTGCCGGCATTGTTTTGTCCGCTGTCGGGGCATTCCTTGTGATAGCCGGCTTATGGGGAGAGGTTGACAGTGAAAGATATTGGAAAACGACAGTTACGTTTTTGGTTTGCTCTGTTGCGGCGGCTCACGCCTTCCTGCTTGTTATTCCCAGGCTGGATGGCAGGCACGTGTGGGTGCAGGTAGTGTCAGTAGCTTCCATCGGGATACTTGCCGTTCAGATAATTGCGGCTGTATGGAGCGAAATCGACGAAGAAAACTACTATCGAATGCTCACAGTCGTGGCCATTCTCGTCGGACTCGAAACGCTTGTTGTTCCGATACTCATGAAGTTGCGAAAGGGAAGCGGCGAAAAAGCGAAGCCGCTGATACTGGAAAATATCGATGGCGAAATGTACAGGGATTCCGCCGGGAAGATTTATAAGGTAACGGAAATTCCCGCCGAAAAAAGCGATTCGGCGGGATAGGCTCCTGCCCCCTTTTGCCATGCAGCACGTTTAGCAGAAGGGGCAGACGCAATGCACAAAGGCGTGCATATAATAACATAGTGAGTGGGCAAAATATGAAGGTGCAATCATGTGGTGGATGGAATGGATTAAAGCTCTGGTCGTGTTTCTGGCCGTCTACGGCGGCTGGGCTTTGGTCTGCAAACTCTTAATTGACCATAGCGACCGCAAGAACGCCGGATACCAGGCTCGATGCAAAGCCTACGAAGAAGAACTCCGCAGGCTGGAAGAAAGGAAATCAAAATGAAACGCTTACTTGCAATCTAGTAAAAACTAGGGACAGTCACCTATTTAAAAACTAGGGACAGTCACCTATTTATGATTGACTGCGTCCTGTTTGTCGTTTGGAGGGATAAAGGGAGTAGGAATTCGGGGGACACCATACTTAATTAAAGGGATAAGGGGGCAGAAATCTTTTTGGTCCACAGTGTAATGATTGGCACTTTTCGAGGCTGCAGTGGTGCAAATGGGGGACTTGGATGCACGACTCGCGTCACTTTATACGCAATTGGCTGTCGGCGGGCGATTTGGCGGGATCGCAACTCGGCATGGCTGGGCAGGCGATAAGCCCTAAAATTTGCAGTATTTCTCAATTTCTTTGCAAAAGAGGGGTTGCAGATTTTGTGAATACCTGCAACAATGTCGGAGACTGATTCGTGAAGTTTTTCACGAAGGCCCGGTCAGCCCCGCTTTGCGGTGGGCTGGTCGGACTTTTTTCTTTCACAATAAGAGACTTTTGTGCGAAGGCGGCGGAGCCGGGTGTTCCGCGACTGCTGGAAGGAGAATTCACATGGCAAGAATTCTTATCGTGGACGACGACACCGACGTTGTCGAGGCAACTCGTCTGTGCCTGGAAGCCGCAGGCCACGAGGTCGCTTCTGCATACTGTCGCGAATCGGGCATGAAGGCTGTCTCGAAGACGAAGCCTGACCTGCTCATTCTGGACGTCATGATGGAGCAGCCCGATGACGGAATGGTGATGGCGCAGGATCTGCGTCGCAACGGGTTCGACAAACCCATTCTCATGTTGACCAGCATTGGCAAGGTCACGGGCATGGATTTCGACAAGGACGGCGAAATAGTCCCCGTCGACGAGTTCGTGGCGAAGCCGGTTGACCCGGCCACGCTGCTCGCCAAGGTCAATGAACTGCTGAGCTAGAGGGAGTACGGCATGTTGGTTACAGAACGCGAAAAAATCAGAGAACAGATAAATAAACTGGCGGACAAGCACGGCCGCTGCCGAAGCGCCCTGATGCCGATCCTCCAGGAAATTCAGAAGGAATATTACTACGTCTCCGACTTTGCGATGCAGGAAATCGCCGACGTCATCGGCGTCCATCCTGTCGAAGTCAACGGCGTCGTGTCGTTTTACAGTTTCCTGACGGACAAGCCGCAGGGCAAGTTCGTCATCAGGCTCTGCCGGACGATCAGCTGCGACATGGCGGGCAAGGACCGCGTCGTCCGTCAGTTTGAGAACGACCTTGGTATAAAGTTCGGCGAAACGACCGCCGACGGCATGTTTACGCTTGAATACGCCAACTGCCTCGGTCTCTGCGACCGGGGCCCGGCGGTTCTTGTGAACGACCGGGCATATACCAAAGTCACGCCTGAAAGTGTTCATGCAATACTCGAGGAGTGTCGTGCCAGCCTCACCGCATCCGCTCCCCAGAAGAAAGAGGAGCACCTGGTATGAATGAAGCAAAAAATAAACTGACGTTCGAAAGCGTAAAGCCGGGCGCCGGCCTGAAGGCTGCACTCGGCATGAAACGTGCTGACGTGATTTCGACCATTGGCGAATCGGGCCTTCGCGGCCGCGGCGGGGCGGGTTTCCCCACCAGCGTGAAGTGGAACCTGGCAGCCGCTGCAAAGAGCGACCAGAAGTACGTCGTCTGCAACGCCGACGAGGGCGAGCCCGGCACGTTCAAGGACCGTCTCATTCTCGACAAGTACGCCGCGCTGGTTTTCGAGGGCATGGCCATCGCCGGATACGCAATCGGCGCGACGAAGGGCCTTATATATCTCCGCGGCGAGTACTCGTACATGGTCGACAAACTCAAGGCGACGCTCGCTGCGTGCAAGTTCGAGAATTTCGACATCGAAATCCGGCTTGGCAGCGGCGCGTATGTCTGCGGCGAGGAAACCGCACTCATCGAGTCGCTCGAGGGCTGCCGCGGCGAGCCTCGTAACCGCCCGCCGTTCCCCGTCGACACCGGCCTGATGGGCCACCCGACGGCCGTCAACAACGTCGAAACCCTCGCCTGGGTCGCCTCGATATTCAGCAAGGGCGCCGCGTGGTTCAAAGGCCTGGGCACCGGCAAGTCGGCGGGCCTGAAACTTTTCAGCGTCTCCGGCGACTGCACCGACCCGGGCGTATACGAATTCCCGCTCGGCATCACCGTGGCCGAACTTCTCAAGAAGGTCGGCGGCGAGGGCGCCAAGGCCGTCCAAATCGGCGGCGCGTCGGGCCACTGCCTGCCCGCCAGCGACTTCGGCCGCGCCATCGCGTTCGAAGACGTTTCGACCGGCGGCTCGATCATCATCTTCGGCCAGAAACGCGACATGCTGGACATCGCCGAAAACTTTCTCGAGTTCTTCGTCGAGGAATCGTGCGGCCAGTGCACCCCGTGCCGCGAAGGCAACGTGAAACTGCTGGAAGGCGTCAGGATGCTCAAGCAGGGCAAGTGCTCCACGCATTATCTCATGGAGCTTTGCTCGCTGGGCGAAACGATGCAGCTTGCCAGCAAGTGCGGCCTGGGGCAGTCTAGCCCGAACGCTTTTCTCTCAATCGTCAGAAACTTCCAGAGCGAAATCATGGGACGAACCTCCGCGTCAGTTTGACGTTTTTATGATGTTTTCAAGGAGCTAACGTAATGTCAGACAAATGCAAATGTGGTGATACCAGCCGCGCCCCCAAGAGCGACGCCGCACACCAGGTGGCCAGGCCCGCGAACATGGGCGCCATCGGTGCACAGATCACCGTTACCATAGACGAAAAAGAAATCAAGGTGCCAATGGGCACCACCATCGTCGATGCCGCAAAGCAGCTCGGCATCCGCATTCCCACGCTGTGCCATCATCCCGACCTCTGCGTCGCCGGCGTCTGCCGCGTCTGCGTCGTTGAGGTTGAGGGCCAGCGCACGCTGCAGGCCTCCTGCGCCTACCCGATCACCCAGCCGATAAAGGTGAAAACCCACACGCCAAAGGTCCGCAAGGCTCGCAGGCACATCATCGACCTGCTGCTCAGCAACCACTACGGCGAGTGCTACACCTGCTTCCGCAACAACAACTGCGAGCTGCAGGCCCTTGCCAAGGAATACGGCGTGGACTACTTCCGTTTCGGCAAGCTGGACAAGCCGAAGCACCAGGTCGACCGCTCCAGCTATTCGGTCGTCCGCGACATGAACAAGTGCGTTCTCTGCCGCCGCTGCGTCCGCACGTGCATCGACCTGCAGGAAGTCGGCGTTCTCGAAACGCTCGGCCGCGGCGGGCACACCACCGTCTCCACGTTCCGCGACAAGCCGCTCGGCGAAGTCATCTGCATCAACTGCGGCCAGTGCATCAACCGCTGCCCGACCGGCGCACTCCGCGCAAACGACCCGACCGACGAAATCTGGGCCGCCATCGACGACCCGAAAAAGCACGTCGTCATACAGACCGCCCCAAGCCCGCGCGCTGGCATCGGCGAGTGCTTCGGCCTGGAGCCCGGCGTCCCGCTGACGTTCGAGATGAACACCGCGCTGCGCCGGTGCGGCTTCGACAAGGTCTTCGACACCAACTTCACCGCCGACCTCACCATCATCGAAGAGGGCAGCGAGCTTATCCTTCGCCTCTACGAAGCCCTGGTCAACAAGAACCCCGCCGTCGCGCTGCCGCAGTTCACCAGCTGCTCGCCGGGCTGGGTCAAGTACATCGAGCATTTCTATCCCGAAATGCTCCCGCACGTCTCCAGCGCGAAAAGCCCGCAGCAGATGTTCGGCGCCGTCATCAAGACCTACTACGCCAGGATCAACAACATCGACCCGAAGGACATCGTCTCGGTTTCGCTCATGCCGTGCTCGGCCAAGAAGTTCGAGTGCAACCGCCCCGAGATGGCCGACAGCGGATACAAGGACGTTGACTACGGCCTGACCACCCGCGAGCTGGCCCAGATGATCTCCGAGGCCGGCATCTACCTGCCCGACATGCCGAAGAGCGACTTCGACGAACCGTTCGGGTCGGCCACCGGCTCGGGCGTCATCTTCGGCGCGACCGGCGGCGTCATGGAAGCGGCCCTCCGCACCGTCTACGAAATCGTCACCGGCCAGTCCGCCGACCCCGACGAGCTTGCAGGCGTCGTCAGCGAGGTTCGCGGCTTCGACGGCATCAAGTACAAGGAACTCACGCTGCCGAACAAGGTCGGCCCCGTGCCCGACATCCTGAAGATGAACAGGCATCTCCCGTTCTCCAACTGGGACTGGGTCAAGGGCGCCACGCTGAAGCTGGCCGTCTGCCACGGCACCGCGAACGCCAAGAAGGTGCTGGAAGACATCAAGGCCGGCGGCAAGTTCAGCCAGTGCCACTTCATCGAGTTCATGGCCTGCCCGGGCGGGTGCCTCGGCGGCGGCGGCCAGCCGATTCCGACGAGTCCGGAAATCCGCGCCGCCCGTGCGAAGGCCATCTACGCCGAAGACAAGGCGTACAAGGTCCGCAAGTCGCACGAAAACCCCGCCGTCGTCGAACTCTACACCAGGTTCCTTACGGACGGCCCGTGCGGGCATCTCAGCCACCACCTGCTCCACACCGGCTACACGCCGAGAGGAAAGTACATTACAGAGTAGACATTTAAGAAGGTACATATTTACCTTTCGCTGATCAGAAGCCCTCGGGATTTTTGAACCTGAAAAGTCCTGGGGGCTTTTCATTTGGGATTTAGGAATTCGGATTTGTAATTCCGAAATCCGCAATCCGAAATCCGCAATCCGAAATTCGAAATCCGAAACTCGAACATGCCCGGCAGGATCCCGGATCAAGGCTCCCGGTTCTCGGATCCCGCCGCAGGCGGTGTTTCTGCCCCAGCCTGTCCCGATGTACATCGGGATTCCATCTGCCGCCTGTTGCCTGCCCCCTGATGCCCTTGATTGCCTGTCGTTGCCTCCCATACCCGCTTGTGCCTGTTTCTGTGGACCTTAAATATATGCCACCACAATACTTAGGCATTTTTGGCGTGTGATGGCGTTGTTTTTGGAAAGGGCGGTTTTATTTGGGATTTAGGATTTCAGATTTCGGAATTAGCGATTAAAAGCTGTTGGTGAAATTAATCCGAATTCCGAATTCCCAAATCCGAAATGTTCTTAACTTGTCAAAAAGCGTACTGCTTTGCGGGTCGTCGTATAGAGATCACCCGTTCCGGAGGCGCACGTCGTCCCTCCATATATACATGCCTTGACGCGGAAAACTTACGCAAACGGCTCCGATAGATGGCAGGGATACAGGAGATGAAGGGGATGTTTGTTTTCTAACTGCTTTTAGAATCAATTATCTGTGTGTATCCCTTGCATCCCTGCAGAAAAATCAGTTTTTTTACCGCGGAGGGGGAAAAGAGGGAACGCGTTTTGGGCGCAAATGACTCTGTTAGCCACGAACATCACGAACCGCACTAACAGTATAGATAAATAAGAAAGTTCCCGATGTTGGTGGTGTTCGTGGCGGTTTACCTGGCCGGTCGTTTTCGCAGGATTGTATAGAAGCCGAGTGTCAGTAAGCCGAGCACTGCAGGCTCGGGCACCCGGGTTACAAAGAGTCCGCCCGAGTCGTCCGTGAAGCCGATGCGGTATAGCACGGCCCCGTCATCGTTGAACCATCTCGGCTGGCCGTCGTCGCCACCGGAATCGCCGGTCGGATCGTCTATGTACGAGACAATGCGGACATCTCCTTCCGACAATTCGAAAGGCTGTCCTGTGCAGGCGACGAGTATCAGTTCTCCGGACACTGGATCGGTGACATACAGCGCACGTAATGACTCATTATTGAAACTCAGGTCCGCGATAATGGCTATCTGATCGGCTGCGTTTGAGCTGAACGCGACAATCTGCTTGAATGTCACGCCTTCATCCAGTTGCGGCGCCTGGTCGCCTCTTTTGAAAAGCAGCTTTGTGGTTCCGTCGCCGGCATTGGTCCAGAGGCTCGGCAGGTAGCTGCCGCCGTCCTGATGTATGATCCCTTTGAAAACGACATGTCCCGCGTTGTTTATGATGGGATCGTCCACGTTGTACAGGGTGCTTCCCGGCATTTCGCTGATTTCGCCCACCCTGGCCACTTCAATGAGATTGCCTGAATCCACCACCCAGATGCCGGAAGAGTCCCGGAATACAATCTGCCCGGAAGAGTTGATGTCGGGGTCCGTCAATGCGGTGAATTGCTCGGAGCTTCCAGGTATATAGTCTCCACTTTTTACCACGGGAATCAGTGTGTTTCCCTGATTGGTCCATATGGCGCTCAGGCTGTAAGGTTCCCCCAGAGCCGCGGTGGAAATGGCGACGGAACCGGCCGAGTTGATCGTCAGGCTGGTGACTTTGCCCAATCCTTCCGGCTGCACGCCTTCCCTTGCCAGCATATGCAACTCGCCGTCCTGATCCCAGAATACGCCCTGGGCGGAGTTGCTGGAACCGGAACCTTCATACAGAACCACGGCAGTGAGGAAAATTCCATTGTTGCTGAACAGCGCCCTGTAATTGTTCGGGATAGAAGTGTTCTCCCAAGAGTAGAAAGTCACATCGCCTTCTATATCCGGGGCTGGCTGTTTTCTCCGGGCCGCCAGCTGCAGTTCGTTTATTGTGCCGGCCCAGAAACCGACACTGCCGACGGCCGGCGAATCTGTTTCGAGTGACGCCTTGAACATCATCTGGCCGGAATCGCTCAGTATCGGCGAGCCGAATTCCTGGAATGAACGGAATGTATCGCTTGTTCCGGGGGCGAGATCGCCCGTTTTGAACACTATCTGGAATGTGTATATATCGGAGCCTCGCTCCGCGACAACTAATTCATAATTCGAGGTGTTAAGAGCAGTAAAGGCCACTCGCCCGTTATTATCGATGGCGAAGCCTTCGATATAGTCGTACCGCACATCGTCACCAATCTGAGTAATGGTGTAAGTCGGCAAAGGTGATGTTCCGGCGATGTCGGCTTTTGTCGTCAATGGCCCGAGCAGCAGGCAGGTCGCAATAACTGCAACCTCCAAGAAAATGCCCCTGTGATATCCGGCTTTGCGATTGAGCTTTTTCAAGAAACCATTTACCGTTCCAAACGGACCGCGAGCATTATTACACATATTCTGAAAATCCTCCCGATGAGCAACCGCCTATTGTGCAGTATTTTACCCGGTATTTGTCTGCTGTCAAGACACTTATGGCCATATCAAATATGGTCTATGTGGGCCGGACGCTACAGGAACGCCGAAAAGATGCTAATCCAGATCGAAAAGTTTCCTGATCGCCGCGATTTCCGAACGCACGGTATCGCTGCCGGCGGAGTGTTTGAGGTTGGTGGCTGCGGGGTGGAGTATGCGGCGGATCGTGCGGTGCAGCGTGCGGCGGAGGATTTCCTCGTCGTCTTCGGCGTCGTCGTGGCCGGACAGCTTATTGCACGCGTCGGCCAGCTCCTCGTCGGCGATAAGCTCCAGTTTCCTGTAGAGGGCCTCGATTGTCGGCGTGACGTCCCGTACGTTCAGGCTGTCCATGGCGGCGGCTACGTGCCGGGCGACGATGGCCTCCGCGTCGGCGAGGCTGCTGTGCCGCTGGGCCATCGTGTCGGCGACGATGTGCTCCAGGTCGTCGATGTTGTACAGCGACACGCCCTTGATGCCTGCGGCGGCCGGCTCGACATCACGCGGCACGGCGATATCGACGATAAGCAGCGGGCGGTTTTTGCGTGCGGCCTGCGCGGCGGCTATCATTTTGCACGTCAGCACCGGCTGCGGCGAGGCGGTGGATGTCAGCACGATGTCGGCCTCGGCGAGTTTCGCGGTGAGGTCTTCCATGCGCACGGCCGAGCCGCCGACGCGGGCGGCAAGCTCTTTGGCCCGCTCGGGCGACCGGTTGGCTATCATTATCCCGCCGACGCCAAGCTCGGCCAGGCGGCGGAGCATAAGCTCGTTCATCTTGCCTGCGCCGATGCTGAGTACGGTTTTTTGCGAAAAGTCGTGCGGCGAGCGGAACGCCTTGACGACGAAGTCGATCGCCACCGACGCCACGGAAACCTTGCCCTCGGCGAGCGTGGTTTCCCTGCGGACCTCGCGTGCGGCGCGGAGTGCGGTCTGGAACAGTTCGTTCATTGTGGCCCGCGACGTGCCGGCGTCCAGCGCGGCGGAGTAGGCGTGCTTTATCTGTCCGATAATCTGGCTCTCGCCGAGCACGAGGCTGTCCAGGCCGGCCGCCACCGAGAAAAGCTGGCGGATGGCGTCGGCGTCGGCGAGCATGTAGAGAGATTTTTCGTATTCGCCGGCGGGCAGGCAGTGGTGCTCGCCGAGCCAGCGGACAAGCTCTTCCTCGCGCGGGTGGCCGTGCACGGGGCGCGCGGTGTAAATCTCCGTGCGGTTGCACGTGGAGAGCAGGACGAACTCCGCCTGCGGCCAGCGGACCGACAGGCTGTCGAGTGCGTCGGTTATCTGGTCGGCGTCGAATGCGAGCTTCTCGCGGAGCGCGACGCCGGCAGTCTTGTGATTTATTCCTACGCAGACGATACGCATATTGTCATTCGTCCCGTGCCAGTTCATTCATAATTGTTCGCACGGCGGCCGGGCCGCGGGCCAAAATTTTCAAAATAGCGGCTGGCGATGTTTGAAAACTACGAAAAACTTTATATTGAGGGTGCCACGGGATGCTTGCATCCCGTGTTGCCTCTGAGTGAACACGGCTTGCGAGCAAGCCGTGCCACCCCTTTTGTTGAGTTTTCAAACAGAGCCATATCACTTGTTATCGACCATGTTCTTAAGTGCTTCCCGGACCGCAGATGAGCCTCGTGTCAAAAATTGTTCAAAAACTTCCTCGGCGGCCAGCTGACGCATTATATCCATTCGCCGGGCCGGGTCGGGAACCATTTCGGCGAGCCGGCGGCGTGCGTCGTCGAGTGCTGCTGCGAACTCGCCGATGTGGCCGGGCAGGGCGGCTGCAATGTAATCCTTCAGTTTGGCGGCCAGTGCGGGCGATGCTCCGCCCGTGCCGACGGCGACCACGACATCGCGGTCGGCTGCGACGGCCGGCAGGAAGAAGTCGCAGTCGTCCGGCTGGTCGGCGGCGTTGACCAGCGCGCCGAGCCTGCGGGCGTCGGCGGCGATGCGGGCGTTAAGCTCGCGGTCGCCGGTGCAGGCGAAAACGAGAAACGCGCCGTCCAGCAGCTCGCCTGCGTACTTCTGCCGGCGGACGTCCACGCCGTCCAGGCCGGCTTCATCGTCGATTTTATCGGCCACCAGGCGCACGGCTGCCCCGGTGCGGCGAAGCGCTTTAACCTTGCGCATGCCGACCAGCCCGCCGCCGATTACCACGGCGAGTTTGTCGTGCAGATTCAGCATTATCGGGAAAGTTTTCATAGTTATCGCCTCGCGGCCGTTCCTGAGAACCAATAACAAAATAAACCACAGAGTTCACAGGGGACACAAAGTAAAACACATAAAGCCTTCAAATACTGTATTTTTATTTTCTGTCTGTGCTCTCTGTGTCCTTTGTGGTTCCATCTGTTTCTTTGTCATGTACTCTGAAGGACGCGCGTCCCTGGGGGGCTGCTTCGCGCCTGCTGGATAGCTTCCAGTATAGCCCGGGCCTTGTCGAGAGTTTCATGATATTCGCCGTCTGGCGACGAGTCGGCGACGATTCCGCCGCCGACCTGCACGTATGCGTCCTGCCCGTCGCAGATGACGGTGCGGATGACGATGTTCCACTCGCACGAGCCGTCAACGCCGACGTGGCCGATGCAGCCGGTGTAGACCGAGCGGGCGGACGGCTCAAGCTCATCGATGATTTCCATCGCGCGGATTTTCGGCGCGCCGGTAATCGAGCCGCCGGGAAACGTCGCGCGCATCAGCTCGGCCGGCCCGACGCCCGGCCGCAGCTCGCCGGCGACTGTTCCGACGAGGTGGAAAACGGTGGGGTGGGTCTCCAGGCGTCGCGGCTCGGTGACGCGGACCGTGCCGTAGCGGCACACGCGGCCGAGGTCGTTACGCAGCAGGTCGATAATCATCGCAAGTTCGGCGTTGTCTTTGGGGCTGGCGAGCAGGTCGGCGGCTGCGGCGCGGTCGGCGGCTTCGTCGCCGGTGCGAGGGCGCGTGCCTTTTATCGGGCGCGTCACGACGCGGCCGTCACGCACGCGGACGAACAGCTCCGGCGAGCTTGACGCGACGGCGCAGCGTCGGCCGGCCGACTCGAAGCTCAGGTAGGCGGCGTACCACGACGGGTTGCGGCGGCGAAGCGTTTTGTAGATTTCCTCCGGCGGCGGGGCGTCGGAAACATGGAACCGCTGCGAAAGGTTCACCTGGAAGATGTCGCCCGCGGCGATGTAGTCCACGCACCTGGCGACGGCCCGGCGATAGGCGTCCGGCGTGAAGTTTGACTTTGCGTCAGACGCGGTCGGACGAGCGGTCGCGTCTGCGGCGTGGGCGAGAGCGGGGGGCTTTTCCGGCGGTTCGGCTGCGGCGCGTGTGAAAATGTCCCGCAGCGTTCGTGCAGCCTGGCCGGCGCCGGCGGGGGACGAGTCGAACTTCAGGCTCACCAGCCACCAGCTCTGCTCGAGCGAATCGTAGAGCAGCAGCGCGTCGTAGAAGGCCATCCGCATGTCCGGCAGGTGGGTGTCGCGGACGGCCCTGCCGGGCAGGCGCTCGACGTGCCGGCCGACTTCGTAGCCGAAGTAGCCCATCCAGCCGGGGCAGTAGCCTGCCTCGGGCGGGCGGCCTTCGAGCTTCACGCAGCCGAACGCGCCGGCGATTGCGGCCCAGATGGCGTTGTCGCCTTCAGCCGGTGCGGCGCGTGCATTTTTGAACGTGAGCCTGCCTTCGCGGAGCGTCATGACTTCGAGCGGCCGGCATGCGGCGATTGTGTATCGCCCGTAGTCGCCGTGCAGCGCGGAGGACTCGAGCAGGACCGGGTCGGTTTCGCCGGCAAGCAGCTCCATGACCGCCCCCGGCGAGCACATGGCGCCAACCGGCTCGACTGCGATTCGCGCTGTAAGCTTGCCGTCGGCTTGAAACATACCTGCCTGATTGCCTTTCTGTCGCAGCGGTTGCGTTAACTCAGAAAACACACAAATGAACCACAGGGTTCACAGAGGACACAGAGTAAACACATGAAAACCTTCAAATACCGTATTTTATTCTCCGTGTTCTATGTGCTCTCTGTGGTTCAGGCTGTTTTGTTGGCACTTTTAAATTTTGTCGTATTCGGCCTTGGTAAGGTTTTTTGCGGCCTTGGCGGCTGCGGCTTCCATCGGGTCGCTGCTGTCGATGTATTTCTCGATGAGCTTGTCGATCTGCCTCATATCGCCGCGGCTTTCGGCATACATGAACTTCAGGATGCCCAGCCAGAGAATCGCCTGCACCCGCCATGCTCGGTCCTGGTCGTTCTCGGCTATGTTGAATATGTCGCCTGGCTGGAGTTCGTTCAGGTCGCCCACCTTGAATATGGCGGTTTTCTCCCGAAATACGGCTATCATCGAGCCGGCCTGGTTTTCGTATTCCCTGACGGCCGGTATGCGGGATTTATACGTATCGCCCAGCTTTTCATAAAATTCGCGGAGCTTTACTGCGGCCTCACGCTGCCACTCGACGCCGGCCTGCATCATGTAGGGCCTGCTTCGCTCGTTCACCATGTGCCAGCCCATTATCAGGATCATTTCCGTTACATTTGCGGCGTCTTTGTATTTATCGTGCTTTTCGTAGTAGGCCGAAAGCAGGTTCAGCGCCTGCATGACCTGTTCAAGCTCCTGGGCGGGTTCGTACACCCAGCCGACCTTGAATTCCGTCGGCGTGTACACGAAGGTGTAATGCATCTCTTCCTTTTCCGCGCCCAGCGAGACCTGCCTGGCGATGTCCTTGAGCATCGTCACCACGTCGCTGTCGAGTTCGAGCTCTTTTTCGGCGGCCGTGTCCATGGCCATCTCGATTTTTCCCTTGTTATCGTTGTAGAGCTTTATTGCCTTGGCGTAATCGTCGGCGGCGTTGCCGGTCCCGGTCATGGGCCTGCCTGTGACCTCGGCCGGCGTGACGGTTAAGACGGCCTTGTCCATGAAGCCCCGCTTGGTGGTGGCGCGAGTCGGGTCTGAAGGGCTTGGGAATACAAACTTGAGTATGACTGCGACAGCGATAAGCAGCGCGATAGCGCCGGCTATTATCCATCCTATTTTGTTTCCCATTTTTTGCTCCTGAGAAAGGGTTATGCATGTCGTGTAAAAATCTATCCGGGTTTCATAAACGGGCGTATGAGCATGGTACCAAGATTCCGCGGGTCGTAGAAGTATCTGGGCGCTTCGGCCCAGTTTGAGGCCTCGCTGCCCTGCGTGGCGAAACGCATGAAGTTGATGCCCCACACTTCGGCGCTGCGGTTTTCGCCGAATGCTTCCAGCGGGATGGCCGCCTCGACGAACCATACGTCCTTTTGTTTCGAAACGGCGACTTTCGCCTGCACCGGCCAGGCGCTGACGCGCCCCAGCGGCGGGTCGCAGCTGACGCCTCGCTCGGCGATTACTATGCCGTTGGCCTTCACGACGAGATGGTAAAGGTCTTCGATGCTTTCGGCCTTCTTGCCCGGGTCCAGCAGCACTTCGACGAGGTCTTCGCCGCAGGCCATCAGCTGTTCGTAATGCACCGTGTTGTTGGTGTCGGCGACGATGCCGGCCATATTCGGCTCAGCGCAGCGTATCGTCAGGTACAGGTTGTCGTCGTCCCGCAGCACGAAGACGGATGTCTGTCTCTTCGCCAGCCCGCTGCCGTCCCTGCCTCTGCGTCCGATGAGCCTGAAATCGCCGGCGGTGTTCCCTGCCCGCATCGGCCACTCGTTAGGCACGCCGTCGATGAGTATGCTTCCGGCAGTCCGCCCGGCGATGACGATGGGCAGGGTGGCCGACACCAGCTTGGCGGGCCGGGCGTTGGTTGTTATGCGGATAGGCATGATAGTCTTGCCCGCGGTGTTGCCGGGCGGGCGCGGGCCTTCTGCCGCCAGCTGCACCGATTTCCTCGTCGCCGGCTCGAAGGATTCGATGGATATTTTTCCCGCAACGGGTTTCCAGCCTTCCGGCAGGGGCCCGAATTCCACGACGGTGTTTATCGGCTTGTTGTACTCGTTGTAGAGGTCGAGCGTTATCGTCGCCTTTATCCGCGGGTCGACGCCGGCGAGGTCTATTTCGGATTTTACTTCCGGGACGATTATCTCCGCGAACGTGCGGATCTGCTCCACGTGTACGTCGTGCGTTTTCATCTGGAAGTTGTCCCACGCTATGCGCTGCTCAAGCAGCTGGCGCCTGGGCGTCTGGCCGGCGTGGACGGCGTTGGAGACTTCCTCCGCGAGCAGCCGGCGGGCGAGCAGCCACGCCGAGGGGTCCTGAACCCATCCGCTGAGGCGCGGGTCGAGGTAATTGTCGCCGCTGGCCTCCATGCCGGCGTAGCGGACCATCGAATTCATGATGGCCGATGCGGTCTGTCCCTGCTGACGGGCCTCAAGCAGGCGCAGATAGGCGACATCCTGCAGGCCGCGACGGAGCCGCTTCAGGCGGACCGACGGCAGCACTTCGTCCATGCCGAACTGTTTGCCCGGGTAGAACAGACGGGTTTCTGCGCCGGCCGTCGTGTCGAGAATGTTTTCAGTCCAGTTAAGCACCTCGGGCAGGAACAATCCCTTGCAGCGGTATTTCACGGCGAACCACGGGATGGCCCTTACGTCGGCCGGCGT
>CAZVYJ010000019.1:0-53663 GCA_964631565.1 uncultured Planctomycetaceae bacterium
CTCATGCGGGAACTCCGAAAGGAACTCAGCCATGAAAACTGGGGATGAGTCAGCCTGAAAATCCATTGCAAACGGTTGCCGGAATATGCAGAATGGATGTTCCTGATGTATTGCACGGAGGCGTGCCCCCCGCGAAGGTCTGGAAATGCTTTTCCACCATACAGGCCGTAACGGGCCGGCGAAACAACGCCGCAATACGCAACACTATCGATACTAACGAAAGGTGAAGGCGAGAAATGTCACGACGCATGGTAATGATGGACGGCAACCAGGCCGTCACTCACGTAGCCCACAAAGTAAACGAAGTAATCGCGATTTACCCGATTACGCCGTCCAGCAACATGGGTGAAAACGCCGACGAAATGTCCGCTCGCGGCGAAAAGAACCTGTGGGGCACCGTTCCGCTCATCTGCGAGATGCAGTCCGAAGGCGGAGCTGCAGCCGCCGTCCACGGCGCGCTGCAGACCGGCTCACTGACGACCACATTCACCGCCAGCCAGGGTCTGATGCTCATGATTCCCACGATGTATAAAATAGCCGGCGAGCTTACCTCGACGGTTTTCCACGTGTCGGCCCGCTCGCTGGCCTGCCAGGCGCTGAGCATCTTCGGCGACCACAGCGACGTGATGGCCGTCCGCCAGACCGGCTTCGGTCTTATAGCCTCCAACTCCGTCCAGGAAGCGATGGACATGGCCCTGATATCCTCGGCAGCCACGCTCGAAGCCCGCGTGCCGTTCGTGCACTTCTTCGACGGTTTCCGCACCAGCCACGAAGTCGCCAAGGTCGAAGAACTGACGCTCGACGACATGAAGGCGATGATCGACGACAAGCTCGTCCTCGCCCACAGGGCCAGGGCTATGAACCCTGAAAAGCCCGTGCTTCGCGGCACGAGCCAAAACCCGGACGTTTACTTCCAGGGCCGCGAAACCGTCAACCCCTACTACATCCAGTGCCCCAAAATCGTCCAGAAGTACATGGACAAGTTCGCCAAGCTGACCGGCCGGCAGTACAGGCTGTTCGACTATGAAGGCGCACCGGACGCGGAACACGTGATTATCATGATAGGCTCGGGCTGCGAAGCCGCCCACGAAGCCGTCGAAGCCCTGACCGCCGCCGGCAAGAAGGTCGGCATGATCAAGGTTCACCTGTACCGCCCGTTCAGCATTGAACATATGATGGCCGTCCTGCCCAAAACGGCGAAGACCATCACCGCCCTCGACCGCACCAAGGAACCCGGTTCGCCGGGCGAGCCGCTGTATCTCGACGTTGTCGACGCGGTCGTGGAAGCAGGCAGGAGCATCAAGGTTCTCGGCGGGCGCTACGGCCTTTCCAGCAAGGAATTCACGCCGGCGATGGTCAAAGGCGTGTTCGACAACGCTGCATCGGCAAAGCCGAAGAACCATTTCACCGTCGGCATCAACGACGACGTGACCAAAACCAGCATCGACTACGACCCGAACTACAGCACCGAAGGCAAAGACGTCGTACGGGCGATGTTCTACGGCCTTGGCTCGGACGGCACGGTCGGCGCGAACAAGAACTCGATCAAGATCATCGGCGAAGAGACCAACAATTACGCACAGGGCTACTTCGTGTACGACTCGAAGAAGGCCGGCGCTGTCACAATAAGCCACCTGCGGTTCGGGCCAAAGCCCATCCGCTCGACCTACCTGGTCTCCAAGGCGAACTTCGTGGCCTGCCATCAGTTCTCGTTCCTCGAAAAGTACGACATGCTCTCGTCGGCCGTCGAGGGCGCGACGTTCCTGCTGAACGCCCCCTACTCCGCTGAAGAAGTGTGGGACAAGCTGCCCCGCCCCGTTCAGCAGCAGATTATCGACAGGAAGCTGAAATTCTACAGCATCAACGCCTATGACGTTTCACAGGCCACCGGCATGGGCGCAAGAATCAACACCATCATGCAGACGTGCTTTTTCTACCTGTCCGGCATTCTGCCGCAGGATGAAGCCATCGCGGCAATCAAGAACGCAATCAAGAAGACCTACGGTAAAAAAGGCGACGATATCGTCAAGCAGAACTACAACGCCGTCGATCAGACGATTGCGAACCTGCACCAGATAAAAGTGCCGGCAAAGGCGACCAGCACCATCGATATGCCGCCGGTCGTGGCCCCCGAAGCCCCGGACTTCGTCAAGGAAGTCACGGCGATAATCATGTCCGGCAAGGGTGACGATCTGCCCGTCAGCAAGATGCCGGCCGACGGCACCTGGCCTACAGGCACGACCCAGTGGGAAAAGCGGAACATCGCCATGGAAATTCCCGTCTGGGATCCGGAAGTCTGCATCCAGTGCGCTAAGTGCTCCATCGCCTGCCCGCACGCGGCCATCCGCGGCAAGGTTTACGACCCGGCCCTGCTGAAAGACGCTCCCAGAACGTTCAAGAGCATCGACGCCAAGGGCAAGGAATTCGAAGGCATGAAATGGACCATACAGATAGCCCCCGAAGACTGCACCGGCTGCGGCGCATGCGTGCACGTATGTCCGGCGAAGAACAAGCAGGTCGAAGGCAAAAAGGCGATCAATATGGCCCCGCAGATCCCGCTCCGCGAGCAGGAACGCGAGAACTTCAAGTTCTTCCTCTCGCTGCCGGAAGCCGACAGAAGCAAACTCCGCACGAACACCGTCAAGGGCAGCCAGCTCTGCCAGCCGCTGTTCGAGTTCTCCGGCGCGTGCGCAGGCTGCGGCGAAACGCCTTACGTCAAGCTGCTCACGCAGCTGTTCGGCGACCGTGCGACCATCGGCAACGCCACCGGCTGCTCCAGCATTTACGGCGGCAACCTGCCGACGACGCCGTACACCGTAAACAAGGACGGCAGAGGCCCGGCGTGGAACAACTCGCTGTTCGAAGACTGCGCCGAATTCAGCATGGGCTTCCGCCTGACGGTGGACAAGCAGAACGAGTTCGCCCGCGAGCTCGTGGCGGAAATGAAGGACGCCATCGGCGCCGATTTGGCCGAGGCCATTCTCGCCGCCGACCAGAGCGACGAAGCCGGCATCTACGCACAGCGACAGCGCGTCGAGCAGCTCAAGAGCAAACTGGCAGGCAAGACCGACGCCAAGTCGGTTCAGCTTGCAAGCCTGGCCGACATGCTCGTCAAGAAGAGCATCTGGGCGATTGGCGGCGACGGCTGGGCGTACGACATCGGCTACGGCGGCCTGGACCACGTGCTGGCGAGCGGCCGAGATATCAACGTCCTCGTGCTGGACACGCAGGTTTACTCCAACACCGGCGGGCAGTGCTCCAAGGCCACCCCGCGCGGTGCCGTCGCCAAGTTCGCAGCCAGCGGCAAGCCGGGCCCGAAGAAAGACCTCGGCATGATGGCCATGACCTACGGCAACATCTACGTCGCACAGATCGCCATGGGCGCAAATGACAACCAGGCCGTCAAGGCCTTCGTCGAGGCTGAGAGCTATCCTGGGCCGAGCCTTATCATCGCGTACAGTCACTGCATAGCACACGGCATCAACATGACGACCGGGTTCGACCAGCAGAAGGCCGCGGTCGCATCCGGCGCCTGGCCGCTGTACCGCTTCGACCCGCGCCTGATCGAGCAGGGCAAAAATCCGCTCCAGCTCGACTCGAAAGAGCCGACCATGTCAGTCAAGGACTACGCCTACAACGAGACGCGGTACAAAATGCTCGCCAAGAGCAAACCGCAGGAAGCGGCGAAACTCATCGAGCTGGCGGCACAGGACGCAGCGAGAAGATTCAACACCTACAAGCAGCTTGCATCGCTGCAGTGCGGCGACTGCGCCAAGAAAGAATAGCTGCATAAACACGAACAAATGAACACGACGCGGCCCGTACCTGTTACGGGCCGCGTTTTTTATGCCGAAATTGCTGCGGCCATTGCATTTCATCCTCACAGGAGATAGTTTAAATGCTTAATCAGTGGGCATGTCTGTCATTTTAGCGAAATGAAAGGAGAACATTATGGGCACCAAAGGCCGCGAAATAGTCGGAATGAATGTCGACGAACTTATCAAAACGCTCAACAAGGCCTTCGCCGACGAGTGGCTGGCCTATTATCAATACTGGATAGGCTCCAAACTGACCAAGGGGCCGATGAAGGAAGCCGTCATCGCTGAACTGACGCTTCACGCCACCGAAGAGATCAACCACGCCACACTGGTCGCCAATCGCATAATCCAGCTCGGCGGCACGCCGCTGACCAAGCCGGAAGACTGGTACAAGTGGACCAACTGCAAGTACGAAGCGCCGGACGACCCGTACGTGAGAGTGATTCTGCAGCAGAACATTGCCGGCGAGCAGTGCGCTATCGGCGTTTACCAGAAACTCGTCAAGATGACAGAAGGCAAAGACCCCATCACCTACAACATGGCCCTGACGATCCTGGAACAGGAAGTCGAGCATGAAGAGGACCTTCAGGCCCTGCTGGAAGACCTCGACCTGATGGTCAGCAGAAAATAGACAGCAACGCGTTTGTCCGGAATGACCTGATGCTAAGCCGCTTGCGGCTTAGCATCTTTTTTACCCCTCTGCCGGGTACTGCGGCTTTCGGCCTTCCAGCACTGCCACGATGTCGTAGACCACATCACACATGTTCTCCATCGCCTGGGGTACTCGGGCGGCGATGTGTGGCGTCAGAATCACGTTTTCGCCCAGGCCGAACATCGGATAATCCGGCGGCGGCGGTTCTGGGTCGTGGCAGTCTATCACGCAGGCGGAGATTTTCCCGCTTCGCACAGCCGCGGCAAGGTCGCAGTAATTCACGCAGCCGCCGCGTGCGGCATTGATGAACTGCGAGCCGCCTTTGAACTTGGCAAGCGTCTCGGCACATATAAGCCGCCGCGTCTGTTCTGTAAGCGGAGTGTGAATCGTGATGATATCGCTGTTGGCATAAAGGGTCGGTTTGTCGACGGCCTCGGCCGGGTAGTCCAGCTTGATGTCGATGATGTCGTTATACAACACTTTCATGCCTAGCGCGACCGCCGCCCTGCCGACCCGGCTGCCTATTCGGCCGCAGCCGATAATCCCCAGCGTCAGACCGCTCATGAACCGCCCGAACATCTGCTTGCGGGCCTTGTGAAACTCATCGCCGTCGATCCAGCCGGTCATCGGCCAGAAGCGACGGTTCATCTCCAGCATCATGCGGACGGTGTAGTCCACGACGGCCAGCGTGTTGGCGGCAGGCGTGTGCACTACCTCTATTCCGCGTGCGCGACAGGCGGCGACATCGATATTGTCTATCGCCACTCCGGCCCGTCCTACGACTTTCAGCCGCTTCGCCCTCGCCAGCATCGCATCATCGACAATCGTATACGTCCGCACTATAAGCGCGTCGGCATCGGCAATGGCGGCAGCTGCGGTTTCAACTGTGGCGCGGCGAACTTCGCCATGGGCGGCAAGATATGCCAATGCGCGATCGCTGAGCGGCTCGGTTACGAGTATGGTCGGCTTCCGGCTGGCGGTCATTCAATCGCTCCATGAACAGGTCCATAAGACAACACGCACAAAACTATGTGTTTATCTTGCTGTCTTTATCGAGACCTTTCAAGTATTTGCGAACACTCTGCCAGAAGCGGCTGACGCCAAGCTGCCGCGAAAGTTTGCGAATCTGATCGTCATTGGGGGCGATTGTCAACGCACGGGCGATATATCTGCGAGCGCGGGGGATCTGGCCTTTCTGGTAATGGGCCAGGGCAAGGTTGTACAAGGCCATCGGGTATTCCGGCTTGATTTTGATCGCCCGGCGGCATTGGCGAATGCCCTCGTCCATGAGATGGAGCATGAAACAGCTCACCGCAAGATTGTGGCGTGCGTTTGCATTGTTCGGCTGAATTTCGACAAGCCTGCGGAGCACGGCATTGGCCTGGGCGGTTTGGCCGGCCTCGATAAAGAGCCTGCCGAGGTCCTGCAGAATATGCGGTTCGTCGCCGGATTTTTTCAGCTCGTACATGAAATATTTAACTGCACGGCGGCGATGCCCCATCCGCAGCAGCACTTCGCCGATTTTGGCGTTAGCGCCGGGATAATCCCTGTCGAGGCTGAGCACCAGGCGGAACTGCCCTTCTGCCGCCACCAGATGCCCCTTATCAAGCTCGAGTTCGCCGAGGCAGAAGTGCGCGGTTGTATTATCAGGCGCCTGCTCCAGCACGCGGCAGAAAACTTCGTCGGCCTGATCGTGTTCGCCGAGGTCCATAAGCAGCTCGCCGAGATCCAGCAGAGTTTCCACGTCATCCGGCGCGATGGCAAGTTCGGCCTCGTAATATTTTCTGGCCAGCGCAAGCTCGCCTTTGGCCCAGTATGCAGCCGCAATCCGGGCGTTCGCCAGCGGGTAGTCGTTTTCGATTTCCAGAGTGCGCTGCCAGCAGTAAATGGCGCGGTCATATTCCTGACGGGCATAAAGACTGCTGCCTATGCCGAAATAGCATACCGGGCAATCGTCGCTTATCTGGCGGGCCATGTAGAACATAAGCTCCGCCTTTTCATGCTCGCCGATTTCAGTGTATGTCTGAATGCGATTGCAGTAGCATGGCTCGTAACCGGGGTCCATCCGCTCAATACGCTGGAACCAGTTGAGGGCTTCGGCGTATTTGCCGAGGCGGGACAGGTTCACGCCAAGGCAGTTCATCGCTTCCTTGTCGTCGGGAGTAAGCTCCAGCACACGGAGAAAAGCCTTCACCGCCTGGGAGTATTCTTCCATGGCCTCAAGCGTCAGGCCGAGGTTGAAATGCCACGAAGCGTTATAAGGGTTAACGTCTATCGCGGCGGAAAGGTGTGCAGCCGCCTCCGCCCACAAACCCTGTTCATAGAGTTGCCTGGCCTGCTCGGCCTGCAATTCAGCATGTGACCAGTCGTTCATAAAAACCGGGCAACCGAAAAAAGCCCAACCTCCTGCAGCAAGTCTGTTTCACGGAGTTCTATTGCGTGGGCGAACCGCTGTCGGGGTTCGCTTGCTTATTCATCTTCAGACTCCATTGTAACGGCGATGTCCAAAAATCGACAAGCCCCATTCCACATCACATGGTACAGAAAGCATCTTTTATTCCAAAATAAATCCGAAAAGTCGTATTCTCGAATAAGGACAAGCATGCTGTCTTTTGGACGTGTAAAACGCTATCATTCCTGACATGACTGGTGAAGAAGACTACCTATCACTCGACGATAAGTCGCTACTGGCGCAGTGCGATGTGAACACCACCAAGGCATCCGGACCGGGCGGCCAGCATCGCAACAAGGTGTCCTCGGCCATAAGATTGAGGCATCGCCCGACGGGCATAACCAGCCAGGGACATGATTCCCGCTCGCAGCATGACAATAAAAAACTCGCCCTGCAGCGCCTGCGAATGAAAATTGCGTGCGAGCACAGAAGACCAGTGGACACTTCGTCAGGCGCGATACCGCCGCTTATAAAGGAGTGTATCTTCACCCAGCGAGGCGGAACCAATTCGGCAGCCAGGCGAATGGAAATAGGCAGAAAAGACCACAGATTCTGGCAGGTGGCGGCATTTCTTCTGGATTTGCTGGAAGCCTCGGCCGGACGGCTGGCTGATGCCGCGGCCGTCCTGGATATCTCAACCAGCAATCTCATTCGTATCATCAAGTCCGATCGCCATTTGCTGGCGGCGGTGCAGATATTGAGAAAGAAGCACGGGCAAAAACCCCTGATATAAGTTGGCTTTTATAACAGCATACTGATGTTACGGTTAGGGTACTCTGCTATAAGTGGCGGCGGCCAAACGGTTCTTGACCCCCTGCGACAGGCAAAGGTAGAATAAAGTTCAGGTTCATGCAATTGAGGTATCTATTTGGTACTGGATTTGCGAATGCCGCACCGTACTGCTTTTGCCATCATATATACGTCATCCCGCCTCAGCAGAACCACCCGAATCAACAGTGGAAGTCTAGTTGCGCCGACCGATGTTTTGGCCGGTGAACTGTGTTAGTTATTAAAGGTCGTGCGCATTTTCAGTACGCGCATCGCATCCGAAGAGGACGATATGGGACGAAGACTGCGAAAGAAACTGGGCGAAATACTCGTTGAATGGGGTGTTGTCACCAAGGCGGGCGTAGAAGAAGCACTCGAATACGCCAAAGCGGAATCCCTCAAAATCGGCGAGGCGCTTATCGCACTCGGCCTTGCCGATGAGGAAGATGTAACCAAGGCGTTGGCCGGCCAGTATGATATGGACTATATCGACCTCGATAAAAACGTGGTCGTCGCCAGCGAAATAGGCCTCATACCGGAAGATCTTATCCGCAAGCATCTGGTTCTTCCGCTCGCCCGTGAAAACGGCAAGCTGAAGGTAATCATCACCGACCCGCTCGACATCGAAACGCTCGATATGCTCAGATTCCGCCTCAATTGCGAATTGCATCCATGCCTGGCGTCAAAAACGAAAATGCGAAGCTATGTCGAGCAGTTCGTCCGTTCGGACATGAGCATCGACGAAACCGTCCACGAAATCGAGCGGCATTCGATAAACGGCGTCGAACAGGAAAGCGGCGGCACTTACGACGAACAGTCGGCTCCGATCATAAAACTGGTTACCATGCTCATAACCGAGGCTGTAAACCTGCGGGCAAGCGACATTCACATCGAACCCATGATGAACCGCGTCCGCGTGAGATACCGCATCGACGGTGTCTGTATAGAGCGAGACAACGTGCCCAAGCGAATGCAGGGTGCCGTAATTAACAGGCTTAAAATCATGGCCGGCATCAACCTGGCTGAAAAACGACTGCCTCAGGACGGGCGTATCAAAATGAAGCTCGGAAACGATGATATCGATTTCCGTGTATCCGCACTGCCGTCCTATCACGGTGAAAGCATAGTTTTGCGTATTCTCCGGCCGGAAAACGCAAGGCTCGGCATTCCGTCACTGGGTTTTGAGCAGGACTCTTACGAAAAATTCCGTCAGATTATCAAACGCCCCAACGGTATATTCCTTGTCACCGGACCGACCGGTTCAGGTAAAACGACTACGCTTTATGGTGCACTCAACGAACTAAACCGCCCCGACCGCAAGATAATCACGGCCGAGGATCCTATCGAGTACAACTTCACCGGAATCAACCAGGTTCAGGTAAACGAGCAGATAGGATTGACTTTCGCAAACATTCTGAGGGCCATGCTGCGACAAGCGCCTAATATTATTCTGGTCGGCGAAATCCGCGATTTAGAGGTCGCAGAAGTGGCTATTCAGGCCGCATTAACTGGACACTTGGTTTTCAGTACACTTCATACCAACGATGCACCTTCGGCAATAACCCGACTTATAGATATGGGCGTCAAGCCGTTCCTTGTGGCCAGCAGTATCCAGGCCGTCATGGCCCAGCGACTTGTGCGTGTTATCTGTAAAGAGTGCAAAGAACCCGACCCGAATGTCGACCGCCGGACACTGCGTCTTCTGGGCTTCCGTGACGATGAAATCGAGAATACAACTTTTTATAGAGGAAAAGGTTGCAACGCATGTAACGGAACCGGCTATCGAGGCAGGCAGGGCATTTTCGAAATGATGGAAATGGATAACGCGATTCGGGAACTCGCCTTTAACCGCGCCCCGCTTTCAGAACTTCGTAAAGCCGCCCGCGCCAGCGGCATGAGACCGCTGCTGGAAGACGGCCGGATTAAGATCAGAAACGGAATTACCACACCGGAAGAACTGGTTCGCATAACCCAGGCAGCGGACTTGGTGGTTGATTAGCTGCAGGGTCCGTTTTTTCCTAAACTTCTGTATTAACAGGTTATTAAGAATAAATTTTCGCTGCAAACCGGCGTAGGCCCTTTGCCTTATAAGCCGTCGAAACTAATAATAACGCGGAGACAGTTGGTATGGCAAACATCCACATTGACAGACTGCTGGAAACGTGCATCAAGCGAGGAGCAAGCGACTTACATCTCCACGTCGGCCGCCCCCCCACTTTGAGGCTTCACGGCCGGCTCAGACCCCTGGAAACCAAGGTGCTCGAGCCGGAAGACACCATAGCCCTGATGAAGTCCATCACACCGGAGAGGGCCCAGCAGGAACTGCAGGAACAGGGTGGTACGGACTTCGGCTTTGAATTCGGTAATGCCGGGCGATTCCGTACAGCCGTCTTTCAGCAGCGAGGAAATATTTCACTGACGCTGCGACTGATTCCGAGCAAATTGCTTACCTTTGAGGAAATCGGCCTGCCGCTCATAACCAAGGCACTGTGCCGCCGTCCCAGAGGCCTGTTCCTGGTTACCGGTCCGACGGGTTCCGGCAAAACCACCACGCTGGCGACAATGATCAATTACGTCAACGAGAACTTCGACAAGCACATAGTCACCGTCGAAGACCCGATCGAATATTACCACCCCCACAAGAAATCGATGGTCAATCAGCGTGAGGTCGGCGTCGATGTGCCGAGTTTCTCGGAAGCATTGCGTCGCGTTCTGCGACAGGATCCGGACGTAATCCTCGTCGGTGAACTTCGCGACCTGGAAACCATCGAATCCGCCCTGCGTGCCGCCGAAACCGGCCACCTCGTATTCGGCACGCTTCACACCACAAGCGCCCAGGGTACCGTAACGCGTATTGTCGACCAGTTCCCGGTCGATCAGCAGGAGCAGATCAGAATTCAGCTTGCCTCGTCGCTCATCGCGGTTCTCTGCCAGGCCCTTATGCCTCGTCATGACATTCGCGGCATGGTAGCGGCATTCGAGTTCATGGTGGTTACAAACGCCATTGCGAACCTCATTCGCGAAAACAAGGTTTTCCGCATTCCTTCGTCCATACAGACCGGCAAAAAGTACGGCATGCAGCTTCTCGACGAGCACCTGTTCAATCTCTACCTCGAGAACAAAATAAGCGAAGAAGATGCGGTTGACCACAGTCATCATCCCGGCGAAATGCAGGACAAGATCAAAGCTCACCTGGCCGGTCAGGTACTTGAAAGCCCCGTGGGCGAAAGTAACGAAGACGATATACCTCAGTTGAGGAAGTAGGATAAAGTCATGGCGAAGATCGAGGAACTCAAAGGTCGCCCGCTGGGCCGCGTGCTCGTGAAAATGGGCAAAATCACACGCGAACAGGTTCACGAGGCGCTCGATGTTCAGAAAGCCAAGGGAGGCCCGCTTGGCGAAATCCTCATAGAACTGGGATATATCGACGAAAAGAGCCGGACTCTGGCTCTGGCATATCAGGCAGGAATGGAATATGTCGAGCTCAAGGCGATGGATATTCCGGACGAGGTCATAAAGCTCATTCCGGCCCAAATGGCCAAGGCCTATAAGATAATTCCCATCGCCTACGATGAAGCAACAAACCACCTGACAATAGCAGTCGCATCGGCCGACAATTTCCGTGCCGTCGACGACCTCCGCACGCTGATGGGCTACACCGTCACCGCGAAGATAGCCGACAGCGACCAGCTTGAAGCAGCCCTGACGAAATACTATGACGTCGATCCCGAATCCATAGCCGACCTCATCAACAACATCGCGGGCGACGATCATCTGGCCATCCTCGAAGACCGCGGCGAAAGCATCGACCTTGACACGATCAAGGAGATGGCCGAGTCCAACCCCGTCAAGAGACTGGTCAACATGGTGCTGCTCGAGGCCATCCGCAACAGGGCGTCCGACATTCATTTCGAGCCGTTCGAGAAAGAGTTCAAGATGCGCTACCGCATCGACGGCGTGCTGTACGAAATGCTTCCGCCGCCCAAGTCGATTGCACTCGCCGTCGCATCGCGTATCAAGGTTATGGCGAACCTCGACATCGCCGAGCGGCGAATTCCTCAGGACGGCCGCATCGAGCTTGTCGTAAACGGCGCTCCGGTCGACCTGCGCGTGTCGGTGCTGCCGACCATGTTCGGCGAAAGCGTGGTCATGCGCGTTCTCGACCGGTCGAACGTTTCGCTGGACCTCGAGCGGCTGGGCTTCCGCGAAGACGATTTGAGAATATTCCGCCAGCTTATAACCCGGCCCAACGGCATATGCATCGTCACCGGCCCGACGGGTTCAGGTAAAACGACTACGCTTTACTCGGCCCTTACCGAGCTGAACGATGTGGCCGTCAAAATTCTCACCGCCGAAGACCCGGTCGAATACGACATCGACGGCCTGATACAGACGCAGATAAACGACGACATCGGCATGACATTCGCCCGCGCCCTGCGAAGCTTCCTGCGTCAGGACCCGGACATCGTGCTGATCGGTGAAATTCGAGACCTTGAGACGGCCGAGATCGCCGTGCAGGCATCTCTTACAGGTCACCTCGTGTTCACGACGCTGCACACCAACGACGCCCCCTCGGCTGTCGCCCGTGTGCTGGACCTCGGCCTGGAGCCGTTCCTCATCACGGCTACCCTGGAAGGCATTGTGGCACAGCGGCTGGTGCGAACAATCTGCTCGCGATGCAAGGAAGAGTTCGTCCCCACCGAAGAAATGCTGATGGAACTCGGCATGCACCCCGAAGACGTAGCCGGCAGAACCTTCTTCCGCGGGGCCGGGTGCGACTATTGCCGCGGCACGGGCTACAGCGGACGACTGGCGATATACGAAATAATGATTCTCGACGACGACATCCGTGA
The DNA here is from genome assembly GCA_964631565.1 of uncultured Planctomycetaceae bacterium. Lineage (GTDB taxonomy): Bacteria > Planctomycetota > Phycisphaerae > SM23-33 > SM23-33 > CAZVYJ01. Next base: position 12,544 of record CAZVYJ010000019.1, read on the forward strand.
ATTAATCATGAAGCGGAACAGCACCAACGTTCTTCGCGAGGCTGCCCGCAAACGAGGCATGCGTACTCTTCGCGAAAGCGGTCTGCTGGCGATATATGACGGCGTAACGACCATTGAAGAAGTGGTCGCCCAGACCATCAGCGAGGAGATGGAATAGAAAGGATCGGCCCTGACAAATACGAAAATTGTCGGCAGCCCGGTCAACAGGAGTAAATCATGGCAACTTTCACTTATGAAGCGCTGAACAATGTCGGCCAGCCCGTTAAAGGCGAGGTTGAGGCCGCCTCTTCGGAAGAGGCGATCTCAAAAGTACGGGCAATGGGCAACTTCCCCACCAAGATCCGCGAAAAAGCCGGCAAAAAAGGCGCCAAATCCTCAGCAGCCGGCGCATCCCGGGGCAGCCAGGCCGCCCAGCGCGCCGGTGCAGGCAGGCGGACAGTAGGCAAGGTGAAAACAAAGCTTCTGGTCACCTTTACGCGGCAGCTTTCCACACTGGTCGACGCGGGCCTGCCTCTGCTGAGAAGCCTGCGGATTCTCGAGCAGCAGCAGAAACCGGGCATGATGCGTATCGCCATTCGCATTGTCGCAGAAGACGTTGAAGGCGGCGCCACGCTTTCAGAAGCGATGGCAAGGCACCCCAAGGCGTTCGACCGGCTGTACACGAACATGATCCGCGCCGGCGAACTTGGCGGCGTGCTGGACGTTATTCTCCAGCGACTCGCCGACTTCATGGAAAAATCCCAGGCGTTGAAGCGGAAAGTCATCGGCGCCATGATTTATCCGTGTGCGGTCATCACCTTCGCACTGGCAATCCTTATCGGCCTGCTCAAGTTCGTCGTGCCCAAGTTCCAGGAAATCTACGCCGGCATGGGCATCAAGCTGCCGGGCGTGACACAGATGCTGCTGAACATCAGCGACTGGGTATCCAACCAGTTCGGGTGGGCGGTAATCATCTGCATTCCGATTGCAATTATCCTGGGATTCAGGCTGCTGAAAACATCGGAAGGCGGACGGTACTTTGTCGACAGTGTAATGCTGAACATCCCCATTCTCGGGAAAATCATATCGAAAACGTCCGTCGCCCGCTTTACGCGAACGCTTGGCACGCTGCTGTCAGCCGGCGTTCCAATTCTCGAGGCATTGAACATCACTCGTGAAACATCGGGCAATGAAGTGCTTGCAAGGGCCCTCGTCCGCGTACATGACGGAATCCGCGAAGGCGAGAGTTTCGCCGGCCCGCTGAAGCAGGCCAAAGTCGTCGAACCGATGGTCGTCAACATGATAGACGTCGGCGAAGAAACCGGCGAACTCGACAAGATGCTCAACAAGGTAGCGGACACCTACGACGAGGAAGTAGAGACGCTTGTCACATCCATGACCTCGCTGCTTGAGCCGATCATGGTTATCACCATCGGCGTCATAGTCGGTTTTATCGTGCTGGCGTTGTTCATGCCGATGCCTGAACTGCTTAACCAGCTCCAGAGCGGCCAGTAGGAAAGGAAAAGAAAATGCGTAACAGGAACACGGCACGGCTGACGGCGAAACGAAAAGGCTTCACGCTTGTCGAACTGCTGATAGTCATAAGCATAATAGCTTTGCTGGCGAGCATCCTGCTGCCGTCAATCAACGTGGCGATTAACAGCGCATATGTCGCCAAGACACGTTCTACAATGGAATCGATAAGAACGGCCATCATTGGATATTACAAAGAACAACAATATTATCCGGGTCAACAGGGAAATCCATACGCCACAGGCAGCGTGTTACTCGCACATGCCATGTTCACCAACTCGAGCGGTGAATTTCCCAGATCATCAAGTTACATGTCATACAAAAGCGACATGCTTGAAAAAATCAGCGGTGTTGACTACACGGTATCCGACGGTTTCCCGCATGCGATGGCTATCTGCTATTACTACTCCAGGGGCAAGGGAACCGGATTGAGTCAATTCCAGTGGTCCGACAACAGCACATATACCGGCGGGTCGCAGACTACTTTCGAAAGCGCCATTAAGGATACACGATACGACGGCACCTCAAGTACGACTCCTTACGGCGACGGGGCTTATTTGCTGATAGCGCCGGGCGCCGGCCGCAAATATTTCGACGGTGCGGATGACATAATGAAGTGGTAGGAGCAACAGATGAAACAAACCCGCGACAAGACGAATCGCACAGGCTTCACACTGGTGGAAGTAATGGTGGTGGTTGCAGTGATAGCCCTGCTGCTTCTGATCGCCCTGCCGTCGATTGCGACGATTCGCACACAGATGATGATCAATGCTTCAAAATCGATCATCAATCTGATTGGCGACGCCTGCAAGCAGTACAACGTAGATCATAACGAATTTCCCGACAGCTCGCAGGGAGACCAGGGAGGCAAACACCTGGAAGGCCGGCATCGCCTCGTAGAGGCGCTGGTCGGCTACATGGATAAAAACGCCGACGGATTCGACGGTCCGGGCTGGCGTGTCGCCGGCGGCAGAGTATGGGGACCATACAACGATTCGGATAAATTCGACATGGTCAAGGAAGGCGGCGTACCCGTCTTTATCGACACCTTCAATAACTACGTCTTTTACTGGCGCTTCCAAGGCACTGCTTACAACAACGGCGATAACAATGGTTATTTCACCGACGGCACCACTATAGACCAATACGCCAGGAAGCCTGACAACAGTTATTATCGCGACGATTTCATACTGGCCACCAAGGGCCCTGACGGCAAGGCGAAGAGAGTTACGAGTTCCGATTCGTCGACGGACGATATCACCAACTTCCTTGAGGAGTAGCGGACATGACGTTTGCAAAAAACAACAAAGCCTCATGCGGACGCGGATTCACGATCATCGAGATGCTCGCGGTGCTGTTTATTCTCGCGATAATCGTCGCCCTGATAGCCAGCGTGTCGGTTTATGTGCTGAACGAAGCCAACAAAAAAGACACGCGAAGCTCCATGGCCGTTATTCAGGACGCCATACTTCTGTACATAGACATAACCGGCGTAAAACCGACGCAAGACGGCGGGTGCACAATGCTTTTCACACAGCTCAAGTCCAACGAACAGACCTTCGCGAAGATAAAGGAGCTGCCGGATTCGGTGTTCCAGGGCCAGAACCCGCGGAGCTACTTCTGCGACGCGTGGGGAAAGCAGTTGCGGTACCGGCAAAGCGAAGGCCGGGGCGGCTCGCCTGTGCTTATCTCCGCCGGTCCGGATTCATGGTTCGGCGACGAACCTGGCGCCCCCAGCAACTCAGCAGAGGACAACATCCGCTCGGACCAGCCCTGATGGTCGATTTGAGTGAAATATGAAAATAATTAACCGAACAACTTTTTCCGGCCCGCAGCAGCCCCGCGAGGCGCACAGCCGATTCGGCTTTACCCTTATCGAGCTGATTGTAGTCATCAGCGTTATCGGAGCGGCAATGGCTCTGGCCGTCCCAAGCATGATGGCCCTTTTCAGCAGCGGCGCCGACAAACAGGCCTACAACCTGCTTACCGCGCAGATGACGGCAGCCCGGGCTGTCGCAATAGAAAACGGCGAGTACGCCGGCGTGCACGTGCAGATGTCTAGCGAGACGGACCCGTATGACCGCAACTGCTATTCGACGGTTGTGGAAAAGGTATCAACCAGCGACTCATTCACGCCGGCTGCGAACTTCTATCCCGAAGCCATGCCCGGAAAGATGGCGTTCGGACAGATAAACAGCCGGTTCGTGTCAGGCAGCAGTTATATCAGCGGACAATTCGACGGCAGCAGTCTTGACGATTTCACAACCTTCACCATCGTTTTCGCAAGCGACGGCAGGCTGACCAGGCAGGTCCTGAAAAGCAGCACCGGCGGGATGATAGACATCCAGTTTGCGTCTTCAGCCCTATTCTCGGGCACAACCCAAGTGTGGAATCTTACAACCGCAAACGCAGACACCGATGGCGGCGGGACCGGCGAGCAAGGCGCCAATGCAGCAACGATGTTCAAATACACCGACCTGCTAAGTAAGACGTCCGCCCAAAGAACGGAATACCTCAATGATTACGGACAGTTTCTGCCTGTAAATTACTACACCGGACAGTTGTTCCAGAGGCGATAAATGAAAACCGGACCGCAAATCTCAAATAACTACCGCAGTCGACGAGGCGGGTTCTCGCTGGCGGAAGTGCTGATAGCCATGGGCATCTTCGGCATCGGGCTGGCGCTGACGGCGTCGCTGTTCCCCACCGGAGCCAGTCAGACAAGAGCATCCGTAGATAACGTGCTTGGGCCGATGATATGCCAGAACGCGCTGAGCATCATGAAAACAAGGCTTTCGCATCAAACATGCCCTTATAATACTACAATACTGACTTACGTATCCAACATAGTACCCGCGAAGGATATCCGCTTCCCCACCGACGATGAAAATACGCTGTTGACCTTCCGTTCCATAGGCCGGCGGATGAAAACAAATGAAAACGACTATCAGTTCGTCATAGTCGCCTGCAGAAGGGCGAATATCAGCAACACCGTCTTTTTTTCAGCCAAAAGCGGCACCATAAGCGATTATCAAAGCACCAGCCGGATCGTATTTACCAATTCCACCAACCTGCAGCTCGGCACGCCGATAATCGTCCGGGAAGCTTCCGCAACAATCAACCCCAATGATCCGCTGATAGGCGGAGAATGGGCGATTGTAACCGCCATAGACGGCGCTACCGTGACGCTGGATCGCAGGCTCCCCGCGACCAGCGGCAACGTGGGCATTTATGTCATTTATGAAAGCGGCGCCAACATTTACCGATCTCCCGCGATGTCGGTGCTCGTGGCCAGAACGCCGCTGCCGGAGCAGTAAACAATGAAAAATCAGGCAAGACAAATTGTTTCACGACGACGCGGCATGACGCTGATAGAGCTGATGGTAGCCGTCGCGCTGCTGGCCATAATGATAGCTTCGTTCAGCATGATCCTCAACGGCGTGCAGAAACTCGTCTACGGCTCGGAGGCGGCCATGCGGGCCAACGCAGCCGCCTCGGCGGTCGAATACGTAATCCGCAAAGACATCCGCAGCATCAGCATGAACGGCTTTCTCTGCATTGGGCAATCATCCGACAACACGCCGATGCTGTTGTACTCTACCGCCGGAACGTCGTTCAGTGTGACAAGCGGCGTTTCAGGTGACGGCTGCGTCACGGGGCTTGGTCTCTGCCCAATGAACAGCGGGTCAAACACAATGATGTGGCGAGGCAGCTGGGTTCTTGCCGGCCCGAGCAGCACGACGACAAACGACATATGGAAGCTGAGCTTCGCCGATATTCAGGGCACAACGAGGCAATCGCTGAACGATAATATCGTAAATTACATCAGAACTGTCGCTCCGAAGGGGCCTGCCGGCCTGCCGGTTCCGCCGGTAAATCTCAATGATATGGGCGAATTATGGAAGTACCTGGCCGAAAACTGCTCGAATCTGACCATCATGTGGACTGACGGCACACTGGACGGCGCAAACGGCCCTCTCAAGTGGTATGGCGCCGGTTCGCCCAAAGGTCCCGTAGGAGCAGACGTCAACGCAAAAGACGGCGACGGAGACTACTACATCGAATTCAACGACGGCGGCTATCGCGCCCTCTGGTCGCAGCACAATCAGAACGATTGGCCGAAAGCCATCAAAATCAGTTTCACGCTGAACGACGTTTCGAAGTCCACGGGCGTGACGGCAATTGTGTATGAAATCATCTGCCCGCTCAGCAAGCAGTGAAAAGAGGTGTTGTCATGACTATCGGCAGAACAGTCAGAAATCGCGGCTCCGTAATTCTCATGGTCGTCGGACTGCTCACGGTGATATCGCTGCTGGGCATCACGTACCTGGTCGTGTCGCGATTTGACGCCAACCAGGCGAAGAAAATCGCATCCAGGCGCGCCATAATACCAGTCTCGGAAGGCATACTCGACGAGATTGTTCGCGCCGTAAAAAGCGACCTCCATTTCAATGCCAGTTCCGCCCTCGGCCCGTATTCGGGGCTGTCGAGCGGCCAGAACGGCTGGATACAGTTCGTCGATTTCCCCAGCGAAGATTCCGACAAGTTCCTTGCCTCGGATTACCTGTATAAATATACGCGTACGGATACGCCTTTAGGCTCTCAAACCGGCTGGCAGCACATATCCAACATCTATGGCGCTGCCGATAATAATGCGACGCACATTTCTACATCGAACACGAATTTGAGAAATGCCGACGGCGACGGCGTGAACGATTCGTACCTGTTTTACACAGGCACGATGAACACCGAAGGCGACAAGGTCTATGCAGCCGTCCGCATTCTGGATACGTCGGCGTGGATAAACGTCAACACCGCAGCCAGGTGCGACTCGGGAAATCTGACCACACCGGTATGCCCTGTTAACGTCAACCTGCGCGACTTCATCGGCTCGGCGCTGTACGACGGCGCCACTAAGCTTCACGGCGTCCGGTGCGGCGGAACCCAACAGACGACGGCTACATACAACACCGAGTGTGCACTGCGTCTTTTCTCGCCTGTCGCCAGAACCCCTGCCTATGCCCCCTATGGCATATGCGACGAGGCGTATCTGCACTGGCTGAAAAGCAAGGCTTCAACGGCCATCGGGCGACTGCATGACGCCATCGACTCGAGCAGCAGCTTGAGCTACCTGATTCGCCAGATGCTGACCACGCATTCGGTTTCGCGTGCGATAGTCAGGCATCCGGCCGCCGGCGCCTGGCCGAAGGACGCATTCGCAACACTGACACGGCTGGACGTATCCAGCGATACTAACCGTCAGGCGGTCTATAAGCAGATGTTCATAATGCTGAGCGAGTTGTACTCAGGCGTAGCCGAGTCGGTCCGCAAACAGATGGCTGCGAACTTCACGGCGAATCTCTGGGCATACCAGGACAGTATCAACAACCTCGATTCGACGACTTACTGGGCGTTCACGCCAAAGAACGGCGCCGGTGCGGATGAAAGCATCACGGCCTACGGCCTGGTGCCGGACCTGGTGATATCCGAGGGCTACGCGGCCCACTACGGCGAATCGGTGCCGGGATCCTCCGACGACCACAAGTTCGCCTCGGCGATTGAAATACTCAACGTCTCCGGCAGAAGCATAGACCTGTCAAAATACGAAATTCAAGGGCTGGCTGACGGCTCGCTTTCCGGCACGCTGGGCAACAACGACCGAGTCGTCGTCTACAGCTACGGCAAAGGCGGCGGCGGATCGGTAGCGCCCGGCGACTTCGGGTTCCCGGCCGACGGCACAGCCAAATGGATCAAAAAAACCGACCTGTCATTCATCGACAACAAAACGTACACGCTCGTACGCAAGATAGGCAGCGAACTCATTCCAATCGACAGCGTTTCATCAAGCGATATCGGATACAACTACAATATGTCGGATGTCAAGAACGACAAGTCTTCAATTACATCGTTCGACAGTCTGCGCGACGACGATACGACGCGATGCAGGTACAACGTCGCAGCTTACGCCGACCCGGTTAAAACCGGACACAACCTGGGACAGGCAAACAATCTCAACGCCACGCAGCTCAGCCAGGTTGCAAACAACGGAGCCAAGTATGGCGTGAAAATCATTCAACAAGGCTCGGCGATATCGAGCATCGGCGACTGCTTCTCAGTCTATCTCGCCGGACCGCTCAAAGTCGGCGGTAATCTTACTCCGTTCACAAAGCGGCTGCGGGATTCCACGTTCCTCACAGTATTTCCGGACGACACGGCCCGAGGCAGGCTTAACCTGCATCCGGACAGCGTTCCCAGCGGCGGGTTCAACGGCAGCGAATATCCGGACGTGCCGGCGGCGGCTTTTCTCGGTGAATTTTTCACGTCCGTACCTCCGGATTCCACAAGACTCGACAACGCCACGCGATTCTACGGAAAGTTGAACATAAACACCGCGGGAGGCTATTACAATTCTTCCGTCATGTATTACGTGCTTCAGCGGCTGCCATTCCCGACATCCACGTTTAGTATTGCCGGATCGACGGTTACCTTCGATGCCGCGACGGCTGCCAAATTCATTCTTGCTTACAGAAACGGCGATACCGTGACCGGCCCCAGCGGAAAAGTCTGGAATTACGCAGCGCCTTCGGCTGCGGCAGGTGCGAATATCGCCAATCTCCGCTCGGTGGATGTGACCAAGACAACCGGCGACGGCAGGCATGGTTTCCTGGCCGTCGGAGAGGTCGCAATTCCACTGGCCGATTATGCAAATGATCTCATGAAATCAGTAACCGGCAAAACACCGGAGGAACTCGCGGCAGCCGATGGCAACTATTCGTATGTACGCGATGCAATGTACAGGGCAATCTCAAACTGCATCACGGTCAACAGCGACACGTTCGTCGCGACTATACGAATACAGCTTGGCAACGGAGACCCGACCAGCGGAATATGGTACTACATAGCCGTAATAGACCGCAGCAACTGCATGACCAAAGACGATTCGCCCGCAGTGCTGCTGTTCAATGAAATCAGCAAGTAAAACGCGGACAATCGCACACAATAGAAGCTGTTTCAAAACTCCCATTGTGTCAGCAAGAGTGCCACGGTCCCTCAGGGACCGTGCACATTCAATGAATGCAGTACACGGGTTGCGAGCAACCCGTGGCACCCAAGAAGTAGTTTTGAAAACAGCTTCCAAAGCAAAAAGCGTCCCTGAGGGACGCTTTTTGCTTATTTAACGGAGGCGAACATGGCCTATTTAAGCAGTGCCTTCATTTCCCTGAACCGGCTTGCGTTGGGATCTGGATTTTCCGCGGAGTATTGCTGATAATCCTTGTAAATAAACGCGGCCGCTTCATCGATGCGCTTTCGCGTCAGCGGGTGTGTGGAGAATATCTCGCTGAGGTTATCACCTTCGGACTCCTGGAGGCTCTGAAGCGTTTCGAGGAGCTCCACCATTCCCCACGGGTTATAGCCGGCCTTGGTCATGAATACGATGCCGCCCTGGTCGGCTTCGTATTCGTCCTTGCGGCTGTATTTTAGGGTCACCAGGCTGGCGACAACCTTGCCGAGGGCCTGGGCCTCGGAGCCGGCTGCATAACCGGTCGCTTCGAGCAATATTTCAAAACCTACCGCTTTTTCAATCTGTTTGACGCTGTGCTTGCGGGCTATGTGGGCGGTCTCGTGGCCGAGCACTCCGGCAAGCTCGCGTTCGTTTTGTATTTGCCTGAACAGGCCGGCTGTAATGTAAACCTTGCCGCCCGGCAGAGCGAACGCGTTGATGATGTCGGATTTCAGCAGCATGTATTCATACGGCATGTCGCGGTCTGATGCGGCTGCCAGCTTGGCGCCGATGCTGCGAACGTAGGCCTGGAGCTGCTCGTTTTCCACCGGACCGCCGAACTCCGCCTCGAACTGCGGGGCGGCATCGACGCCCAACTGTATTTCCTGCTCACGGGATATGAGGTGGCCGCAACCTGGAGCAACGCTGATGGCAAGAAGCAATCCGGCAAGCAGCAGAAAAGTTTTCCTGGTCATTATTTGAACCCTTTCAAGACAAGGATATGAACGCGATCCGATTCCGCCTCAATTATTAGCCACTTTCGCATGCAATTCAACCGGCAGAATGCATCATAATATACAACAACCGGCTGCCGGCGGACAGCCTGTCAAACAACCCTGTCTCATACAGCCTTGATAATCAATAATTCCGACACTGACCTGCTCCCCGAAAACTGATCCAGGTTGAATGAGAGTCTTACTGCCGGGCTACTGTCACATCATCCCTCCGGGACAGACAGCCGACAGCATGCCGGCGAAAATAACGCGGTTGCTGCGCCGGGTTTCGGGTTACGTGTTCCGGGTTCCTTGTTCTGTGCTCCGGTTTCCGGGTTATGCGTTCCGCATATCGCCGTTGCGTCATAAGCAACAGAAACGGCCGGCGGGCGGAAAATCATGCGTTACTATTGCCGTCGGCCGGGTTGTAATATGCAACAGATATGGCAGTTTGGCGACAACTATACCGGAAAAGTAAACATCCAGGCATTTGCGAAGCATGAAAAAATGAAAGTCGTTTATACCTCGCTATTCGTCATCGTTCTGCTTTCGGTGATTTCATCCGCAGGCGCGGTTCAGCCGCAGTCGTGCGAATTCAAACTCGCCGGGCAGCGATTCCTGCACTGGATGGACTGCCTGACCGGTGCCGCGATAACAACTAAGGACGGAAAGAAAATGTTGATGGACAAAACGCTCCTCACAGGAAGTGCCGCGACAATCAAAACCCCGCCGTTTTCGTTTGTTTTCGACGGCGAAAAATCATCCGAGCTGCTGCCGAAGTGGAAAACCGGCAAGACGTCGTCCCGCATCGACGATGTGCGAACGCAGCACGTGACAACGTTCCTCGACCCGGCGAGCGGGCTTGAAGTAACCTGCCGGGCCGTCGTGTTCAGCGACTTCCCGGCCGTCGAGTGGACGCTGTATTTCAAAAACACCGGCAAGGACGATTCGCCGATTATCGAGGACATCCGCGCGCTTGACGTCGCAATCGCCAGGGCCCCCAAGGCCCAGCCGATCGTGCTGCATTCCGCGCGCGGCGGAGTCTGCACGCCCGAAGATTACCAGCCGGCCGAAACCGTTCTGAAGCCCGGGGCGAGCGCGACACTCGGCGTCGCAGGCGGCAGAAGCAGCAACGGCAGCCTGCCGTTCTTTAATCTGGATGAAGGCGGCCGGGGCACAGTGTTCGCCGTCGGCTGGTCGGGCCAGTGGTCGGCCGATTTCACCGCCGACGAGGCAGGCAGCGTCGCAGTGCGGGCCGGCATGACGAAAACGCATCTTCGCCTGCACCCCGGCGAGCAGATACGCAGCCCGAAGATTCTCGCGATAAGCTGGGACGGCGAGGCCATCCGCGGGCACAACATGATGCGGCAGATTATCTACCGCCACTACACGCCGCTGCTGGACGGCAAAAAGCCGCTGCCGCCCGTGCAGTGCAACTCGTGGTGGGCGGTCGGCGACGACGGCGGACGGGCGAACGAGCAGAACCAGGTTAAACTTCTCAGGGCATACAAGGGGCTAGGCCTAGAGTATCTCATCACCGACGCCGGCTGGTACGGCACGACGCCGAACTGGTGGAGCAACGTCGGCACGTGGGCGCCCCGCAAGGACACGTTTCCCAACGGTATGAAGCCCGTCGGCGACGCGGCGGCCGAGGCAGGCATAAAGTACGGCATGTGGTTCGAGCCGGAACGCGTCATGGCCGACTCGCAGCTCGACAGGGAGCATCCGCAGTGGCTGTTGAAGCTCGACGGCAACAACGTCCGCCTGCTTAACCTCGGCCTGGGCGAAGCGCAGGATTATTTCGTCGAGATGGTCAGCGGCTACGTCAAGAGCGTGCCGCTGGGCTACTTCCGGCACGATTTCAACATGGAGCCGCTGCCCTACTGGCAAGCGGCCGACAAGCCCGACCGCGTCGGCATGACGGAGATACGCTATATTGAGGGCCTGTACAAAATCTGGGACGATCTGCACCGCCGTTTCCCCGCGATGATGATGGAAGGCTGTGCCTCCGGCGGGCGGCGGATCGACATTGAAAGCCTCAGCCGCTGCCACACGTACTGGAAGAGCGACCTTTATTTCCAGATCGTCGCCAATCAGGGCCACACTTACGGCGCGTCGCTCTATCTGCCGGGCAATTATCTCAACACGCCGCTGAGCGACCTGTCGGAAAACCCGTACGCCTTCCGCAGCCAGCTTGGATGCGCACTCTGCACGGCCTGGGACCCGGACTCACCGGGCTTCGACCGCAAACTCGCAGCCGCTCGAATCGCCGAGTTCAAAAAGCTGCGGCCGCTGGCCGTCGGCGACTTCTATCCGCTGACGAAATACAGCCTCGAGCCGGATGTGTGGATCGGCTACCAGTTCCACCGCGACGACCTCGACGAGGGAATGGTGCTGATGTTCCGCCGCGACAAAAGCCCGTTCGCGGCCATGGAAGTGAATCTCAAGGGTCTCTCGCCGGATAAAACTTACGAAATCACCAACGCGGACACCGGCGAAACCGTCCGCATGAGCGGCGCGGAACTCACAGTCAAACCGCTGCGGATAAACATTGAGCGGCCGAACGGCTCGGCACTGCTGACGTACAAAAAAGTGAAGTGATTAAATATTTTCCACAAGCATCGCATCGGCGGCGCGGAGGCCGTCGATTGCGCTGGTGACGATTCCGCCGGCGTATCCCGCCCCTTCGCCGGCCGGGTAAAGCCCGCGGGCCGAAACCGATTGTAAGCTCTCGTCCCGCACGATGCGGACGGGGCTTGAGCTTCGGGTCTCGGCTGCGTAAACGATGCCCTCCTCGATACTGACGCCGTTCAGTTTCCGCATCATCGCCGGCACGGCAGCCACGAGCGTCTCGCCGATGTACGACGGCAGAATTTTGTGAATGTCAGCCGGTATCGAGCGACGACACGAGCGGTCGTCCGGCAGCGAGGCCGATACAACGCCCGCGAGAAAATCCGTCAGCATGCAGGCCGGCAGCGAGTAGTCGTCTCCGCCGGACGAAAAAGCCTTCGCCTCAATAGCCGCCTGCCACAGAACTCCGGCAAGCGGATCGGCGGCGCTGGCGCCGAAGTCTTCCGGCCCGACCGGCACGATGAACGCCGCGTTGCCGTACGCACCGTCGCGGGCGGCGAAGCTCATGCCGTTCGTTGTGAGCATGCCCGGCGACGACGCGCACGCCATAACCACGCCGCCGGGACACATGCAGAACGTGTAGCATGCCCTCGCGCGCCCGGCCGGCGGCTGCGTAAGGCGGAAGCTCGCCGCGCCCAGCCGCGGATGCCCGGCGCTTCGGCCGAACTGGCAGCGGTCTATCTGCTTCTGCGGCACTTCGATGCGCACGCCGACGGCGAGCGGCTTGGCCCCTAGCGCCACGCCGGCTGAATGCAGCATCCGGTAAACGTCGCGTGCGCTGTGGCCGGTCGCCAGCACGCAGCGCGAAGTTTCCATCCGCTGCGAGTTGACGACGACCGCCGCGAGCCGGCCGTCCTGAATTTCAACGCCGTCCAGCCGCGAGCTGAATTTCACCTCGCCGCCGAGGGCGATGATTTTTTCGCGCAGGCGAAGCACTATGTCGGTCATGCGGTCGCTGCCGAGGTGCGGCTCGGCGTCGACGAGTATCGACTCCGGCGCGCCGCACTCCACCAGCAGCCGCAGCACCGTCTGCATGTGCCCGCGAAGCTTGCTGCGCGTGTTGAGTTTGCCGTCGGAAAACAGCCCCGCCCCGCCCTCGCCAAAAAGCACGTTGTCCTCGGCGTCGAGTTCGCCCCGTTTCCAGAACCGCGAAACGCTCCGGCCGCGATCTTCAACCGGCGCGCCGCGTTCGATGAGAATCGGTCTGGCCCCCGCGGCCGCCAGCCGCCACGCCGCAACCAGCCCGGCCGGCCCGGCCCCGACGACCACCGGCTGCGATGCAAACGCCTTCGCTACATGCGGCGCCGCCTGCAGCTGGGCGGATTCGTCCTGCTCCGCGACAATTTCGATGTCCCCGGTCGTCCGGGCAGTTCTTGAAACTTTTTCGGCAGCCGATTCGTCGATTTCCGCCTCGACGTGCAGTATGAACCGCACGCCGCCGCGGATTTTCCTCGCGTCTACGGCCCGCCGCGTCACGCGGCACGCGATAATCGCATCGAGCGGAATGCGCAGCGTTCTGGCGACGGCCGAGATTACGTCGGCGTCACCGTAGTCCAGGTTAACCGCGAGTTGTGCAAGGCGAATCAGCATGGAGTTGAGCGAGTCTAGCCGCCTGCCGCAGCCGTGGCAATAGTCCTTTACCCCCTGGAACAGCGAGAACAAAAGTCCCTGAGACAATGCATATTTGTATAGTGCTTATTGGCCCGGAAGATGAGATAATGCGGGGCGTTTCACAGGATATCCAAACTATTTGATAAGGAGCATGCCATGACAATGGCGAAAGGTATTTCTGCAATTCTGTGTGCGCTGTTCTGTGTAGCGATAATTGGCGGCTGCAACAAGGAAGAACCCAAGAAGGCTCCCGAAAAAGAACCGGCTGCCGCAACGCCGTCAGTAACCGACCAGGCCAAGGAAACGGCTGAGCCAGTCATGAAGGATACAGAAAAGGCCGTTGACGAAACCGTGAAAGACGCTGAGAAGACGGTAGAAGAAAAGGCCACAGACACCACCCCCGCTGCAACCGACAAAACAGACGCCGACACCGCGAAACCGACCGAACCGGTTATAGTGGATGAGGAAGAGGAAATCGACATTACTGAACCGGCAGATGACTCCGGCACAGCCGAACCGGCTGAACCGACAACCGATGACGATAACGGCACGGTTGATGAAGACGGCGTCGATGGCGGCACGGATGAACCGGCAATTGAAGATACCGAAGTCGATGTTGAAGAAACCGTCGAAGCCGAAGAATAACTTTTTTCCTCAGCAAACCGCAGCAGACCACTATCAGCCGCAAGCGCGGGCATAAAACCCTCGCCTGCGGCTGATTTTATTTGCGACGGCCCCCGCCATACTTGCCCTACAGGGGAGTTTCTGTTGCAGAAAAACCGCCCCTGCACTAAACTTTCATCAGTGTCTTTCGGCCGCGAATGTACCGGTTTTATTATTTGAGGCAGGGGAATCTCTGCATGATATATCGAACAGTTGCCGCCGCCGCACTGCTGCTTCTGCTGATATCCGCCGCCGCAATGGCGGACACGCTGACGCTCAACGACGGCACGGTATATCACGGCAAGATTATCAGCCAGACCAGGTACGAAGTGGAGTTCGAGATATACAGGCTCGGCGGCAAGCTCAAATTCGTCAAAACTTTCGATATGGAAGAGGTCCACTCGCTCACCCGTGGCAAAATAGAAGACGAAATCAAAAAGACGCAGCCGGAATCTAAACCCGAAACCGCCCCGGAAAGCCGGCCGGAAACGCAGCCTGACGCCAAACCGGAAGAAAAACCCGAAAAAATCCCGCTTCTGAAAACAACCGCCCCAAAAACCAAGCCGCAGCCCGGCCCGCTCGAAACGCCGGAAACGCTGGCCGAGGCGATTCAAACCCCTCTGCGGCACCCGAGCGAAGACAGAGACACGTGGGACACGCTGACCAGCCTGCAGAAGGAGGACGCTGAGAGGAAATATCAGAAGATGCTCGAAGAGCATAAGAAGAAAAACGATTTCCGCGGCAAGGCGGTTTCATGGATGCTTACGATTGACGACGTCGCGAAGGCGAAAGAAGGAGACGGTTTCGTCCTCATTGCAAGGTCGAAGAACGATGCAATGGTGACGGCGACGGTAGTCTCCGCAGCGAAAGATTACCTGCTCAAGCTGAAGAAGGGCGACGAAGTACGCGTCAGGGGCATAATAGAGGATTATGATTTCACCACCCCGGCCGGCAAACCCGGCGAACTTTTCCCCGAACAGAAGCAGCCGCAGTTCAACATCAGAATAAGGAACGCCGGTGTGATGCTCGTCAGCGATATTCCGCAGGTAACCCTTTTCGATCGGCATTTCGAATCGAAAAAAACCATATACCTCATCGACTCGTCCGGCTCGATGATCGACCGGATGAACGGGGTCCGCGACGAGGTCGGCAAATCCGTCTCGAAGCTGAACGCCAGCCAGGAATTCGCGGTTGTGTTCTTCAAGAACGCCCGCAACCCGGCCGCCATCAAAATGACGCCGGCGACCGACCAGAATAAAGCGTCCTCAAAAGAGCAGGCTGAGCAGGTTCGCCCCGCCGGACAGAGCCACGTGCTGCCCTACCTCATAATGGCGATTAAAACTCTCGTATCGAACAAGGAAGGCGGCGCCATCTGCCTGGCTACCGACGGTATCGTGGATGTCGAAGAGGCGAAAAGCATCCTCGATGCAATCCGGAAATACGACCCCGACAACAGGGTCGTCATCAATACGTTCCTCATCGGCGAACCAACCGAGGAATCGGTTGAAGTTCTCAAGGCAATCGCCGAGCTTACCGGCGGCGAATATTCGCAGGTCGAAGCCGCAGAATAACCGCTGACAAAACTTCCGCTAAAAAAGCGTGGCGGCCCATTCAAGGAACCGCCGTGCTTTTATTCGTCAATCAGACCGCCGAAAACTATTTCATGTGCCTGTCGAGGAACGCAACAAGCTTGTCCCTGAAGACGTTCATGTCGATGCCGTGACCAACGTTCGGGAGCCTTTCATATTCGACTTCCACGCCGGCTTTCTTCAACTGCTCGACGAGCAGGTCGGACTGCGAAACCGCAACGTCGCCGTCCGCTTCGCCCTGGGCGATGAAAAATGGCGGGTCGTTTTTGTCAACATACGTCGTCACGCTTGCTTCTGCGACGACGTCTTTGCGCTCCAGCACAGGCCCGCCGACGAGCTTCGACAGAATCGAGTTCGGATCGTTCGTCGCATGTCCGACGCCTGTTTTATGCCACGCCATCAGGTCGGTCGGGCCTGCCATTTCGAACACGGCCTGCACGCGGCTGGACTGATCAGGGTTGCCCAGGTCGCCTTCGAGCTTTTTGACGCCGCCGCTTGTGCCCATCATCGCGGCGAGGTGCGCGCCGGCCGAGTGACCGGACACGGCGATGTGCTTCGGGTCGATGTTATACAGCGCAGCGTTGGCGCGCAGGAAACGCACCATCGCCTTGCAGTCGTAAATCTGGGCCGGCCAGGGTCTGACCGTGGTCAGGCGATAATCCCCGCTGACCACCGTGTAGCCGCACTCGGTAAGCCAGAGAATCGGCACGCCGTTCTTGTCGCCGACAATCCAGCCGCCGCCGTGCAGCCATATCACCACCGGGGCGGGCTTAGATTGATCCTTCGCTGGGTAAATGTCCATACAGAGGGGCATGTTGTCGGGGGCTGCATACCTGACGTTGTATGCCGTCGCCAGCATGGGAACAACCTGGGCCGGTTTTTGAGCATCCGCAGCGCAGCCCGCGAAAAGGAACGCCGAAAACAGCACCAATAACATCGCCGGAAGATATTTTTTCATAAAAATTCAACCTTTCGTCATGCTCGCGGCTCGCCGCTTAGCATTTGAGATGCCTGTCGAAAAACGCCAGAACCTGTTTTCTGAACGGTTTCATGTCGATGCCGTGTCCCATGCCCGGAATCCTGTAATATTCCACTTCGATGCCGGCCGCCTTGAGCTTCTCGGCCAACAGGTCGCTCTGTGTGACTGAAACACAGTCGTCGATTTCGCCGTGCATTATCATCAGCGGCGCGCTTCGCGGCCCGATATAAGTGGTCGGGCTGGCGGATATGGCGACGTCTTTTTTGTCCAGCACCGCCCCGCCCAGCAGCCTGCCGAGATAGCAGTCGGGCGTATTGACCGCTATCGCGTCGCCGGTGGCATGCCATGCCAGCATGTCGCTCGGCCCGCAGAGGTCCAGGGCTGCGCACACGTCGCTGGACTGGTCGGCGTAGCCGAGATTGCGGCCTTCCAGTTCCTCGACGCCGTTGCTCATGGCCATCATCGCGGCGAGGTGTCCGCCGGCCGAGCCGCCCATCGCGCCGATATGATGCGGGTCGATGTTCAGCTTCTTCGCGTTGGCGCGGATGAACCGGACGGCCGTCTTGCAGTCATGTATCTGCGCCGGCCAAGGCGCCCGCCCGCTGAGACGGTACTGCACCGCTATCAGCGTATAGCCGAACCCGGTCAGGCGAATGATGTCCTCGCAGCCCCAGCCGCTCTTGTCGCCTTCCGCCCAACCGCCGCCGTGCAGCAGAACTATCGCCGGCGCCGGCGCCGACTGGTCAGCCGCGGGATATATGTCCAGATATACCGGCTTGCCGTCAGGCCGCGAGTATTCCATGTCATGAATTATTTTTTCAGCGGGATAAGCCACAGATTGCTCCTCGGTCTTGAATTGATATAAATCCGGTTCCTGTTCTGCTTACAAAGACTCGACTTTCCTAACGTACGCCGCCATGTCGAACTTGCGATCCAGGCCGGCTGCGTTCATGTAGCGGACCTGGCCGAATATCGGCCGGTTCGTCCACGGGCGGTCATGCCTGCCGAAGCACCACGCCACGCCGGCGAACGAGTTTGCGTCGCGGCCGTCAAGCTCGTAGGCGTTATTCAGATAAACCGCAGTATCGAACGCCCGTTTCGGCGAACGTGTCCATTCTATAATCTTTTTCCCCCAGTACATCCGCATGTAATTGTGCATTTTTCCGGTGCGGAGCATCTCTTTTTGCGCGGCGTTCCAGTATGCGTCATGGGTGCGTGCTGCGGCTAGTTCGTCAAGCGTGTAAACATATTCCCGCCGGTCGGCTGCGCGGGCCTTCAGTGAGATTTTCGCCCATGCCGGCAGAGACTCGTATGAATCGTAGCGGCTGTTGAAGTTGACGAAATTCATGCTCAGTTCGCGGCGGATAATAAGCTCCTCGAGATATGCCTCCTTGGCGGCCTTCGGGGCGGCCGACCGCTGAACGGCCAGCGCAATCTGAACCGGCGATATCTGCCCGAAATGCAGGTACGGACTCATGTGCGACTGGATATCCAGCGACGGGTCGCCGCGCCGCTCGGCATAATCGGCGAGCTTGTGAGAGACAAACTCGTTCAACAGCTTTTCCGCCCAGCTCGCGCCGCCGACGAAGGCGGTCACGGGTCCGACGCTGCGGTCGAGCCTGAGCTTGTCAGCCAGCGAAACAATATCAGCCGGCTTCACGCCGCCCAGCCGCAACCCAAGCGAATCACGCCTCAGCGGAACACGCCGCAGTGGTTTCAAAAATTCCGCAAGATGTTTGTGAATCTTCGGCCGGATGGTCCGGGCGGCGTATTCTTCCTTGTCGGAAACGACCTCGACGGGAACGACCACATCGGACTCCACCTGCACGACGGGGCAGGCGGCTTTCGCAGCAACGTTCCGCCGCCACTGCTTCTGTATGCGCAGGTAGCCGCGGTCGGTCACGAGCAATGCGGCGTCCTTCGCCATTTCCAAAGCGGCAGCGTCGGGCGACTCCGGCAGCACCACAAGCTGAACGCCCCGGCTCGCCAGTGCCGCCGCGGTTTCCGCCAACCCCTGCAGCATGAACGTGTAATGGCGCAGATTGGCCTGCGGATAGTCGGCCGTCACGCCGAAGACGGCTGCCAGCGGCAGCGACAGTTCGTTGGCTTGCTCGACTGCGTATTCGAGCGCGTGGTTGCACGCCTCGCGCTGCGACGCCTGCATCCAGTAGAGAACATACCGGCCGGATGCAGCCGGTGCTGTGTTCAGGACTTTTATGCGTTGCGGATGGACCATCGCTAGGCCTTTAACGATCCCGACGGCTCCAATATATCCGCAAGCAACTCTGAGGTAAACTTGAAGCATCCGCAAAATGAAGCGTTACCGTAAGCCACTTGCAGTGTTCTACCACATAACGTACTATTCGCCGCGTATGGAACCCCTTCTGCAGCCGCGTGTCGTCTCGAAATGGATTTTCTTTACTTGCAGCCGGGAGCTGAACCATGCACTGGATTGACTGGAGCATCCTCGCAGGCTTCGCCGTTTTCATCATTCTCATCGCACTGGGCACCCGCAAATACACCCGCAGCGTAGCCGACTTCCTGGCCGCAAGCCGCTGCGGCGGCAGGTACATCCTCTCGATGTGCGACGGGATGGCAGCCTTCGGCGTCGTGAGCGCAGTAGCCATGTTCCAGGCGTATTATGAGGGCGGGTTCACAGTGTTCTGGTGGCAGTGCCTGACGATGCCGGCGACGCTCCTTGTCGGCATACTCGGCTGGGTAATCTACCGCTTCCGCCAGACGCGTGCGTTCACGTTCGGCCAGTTCTTCGAAATCCGCTACAGCAGGAATTTCAGGTTCTTCGCCGGGCTGCTTGCGTTTATTTCAGGCATCATCAATTTCGGAATCTTCCCGTCTGTGGGCGCCCACTTCTTCGTGTATTTCTGCGACCTGCCGCAGACGCTGCCGATACTCGGCATGGAACTGTCCACATACGGCATGGTCATGGCGATACTGATTCTGACGGCCGTCGGCTTCACGTTCATCGGCGGGCAGATTGCAGTTATGGTGACGGACTTCATACAGGCCGCCTTCTGCAACGCGATGTTCATACTGGTTCTCGTGCTGCTGTACATCCACTTCAACTGGAACGAAATCGCCGACAGCATCGCCGCAGCCCCGCCCGGCAAGTCGATGGTGAATCCATACGATATAGGCGACCTGAAAAATTACAACACGTTCTACTGGCTGATAGGCCTGTTTGCCGCGTTTTACACTGCCTACGCATGGCAGGGCCAGCAGGCCTACAACTGCTCCGCAACAAACGCCCATGAAGCCAAGATGTCAAAGGTGCTGGGCTACTTCCGCTGGCTGACGCTGATACTTTTCCTGCTTATGCTGCCAATCTGCGCCTACACGATGATGCACCATGGAAACTATGCCGACAAGGCAGCCGTCGCAAACAGTGCATTATCAACAATAGACAGCGAGCAGATCCGCAGCCAGATGACCGTCCCTCTTGCGATGAAACAGGTTCTCCCCGTCGGCGTCATGGGCGCGTTCTGCGCCGTCATGTTCGCAGCCTTCATCAGCACGCACGACACATACCTGCATTCGTGGGGAAGCATATTTATTCAAGACGTCATACTCCCGCTGCGGAAAAAGCCCCTGACACCAAGGCAGCACTTATGGTGTCTGCGCCTGGCGATACTCGGCGTCGCAGTGTTCATATTCTGTTTCAGTTTCTTCTACTCGCAGAAGTCAGATATTCTGATGTTCTTTGCGCTGTCAGGCACCATCTTCCTCGGCGGTGCAGGTGCGGTCATCATAGGTGGGCTTTACTGGAAGCGTGGAACCACAGGCGGTGCATGGGCGGCAATGGCTACCGGCCTGACAATGGCTGTGATTGGTTTTGCTCTCGACCAGTATTGGACCGATATCGCCAAATACCTCCAGGGAAACTGGCCGGATGACTGGCAGCATACAACGGATATGATTCCAGCTTTGAACTCCGAAAAGTTCATTTTCACCCCCCAGGAGATGTTCTTCTTCGCCATGATCGCATCGATACTGGCCTATGTGCTGGTTTCGCTGCTGGGGCGGCAAAGCGTATTCGACCTCGACAGGATGCTGCATCGAGGCAAGTACGCCATAGACAAAGACCCATCGTCGCCCGAGGAATCCGTAGCAAAAAGAGGGATCAAGAGCATAATCGGTTTCGACAGGCACTTCACGCTGGCCGACAAGATTACATACGTCGTGTCATACGCCACGCTGCTGACATGCTTCGGCGGCGTGATCGTCGGGACGATCTGCCAACTGAAATTCCATATGTCGGATTCATTCTGGCTGAGTTTCTGGCACGGTTTCGTGGCGGTCTTCGGAGTGATCACCGTCGCCCTCATACTCTGGCTGACAATAGGCGGCTTCGTCGACCTCAAGAAGCTCTTTGTACTGCTTAAGCAGGTCAAGAGGAACGACGCCGACGACGGGACTGTCGTCGATCATCACAACCTTGACGAGACGCAATAGTGGCGGCGAGCAGCTGGAATAATCGGGCATCGCGGCGATCGATCTGCCGTTTCAACCTCATAAATCCCCAGAGGTTGTACAAAAATTGGGAGGTTCCCAAAAACCCGCGCAAGCCGGAATTTTATTGAGACTTATGCGTCTGAAGTGATAAACTGGTTTTACATATTTCCCAAGACCGCTGGGGTAGCGGCCGTTACTGATACTAAAAAGTTCGCCGGGGAGGCGTTGTCATGAAATTTATAACTTGGGCATCCGTTTTAGTCATGCTGACTATTGCGTTTGCCGCCCAGTCCCTGTGGGCCGACACGCTCACAAAGAAAGACGGCACTGTCTACGAAGGCAAACTCATCAAAAAAACCGCCACGCAGTACGTTTTCGAGGTCTGGAAGAGCGGCGGCAAGATGAAATATGAAATTACTGTGCCTGCAAGCGAAGTGGAGTCGCTCAAGGAGGGCGAGGTAAAAGTCACAAAGCCGACGAAGCCCGAAAAGACTGTACCTCCAAAAGAAGAAGAAAAGAAAAAGGAAGAAGACAATTCAGAGCTGGCCGGGCTTCCGGAAGAACCGAAGGCCCCGGAAATCGAGCAGTACGAAGGACCGACCTACTATCCGATTCCCCTTAACGGCGTGGTCGGCCAGAAGTTCGTCGCCAGGATACTCGAAAAGTCTCTCGAAGACGCCGTGAAGCGCAAACCGACCGTCGTGGTTCTTATCATCGACTCTCCCGGCGGGCACATCAGCGAAGTCGACAAGCTCTTCGACGTCATCTGCAAATACAAAAAACAGTTGCGAATTGTAGTCTACGTGAAGAATGAGGCGCTTTCGGCTGCCGCCATCACGGCCCTGGCCGTCAATGAAATTTACATGAAGACGGGCACCCAAATCGGCGCAGCCACCAGTTACGGAATCGGCGAAGACCGCTTACCGAAGGACGTCGCCGAAAAGTTCCAGTCCGTCTGGCGGGCCAAGGCGCGCAGCGCCGCGGAAGCGGGCGGCCACAGCCCGCTTATCGCCGAGGCGATGATCGACAAGGAAATGGAACTGTATGTAATCGAGGAAAACGGCAAGAAAGTCGTAAAAGAAGGCCAGCCCATGGACGGCGCCGCGGCCGTCACCAAAAAAGGCAAGCTGCTGACCATTACGGATAAAGAAGCCGAGGCGTGCGGCCTGTCGCTCGGCAGCGTGGAAGACATCAACGATCTTGGAAAGAAACTGGGCTATGAAAACTGGACCGAATGCCAGGGGCTTGGCGTGCCGCTGGCGGAGTACTGGGAAAAGACCATCGACGAGGTAGAAAAGAAATTCAAGGGTTACGTCGACGAATTCAGAGAGAACATGCAGAAGGCTCAGGATAACGATCCGGAAAGCTTTGATGATTATGACCGGTCAAAATCCGGAAAACTCGCCCCCCGTTCAAAGTCATTGTGGAAGTCCAGATCCAATACCGCAACCGGCTTCCTCAAGAAAGCCGAAGAATCGCTGAAGAAGGCCGGCGACCTGGCTGAAAAATTCCCGGAAGTGCTCATGGAGGACCCAGAGGCAATTCGCGGCTATGAAAAGAAAATAAAACTGTTGCGGGAATCAATCGAAACCAGGACAAAACAACTGCGATAAGACCGGCGAAACATTCGCGGACAATCCGAAGATTTCAAAAAAACATCGCGGCGGTTCCATGACAGGAGCCGCCGTTTTTTTTGCAGGATTTTTTCAAACCTGCCGCAAGTCTGCGTGACTCATATTGCATAATAAGTTACCATCTCCGCCGCTGTTTTTGTCTTAGTGTTTACTTAGTGTCCTCCGTGAACTCTGTGGTTTATTTTGTCATGGATTCTTAATTTAATTCAGAAAAGGTTCCAGCATGGACCTGTACGATATCAACATCGGAAAACTGGGGCATTTCGTCCCCGGCAGCAAGGCGACCTTCAGCATAGACAGCGTCAACCTTCCCGACGCGTGGGAATACATATACCAGAACCGCGATATCCTTCTTCGTGTCGATCAGCACGGGTCGGTTTACGCGCAGGCGTATCCGCCGACCGGCATAATGCTGTTCCGCCGCGAACCGTTCCAGAGCTATTCAAGCTGGCTGGTCTGGCTGCGGAGCGACTCGCTGAAATGCAGGGCGTTCACGAATTTCTTCCGCCCGACGCTCGCCGGCGGCGACCCGGCAGCCGAGCCGGAATTTTTCAACGTGACATACACCCCCACCGCTGCGATTTACACCGTCCAGCATGAAGGCATCCGCTGCGAGACTGAAATTTTCACGCCGGCAGCTTCGCCCACAATCTGTCAGCGAGTCAGCATAACCAACAACCGCAGCGATGCCTTAAGCATCTCCGCGATGCCGGCGCTGCGGACGTACGTGAACCCGGCCCAGCTTGCGCCGTGGGACAGGGCCGAGTGGTATCTCAAAACCTCGTTCTGTCGCGAAGGCGCCGTCGGCTTCAGCACGCAGCTGCTCAACATGAACTCCCGCGTACAGGACCGCCGCACAGCAGTGCTCTGGTCGGACGCCGGGGCAGCAGCCGCCGAAATCAGCTATGAAAAATTCGTCGGCCAGGGCGACTTCGCCTCGCCGCAGGCCGTCTACGACGGCAGTCTGCGAATGCCCGCCGACGCGGCAAAACCCTGGGCCGTCCAGGATGAAACCAATACGCTCTACGGCTACCCGCCGGTAAACGCACTGAAGTACGATTACAGGCTCGCTCCCGGCGAAACCCGCAGCTTCCGGCAGGTGCTTTCGCTGCTGCCGCCGAAGCAGGACGGCTCGATGCCGACCGCCGCCGAAGCCCGCGGCCCGGCGAAATTCCTCATTGAAAATACCTGCACCGCGGAAAAGAAATCGCTGGCGGCCGCTTACGAAAAGCTCGTCACCAGGCGCACCATGCATACGCCGGATGCGGCGCTGAACCGCTACACGAATGAGTGGCTGCCGCTGCAGCTCGACTGGGTATGCTCGCTCGACCGCGGCTGGCCTTCAGGCATGAGAGGCAGCCGGGACTCGGCGAACGACTTCACCGCAATGGTTCCGCTCGATGCCGCCTGGTCGCGAGAGATTATCCTCACCGAATGCTCCTGCCAGCGTCACGACGGCTGGTTCCCGCGTCAATATTCGGCATCCGGCCGAAAAGGCAAGCACGATCTTCGCGGCCATCGCGACGGCGGCGTGTGGGTCGTTGAACTGCTGTATGAGTATCTCTGCTACACAAGGGATTTCGGCGTACTCGACGAAAAAGTCGCATGGCTGGACAGCGACGACGAAGAGACGATTCTCACCCACGCACTGCGGATTATCGAGTTCTACCTCGACCCGCAGAATATCGGCGAGCACGGCCTGTGTAAAATCGGCGAGGGCGACTGGCTCGACGCCGTCAACGCGGCCGGCCTGGAAGGTCGCGGCGAATCGGTAATGCTGACAAACCAGCTCATCATCTCGCTGGTGCAGATGGGCGAAATTATCGACCGCCTCGCGGCTCTCGGCAAAATGCCTGACGGCAAGGCAAAGAAACTCGCCGCCCTGTATGCGGCAAAGGCCGAGGAACTGAAGAGCAATCTGCTGAAGCACGCCCTCAACTCCGACGGCTATTTCAACAGCGTGTTCAACGACGACGGCCTGTGGATATTCTCCAACGCCGACCCCGACGGCAAACGCCGCATCTACGGCCCGGCGAACTGGTGGTCGATTTCGTCCGGCGCGGCCCGCGGCGAACTGGCTGATAAACTCATCAGCGAACTTGCAAACCTGAAGACCAGCTCAGGCTACTATCTTTACTCGCCGCCTCTCGGCGAAAAACCCATCGCCAAAGTCGGCAGATGCGCAAGCGGCGACGCACCGACGGGCCTGTGGGAAAACGGCACGGCCTATAACCAGGGTTCGCACGGATTCCTCGGAAGGGCGCTGGCAGTCGCGGGCAAGGGCGACATGCTCTACGATGTACTCATCACCTTGCTGCCTTACGACCAGACGAAGCATCCGCTGGCTTCGGTGATGCGGCCGCCATACGCGGTCGTCAACTGCTGGCAGGAAGTGCCCCTCTTCAAGTATCGCGGCGGGCTTACGTTCCTGACAGGCAGCATCGCCTACGCGATGCGGATGATCTACAGCTGGATGCTCGGCATCCGCCCGACCATGGATGCGCTGGCGATTGATCCGTGCATACCGGCCGGCTTCAAAAAGCTTTCGGCGAAATTCGAATATCTCGGCAGGAGTTGCGAACTGACAATCTCCAACCCTGACGGTAAACAGTGCGGCGCGGCTTCAATGACGCTGAACGGCAAGCCCGTCACACGGCGCATAACATGCCCCTTCAGCGGCAGAATCATGCCGGTTGCGGACGACGATATGTTCGCTGAAACAAATCATATAGAAATCAGAATGTAAGCATCTCACTATGATAGCCTTTTCCCGGCCTTTGCGAGCCAAGGCTGACATTCTGATAGCCTTCTTCTGCCACAATGCAACACCACTGGGCGATATCTGCGGAAATTTTGTAATTGGAATTTTTTAGCCAGGACATATGGGAAGGCCACTACGTTATTTTCAAGAAAAACTCAAAACGGCAAAATTGCTCATTTTTGCTAAAATTGTGCATATTTCGCTCTATTTTATGGGAGTTTTACTCAATTTCCGCTCACTTTTGATGAATTTCGATTTTGGCTTCCGAAAAGCAATCGCATCAGATTTTTGTGAAAAATGATGATTTCTACCCTTGACTCCGTGTGCAAATATCCTATATTTTATTGTGATTTATTTCACAGCGTGAAGCAAATCACGACGATATGGTAGTTATTGTGTTGTGGAGGCGTGAACATGATATCAGACAAGATCATCGGGCGACTGAGCCTTTACCGGCGGCTGTTAAATACCCTTGAGGCAAAAGGGACTGACAGTGTCTATTCGCACGGGTTGGCCAAGATAGCCGGCTGCACCCCCGCCCAGGTCCGCAGGGATATCATGTCGCTGGGCTACAGCGGCAGTCCTGCCCACGGCTATCGCGTTGTCGAGCTGCTTCAGGCAATCAGGATATTCCTGGACAATCCTGCAGGCACCAATGTTGCGCTCATCGGCATCGGGCATCTCGGCAGAGCGCTGCTGGATTACTTTGTCGGGCGGCGGCCCAATCTCAAGATAGTTGCCGCGTTCGACATCAATGAATCAAAGGTTAACCGGGTCATTCACGGTGTCCGCTGCTATCCCATGACTGAACTTGAAGACGTCATCAGGAAGCTTTCCATCCTGGTGGCGATTATTGCCGTGCCCCCCGCTTCGGCTCACGACGTCGCAAGACGTGTGGTCGCCGCGGGCGTGCGTGGGATATTGAATTTCGCCCCCATCCCCATCCAGGCGGGTCCGGACGTCTATGTCGAGGATATGGACGTGACAAGCTCACTGGAGAAGGTTTCGTATTTCGCTCACAAGAGCGCAGAGATAAAGGAAGTATCAAGATGATTCAGGCAAAGGAAAACATTGACGACATTCTTGCGTCGTATCCCAATGCGGGGCGCGACTCTCTCATCCCGATTCTGCAGGAGGTTCAGGAGCGAGTAGGCTACCTCTCGGAATCAGCGGTCATGCGTGTGGGTGAGCATTTGAAGCTGCCGGCCAGCAAGGTTTACGGCGTGGCGACTTTTTACAACCAGTTCAGGTTCCAGCCCAAGGGCAAGTTCCACATCCAGGTCTGCCGCGGGACTGCCTGTCACGTAAAAGGCTCGGCGCAGGTTCTCGAAGCGGTGATGCGGCATCTGAAGATTCAGCCCGGCCAGACCACGCGTGACGGCATGTTCAGCCTTGAGGTCGTTGCCTGCATCGGAGCATGCGGGCTGGCGCCTGTAATCGCCATCAACGGCGAGTTCCACGCGAGCGTCTCGGTGGAAAAGGTTGCGACGATTATCGACTCATACAAGGCGTCGGCCGCCGCGGAGGGAAGCACCGATGAGTAAAAAGACAAGCATGATGGCAGGCGGCGAAGTGCTCGCCGACCTGATTAACGTCGCCAAGGGCGTCAGCGACCCGGCAATAACCGAGGCCGCCGCGAAGCGACAGGCCGTTTTGAAGCGTGAAGTACTTTCGCGTCCGGCAATATTCGTCGGAACGGGCACCTGCGGACTCGGCGCAGGGGCGGGCAAGACGCTGAAGGTCGTCCGCCAGTACATCGCCGACAAGAACATCGACGCCGACATCGTCGAGGTAGGCTGCATCGGCCTGTGCGCCGCCGAGCCGATGATGGACGTGCAGCTGCCCGGCAGAACGCGAGTCAGTTTCCGGGCCGTCACCGCCGATATCGCCGTGCAATTGCTTGAGGCTGCGCTCGCGGGCAACATGTCCGGCAAAAACACGCTCGGCCAGTTCCGCAGCGACAAGCTGAAGCCATGGCCCGCCGTGGAGTATCTCGACGAGCATCCCTTCTTCGCGCTGCAGACGCGATGGGTGCTCGCGAATGTCGGCGTTATCGACCCGACGAGCATCGACGAATACATCGCCCACGGCGGATACCGTGCGCTGGCCGGCGTAACCCGCAACATCACTCCGCCGGAATTGTGCGACATAGTTGAAAAGAGCGGCCTGCGAGGTCGCGGCGGCGGCGGATTCCCCACCGGCAGAAAGTGGAAGTTTGCGATGAACACGCCGGCCGAACAGAAGTATCTCATCTGCAACGCCGACGAAGGCGACCCCGGCGCGTTCATGGACCGCGCGGTCATCGAAGGCGACCCGCATCGTCTGCTCGAGGGCATGGCCCTTGCGGCATACGGCATCGGCGCGTCGAAGGCTTACGTTTACATCCGGGCCGAGTATCCGCTGGCCATCGCTAGGCTGAAAACAGCCATCGCGCAGGCGAAGGAATACGGCCTGCTGGGCGCGAACATCCTCGACAGCGGCTTCAGCCTTGAAATCATCATCAAGCAGGGCGCCGGGGCGTTCGTGTGCGGCGAGGAAACCGCCCTCATCAACAGCATCGAAGGCCGCCGCGGCATGCCTCGCCCGCGGCCGCCGTTCCCCGCCATCAGCGGGCTTTTCGGATGCCCGACAGTCATCAACAACGTCGAGACGCTGGCCAATCTGCCGCTGCTGGTTTCCAGGGGCGCGGCATGGTTCGCCGCGGTCGGCACGAAAACCAGCAAGGGCACGAAGGTGTTCGCCCTTTCAGGCAAGGTCGTGCGGACTGGCCTGGTGGAAGTAGCCATGGGCACCACCATCCGCCAGATAGTTTTCGACGTCGGCGGCGGAACGCCGGGCGGCAAGAAATTCAAGGCCGTCCAGATAGGCGGGCCGTCGGGCGGATGCATTCCGACCGAGCATCTCGACATCCAGATAGATTACGAGTCGCTGAAGACCGTCGGCGCGATGATGGGTTCCGGCGGCCTGGTCGCCATGGACGAAGACACCTGTATGGTGGACGTGGCGAAATTCTTCATGGATTTCATTCAGCGTGAAAGCTGCGGCAAGTGCATCCCCTGCCGCGAAGGCACGCGGAGAATGCTTGAAATTCTCAAGCGCATCACCCGAGGCCGAGGCAGCGAGACGAACCTCGACGCCCTCCAGCGTTTCCACGGCGTGATGCAGATGGAGAAATTGGCGGAGGTCATTCGGGACACCAGCCTGTGCGGGCTGGGCCAGACCGCGCCAAACCCGGTGCTCAGCACGCTGCGGTGGTTCCGCAGCGAGTACGAGGCGCACATTTTCGAGCGGAAGTGCCCGGCCGGCGTCTGCACGGAGCTTAAGCGGTACACGATTGACCCATCCGCCTGCAAGGGCTGCACCGCCTGCGCGAAGAAGTGCCCCGCCGGCGCCATTATGGGCCAGCCGAAGGCGCCGCACTACATCATTACCGACAAATGCATCGGCTGCGGCAACTGCGTTGAAGTCTGCAAGTTCGCCGCCGTCATCGTTGAGTAACAGAAGGACGAAGTAACCATGAATATCGAAGTAAACGGTCGTGAGATTGAAGCCAAACCCGGAGAGATGCTTCTGGCGTCACTCCGGCGGGCCGGCATAAACGTGCCCACGCTTTGCCACGTGGAGGGCCTGCCCCCCACCGGCGCATGCCGCATGTGCGTGGTCGAGGTCGAAGGCCAGCGCAACCTAGTTCCCAGCTGCGCCTGGCCGGTTTCCGAAGGCATGAAGGTGAAAACCCACTCTCCGCGCGCCCTGCGGGCGCGAAGGACGGTGCTCGAGCTGCTGCTCGCCAATCACCCGGACGACTGCCTGTATTGTCCGCGCAACGGCAACTGCCAGCTGCAGGACCTCGCCGAGGAGCTTGGCGTGCGTCAGCGCCGATATACCGGCGAGAAGAGCGAATGCAGGCTCGACATGTCCAGCCCGTCGATCGTTCGCGACCCGGCCAAGTGCATCCTCTGCGGCAAGTGCGTTCGCGTCTGCGAGGAAATCCAGGGCGTAGCCGCCATCGATTTCGCGGGCCGCGGCAGCAAGGCGAGAATCTCCACGGCGTTCGAACAGGGCATGAACATCTCAAGCTGCATCAACTGCGGCCAGTGCGTGCTCGCCTGCCCGACAGGCGCTCTCAGCGAGCGTTCGCACATAGAGCAGGTGCTCGCCGCCCTCAACGACCCCGGCAAGATGGTCGTAGTCCAGCACGCACCGGCGGTGTCGGTGACGATAGCCGAGGAATTCGGCGCCAAGCCCGGCCGCGACGCGTGCGGCATGATGACGGCGGCGCTGCGGCGCCTCGGTTTCAACCGCGTGTTCGACACGGCCTTTTCCGCCGACCTTACAATAATGGAAGAGGCGTCCGAGCTGGCGCATCGCATAACCTCCGGCGGCAGGCTGCCGATGATGACAAGCTGCTCGCCCGGCTGGATAAAGTTCGTCGAAACGTTCTATCCGGACCTCATCGGCAATCTTTCGACCTGCAAAAGCCCGCAGCAGATGATGGGCGCAATCATCAAGAGCTACTTCGCCAAACGCGAAGGCATCGACCCGGCTAAGATATTCAGCGTTTCGATAATGCCGTGCACCGCCAAAAAGTTCGAGGCCCAGCGCGGCGAGATGACCAACGACGCATGCCCCGATATCGACGCAGTGCTCACCACACGCGAACTGGCGAAGATCATCCGCATGCACGGCCTGGACCCGAACACGCTGGAAGACGAAACGGCCGACACGCCCTTCGGCGAGCGAAGCGGCGCAGGCAAGATATTCGGCGCATCAGGCGGAGTCATGGAAGCCGCAGTCCGCACCGCACACTGGCTGATTACGGGCCAGGAACTGGAGCATCTGGACCTGAAGGCCCTGCGCGGAACCGACTCGATAAAGCAGGCGACGGTCAACATCGGCGGAACGGACATCAACGTCGCAGTAGTGAGCGGGCTGGCCGCCGCCCGCAAGCTTATGGACGAGATTTCAGCCGGCCGAAGCGACCTGCATTTCATAGAAGTGATGACATGCCCGGGCGGATGCATCGCCGGCGGCGGTCAGCCACTGAATACGGACATCAGGGCCGTCAAGGCCAGAATGCAGGCCCTGTACCGCATCGACCGCGACGAGCATCTCCGCGTGTCGCACAAAAACGAATCCGTCAAAAAGCTGTACGACGACTTCCTGGGCAAACCGCTCGGCGAGAAAAGCCATCACCTGCTGCATACGCACTACAGCAGACGGGAAGTGATAAAGTAAAATCAACGGTGTGCCAATGATGCACGACGGCAATGACATTCTGATTTCGACCATAGGCGAGCGATGCCGCGTATGCTACACGTGCGTCCGCGAATGCCCCGCCAAGGCCATTCGAATCGCCGACGGTCAGGCCGAGGTCATTCCGGAACGGTGCATCGGCTGCGGCAACTGCGTGCGAGTGTGCAGCCAGCACGCAAAGCGCGTGCTCAGCTCCACCGAAAAGGTCTATGAACTCCTGAAATCGGACAGCAAAGTCAGCGCCATCATTGCACCGAGCTTCCCGGCGGAATTTCCGGATTTCCCCTATGACATTCTCATAGGCATGATACGCAAAATGGGGTTCGATTACGTAAACGAAGTCGGATTCGGAGCCGACCTGGTGGCCGACAGGTATCGCAAGCTGCTGGAATCCCGGCCTGACAAGCGCCACATCGCGACGAGCTGCCCAGCGATAGTCGGCTACATCGAGCGTTACAATCCGGAACTCATCGATTCGCTGGCGCCGATAGTCTCTCCGATGATCGCCACGGCCCGCGCGCTGCGGGCCATCTATGGCGAAGATATCAAAATCGTTTTCATAGGTCCCTGCATCGCCAAGAAGAGCGAAGCCGGCTCGGAACTCGTCAAGGATGAGGTCCAGGCGGCGCTGACCTTCGCCGAGCTTCGCGGAATGATATGCGACATGGGCATAAAGCCCGACAAGGCGGCTGCAAGCGACTTCGACCCGCCGCACGCGTCCGTCGGGGCCATATTCCCGATAAGCCGCGGGCTGCTGCAGGCGGCCGACATCAACGAAAACCTGCTCACCGGCGAAGTGGTGGTAGCCGGAGGCAAAACCAGTTTCGTCGAGGCTGTGAAGGAATTCCACGACGGTTCGCTGGACGCAAAGCTGCTGGAAGTCCTCTGCTGCGAGGGCTGCATAATGGGCGCAGGCACGACCTGCAATCTTCCGATGTTCACTCGCCGCAACCTCGTCAGCCAGTACGTCCGGAAACGCCAGAAAAATTTCGACCGCGACAAGTGGCGAGATTACATGGACAAGCTCGCCGGGCTTGACCTCTCCCGGCAGTATATACCCAACGACCAGCGGATTCCCGTGCCGTTCGAAAACGAAATCATCCAGATCATGATCCGCATGGGCAAACTGCGTCCGGAGGACGAGCTTAACTGCGGAGCATGCGGCTACGAAACCTGCCGCGAGCACGCCGTCGCGATATTCAAGGGCCTGGCCGAGAGCGAAATGTGCCTGCCAAATACCATCGAGCAGCTCCGCAAAACCATAAATGACCTGAAGGAATCGGACAGGCAGCTCGCCGACACGCAGGAAGCCCTCATGCAGTCGGAAAAGCTCGCCAGCATGGGCCAGCTTGCAGCCGGCATCGCACACGAGGTCAACAACCCGCTCGGCATCGTGCTGATGTACGCGCACCTGCTGCTGGAGGAAGCCGGCGAAAACGAACAGATCAGCAGCGACCTGAAGATGATCGTCCAGCAGGCCGACCGCTGCAAAAAAATCGTCTCGGGCCTGCTGCACTTCGCGAGGCAGAACAAGGTTACCGCGGCCACCGTCAACGTGCGAAAGCTCGCCGAGCACGTGCTGGCGACGATGCCGGGCAAAAACAAAATCAAGACGGAAATACGCTGCGACACGGACAACCCCGTCGCCGAAGTTGACCGGGACCAGATTACACAGGTGCTCACGAACCTGATAGAAAACGCCATCGACGCCATGAACGGGGAGGGAACCCTTACAATTTCGATAAGCGGCGACAAAAACAGCGTTAAAATAGACGTGAGCGACACTGGAACCGGCATCACCCACGAAAACCTGGGCAAGATATTCGAGCCGTTCTTCACCACAAAACAGATGGGCAAGGGCACGGGACTGGGACTGGCGATTACCTACGGCATCGTCAAGATGCACCGCGGCGACATCAGCGTGCAGTCCAACCCCGACCCGGCCAAAGGACCGACCGGAACAACATTTACCGTCACACTGCCGAGAAAAGTCAGGCGTGACTGATAAGCATCGAAAGGAAACGCACCGTGGCAAAGATTCTTGTTGTAGATGACGATATCGACTTCCTGCTTCAGCAGAAAATCAAACTCGAGGCCGAAGGCTTCGAAGTGGTCACCGCCGAAAGCCAGGCCGAGGGCGAAAAGCTCCTCGGCGAGGTAAAGCCCGACATGGTCATTCTCGACCTCATGATGGAGCACATGGACGGCGGTTTCATACTCTGCCATAACATAAAGAAACAGAACCCGTCGCTGCCGGTGATCATGGTCACCGGCGTAACAAGCGACACGGGAATGGACTTCGCCGCAATAGACGGCGCCGGCCGCAACTGGGTCAAGGCCGACGCCATACTGGCAAAACCGATCCGTTTTGAAGAACTAAAACGCGAAATCAACCGCCTTCTGGAGACCGGAGGATGATAGAAACACTGCGAGTCCTGGTCGTTGATGACGAGCTCGGCATGCGCCGCGGCGTTGAGCGGTCGCTTCGCAACTTCACCATCACCTTGCCGACGGTGCAGGCCGAAATCCGGTTCGACGTCGCCCTCGCCGACAGCGGCGAATCTGCGCTTGAGGCCATCAAGGCCTCCAAGCCGGACATCCTGCTGCTGGACCACAAGCTGCCCGGCATCAGCGGGCTGGAAGTGCTCGACAAGGTCGCCGAGATGGAAAGCGACATCATGACAATAATGATTACCGCATACGCATCGCTCGACACAGCCGTCAGCGCAATAAAACGCGGCGCGTTCGATTTTCTCGCCAAGCCGTTCACGCCGGACGAACTGAAGGCCAACGTGCGCAAGGCCGCCGAAAGCCTTTTCCTGGCCCGCCAGGCTCGCAAACTCGCAGAAGAAAAACGCCAGATACGATTCCAGTTCATTTCGGTGCTGGCGCACGAGCTTAAATCGCCGCTGGCTGCCGCCGAAGGCTATCTGAAAATCATGCAGGAGCGGGCAGCCGGAAACGACATGGCCTCCTACGACCGCATGATCGAACGCAGCCTGGTTCGTCTCCAGGGAATGCGGAAACTCATCCTCGACCTGCTCGACCTGACGCGCATCGAGTCAGGCCAGGTCAAACGCGAGTATATCGGCGTTAACCTCTGCGAAATCGCCGGCAAGTCCATAGAAACCATAATGCCTGCCGCCCAGAAACGCGGCATAACCATAGAACTGCACGCCGACCCGCAGTTGCAGATGTCGGCCGACCCGAGCGAAATAGAGATAATTTTCAACAACCTTATTTCCAACGCCGTCAAGTACAACCGCGACAACGGCCGGATCGACATAACCATATCGGCGAAGGACGGAAAAGTCACAATCGAGGTGGCCGACACGGGCATCGGCATGACCGAGGCCGAAACCGCACGCCTGTTCGCCGATTTCGTCCGCATCAAGAACGAAAAGACCAAAGATATCCTAGGCAGCGGACTAGGGCTTTCCATCGTCCGCAAGCTTGCTATGATGTATGGTGGAAGTGCCTCGGTAAAAAGCACGCCTGATGTGGGCAGCACATTCACCGTCGTACTCAATCAGCATCAGCAGGCCGAAAACAATGACCCGCAGCGAGATACTTCATTGGCTACGTGAGCAGGACCCGTCCCGGTTGGAGAAACTGTGGCGGCTCGCCGACGATACGCGCCGCGACAGCGTCGGCGATGAAGTGCACCTGCGCGGCCTGATCGAGATATCCAACCATTGCGCCCGCAGCTGCGGCTACTGCGGCCTGCGGGCCGAAAACCGCAGCATCACCCGCTACCGCATGACCGCCGATGAAATTCTCGCCTGCGCGGATCAGGCCGTCAAGTTCGGCTACGGAACCGTCGTCATGCAGGCCGGCGAGGATTACGGCATAACGGCCGACTGGCTCGCCGACATCGTCCGCCGCATAAAATCGCAGACGCCGCTGGCGGTGACGCTGAGCATGGGCGAACGCCCCGCCGCCGACCTGGAATTGTGGCGAAAAGCCGGCGCCGACCGCTACCTGCTGCGTTTTGAAACGTCAAATCGCGAACTCTACGAAAAAATTCATCCTCCCCTGCCGGGCCGGAAATCTGACAGGTTCGAGATACTCCGCAGGCTTCGCGAACTCGGCTACGAAATAGGCAGCGGCGTAATGATAGGCATTCCCGGACAAACTTACGAAGACCTCGCCTATGATGTAGAGACATTCAGGCGGCTCGACCTGGACATGATAGGCGTGGGGCCGTTCATCCCACATCCGGCGACGCCGCTGTACGGGCAGGGATCGGCCGGCCCGGAGCAGGTTCCGGCGACGGAACTGATGACATACAAGGTTGTCGCACTGGCGAGGCTGGTATGCCCGCGGTCGAACATTCCGAGCACCAGCGCCCTGGCGACGCTGAACAAGGACACCGGCCGGGAACTCGGCCTGATGCGGGGCGCGAACGTCGTCATGCCGAACATGACGCCGCCCCAGTACCGCGTCTGCTACGAGATATACCCCGCCAAGGCGTGCATATACGAAACCGCCGAAGCCTGCCAGGGATGCATAAAAAACAGAATACGTTCACTCGGCAGAACGATAGGCAACGGGCGCGGCGACTCGCCGAATTATCTCGCCGCCCCTTAGGGGCAAGCGGACTGAAAGGCAGTGCGAAAAGAAAATGTGTGCAGTGAAAACGAGCAACCTCAGCGAAAACGCCGTCGATTTCATAAATGACAAGGAAATCGAGGCCTTACTGAACAATACTTCGCCCGACGCGGGCTACGTGCGCGAAATCATCGCCAAAAGCCTCGACAAGCAGGCCCTGAGCGTCAATGAAACCGCCGCACTCGTCGCAGCCGACTCGCCGGAGCTTGTGGAAGAAATATTCTCCGCCGCCCGCGAGCTTAAGCGCCGCGTATACGGCAACCGCATCGTGCTTTTCGCCCCGCTTTACATCGGCAGCTACTGCACAAACAACTGCGCGTACTGCGGATTCAAACGATCCAACCCGGACGCCGTCCGCAGAACGCTGACGCCGGAAGAGGTGGTAAAGCAGGTCGAGGCCCTCGAAGACCGCGGCCACAAAAGGCTCATCCTCGTTTTCGGCGAGCATCCCTGGTACACGCCGCAGTTCATCGCCGACACGGTGCGCACGGTCTACGCCACGAA
Source organism: uncultured Planctomycetaceae bacterium (assembly GCA_964631565.1). GTDB lineage: Bacteria > Planctomycetota > Phycisphaerae > SM23-33 > SM23-33 > CAZVYJ01. The sequence goes on from CAZVYJ010000019.1 coordinate 48,757, forward strand.
AAAAGGCCACGGCGAGATCCGCCGCGTCAACATAAACGCCGCACCGCTCGACCACGACGGTTTCGCAACGGTCAAGGAAGCCGGCATCGGCACGTACCAGATTTTCCACGAAACGTATCATCACGAAACATACAAGCGCATGCACCCGCCGATGACGCATAAGGCGAATTACCTCTGGCGTCTGGACGGGCTGAATCGGGCGCAGGAGGCCGGCCTGGACGACGTCGGAATCGGCGCGCTGTTCGGCCTGTACGACTGGCGGTTCGAGCTGCTGTCGCTGGTGACGCATTCGCTGTTCCTGCAGAAGCATTACAACGTCGGCCCGCACACGATAAGCTTTCCGAGGCTCAAGGCGGCATCCGGCGTAAATCTCGACGAAAAATATCTCGTCAGCGACGCGAACTTCACGCGGCTGATAGCCATACTCCGCCTGGCCGTGCCTTACACCGGGCTTATTCTCACCGCGCGCGAAAATCCGCAGCTCCGGCGGCAGGTCATGGAGTTCGGCGTTTCGCAGATAGACGCCGGCAGCAGAATCGAGATCGGCGGCTACACCGAGGCCGGCGACTCGCAGTGCATGGAAAAGGAGCAGTTCGCACTCGGCGACATCCGCTCGCTGGACGAGGTCGCGTGCGAGCTGCTGACCGACGGCTACATCCCTAGCTGGTGCACGGCCTGCTACCGCCTGGGCCGGACCGGCGAGCACTTCATGGAGTTCGCGATACCCGGCTTCATCAAGCGGTTCTGCACGCCCAATGCGCTGTCCACGCTGATGGAATACCTGACCGATTACGCTTCGCCCGAAACCCGCGCCGCCGGCGAAAAGCTCATAAAGGCCGAGCTTGATAAAATGGAAGACTCGCCGCAGAAAACCGAGCTTGTAAACCGGCTGAAGCAGATTCGCGAAACGCAAAAGAGAGATTTGTATTTCTAGCCGATTCCGGAAACAATACCCGCACCATGAAATACCGCAAGGAACATGACCTGATAGGCGTCCACGACGTGCCGGCCGACGCGCTGTACGGCATCTACACCGTCCGCGCGGTGGAAAACTTCCCGATTTCAGGGCGGCGGGTGCACGCGGCCCTTATCCACGCATACGGCGAGGTGAAGCTCGCATGCGCAAAGGCCAATCACGAGCTTGGCGTGTGGGACGACGCGAAGGCGGCCGCCATCCAGTCGGCATGCATGGAAATGTCCGAGGGCATGCTGGACGAGCATATCCTCGTCGACGCACTCCAGGGCGGCGCCGGCACGAGCACCAACATGAATGTCAACGAGGTAATCGCCAACCGGGCGCTTCAACTGCTCAAGCACAAGCCCGGCGATTACGAAACAGTCTCGCCGCTCGACGACGTCAACCTGCACCAGTCCACCAACGATACGTATCCGACGGCTCTGAAGGTCGCAGCGATTCGCATGCTCCGCGCACTCGAACGGGAAGTCGTCGCCCTGCTGGAGGAATTCCAGCGCAAGGAAAAGCAGTTCGCCGACGTCGTGAAGGTCGGCCGCACGCAGTACCAGGACGCCGTCCTGACGACGCTCGGCCGCGAAATGTCCGCCTACGCCGAGGCGTTCGCACGCGACCGCTGGCGGATATACAAATGCGAGGAGCGGCTGCGCGTGGTCAACCTCGGCGGCACGGCGATAGGCACTGGTCTGGGCGCGCCGCGGCGGTTCATTTTCAGGGCCATCGAGCATCTTCGTGAGATAACAGGCCTCGGGCTGGCCCGCGCGGAGAACATGGTCGAGGCAACGCAGAACACCGACGTATTCGTCGAGGTCAGCGGCATACTGAAGGCGCTGGCGAGCAACCTGCTGAAAATCGCGGGCGACCTGCGGCTGCTTTCGTCCGGGCCGGAGGCTGGACTCGGCGAAATCCGCCTGCCGCAGCGGCAGGCCGGTTCGTCGATAATGCCCGGCAAGGTGAACCCGGTAATTCCCGAAGCCGTCTCGCAGGCAGCCATGACGGTCATGGCCAACGACCAGGCGATAACTCAGGCATGCTCGATGGGCTCGCTGGAGCTGAACGCGTTCGTGCCGCTCATCGCCGACGCCCTGCTGGGCAGCCTGAGCCTGCTGACCCGCGCGTGCGAGGTATTCCGCCGCAACTGCGTCGAGGGCATCGAGGCCGACCGAGAGCGCTGCCGCCGGCACGTTGACGCTGCAACGGCGGCGGTCACCGCACTGGTCGAAGACCTCGGCTACGAAACCGCGCAGGAAATCGCCATGGAAGCCCACGCCTCCGGCAAGACAATACGCCGGGTCGTGCTCGACAAGGGCCTGCTGACGGCAGAGAAGTTCGACGAACTCGTTTCGCCGCAGCGTGTGACGCGGCTCGGCTCGCCAAAAATAAAAAACAGAACCACAGAGAACACAGAGGACACAAAAAAGTGACCGAAGCTCAGTTTCTTCCACCCCTGTGAACTTTGTGACCTCTGTGGTTAAACTGGAATTAAACAAATGCAGAAAACGCCAAAAGGTTTTCGTCTGCACATAGGCATCTTCGGCAGAAGGAACGTCGGCAAAAGTTCGCTGCTTAACGCGATGACGCGGCAGTCGGTGTCGATTGTCTCAGACATCGCGGGCACGACGACCGACCCGGTCGAAAAGCCGATGGAGCTGCTGCCGATAGGTCCGGTGCTGTTCATAGACACGGCCGGCATCGACGACGTCGGCGCGCTCGGCGAGATGCGCGTCGCCCGCACGAAGCAGGTCTTCGACCGCACCGACGTTGGCGTAATCGTGGCGGCCGCCGGCGAATGGAGCGATTTCGAGCAGGCGATTCTCGACGAACTGGCCTCGCGTGAAATACCCGCCATCGTGGTCTTCAACAAGTCCGACCTTGCCAAACCTGACGCCGCACTGCTGGCCAGGCTCAAGGAAGCAAAAATCGCCTGCGTGAATACGGTGGCGTCGAAGGGCGATGGCATTCTTGATTTGCGCGAGGCGCTCATCAAAAAAGCCCCTGAGGAATTTATCAACGCCCCGGCCATCATCGGCGATCTCGTGCCTGCCGGCGAGCTGGTGGTGCTCGTTGTTCCCATCGACCTGGAGGCCCCGAAGGGCCGGCTGATTCTGCCGCAGGTGCAGTCCATCCGCGATATTCTTGATGCCGACGCATACTGCATGGTCGTCAAGGAGCGCGAGCTGCGCGATGCGCTGGACCGCCTCAACCGCCCGCCCGCGCTGGTCGTCACCGACTCGCAGGCGTTCCTGAAGGTCGCCGGCGACACGCCGTCAAACGTGCCGATGACGTCGTTCAGCATTCTCTTCGCGCGGTACAAGGGCGACCTGAGCGAGTTTGTGCGCGGCGCGATGGCCGTCGAAAACCTCAAGCCGCTCGACAAGGTGCTGATAGCCGAGGCGTGCTCGCACCACCCTATCGGCGAGGACATCGGGCGGGTCAAAATCCCGCGATGGCTGCAGCAGTACGTCGGCGGCGAGCTGAAATTCACAAGCACCCAGGGCCACGATTTCCCGGAGAACCTGGCCGAGTTCAGCCTCATCGTCCACTGCGGCGGGTGCATGTGGAACCGCCGCGAGATGCTCTCGCGGATAATCCGCTGCCGCCGCGCCGGCGTGCCGATAACCAACTACGGCCTGACCATCGCGTACACGCTCGGCATATTCGAGCGGGCGCTGCAGCCCTTCCCGGCCGCCCTCAACACCTACCACGAGCTGCTGAAGCAGCAAACTTAAGTAAGCTAACCTCAGTCCGCCACGTGCACCATGGCCTTGACGACCCCGTCGCGGTAGTCGCTGACAAGCTCGAAGGCCTCGCGGGCATGATCAAGACCGAACCGGTGCGTCACAAGCGGTGCGATGTCAATCAGGCCGCCGGCAATGGCGTCTATCGCAGCCTGGACGCAGCGGTTCTGGCGGCGAACGTTCCGGAGAACAAGCTCCTTGCGGCGCAGCATGTTGATGTCGAAGCTGACGCGATTTTCCCGCGGTATGCCGACCATCACCAACCGCCCCGCCGGTCTGAGAAGCACGGCCGCCTGGTCGAGCGTTTCCTGCTCGCCTGCGCATTCAAAGACGCAGTCGAAACCGGCTGACCTGGCGGCGAGCATCGCGCCTGCGACGTCGTCGCAGTTCGCCTTGCCTGTCCACGTCGCGCCGAGTTTTTGCGCCAGTGAAAGGCGTTCGTCCAGCAGGTCCGTCATGTAAACATTCTCGAGGCCGCGAGACTTAAGCGTAAGAAGAACCGACAGGCCGACCGGCCCGCAGCCCAGGACAGCCGCCGCCTCGCCCGGCTTTACGTCGCCCAGGTTGCACGAGTGCATCGCAATCGACAGCGGCTCGGCCAGCGTCGCCTCTTCGAACGTCATCGAGTCGGGAATCAGGTAGCAGCATTCCTCCGGCATGACGATGTATTCCACGAGCGAGCCGGCCGCCTCGCCCGGGCAGCCGAGAAACCGCTGCTTCCGGCAGAGATGCTCCCGCCCCGCCGTGCACTGGTCGCACCGGCCGCAGACTATCAGCGGGTCAACCGCAACGCGGTCGCCCGGTTTTACCTTCCGCACGTCCGGGCCGGTTTCCTCGACCGTAGCCGAAAATTCATGCCCCGGCACCCATGGAAACTCGACGACGGCCGTACCTATGCGACCCTCCTTGAAATAATGCACGTCGCTGCCGCATATCCCGACGGTCCGGACGCGCAGCAGCACGTCGCGGCCGCACGGCGACTCCGGCCGGGGAATATCGCGCACTTCGAGTCGCCTTATACCGGTGAGAAACGCCGCCTTCATCGTCGAATCGCCTTTCCTGCGAATGTCAAACCGCCGGACAGATGTTAAACTCATCGCAGCCGGTGGGCAATGGGCGGCCCGGCGTTGCTTATCGCTCAAAGCCTGACTCATCCCCAGTTTTAGTTCAGGCAAAAAAATAGCCGACTTCTTTAG
>CAZVYJ010000020.1:0-51729 GCA_964631565.1 uncultured Planctomycetaceae bacterium
CTTGTTTACAACACAGTGATTATACACGCCGCTGGCCCTGGCTGCTTCAATTTCTGACTTCGCCATGGCCAGACGGTTCGCCAGCTGCTCTCCGGTTTCGCTGCCCCGGCCGTTCAGCCGCGACACAAGCTCGTCCACGCTCGGCGGGAGAATAAGCATAAACACGGCATCGGGCATTTTCTCATGCACCTGCTTCGCGCCCTGAACGTCGATATCCAGAAGCACCCGCCGACCTTCCGCCAGCGTTTTCAGGACTGGCCTGGCCGGCGTGCCGTAAAGCTCGCCGAACACCTCGGCCCACTCGAGCATCTCGCCGGCAGCGACCATCTGCTCGAACCGCGGGCGGCTGACAAAGTAGTAATCACGCCCGTCCTGCTCGCCGGGTCGCGGCCTGCGGGTCGTCGCCGACACGCTGAACTCCGCGTCGCAGCGGGCCAGCAGCCGCTTGAGTATCGTGCTCTTGCCGACGCCCGACGGACCGGAAATAACTATAAGTTTGCCGCTGTCGCTCATGTCGTCGTTCCGCGCGGGGCCGGGGGCCTACTCCACGTTCTGCACCTGCTCTTTAAGTCTGTCGATGGCCGTCTTGATATCCACAACCGCCTTGGCTATCTCGCTGTCGTTGGATTTCGACGCGATGGTGTTCGCCTCGCGGAGCATCTCCTGCGTGATGAAGTCCAGCTTGCGGCCGGCCGGCTTGTCGTCGCCGGTTGCCCGGCGGAACTGCTCAAGGTGGCCGGTGAGACGCGAAATTTCCTCGGCTATGTCGCAGCGGTCGGCGTAAATGGCCACTTCGCGGGCGAGGCTTTCGGCGTCTATTTCTATCCTCGCGGCGGAGGTAAGCTCGTTCACGCGCGCGGTCAGCTTTTCGTGATATTCCTTGACCACCAGCGGCGCGCGTTCCGCGATGGCGGCAAGGTTTCGTTCGATGATATCGCAGTTTTCCAGCAGGTCCGACAGGACGGCCTGGCCTTCCTTCGTCCGCATCTCGACGAGGTCCGCTATCGCTTTCTTCACGAGCTTCATCAGTCCGTCACGGGTACGCTCGCAGATTTCTTCCATTTTCGGCGGCTCGCACACGCCGGGAAGCAGCATTATCGAACCGAGATCGACCCGCAGCATCGGGTTGGCCTCCATTTCAAGCGGCTTGAGCTGCTCGATGTAATTCGACAGTGCGACCGTATTGACCCGGTATGCAGATTCTTCGTCGCAGATGCGCATGCGCACCGCAAGCGTCACGGTGCCGCGGGTGACCACGTCGCGCAGAAGCTTTTCAAATTCGGCTTCCGCATGCGACCAGCTCTCGGGCAGCTTGATGACCGTCTTGAGATAGCGGTTGTTCACCGAGCGGACCTCGACGGCATATTCCACGCCATCGACCTGTCCGGCGGCTGCTCCGAAACCCGTCATCGAAATCAGCATAATCCGGCTCCAGATTATTCGTTTACTCTAAACATTCTGTCGGAATGTTCTATCAGCATTTCAGAAAGTAGATAGTAGACCCGTCTTCGTCCCTGAGGGACTACGTCGGGCAAGCCGCAGAAGAGCAACACCGGCCTAATTGTAAAACAAGATGATATTTCAACTCTCTACTTTCTCCTGCTCTAGCTGCCCCTTGGGGCAGCTTAGTCGGCTGCGGCCGGCTCAGACTCCGCCGGCGTATCTGCCGACGTATCCGCCTGAGTATCAGCCTGCGATGTCGCCGGAGTTTCCTCAGGGGCGGGCCTGGACTGCCACACCGCCACTTCGCTGGGCCTCCAGCCGGGACGGTATGCGCGGGCCTTGAGAGTCTGATCCGGGTTAACGGTTATCGCGTCGTCTTCGTACCTGGTCGATTCCTGCGTCGGTTCCGAACCGTTCAGCGTATAGTAAACGGTCGTGCTGCCTTTCTGATACTTGATGCTGACGGCAGTCGGTTCATCCCCGCCGCTGCCGCTGGGCGGCGAAAACACCGGCGTCGCAACCATGCCCGGCTCGGGACTGATTACATGGCTGGTGATAATCGACAGCAGCAGGAACAGCGCCGTAAGCACTATCGTCACCCATGTAAAAACGTCGCCGGTCCGTGTGCCGAACGCGCTTGAGCCTGTCCCGCCGAAGGCGGAACCCAACCCGCCGCCCCGGCCCTTCTGGAGCAGAACCACCAGTATCAGCAGAACGCAGATTATGAGAAACAACGTCAACAGGAAGATATCCATCTTTATTCTCCGTCAAACTCAATATTATGTTTTTTGCAGCAATGTTTGAACAGCAGAACAGGAGATCGGGAGACCGCAGGTGAGCGATAATTTGCCCAAAACAGGCTAATTCCTCGTTCTCCTGCTCAACTGTTCTCCTGCTCGCCTGCTTCCATCTGACCCTCAGGGGCAGCTTAGACGCCTGCAGTGGCTATGGCGATGAAGTCCTCAGCCTTGAGGCTGGCGCCGCCTACCAGTGCACCGTCGATATCCTTCTGGCCCAGAAGCTCAGCCGCGTTGCCGGGCTTCACCGAGCCGCCGTATTGAATACGAATCTTTTCCGCGACACCGGTATTATACATTTCGGCCAACAGCTTGCGGACCATTGCGTGAACTTCCTGCGCCTGCTGGGGAGTGGCCGTCACGCCCGTTCCGATGGCCCATACCGGTTCGTATGCTATTGTAACCTTCACGGCGTCGGCAGCCGATACGCCGGCAAGGCCCGCCCTGGTCTGCCTCGAAACCACTTCCAGCGTTTTGCCGGCCTGGCGCTCTTCCAGAAGCTCGCCGACGCAGAAAATCGGCTCAAGCCCGTCGGCCAGCGCCTTGAGAACCTTGCGGTTTATCATTTCGTCGGTCTCGCCCAGTATGTGTCTCCGCTCGCTGTGGCCGAGAATGACATAACGGCAACCGACATCCTTAAGCATCGCGCCGGAAAGCTCGCCGGTGAACGCGCCGTTGTTTTCGAAATACATGTTCTGCGCGCCGACCGCGATTTTCGTGCCCTTGAGGGCGGCCGCGACGTCGCCCAGATAAACAGCCGGCGGGCAGACGGCAAGGTCGACCTTGTCGGTCGATCCGAGCGCCTTCGCCAGCGCCTTGGCCAGTTCGACGGCTGAGCTGCGTGACGTATTCATCTTCCAGTTACCGGCAATGAACAGCTTGCGTGACATATCAACTCCTTGGCAAAACACTGTCAGTATTTACAGGGCTGCGACGCTACACCGCTTCTTCGGCGCGCGGATAGCTGCCGAGAACGTGCATCTCGCCGCAATGCTCTCTCGCCTCGGCGAGGGCCTTCACAAAGTTCTCGTCTTCACAGTGCCCTTCGGCATCGATGAAGAAGTAATATTCCCATACCCGACGCTTCGACGGGCGGGTATCTATGTTGGTCAGATTGATTCCGTAGCGGGCGAAAACATTAAGCATGTCCACCAGCGCGCCGCTGCGATGGGCCGTGGTGAACATGATTCCCGTCTTGTCCCTGCCGGTCCGCTTGGCCGGCTCGCGGGAAATAACGAAGAACCGCGTCATGTTGTTGGGATTGTCCTCGATGTTCGAAAAGACAATCTTCAGGTCGTAAAGCTCCGCAGCCAGCGTCGAGCCGATGGCTGCCAGCCCCTTTTCCTCGGCGGCCATCTCAGCGGCGCGAGACGAACTGGCGACCGGCACAAGCTCGACCTTCTGGAAACTGGTCGAAAGCCACTTGCGGCACTGGGCGAATACTTCAGGCTTGCTGGCGACCAGGCGGATTTCCTCCGGCGGGCAGTTGGCAAGCAGGTTGTGATGAATCTCGACGATGACCTCGGCGCAGATGTGCACGTCGGCCTCGATGAACGAGTCCAGCGTGTCCACCACGCCGCCGCCGACGCTGTTTTCTATCGGCACGAGGCCCAGGTCGCAGTGGCCGCGGGCGACCTCCTCGAATACCGCGCGGATGTCGGCAAGCGGGCGGTATTCCACCGACGCACCGAACTTCCGCTGGGCGGCAAGATGGCTGAATGAACCTTTCGGACCGAGAAAACCGACGAGAAGCGGCTTTTCAAGCACGAACGAGCCGCTCATAAGCTCGCGGTAAATCGCCTGCAGCGTCTTCTGCGGCAGCGGGCCTTCGGCGTTAAGCTCGGCGATGCGGGAAAGCACGGCGTGCTCGCGGTCCGGGGCGTATATGGGCGAGCCTTCGGCCAGCTTTGCCCGGCCGACGCTTATGACCACCTTCGCGCGCTCGTTGAGCAGTTCGACGATCTTCTTGTCGAGTTCGTCGATCCTTTTCCTCAGCGAAGCCAAGTCGCCGTTTTCGTTGGTTTTATCGTCAGCCATGTTATATGCCGCCTGCCATAAGCGCAGAGGCCTTCCGCAGCAAATACAGGGGGTTCTTTGTAACCGCACCGGGCGGTGCGGTCAAGGTTTATTCCACGTAGCACAGGCGTCTCGCCTGTGAGTTTTGTGGGCGTCCCGCCCGTGGGCTTTTCGGGTATCACAGGCGAGACGGTCTACCCGGAGCGACAGCCAGCCTGTGCTACGGAAAGCTCACAGGCGAGACGCCTGTGCTACAAAAAAAATCAAATCAGGCTTACCGGGTCGACGTCGGCAATTACGTCGGCAGGGATGTCCTTGCAGAGGGTTTCCATGCGCGGGGCGAGCAATTGCTGAATCATGCCGGCCCGGCGGCATGTGAGAACTATCTGGAAGCGGAACTGGTTTTTGATGCGCGGCACGCCGGCAGCCATCGGGCCGAACATGGCGACATGGTCTTTCGGCAGGATTTCGCGCAGGCCAGCGGCGAGCTTGTCGGCGGCGGCCTCGGCCTGAAGCGTGCTCTCGTGGCGGATGATGAACCGCACGACGCGGCTGAACGGCGGCAGCGACGCCTCGGCACGCAGCTTAAGCTCATGCTCGGCGAAGCCGTCGTAGTCGTGGCTGGTCGCGAAGACGATGGCCGGCTCGGACTCGTGCAGCGTCTGCACCACCACTTCGCCCGGGCGGTCGCTTCGCCCCGCGCGCCCGGCCACCTGCACGACAAGCTGGAAGGTCCGCTCGGCCGCACGGAAGTCGGGAATCGTCAGCGACGTGTCGGCCGACGCCACGCCGACCAGCGAAACCTTCGGGAAGTCCAGCCCCTTTCCCACCATCTGCGTGCCGAGCAGTATGTCGATCTCGCCGGAGCTGAAGCCGTCGAACACTTTCTTGAACTGCCTGGCCGAGGTCATCGTGTCGCTGTCGACGCGTGCGACCCGCGCGGCCGGGAACTTGCTCGCCAGCTCGCCCTCGATGCGCTGAATGCCGTAGCCGAACAGCAGCAGCTTCTTGCCGCACGCCTGGCAGTGCGAAGGCAGCGGCGCGGTGTGCTGGCAGTAGTGGCACATCGCAAGCTGCGTCGCGCGGTGGAACACCATCGCCCGCGAGCAGTGGTCGCAGCCCATTATCCACCCGCACGACGGGCAGAAAACGTAGCTCGCGTAGCCGCGGCGGTTCATCAGCAGGATTATCTGCTCGCCGCGGTCCAGTGCGGCAGCCATCTTCTGCGTGAGCGTGCGGCCGATAAGCTCGATGCGGCCAGGCTTCATCTCCTTGCGCAGCGAGACGACTTCCAGCCTCGGCATGGGCAGGTTCTTGACGCGTTTCGGCAGCTTCAGCAGGTCGTAGCGGCCCTGCCTGGCGTTCTGGAGCGATTCGAGCGAGGGCGTCGCCGAGCCGAGCACGATCGGCACGCCGGCAATCGATGCCCGCATGACCGCGACGTCCCGGCCGTGATAGCGCGGCGCGTTGTCCTGCTTGTACGTCGGCTCGTGCTCCTCATCGACGATGATAAGCCCCAGCTTTCGGGCCGGCGCGAATATCGCGCTTCGCGGGCCGACCACGACTGCCGCCAGCCCGTCGCGTATCTGCTGGTAGTAGAACGCCCGCTGCGCCTCGGTCAGCCCGCTGTGCAGGACGGCCACACGCGGCAGACGCTCCAGCAGCCGCTGAAGCGTCTGCGTGGCCAGCGCGATTTCCGGCACCATGAGAATCGCCTGCCGGCCGGCCTCCACGACGCGGCGAATCGCACGCACGTAGACTTCCGTCTTGCCGCTGCCCGTCACGCCGTGCAGCAGCGTGGCTGAGAATTTTTTGTCCTCGAGCTTCGGCTCCAGTGCGGCCATCACGGCAAGCTGGTCTTCGTTGAGCTTGAATGGGTCGCCGCCGGCTGAGTCGAGAAGCTCGGGCAGCGTGACGGGCCGGCTGTCGGTGCGGACAAGCCCCCGCCCGGTCAGCCGCTTGATGCTCTCGCGCGTCGCGCCGCTGTGGTGCATAAGCTCGGCCATGCTGAGCGGCTCGACGCCCTGCCTGCGGGCCTCGTAAAGTTCGTCGAGTGCGCGTTTCTGGCGTGCGCCGAGCGACTTCGGCCAGTCGGCCGGCTCGGCCGCGAGGTAGACGACCGTTTCTGTTTTGTCCGCGTGTTTGCCGACGGCCGACGGAATCATCGCAGCCAGCGTCATGCCCAGCGGCGTGAGGTAATATTCGCTCATCCACTCGGCGAGCTTGTATAGCGTTTCGTCGAGCTGCGGCTCGGCGTCGATTACTTCGCTGACGGCCTTGAGTTTTATTTTTTTATCACCGGGCGCGCGGCGGAGAGTATCGACGATGAAGCCGAGCGTCTTGCGGTCGCCCCGGCCGAACGGCACGCGCACGCGGCTGCCCCGCTGCGGCTCGCCGAGGGCGTCCGGCCAGATGTAGTCGAACGCCTTCCACAGGTTTGCGTTGACTGCCACGCCGACGACGCGGGAATCCGACGCGGGCACAGCGCCGCCCTGCTCATTCTCTTCATTCTGAATATCTTCAAACAGACGGGCCATGCGTTGATGTTAATCCCATGCTCGCCGTTTTCCAATAACCGACCCGGGATTTAGCCGCAGAGGTCGCTGAGGTAGCAGAGATATTCATTACAAGAATTGAACTCTACGACTCTTTCTTCTCTATTCGCGAAATAAGGTTGAATAAGAACACATAAAGACTAAGAAGCCCCTGTTTTGCTTCCATCGCTAACGCATTAGAGTGAACGCCTTTGGAGGCAATGGTATCGAGCTTTTCCGCATATACACCTAAAACATCCAATTCCGTATGTAACAAATCATCAGAGCGTGATTTGCCTATAGTCTTAGCAAGATATTCCCAAAGGCGATTCAGATATTCTTGATTCCCTAGTTTACGAGTAGCCCCATCCGAGCATTTCACTGGTTCTTTCACTGCCGGATAGAAAAAATCTGCAACCGCCTTAATGGCACGTCGTACCTCCGTCAAAAGAAGTGAGTGATCCTCTACATCATTTGAATCGAACAGTTGAGATGCCTTTTGCAATTTTGCGTACACATCTTTCGAATGTATTTTGAAATAATTGTTAACATCTATTTGGACCGCATGTAAGAAATTTTTCGATTCCGGCCGAGTTTGTATATTTGTACTTTCAGTGCTTTCGGAAGCAATCGCTCGCTCTTTGGCGGCCGCAACTTCTATCATCCGCCATTCATCCTCCGCTTCATTCAATCTACCGCGTTCGATTTCCCAGAACGGGAGGCGAATAACCTTCAAGCCCTTGGCAACTTCCGACAAAAACAATTTAACTCTATCCCAAAGGAATCCATTCCATCGATGCATTATGTTCAACGATTCTTCTTCTATGACCAAAAACCGATGGAGTTGTTTAACCTCTGCCTTCCATTTAGGTCGATCTTCTGGAACAACATAGTCCGCACGTGATGCTGCTTCTGCTTCTTCCATTTCTTTACGCAATCGTGCTGTTTCTTTGAGTTTTTCTCTATATTTACTCACAAGTACGGCCGCCGAAGTTTCTATCCATGCATATTGCTTCCAAATCGGAGCGTCCATCGGCGGCGGAGCAATGCCGGCCTCCTTATTTTCTTTTTGGCACTCCGTCTCCAGAGCGGCATTCAGTACGTTGGCATTCTCAACTTCCTTTTTTTCGGCAGGTTTCAGATTCTGAAGGTGTTTAATGAGTTCACGAAACCAATCCCTAATCGGAATTACATATTCGACTCCCTTCATCTTCCCCAAGTCGTTCATGAGCCACCAATAAAACTCGTGTTGCGGGCCAAGCTGTTCAGCAGGTTCCCTGCCAACGAGTTTCACATAGACATAGTCCCGAATCGCCAAAAGAATCGCACATTTCTCGTACAGACTGTATGACCGATGCGCAAAATCCAATATTCTTCGTCGTCCGTTATAAAAATCCTGCTCAGCATATTCCGTTCTTGATTTCTCCGGCTTGACTTTTTCCCCCTTTGCTCGCAGTTTGGCTGCTTTGTTTTTCCGGCAAAGTCTAGCTGTTTGCTTTTTCTCGTCCTCTTCAGCAAGTTCGCTTTCCCACATGGCGATTGCTTTATCGGTATTAGCAACAAGTTCTCCCGTGCCATCTAACTCGATACGGATACGCTCAACAGTCTGTCCAGCTTTTTCAATGTCAGGAATACTGCCACGATCCATGTTCGGAACTACAAGAGAATCGTAGTAGTTAACAGAGCTAACTTTGGTTTGATTGCTACCATTATCCATGTTTCACCGTCCATGGCGCGGCATCACCTAACAGATTGATTTGCTGATAATCGGCCAACACCCTTATTATCGCCTAGCACGGCAGGTGCAACAAGCCAAAGAAAAATCAAAAGGTGGGGCTTCCGCCCCAGCCTACAGCCCGGCCTGCTATGCGTTGCGAAGCATTTCATGTTGTGTGACATTTCTCTACAATGCTCGCAGCAATCACAAAAGGGAAAGTCACAAATGGATAATCAGGCTGACGGTGTTGAGCAGGCTGAAAAGGCGGAAAAGAAGCGCAGGCCGATGACGTTCAGGCGGCAGGTGAAGCGGCTTGTAATACTGCTGGCCGGGGCGTATGTATTACTCATGATAATCGCATGCGGCTTCGCCGACAGACTGATGTTCCATCCGCACGAGTCCAGCTACGCCGACACCGACGACATAATCAAGCTCACCACGGCCGACGGCGTGAAGATATCGGCGATGTATTTCGCCAACCCGGCTGCGAAGTTCACTATTCTCCACAGCCACGGCAACGCCGAGGACATGGGCGACCTCATCGGAATCTACAGGGAAATCAGCAATGCCGGCTTCAACGTGCTGGCGTACGACTATAACGGCTACGGCACGAGCGAAGGGACGCCGGGCGAAAAGGCCGCCTACGCCGACATAGACGCAGCGTACGACTATCTCACCGGCGAGCTGCACGTTCCGCCGGAGCGGATAATCGTGCTCGGCCGCAGCATCGGCGGCGGGCCGGCCGTCGACCTCGCCGCCAGAAGGCCAGTCGGCGGGCTGGTGCTTGAGAGCGCGTTCGTGTCGGCCTTCCGCACGGTCACGCGAGTTCCCCTGCTGCCGTGGGACAAGTTCGAGAATCTCAAAAAGCTGCCGTCCGTCAAATGTCCCGTGCTGGTCATCCACGGCGATAGAGATTCCCTGGTGGCCCCATGGCATGGCAAGCGCCTTTACGAAGCTGCACCGGGCGAAAAGCAGTGTCTGTGGGTCGAAGGCGCCGGCCACAACGACCTGGTCTGGGTAGCCGGCGAGAGATACGCCAGGGCGCTGCAGGATTTCGCCGCACTTGTCGAAAAAGAGAACGCAAATTTAACCACAGAGGTCACAGGGCCTGCCCGCCGAAGTCCTTAGAGACGAAGGCGGAGACACCGCAAAAAGAGACTGATATTGCTTGCTAAGCCGCTGGCGGCTTAGCAGGTTCGACATTCGTCATTCTTAATTCTCGACATTCCTTTTCTGCGGCCCGTTTACCCAAAGAAAGTGTTCAACCATCACCGGCGCCGCGGCCGTCCTAAACCGATGGCCGATGGACTTGATAAGTATGCCATTTGCGTCCAAGGAACCCTGATTAATGAAATACGTTACATCAGCCGCAGCACTGTTAGTTCTCGCCGCTGTTATCCATCTTCCCCGGGCCGCGTTCGGCGGCGACGTTGAGATAAACAAGCCGGCGATGAAACAGTCGCCTGTCTTCCAGGCTATTCCCGACGTGCAGTACAAACTTGGCGGCGAGCTAGGCCGCCGGGCCGAGGCGTGCACGGTGAACTGGATTCTGCCCGCACCCGAAAAAAACCCGGGCATGCTGGACATGTTCAAGGACAGCGTCCGCGAGCACGAGCCGTTCGCCTCGCCGGAAGGCTGGGCCGGCGAGTTCGCTGGCAAATATCTCACGCACGCCGCGCAGATGTACAAGCTCACGCACGATGAAAAGCTCTACAGGCACATACGGGATTTCGTCGGCAGGCTCGTCGCTCTGCAGGCCGACGACGGCTACTTCGGCCCCTGGCCGAAAAAGATTCGATGGAAGCCCGGCCCGTGGGACACATGGGGCCACTATCACATAATGTACGGCCTGATTACGTGGTACCAGGAGTCGCACGACGAACGGGCGCTGAACTGCGCCTGCCGCATCGCCGACCTGCTCTGCAAGACGTTCCTCAACGTCGACGAGCGCAAGGCCGGCCTGATGGATTGCGAAACGCCCATTCACGCGCTCTGCCTGCTCTACGAGATAACCGGCCGCAGGCAATACCTCGACCTGGCGCTTGATATCGCAAAGAAGTTCGAGCGAGGCGGCGACTACGTAAGGCTGGCGCTGGCAGGCAGGGAATATTTCCAGGGCCCCGCTCCGCGATGGGAAAGCTTTCACTCGGTAATGGCGATACCGGAGCTTTACTACATCACCGGCGACGAGAAATACAAAAAGGCGTTCGAGCACATCTGGTGGAGCCTTCTCAAGACCGACCGCCACAACAACGGCGGCGAAACGACATGGGAGCAGGCCGTCGGCAACCCGTACCAGTACGGCGCGATAGAAACCTGCTGCACCGTGGCGTGGATGGCGATGTCGGTGGATATGCTGAGGCTGACGGGCGATTCGCGAGTCGCCGACGAACTGGAATTTTCGCTGCTGAACTCCGGCCTGGGCATGATGTCGCCGGACGGCTCGTGGGTTACCTACAACACGCCCGCAGACGGCGTGAAGCTGCCCAGCACGGTGAGCATCGGGTGGCAGAGCCGGCAGAGCACGCCGCAGCTGAGCTGCTGCTCGGTCAACGGGCCGCGGGCGATCGCCATGACGTGCGAATGGGCGCTCATGAGCAGCGGCGACGGGCTTGTGCTGAACTATTACGGCCCGGGCGAAATGTCCGCCAAAACCGCCAGCGGAAACGAAGTTTCATTCGTCGAGCAGACGGAGTACCCGGCCGACGGCAAAATCGATATCACGGTCAACCCCGCAAAGCCGGAAGAATTCACGCTCTCGCTGCGGATTCCATATTGGTCCGCAAAAACTTCCGTCAGCGTCAACGGGCAGGCCGTCGCCGCAAAGCCCGGCGAATATCTGAAGCTCAATCGCCAGTGGACCGCCGGCGACAGGATAGCCGTCGAGCTTGACTTCCGCCCGCACTTCTGGGTGTATCGCCCGTCGATAACCGCGACGCACTGGAACACGAAGTGGACGCTGTTCGGGCCGCTCGTCAATTTCGACGACAAGCAGTTCGCCGAGCTGGACAAACAGGTCGCCGAGGCGAAGGAAATTCCCGCGGAAATGACCTATACCTCCGACGAAGCCGACGATACCGACGTCATGCTCGACATGGGCAAGGAAACGCTGAAGCCCAAGACCGCCGAAGCGAAGGATGGGCATATCGACCTTGTGCGCGCAGTCAGCGGCGAAAACCGCAAGCAGTTCGCCTACGCATTCGCAACATACGACAGCCCGGCCGATGAAAAGGTCCGCATGACATTCAACTTCAGCGGCGACTCGACGCTGTTCGTCAACGGTCAGAAGGCGAAAATCGAGGGCAACGGGGCAAACCCACCCAACGGGCGGACATTGCGGGCCGACATTCAGCTTCACAAGGGCCGCAACATCATCGCGTTCAAAATTCCGTGGGTTCACGGCGTCGGCTGGTTCCTCAACACCGGCTGGCAGAGGCCCACCGCCCCCGGCGTGATGGAGACGTCAATCTATCGCGGGCCGATACTCATGACATTCGATCCGCGGTTCAACGACAAAAACATCGACGAAAAACACCTGCCGGCGATTCCGGAGAACTGCACGCTGAAACTCATCACCGATTTCAACGAACAGCCCAAACCGATGGTGCTGTGCGAGGTCGAAACCGCCGACGGAAAGAAAATCCGCCTGTGCGATTTCGCGCTGGCCGGGGCGACCGGAACGGAATACAGGTCGTGGCTGAGCGTGAAATTCAACCCCGACGACCCCAACATCAAAAAAGACCCGATGGAGTTCTCCAAGGACAACCCGCTTCGCAGCTTCCGCCCGTAGCATGGCCGGGCGCGATGTGCGTATAATAAATCAGACACATCGAGGAGACTGCGAAATATGGAACGCAAACAATACAAAAACATCTTTCTGCCGGCTATCGCGGCGGTGCTGGCGACGGTGTTGTGCCTGGGCAGTTGCGGGCAGAGCGACCCGAAAGATGACGGGAATGGCGAAAAACCGAAAGCTGCGCCGCCAACGAGCATCAAGCTCACGAGCACCTCGTTTGAAGCGGGCAAGCCCCTGCCGAAAAAGTGCACCGGCCAGGGCGAGGACATTTCGCCGCAGCTGGCCTGGACGCTCCTGCCCGAAGGCACGAAGGAGCTTGCGATAATATGCGACGACCCGGATGCCCCGACCACCGAGCCGTGGGTGCACTGGGTGCTGGCGAAAATCCCGGCCGACGCGGGCAAGCTCGACGAGGGCGCATCATCGGCGAAGGCTAAAAAGCATCCAGCCGGCATGACGGACGGCAAGAACGATTTCAAGACTATCGGCTACCAGGGCCCCATGCCGCCGCCGGGCAAGGAGCATCGGTATTTCTTCCGGATTTACGCGCTTGACGCCGCGATTACGGTGCCGGCCGAGCCGACGAAAGCGGACGTGCTGAAGGCTATGGAAGGCCACATCCTGGCCACCGGCGAACTGATGGGAACGTATAAGAGATAGGCTGCATCGGCAGTGTTATTGGCCGCCCAACTTCAGCATATATGACTGGAACCACATGCCCAGACACGCTCCAAGCACCCGGTACGCCATGTAGCAGGCGAGCGGCAGCCACATGGCCCTGCGGATTTCCTTTCTGACCAGGTTCACAATGACAACAACAAGCCCGATTAAAAACACAACTGCGCCGAGCGCCATGAAAATCACACATATATTCTGAAAAACCGTGACTGCTGAACCGTCGACCGGCGGACCAAAAACAAGCATCGCCAGCAGCGGCCCGAATTCCAGAACCGCAGCCGCAGCAAGCAGCAGAAAAACCACACGGCGAGTTTTTTTGACCTTGGCAGCTACAACGGCAGCCTCTTGAATGTCACCGGTTTCGTTCAGACGCTGCGCCATGATAAGCCCGAAACATATCATGCCGACGCCCAGCAGCTTAAAACCTATCCGGAAGACAATCAGGTCAAGAATCTCGTTCCCCGTTCTTATATCCATGAACAGGAATAACGCCGCCAACACTATAAAAACAGCCCAGGTGAAATTTTTCAGCCCCAGCTTCTCACCCTGCGTTAAAATTGCCATTTACTTTCCCTTTAAAATCGACACAACAGGCCGAAAGCGACTGATCATCCATCTTCGCCCATCATAACCTAAGGATGCTCAAAGATTACAGCAATGCACTCCATTGGCTTGCCCTCAACCGGGCGAGAGGCAAAGCAGAACAGGCTGCCGTTGATGCCGGGCGACTTGTAATTCAGTCCTCGCACAAAACCACCCGAAGTTTCGTAATCGGCGCGGTCGACGATTTTCTGCCGCGAAGCACACCATTGCTCCATTTCATCAAGCCAAACTTCCGGGTCACGGTTCAACTGGATGCTTTCAGATTCACCCCAGTGAAAAACGTTGATACTATCTTCATCAACCAGCTTATGCGTTGCAAAAAAATCGCCGGTTCCATGCTTCGGCATGCTATCGGTCGCCTTCAGAAGGCCTGTCGGCTCCACGTTGTCTTGAATGTTTGCATATATGAAAACCGACACCACGGTCAATGCCACACCAGCCGCAAATCCGGCAATAACAAGCAGCGTAATCTTTCCCTTTGACATAACAATACCCTTCACGTGTTATCGTGCTCACACCTGAGATTCCTGCGCAGCAGTGCCTGCAACTGCTCGAAATCCTGACCGCTCACAACCGACCGCGGCACGGCAATGCCCTGGTAGCCGGCCGTGTATATGAACACGAACTCGTCTGTAACGATGTACGATCTGAATGCGCTCCACATGAGCATGCGATCCTCATGCGCCGTAACGTCGCGGATGCCGTTTTCCGTCGTTTCAATCCGATGCTCTCCCACCGGCCATTTATGAATGCCCCAGAACTGCTCCCGACCGATGTAAAATAAAAATATTACATGACTCCTGCAGGCTAAAAATGCGAAGATGATCAGGATGATCGGAATAATCAGAAAACCTGCAGACAGTAACCTGAATCGAATATACGCATACACAACGTATAAAATCAAAAAACCGATTATGCCGACAGAAAGCCACTTCAATCTCGAAAAATTCCAATAAGCGGCCATCAGCTTTGCGAAGTCGCGAGTCTCATTGGTGTAATTGATTATCATGCCCCACTCCCATTCCTCACAAGTTCAATGAAATCTTTCTCGCCGATGTCCGCCATCGATTTCGCGCAATCGGTGCAGACCAGCACATCGGCGTGAAATATGACCGCTTTATCCTGTCTCATGTCCTTATGGCATCGAGAGCAGAACAGGCCTTCAGGCTTGCGCCGCAGCCGTCTCATCCAGACCCAGACCGGTGTAATCATCAGCACGACAGCCCCAATAATCCCCACGGACACTGCCCCGGCACTGATATAAACGTACCAATTATAGGGTTCTTCGGAGATATGCAACCAACCGGTCTTATGAGAGGCAATACTGGATACTATTACATCCTCCGGGTTGTTCGCGAACCACACGAACCATACCAGCCAGGCTGCAGCCAGCACTGTCATGATAATTTGCATCAGCCAAGGATACTTCACACGGCCGCGATGTCGCGGTTCGCCGGGTTGTTCTGACATGCCACACCCCTTTCGCCGGGTATTGTTATCAGGCATGGCGGCCGTGTCAATTTTAATAGCGGGCAATTATCGCCGCCAGAGGGGCAAGGATTCATTTTTTCCGCATGGCGGCCTTCCCAGGCCGCCATGATCTATCGGACAATTATCGTTCATCGCGGCCCGTACGGGCCACGCTTTATTCAGCCTCGCCCGCAGACACTCTGGTCTAATCCTGAACAGTCACTTGTTGCGTTCGGGGGGGCGATTCGGTAGTCTTTTATGTCGCTTTATTGCGTCTATCGGCATTATCAGGAGACTCGAATATGCAGGACACACCGGCGGAAGCAGTACTCGGCGATACTGAGGCAATGATAGCCAACAGCAAGGTGCTGGTGGTGGACGACAACGCCCAGAACCTCGAACTGCTCGTGGCGTATCTGGACACCGAGCCGTACAAGGTGACCACCGCCTGCGACGGCATCGAGGCGCTCGACAAAATCCAGTCCGACAAGCCTGACATCATTCTGCTGGACGTGATGATGCCGAAGATGAGCGGCTTCGAAGTGTGCCGCAAGCTCAAGAGCGACCCGGAAACCCGCGACATTCCGATTATCATGGTGACGGCCCTCAACGAACTCAGCGACATCGAACGCGGCGTGGACTCCGGCACGGACGATTTCATCTCCAAGCCGGTAAACCGCCTGGAGCTGCTGACCCGCGTAAAAAGCCTGCTGCGCGTGCGGCATCTCAAGAGCGAACTCGACCGGGCGCTGGCGTATCTCGGCGATGTGGAATCGGCCGCAAAAGACCAGCAGTGAACACGCGCCGCAAAAACCGCAGGCGGCTTTACCCGAAACAAACACCGCAACAAACCGGGAGGTTATTCATGAAACGTCTCACCCTGTTCGCATTTGCAGCTGCTGCCTTACTTTCAGGCTGCTACGAAGCAGCACACATGGTAGCGACCAAAAAAATATACGAAGAGGGACCGCTTACCCCTGTTCAAAAAGCCGCACCGCTGACAGTCATTGAGCGCAGCGTATCGTCCGGCGGCGAGGTTACTGCGAAACTTTCGAACGGGCTGGTCGTAATCGTCAAGCCGGTGCGGACCGCCCCGGTCGTCTGCGTGCAGTCCTACGTGCGGGCCGGCGGGCTTTACGAGCGTGAGTGGCTGGGCTGCGGCATCAGCCATCTTGTCGAGCATCTCGTCGCCGAGGGCGCCGAGCACGACATGGGCGCCGGGACGGCAGAGGAAGCGAAGCAAACCTCCGACCGCGTCCAGGAAATCGGCGGGCAGTCCAACGCTTACACCAGCATGGATCACACCTGCTATTATATTTCGGCGGCGGCCGGTAAGACGAACGACTGCATCGACCTCATCGCCGACTGGATGGCCCGCCCTGAAATAACGCAGGAAGACTTCGACCGCGAGCACGGCGTCGTCCAGCGCGAGCTTGAACTCGGCAAGGATGACCCGGACAGGCAGATGTGGCAGATGTTCTCCGACGCGGCGTTCGGAACGCACCCCGCCGCCGTGCCGGTAATCGGACTGGCCGGGCCGCTCTCGCGGCTCACGCGCGACGACGTGCTGGCCTACCACGCCCGCATGTACGTGCCGCAGAACATGATATTCGTGGTCGTCGGCGACGTTGACGCCGAGGCCGTCCTCGACCGCTGCTGCGAGGCGTTCGCCGGGTTCGAATCCGGCAAGCTGCCCGACCTGACGCTGCCGGAGGTCCAGCCGACATCCGGCGTGCGGCGGATTGTCTGCAGGCACAAGGAAATGAAGCAGGTCGAGGAAACCATCGGCTTCCACACCATCCCCCTGCTGCACAAGGACCTCTACGCACTGGACGTGCTTTCATACATTCTCAGCGAAGGCCGAAGCAGCCGACTCGTCGATAAACTCGACCGCCGGATGAAACTGGTGGTCAGCATCTCAAGCGGCTCGTGGACGCCCAGCTGGGGCGCCGGCCAGTTCGAGATATCGTTCCGCTGCGAGCCGCAAAACGTCGCCGCCGCGGAGCAGGCCGTTCTGGACGAGCTGCGGTCCGTCATAGAAAACGGCGTCACCGAAGAAGAGCTCGCTCGCGCCAAGCGTCAGAAGCACGCCGACATGGTCTATTCGCAGCAGACCGCCGATTCGCAGGCGAAGACGCTGGCGACCGATTACATGTCGACCGGCGATATCGAGTTCACCCGCAATTACACAAGGCTCATCCAGTCCGTCACCGCCGAGCAGGTGCAACTGGCGGCCGCGAAGTATTTCGACTTCTCCAACATGATAATCGCCCGCATGGTCCCCGCGGACACCGAGACGAAGGCCGGCGACGTAAAGGCTGTCGCCAACGGCAAGGCCGAGTTTTTCACGCTGGCCGGCGGGTTGAGAGTTATCCTTCAGCCGACCGACGCCGGGCTGGTTTCGATGTCCTACGTCTCCCGGGGCGGGCTGCTGCTTGAAGACGATAAAACCAACGGCCTTGGCAACCTGATGGCCTCGCTGAGCACCCGCGGCGCAGGCGAGCGGACGGCCGAGGATATCGACAAATTCTTCGCCAATGCGGGCGGCGGCATAAGCGGAAGCTGCGGCAACAACAGTTTCTACTGGCAGGCGACTGTGCTGGACGACAGCTTCGCTACCGCGCTGGAAATACTCGCCGATGTAGTCCAGAGACCGGCGTACACGCAGAAGGAGCTGGACATCATCCGGCCGAAGCTGCTGGCCGCTCTCGACAGCATCGGCGAAGACTGGGGCTCGGAACTTCAGAAATATTTCCGCGAGCAGTTCTTCACCAACTCGCCCTACGGCATGCTGACCCTGGGCAATGCGGACGTGATAAAATCGGCCACCATCGAGCAGATAAAGGCGTGGCACAAGAAATGCACCGGCGCCGAAAACAGCGTGCTGGCGATATACGGCAGCTTTGACCCGGCCGGCATGAAGGAAAAACTCGAAAAACTTTTCCCGCCGGCCGCCGCCCAGCAGATATCGCTGCCGGACGTCGCCCAGCGCAAAGTCGCCGAAGGCGGCGAACTGCACGTCCTGAAAACGCAGAAGCAGATTGCAGCCGTCATGGTCGCCGTGCCGGGCATGAAGGTCACCGACCTTGAAGACTGCTTCGCCATCAACGTGCTGGACACGATAATCAGCGGCTACCAGCTTCCGGCCGGCTGGCTGCACAACGAGCTGCGCGGCAAGCAGCTGGTCTATGTGGTTCACGCCTACAACTGGGCGGGCCTGGAGCCGGGCGCGTTCTGCGTCTACGCCGCGGGCCAGCCGGAAAACGCCCGCCAGGTAGTGGACATAATAAAGAAAAACCTCGCCCGGGCCGCCTCGTACACGCCGAGTCAGAAGGAAATCGACCAGGCCGTCAACGTCATACTGACGGCCGAACTGCTCGGCAACCAGGACATGTCGTCGCTCGCAATGTCGGCGGCACTGGATGAACTCTACGGATTCGGTTACGATTTCCGCAGGAAGCTCGAAGGCTACTACCGCAAGATAACGCCGGCGGACGTTCGTCGCGTTGGCGAAAAGTATCTCGGAGCCGCCCCGGTCGTCGTAGTCACAACACCGGACCCGGAGCTTCTGGAAATCAAGACGAAGTAAAACTGGCAACGGAGACTGAAAGCGTGAGTAACGAAGACCTGCTGAGCAGCAGCGTGCGTGATTTCGTGGCGGCGACGGCCGCCAGGACCCCAACCCCCGGCGGCGGCAGCGTCGCGGGCGTGGTCGGAGCGCTTGGAACCGCCCTCGGCGAAATGACGCTTAACTTCACACGCGGCAAAAAGAAGTTCGCCGAGCACGAGGCATATTACGCCCACCTCGGCGAGCGGCTGGAAAAAATGCGGTCGATGTTCATGACCCTCGTCGCCGATGACATGGCGGCCTACCAGCTCTACCAGCAGACGCAGAAGGCCGCCGACGGCCCGAAAAAAGACGAGGCTATGCAGGTGGCCGTTGCAGCAGCGATCGCCGTGCCTCGCGAGATGATGAAGCTCGGCCTCGCCCTGCTGGAAGACCTCAGGGAACTTTCCGGCAAGTGCAACCAGTGGCTGATAAGCGATCTCGTCGCAGGCGCGGTGCTGGCCGCAGCCGCGATACGCCTGAGCAACTATAACGTGCGAATCAACGCACCGTCGGTCGCCGACAAGCAGGCGGGCAAGGACCTGCTGCAGGCGTCCGCCGCCGACCTGAAAAAGGCGCAGGCGATACTGGAAGAAATCGAGAAAATCGCGTCGCAGTACATATAGAACATGGCTAAAGAATACGAAATAGCAAAGACCTCCGGCCGGTGCAGCAAGTGTGAAAAACAGCTTGACCCGGGCGTCGAATTCATGGCCACCGTCCGCGAGCAGGACGAACAGTTCTCACGGGTGGACTTCTGCATGGACTGCTGGGCGACCGACGAAAGCCTCGCCGCGGCCCCCGGCACATTCGGCGTGTGGCGGACGCGCGTGCCCCAGCCGCAGGAAAAGAAAAAACTCTTCGTCGATAACGAGCTGCTCATAAATTTCTTCGAGCGGCTCAGCGGCGCCGAAGAGCAGGTGAAAATCAACTTCCGCTTCGTGCTCGCGCTGATACTCATGCGGAAAAAACTGCTCGTTTACGATGGAGCGAAAAAGTCGGGCGACGGCACAGAAATCTGGAATATGCACTTCAGGGGCAGCGAGGCGAAGGTCGAGGTAATCGACCCGAAAATGAACGAAGACCAGATTACCGAAGTGAGCAGCCATCTCGGAGAAATTCTCGAAGGGGAACTCTGATGACGACAAAAACGCTTCTCTGCCTGCTTCTGGCCGCGGTCGCGGCAGCTGCCGCACCGGGCTGCGTGGAAAAGTGCCCCGACACCTTCGTGTCGCTCGACACGCTGGTGCGGGAATACAACGCCAACGCCGCAGCCGTGCCGAGGCTCTGGGCAAGGGCGAAAATAGCGGTCACCATCACAGACGCGGGCAGCGGCCTGCCCTTCACGTGGGGTTCGACGTCGGCGGCGGCCTCGCCGAACAGCTGGCTGCTGCTCGGCAAGAATGACAACAGGCTCGGCCCGCACGACTTCGCGATTATCGGCAAGGAAATGGGCCAGACGATCTTCCAGCTCGGCAGCAGCATGGAGCAGAAGGTTTATTATTTCTGGTACAGCTTCGGCGACAAGGGTGAAGCGTGGTTCGGCCGCAGCGATTTCGCCGGCGCGCCCGGCGTGGCCGTGCCGCTCGACCCGAACCAGCTGCTGGCGGTTCTGGCCGTCTGCGAACTGCCGGACGATTTCACGGAAATCCCCACCGCCGCCCTTACGATGAGCTCCCAGCCGTGCGCTTACGTGGTCACATACATCGACCGCCAGCCCGTGACCAACCGCATAATGTTCACGCGGCGGGTTTACTTCCGCTGGTCCGACAAGCTGCCTCGCAGGCCGTACAAGGCCGAGTTCTTCGACGCCGCGGGGCAGATAGCCATGTACGCCGAAATGAGCGACTACCAGTTCGTCGATACCGGCAAAGGCAACGACAAGACTCGGCCAGTCATGCCCGCGGACATCAAGATATCCTGGCCGCAGACGAAAACGGAAATCCACATGGTCCTCTCGAGCATGACGACAGAGGACAAGTGGAGCCGCGAGATGTGCCGCTTCAATCCGCCGGACGCGGTAAGCGGCCGTATTATTGACGTAGACAAAGCCGTTACCACAGCCAAACAGTGAAAGACAGTCCATTGAAAATACACCGCATCGCCATATTTGCCGTCGTGCTTGCCGTTAATGCGGGCTTCGCAGCAGCAGAATACAAATACATCGCAGCCGGCAACAAGGAAGCCCTCTGGCTGGTCCGCGTAGACGCCGGCGCCGGAAAGTTCGATCTGCTTACCCGGCCCGCTGGCAAAAAATGGCGATGGGTGACCGACGACATGACCGGCGTGCCCGCTGCCGCCGCAGCGGTCGGCGGCAGGGTATTGCTTCTGCTGCCGGACCCGTATGGCTATCTGATTTTCCACGCCTCCGACGACAGACCGTCGCAAGGCCCCCCAGCCAATGACGCAGCCCGCTGGCCCCGCGGCGAGGCGCCGCTCGCCGCATGCCAGGCGAACCGATACGCAGCCGCCGAGATGCTCGTTCTTGTCGCCGGCAACGGCGGCGAAACGGGAGGCGCTCCGACAAAACCGGCGACCGGACCGGTAATCACCAACGGCAAACAGCCCAACAGGCTCGTCACGCTTTCGCTGTTCGGCAACGCCGAAAAAAAATGGACTTACCTGGCCGAGATAAAAAACGTCCGCCTGTCGGAAGAGACGGCCGTCTATCTCGTATCAACAGGCGATGCGGCATACGTGCTGATAACCGATGAAAGCCAGTCGAAGCTGACGATCATCCGGAACGATTCGCAGCAGGAAGTTTCCATGCCGTCCGGCGCGAAACCAGTCGGCATGATTACAACGAAAACCGGCGTAATCGTCGTCCGCCGGAGCACCGAAGAGGGCAAATCCGGCCAGCTCAGCCTGGCGATATTCGAGGGCGGTAAATTCTCGCTGAAGCAGGTGACTGACAATAAAAAACCGTTCGCTCCCGCGGAAACCCCGATGATCGCGCAGCTCGGCGGCCGCATCGCCATGCTCTGGAAAGACGGCGGCAGGCTCATGCTGGCGACATGCGAACGGACGGGGGTGATGAACCTGCAGGAAACGATCGGAATTCTCGACAAGCCTGCGACCGACACAAACGGCCAGAATATAATGGAGTACTTCCTCTGGAGCGTTTTGATCGCCACTTTCCTCTCGATGCTGCTGGTGCGCCGGCGGTCGCCTACAAAGCCGTTCATGCTGCCGGCGGGCATGATGACCGGCAATCTGCTGAAACGCCTGGCGGCCGGCCTGATAGACATAATCCCGTTTTTCATCACTGCATCGATAATTTTATACAACATGTTCCCGTCACTGCTTCCTGAAAAGCAACCGCAGAGCTTTGACGAAGCAGTTGCGTTCGCCGAGAAATTCAACAACTCGGCGCCTGCGGCTTACGCCTCGATCGCCGCCCTTCTCGGCTACACTGTCTACTGCATACTCATGGAATGGCGGTTCGGCGCGACCGTCGGCAAGATGCTGATGAGGCTCCGCGTCGTCGGCGACAGCGGCAAACCGGTCGCCATGGCGAACATCATCATGCGGAACGTGTTCAGAATACTCGAGCTTAGCATGACACCGTTCCAGCTTGTGCTGCTGCTTATCCCGCTGATAACCAGCAACCGCCAGCGGCTGGGCGACATACTCGCCAGAACGACCGTCGTTCAGACTGGGTTTGCGATAACCCTTCCCCCGCCACCGCCGCGACAGGAAGAACCGGAAGATTCGGACGACCGGGACGACGACGGTTTCTGAAGCGTCGCAGGCCTATTCGTGCGGGCAGCGAACCTTGCCGACTTTCTGCCTGTAGCTGAATGACGGGTCGGTGACCGGAGTGTGGCAGGTCGTGCAGATATCCTCGGTGAACTTCGGAAACTCGTAGCCGATTTTTATATGCTCGGCGATATTGAACCGATGGCAGTCCTGGCAGTTCACGTTCGCCATCTGCGGCGTTTTTTCGATTGTGTAGAATCCCTTTTCCGTGCCGGCCCCGGTCGTGTGGCAGATGAGGCAGTTCGGATCGCCCGTCCGCTCAACCTTCTGCAGCGTGGCGTAAGCCGAGGCGTGCCGGGTTTTGAGCCACGACTCGTATTGTTTCGTATGACAGAGGCTGCAGTCCGCCGAGGGCACGTAATCAAGCCCGCTGGTTCGTTTGGCGTCGAGGTAATGCTGCATCGCGACGTGGGCGTACGCCTGATAGGTCTGAAGCAGCCTGGCGTCAAGCGGCCAGCGCTCGTCGACCAGTTCCGCGCGGTATTCGACGTCTATCCCGCCGCCGGGCAGCAGTTTTATCGCGGCTGCACTGACCCAGTCAGGCCCGCCGGCCTTGACCACCGGCGTGTCGTTCGGCCCGGCATGCAGGAGCTTCGGCGATGTTTTCGACGTGTGCCCCTCTACTATGAGGTCGGCCCGGCACTTTCCGGCGAGCTGCCGGACGTCCTCTTCGCTGCCGTGCGCAACGGCGACCACGAGGTAGCCTTCCTTCTTCAGCTCGTCCACCCGGGCGGCTAACTTTTCGATGTCATCAAACTGCAGTTTCGCACGCTGCTCAGGCGGGAAGAACAGAAGCGATTTTTCGAGAACGGCCGAAACAACCGCCAGCTTCACGTCGCCCCAGTCGCGCTTGATGACCTGCTGCAGAGGCAGGCTGCTCGACTCGTCCTTCACGGCGACGGTCGTCGCGAGATAATCCCCGCCGCCGGCGAGCAGCTTGGCGAGGGCGTCGGGGCCGGCTTCCCATTCCTGGTCGCCGAGCACGACGGCGTCGTAGCCTATCTGCCGGTAGCCTCGCAGGACATAATCGTTCTGCACGTCGGTCGGAGTGATGGTGAATACGTCGCCGCTGTCGAGCAGGAACGTGTGCGGAAAGGCTGCACGGTAGCTTATCGCCAGTCCGCTGCGCCTGGCCAGCCCGCCCGGCATGGGACCGGCGCAGTTGCAGACCTCCATCATGGCGTTCGTCCCGCCGGTGACCAGCAGGACGATGTCGGGGTTCTTGATTCTGTCGAAGGCCTTTACATGCGCCGGCTTGGGCGGATCGTAATTGCCTGTATGGTCCGGCATGCAGCCGGCGAGAAAAAACAGGCTTATGACCAGCAGCCTCTGCTCTCGCACGTAAACGCTCCTTATGTAGCCGGCGTTTCCTGAAGCTGCAGCATTTTCAGCACGAACACGGCGGTCTGAAGCTGTATGTCGGCATCGTACTGCCGGGCGAGATTTTCCTGAAGCTCTGCGGGATCGACATCCTGTATGAGGTCGGTCTTGCGCCTGATATCCAGCCACAGCTTGGACTGTATCGGCGTTATCGGAACAGGAATATCGGGCATGACGCCCCATGTCTTGTCGCCGTTGCGGCGATGCAGCAGATGCTCCGACTTGCCGACTCGATAATACGCCGTCGTCAGCTTGAGAATCGCGCGGTCCCGCACGAAAATCACGTTCTGAACGCTGCCCTTGCCGTAAGTCTGCATGCCGATGATCTTGGCCCGCTTCCAGTCTTTCAGCGCCCCGGAGACGATTTCCGAGGCCGACGCACTGTACTGGTTCACCAGAACCACAAGGTCGCCGTCCTGAAAAACGCCGCTCGAGTCGGCGTCATGGGTTATTTTCTGGGTCTGCCGGCCCTTGGTTGAGACAATCTGCCCGCCGTTGAGGAACTCGTTGCTGACATCGGTGGCCGAGGTCAGAAGTCCGCCCGGATTGAACCGCAGATCGAGGATGATGGACCTGACGCCCTTTTTCTTCATATCGTTGATGGCCTGACGCATGTCAGAGTCGGTCTGCTCGGTGAACTGCGTTACGCGAAGATAGCCGATTTTGTCGTCCGGGCTTACCATGTAGTCCCAGATGCCGCTGTTCTCGCGGCGCCAGCCCTTGACAGTCCTTATTTCGATGCGGTCGCGAATGATGGTCACGTCGAACGGCTTGACGATTCCCGGCCGCTGTATCGTCAGCGTAACCTTCGTGCCCTTCTCGCCCATGATTTTCTTGATGAGGGCGTTGACCGACCTGTGCTCGGTGCGTTCGCCGTCAACGGCGATAATCATGTCGCCGACCTTCAGGCCCGCCTTGTAGGCCGGCGTGTCGGGCAGCGGGCTTTCGACCCGCAGCGGCTCGCCCGGCTCCTTGCGTATCTGAACACCGATGCCGTAAAACTCGCCGGTAGTCTGCTTCTTGAAGTCCTCGATTTCGCTGGGCCAGATCATCGAGCTGAACTTGTCAAGCTCGCTCAGGAAGCCGTCAGTGAACTCGACGGCGAGCACTTCGGTCGGTATTTCAACTGTGCGATCCGAGGCCCGCATGACCGCTTCGAGCGCGTAAGCAGGCTGGAGATAGCCGACGCCCGGCTTGTTGAGATTTTCCATCTCGCGTTTGACTGCCGCGATGAACTCATTGCGCTTCTTCTCGTCCTTCAGGCCGGTGAAAGTGTTCCAGACCTGCGGCGTCTCGGCCAGCACCTTTATCGACAACAGCGCCCCGCCGGTAAGCTTGCGATAATCCAGGGCAGTCACGTAGTTCACGTTCACCCGTGCGAAGATATTCTTCGCCATTGCGGCGTCGACGCCCTGGACCATCTCGCGCCAGTCGTAAGGTTCTTCTTCGTCGTCAATACCCTCGATGTCGGCGGATTCCTTCGACTCCCTGTCTTCTTCGTCTTCCTTGCCGTAGATGCCGAGTATCCGAACGTGCCGCTCGACCGTTTTGAGCATCAGATCGTAATTTTCGTTGTCCTTGTCCAGTTCGTTCAGGCCGTAATAGGCTGCCAGCGCGTCGTACCAGCGGGCTTCCTTGACGGCCTTGTCGCCCTCGGCTTCCGCCAGCGCCACGATTTCCTTGTACCAGTCCTGCTCGGTCATCCTGTCAGAGTCGATGGCTATCTGCTTGGCGAGTCTGGCCTGCGCCAGGCCGATCCGCCACGGCATCCTGGCCGTCATGCTTTCAAGGTCGGTGACGGCAAAGGCAAGCTGTACCTCGGAGTCCCGCAGCAGTGCGGCGGTATTCCTGCGGCTGGCCGCATCGTTGAAGTCAAGCGACTCCCAGATGCGGACGTTTTCATCAATCCGCCTCAGAAGCGTATCGGCAAGCGAACGGAACGTTTCCGCGTATTTGCTCTTATCGTTTTCCAGCAGCCTGACCGCTTTGGGAACCGTCTCCGCGGCGCGGCGCAGGGCGTCGATGGATGTCTTCTTCATCTCCGCCATCTCGGCGACGTAGGCGTCTTCGAAAGACTCGACTGTGGCGGCCTTGTTGTAGGCGGCAATGAGATTGTTCTCATCGCCATTCCTGCCGACGATAATCTCGCGCAGCCTGTCGCCCAGACCGTCCTTTTCAAGCTCGGGCTGATACTGCTGGGCACAGAGTGCGTAGCGGACTCGCTCGACCGTATCGGCATATTCTTTGGCCCGCTGCCGCTCGCTGCGGGCGAGGAGTCTGGCGTGGTCCTCGGCCAGCCTGAGCGCCTTGGTCACGCGGGCGTTGTCGGGAGCGAGCTTGCCGGCCTTCTGCAGAACGGCGAGGCCGTCATTGAAATTACCCGCCAGAATCTTATCTATGCCGCCAGCGAGCAGTTCATCGGCGGTGGGTTCAGCCGGCGCCGTCGCTGCCGGAGCGGTCGCGGGAGCAGGTTCTGTCACCGCCTGCGATGTCGGCTGGGTGTCAGCCTGAGTCTCCTGCCCTGCCACCGCACCGCAAGAGGCGACTATGCAAAGAACCATCAACAAAAACATCGGGAACGCATGAGATCTAACCAGCCGCTGAATCACTACTTGCTCCTATCTTTGCCCGCTTTTATCCAGCACACCGCATGCCTCTGTCTTACCGAAGTAACAGAAACAACATTATATTACGACGCCGGGGGCCTGTTACAGATAATTCCTTCTTCACTTGTCGGCACTATCGGGCTGGAACTGCAGGCAAAACGCCGTATTAGGCGCTTTTTTGAATTTTCCGGCTTGCACTCGTGCACCGCGCAGGAACGTCATGTTTCTCACTAATTATATAACGCTCAAACAGGCAAATAGTTCGCATGCCAACCAAAGATTTCCGGCAGCATCGCGGCTGATATATAGGGCAAAGAACCGGTCAGGACAGAACCCACACCAGCAGCGCGGTCAGCAGGCACATCGCCACGGCAGCCAGGCACAGGCCGGCCGCCGCAGACCAGAGCCTTGCGGCTGCATTCATGCAGCGGCGCCGCGCAGCCGACTCTGCGGCATACATGCCAAACATCACGGGCAGTATGCACACACCGACTTTGAAAAACAGAGCAGTCTGTACCGGCCAGATGGACATGCCAAAGCGGAAGTGTAGCATGCCGGGTCAGTAACGTCCATACCGGCGGATGCGAAGCGGCGGGGTTACTCGCTGGGCAGCAGCCTGTCCATGCGGGCGACTTCATAAACGCTTCTGGCATGGCCGTGAAGATGGAGAATATGAAGGTCACAGCCGCTTCGGAGCAGCTTGCGGCGAACCACAACCAGCCTGGCCAGCGCCGCTGTCGAGGCGTCTTCGACATGGGCAAAATCCAGAAGGACTGTCATCCGCCCGCTGCCGAGGATGCTCGATTCGAGCCTGCGAACGTCAGCGTACGAGAGGGACCCGTTACCACGGGCTACCTTGATGACCGGGCCGGCTACCATTTTCCTCCACCTTCACGAAAACAATGCCAGATACGCTCCATAGGTCATATTAAACCTCGCGGCACGAACTTTCACAGCAATTGCAGCCTTCGGAAGACCGCTTCTCCGTCAATACAAGTTGCCTGGCAAAAGCATATTACGGCGGCCGATGCCGCGGCGACGATTATTTCCCCCTCCCTTTACGAATGGACAGTTTTGGTTATAGTACACGTCTGCGGCGGCATAAAAACCGCACATCGGGCGGCGGCTGTATACAATGCTGTAAGAGCCTCCAGGGAAACTCGCCTGACAGGACGTCATCGCGAGCATATACTCAGGAACTGACGGTTTGATAACCTGGTCGAGTCGATTGAGTCTGGAATTTGCCGGGAAGGAGCAGCCATGAGAGAAGTTTTCGAAGTATCGGAACTGGTGCGGATTGCCGTTGAGGACGAACGAACAGGCGTGGCCTTCTACAGCCGGGCCGCCGAAAAAGCCCAGGACTCCGGGTTGAAATCCCTGTTTGCCGACCTCGCGGGACAGGAAAAATATCACCAGCAGCGATTCCAGCAGATGCTCGACAATCTCGGCGGCAGTGCCCCGAAGGAACAGTACCCCGGCGAATATATGGCCTACCTGACCACTCTCACCAGCGAGCGGGCCTTCCCCGATGAAGAAACCGCACTGTCGCTCACCGACCAGTGCGAAGACGACGAGGAAATCATCCAGCTTGCCAGCCGCTTCGAACGCGACACGCTGATGCTGATGAACGAAATGAGCCGCCTTGTCGGCAAGAAAGACAAAGAAGTCGTGGATGAAATAATACGCGAGGAGCAGAAACACCTGGTCACTCTCGCCGAGGCGATGAAGGAACTATAAACCAGATTACTTTTTCCCAGACCATACTACATTCCCTATATAAAAAAATAACAGTATTCAGTCAGATCGCATGAACACCAATCCCCAAAAGGAGATTTCTGTGCTGGACAAGAACGAACATATTTTGTTTTTGGGCGACAGTATCACCGACTGCGGCCGCACCGATGGCGTCAATAACGGTATCGGCTACGGGTTCGTGGCCACGATCGGCCAGCTTCTCCAGGCCCGCTTTCCTGAGCTTGACATACGCGTGACGAATCGCGGGATCAACGGTAACCGCGTGTACGACCTGGAGGCTCGCCTGCAGGCCGACGTACTGAACCTGAAACCTACAATCGTATCGATCCTGATCGGAATCAACGACACATGGCGGCGGTACGACAGCAACATACCATCCCCCCTGCCGGAGTTCGCCGCGAGCTATCGGCGCATCCTGCAGGCCGTTAAGGATAAACTCGGTGCTGGGATCGTCATCTGCGAGCCGTTCATGCTGGCCGTCAGCGAGGGACAGCGCAAGTGGCGCGAGGACATTAACCCGCGTATCGACGCGGTGCGCGAAGTGGCGATGGAATTCGGCGCGACATACATACCGCTCGACGGGTTATTCGCCGCTGCGGCGTGCAGGAAAACGCCGTCATATTGGCTGGTCGACGGGGTCCATCCGTCGCAGGCCGGCTGCGGCCTGATCGCCAACGCATGGATCGACGCAGTCGTCGGATAATCTCAGGGCACAGCAACAGGCGAAAGCCGCCCCCCGTCCGGACATGTTTTACTATGCGCCAAACGACCGGACGCCTATAAACTCGGTTCACCCCAGTCGTCGCGATCATCGTGGTCGTCGCGGTCGTCGATATCGTCGTCTTCGCTTATCTTCCACTTTTCAGACTCGTTCATGTCGTCGATTTCCCGCTCCACCACCTTGAACATCTTTTCCTGGAGAGGCGCGAGCTTGCGATAGTACTCCAGCATGCTCTGGTAGTTGGCGACCATCTGGTTGATCTTGATGAGCTGCCACTTGGCCAGGCACTCGGGCTCGACGATATTGCTGAACGGATCGCACGAAAACGCTATCTCGCCCCGTTCGCCGCGACGGAAATACTGACAGTCTTTGCACTGGATCATCGCTGAAACCTCTATAAAGGATATTCTATCCTACCTCATTCTCGCCTGAATTGCCAAAGCAACATGCCCCAAACATCAATAACGCGGCGTATTGTCTTTGATGAATCGCCGGCCGCCCATATAATGGCCGCAAACAAAAGCACATGGAAGGCTCCCCTATGCCCGTAAACATCTTGTGTATCGGCGACGTCGTAGGCAGGCCCGGTCGGTCCGCGCTGGCGGAACTTCTAGAAGGCTTCATAAAACAGCGAAAAGTGGATTTTGTGGTCTGCAACGCCGAAAATGCAGCCGGAGGCAGCGGGCTTACGCCGCAGATGTTCAAAAAAATCCTCCACTACGGCGTGGATGTAGTGACGATGGGCGACCATGTGATGAAACGCATGGAAATCGCACGGACGCTCGACGAGTCCGACAGAATCGTCCGCCCGGCGAATATTTCTTCCGAGGCCGCCGGCAAGGGCTGGACCGTGGTTCCTTCGAAATCAGGCTCGCATAAAATAGCGGTCATCTGCCTGCTCGGGCAGATGTACATGGGTGCGGCCGACTATCCGTGGCACACGGTTGACCGCGTGATGTCCGAAATTCCCGATGACGTGAAAATCCGCGTGGTCGATTTCCACGCCGAGGCCACCAGCGAGAAAGTCGCGATGGGCTGGCACCTTAACGGCCGGGCGAGCGTGGTTTTCGGCACGCATACTCATATACCCACCGCCGACGCCCGCGTGCTGGACGGCGGAACCGCCTACATCAGCGATGTCGGCATGACCGGGCCTTACGACAGCGTACTGGGGCGGAAAAAAGACCGCGTGCTCGCGGCGCTGACAACATCCATGCCGCACCGGTTCGACATTGCAGACGGGGACGTCCGCATGTGCGGGCTGCTTGCGGAAGTCGACGAACAAACCGGGCGGGCAACCGCCGCCGAACGAATCGAGCTGGCGGCAGCGGGCAATGCCGTCAATAACGACGACGAGGCCTAAAGCAGCCCGTAGCGCTTCATCTTCTTGTAGAGCGTCGTGCGGTTGATACCGAGTTGTTCAGCGGTAGTCTTTCGGCAGCCGCCGTTGGCATGCAGCGCCTCGGTGATAATCTGCTTCTCCGGCTTGGCCAGCGCTTCACGAAGCGTCGGCGATGCGTCGTCTTTCCTGCCCGTGACATAACCGGCCGCGGCGTTCAGCAGTGTCGGCGACAAGTCGTCGGGGCCTATGAACTGCTGACGGCACAGCACGACCGCTCTTTCCACACAGTTTTCCAGTTCGCGTATGTTGCCGGGCCAGCCGTACCGCTGCATCAGCTCCATGGCGTGCGGCGTGAATCCGCGTATCTGTTTGCCGGTCTGCCCGCAGAAGCGGTTCAGAAAATATTCCGCCAGCAGCTGGATATCGCCCAGCCGTTCGCGCAGCGGCGGAAGCTCGATATTCACCACGTTTATCCGGTAGTACAAATCTTCGCGGAATCGGCCGGCTCGCACTTCGGCCTCGATGTCGTGATTGGTGGCGAGAATGACGCGAACGTCAACCTTTCTCGTTTCGTTGCTTCCGACCGGCTCAAACTGTTTTTCCTGCAGCACGCGAAGCAGTTTCACCTGCAGCTGCGGCGAGGCGGTAGAAATTTCGTCGAGGAAAATCGTCCCGCCGTCGGCTGCGGCGAAGCGGCCTTCCTTGGATGAGACCGCACCGGTGAACGCGCCCTTCACGTGGCCGAACAGTTCGCTCTCAAGCAGCGTTTCGGGCAGAGCGCCGCAGGTAACCTCGATGAACGGCTTGGCGCGGCGGCCGGAACGGGCGTGTATCGCGCGGGCTATCATGCTCTTGCCCGTGCCCGACTCGCCGGTTATCAGCACCGTCGTGGTCGTATCGGCCACAGCGTCGATAAGCTCGAAAACGCGGGCCATGCGGAAATCCTCGCCGACGATATTTTCAAAAGCTCCCCGCTGCGAAAGCACGCTGCGAAGTCGGATGTTCTCGGCCGCAAGATTCTGCTGCTGAATCGCACGCTGGACGGTCATGCGGAACTCGTCGTCTATCAGCGGGCGGGTGAGATAATCGAACGCGCCCTGGCGAATGGCCTGCACAGCCGAGTCTATCGAGCCCTGCGAGCTGACCACCAGCGACTCGACCAGCGGACAGTTGCTGCGCACGTACCGCAGAAGCTCCATGCCGTCTGCATCGGGAAGGTTCAGGTCGGTAATGAGCAGGTTGTACATGCCTGCCGTCAGGCAGTTGACGGCCTGCCTGTACGACTCGGCCGTGGTCACATGGTAGCCCTCGGCTTCCAGAAATCCCGCGAGACTCTCGCGCATTTCGTCGTCGCCGTCGACAACGAGAATGTGCGTCTTGACAGATGTCTTTTCAGTCAGTTCGTTCGGCATGTTCCGCACTCCTTGCGCCGCAGCGGCGCATTGAAGTCCATCGCTTGAATCGGCCGATTCAGGAGTGATGTTGCGTAAGAACAACGCGATGTTTCGGAAAATACACGCTGCGGCGACGGCCCGCCCATATGCTTGCGTAACTACTTAAAGGCCCATCTCTTAGAGATGGGCCTTTATATGCATAATCAGACTTGCCGACTGCTCGTCGATATCAGACGG
Organism: uncultured Planctomycetaceae bacterium; assembly: GCA_964631565.1. Classification (GTDB taxonomy): domain Bacteria; phylum Planctomycetota; class Phycisphaerae; order SM23-33; family SM23-33; genus CAZVYJ01. Next base: position 31,856 of record CAZVYJ010000020.1, read on the forward strand.
GAATGTTTTGTTTCCTTTTCCCGACGATCCATGCGAGTCCTGCCCCGGCGAACGGCATATAAAATGGAATCGCAGGCATTCGGAACCGCCCTAGCCCGGCCGGGCCGGCGACGATAATAAAGTAAATCGCGCCGAGTGCGCACAGAAGCAGAAACGCCCTGCTCCCGCTGCGCCACGCGACGAACAGGCCGACCAGAAGGCTCACGTAAATTGCCAGCAGCAGGACGGCCACCACCGCGCCGGCAGCAATCTGTGCAGCCGACTTGACGCGGAACCATTCCGCTATCGCGTCGAAAATGTTCGGATACGCGTTGAAGTCGAAGTCTTTCAAATCACCCGGAAGGCCCAGCATGGCGCTGATATCCTGAGTACCCAGGTTCATGAAACTGTGGACTACGCCCATAGCTGAGGCCTTTGCGAAATCGCCGGGATTCCGGCGAATTTTATTTTTCGCAAGTCGCTTCCAGTAAGCGGCCTTCTCGAACGGGTTCATCTTGCTGTGCTTGTGGCCGTCATTTTCAATCATTTTTTCGGCCTCGAAAAGCAGGCTCCGCTTGACCGTCTCATAGTCCTCGCCGGTCCGGGCGACTTCCATGCCGGCGACATGCAGCACAAGCAGGTTGTAATCGCCCGACGTCGAAATCCCATAATGGTCGTAAACCCTGTGATTCCGCCAGCACCACGGGGCCACAACAGCCGCGAAAGCAGCCGCCACAGCGGCCGCCTGTGCGAGGAATGTTGCGGGCTTTTTCAGCCGGCGGACAAGCATCGCGAATATAAACAGTACCGGCAGGCAGACGGCCACCGGCTTGGTAAGCGTCGCAAAGCCCAGGACAATGCCAACGACGAATAGCATGAACACCGATTGGTCGCCCGGTTCTTTGGGCCGCATGACCCGGCCGATGTAATAAAGCGACAATGCGCAGAAAAACAGGAACGGAATCTCGCAGAGTATCCTGCTGCAATGGATTATCGGAAACGGTGAAATCGCGTAAAGTAGCCCCGCCCACACAGCCGCCGATGCATTGAGCATCCGCCGGACCGTAAGAATAATCAGCAGGCACGTGGCGGTGTCCATTGCTATCTGAAACAGCACCACGACCCATAAGTGGGTGCCGAAGACCATGTAACACGCGGCGATTATGCCTGGATAAACCGGCGGCCGAAGCGCGCCAAGCTCGCCGGTATCATATTCGCCGGATTGGGCGAGAACGTACCCCAGTCGCTCATAGCCTTCCGCATCATCCACCAGCAAAACCTTGTGCTGCGGGTGATGATTACACGTGGCAACGGCCAGAAAATACCCCAGTCGCCCCGCAAGGCAGATGGAAAGAACCAGCAGTATTTTCAGCCTATGATTCATCCGCCCACCTTGAATTTTTCAGACTTCCATCATTCTCAAAAGCTGTTGGCGAGTCATACTGCCGGCCAGTCTCCGGAAAATACTTCCGTCGCCGGTCCGGTCATGTACACGCGGTCGTTCTCGTCGCACCACTGCAGCTTCAGGTCGCCGCCGGGCAGATGCGCGGTAATCGTTCTGCCGGTCCTGCCTGTCAGCACGCCCGCGACGCAGACCGCCGACGCGCCAGTTCCGCAGGCCAGCGTAATTCCGCTGCCTCGCTCCCACGTCCGCATGGTCACTTCGTTTTCGCTGTGCACCTGGACGAAGTGCACGTTCACCCGCTGGGGAAACAGCGGGTGTCGCTCAAGCTCCGGGCCGACCTCCTCAAGCGGGACAGCCGTCACATCGGGAACGAAAATAATCGCGTGCGGGTTGCCCATCGACACGCATGTCATCTGGTAGGCCCACTTGCTGCTGCGAATCGGTATATCCACGACGCGGCTCTGCGGAATCTTCACAGGTATCGCCTGCGATTCGAGAATGGGCTTGCCCATGTCAACCGATGCCGCCGCGACCTTGCCGTCGTCGTCGAGTTCGAGATCTATTTTCTTGACACCGGCCGGCGTTTCCACGCGCATCGGGTTGGCGTCCGTCAGACCATGGTCATAGGCATACTTCGCCACACAGCGAATCCCGTTGCCGCACATCTCGCCTTCCGACCCGTCGGCGTTGAACATTCTCATGCGGACATCGGCATGCTCGCTGGGCAGAATGAGAATAAGCCCGTCGCTGCCGACGCCGAAATGCCTGTCGCTTATCGCGACGGCGACCTCGGCGGGGTTCTTGACCTCCTGGCCGAAGCAGTCGACGAAGACATAGTCGTTACCGATACCGTGCATCTTTGTAAAACGCATTAGAATTCCTTTCACTTCGGGTGAAGATTATATCGGCGTGAAAAGGCCGCGGCGACTACCAAAGCCGCGAAAACCCGCGAAAAACTCCCGAAAACCCCCGGACAATATTTCCCCCCGCCGAATCGGACGCCCCTTGGGGGCGAACGTTTCCGTCAGGTTACCTGCAGTTCCTTCTGACGCTTCTCGAGCTGGCCTTTCAGGCGAGCCAGCACGGCGGAATGCATCTGGCTGACGCGGCTCTCGGATAAATCCAGCGTCTCGCCGATTTCCTTCATCGTCATCTCTTCAAAGTAATACAGAATCACTATCAGGCGCTCGGCCCGGCTGAGACCCTTGGTTATCAGGTCTTTTACGTCCTTGCGCTGAACGGAATGGAACGGATTCTCGCTGTTGCGGTCTTCCAGGACGTCGATTTCGCGGACGTCCTTGTTGGAGTCGGTCTCAAACCACTTGCGGCTGAGCGAGACGACGCCGATCGCATGGGCGTCGCGGCGAAGTTTTTCGAACTCCCTCATCGGCATGCCCATCTGCTTGGCGAGCTCCTGATGGGTAGGTGTGCGGCCAAGCTCGGCTTCGAGGGCCTGCATGGCGACATTCAGTTTATGCGCCCTGCTGCGGACAAGCCTCGGCACCCAGTCCATCGAACGGAGTTCGTCGAGAATGGCGCCTCGGATTCTGGCCGAGCAGTATGTTTCGAATTTTACGCCGCGCTTCGGGTCGAACGCATCGACGGCGTCTATCAGGCCGAATATGCCCGCAGACATGAGGTCGTCGACATCCACCTCGTCGGGCAGTTTCGTGCGCAGCCGTTCGGCGGCATACTTGACCAGCGGCAGATAGTGCTCAAGAAGCTTGTTGCGCGATTCGTCGTCGCCCTTCTTTTTGAACTGCTTCCACCACTTCTCTATCTGATCTACCGCAGCCTTTATTTTCTTGGTCTGCATTTTAAGAGCTCCTTCCGCTCCGACTGACACCGGCCATCCATGGCCTTCCTAACCAACGCTCCCGACTAAATAACGCTTAATGGCAGCCGCAACTTAAGCGTAAAATTCAGCCCGGAAACATCTTGCACCAAGCAAATACATGACTTACGTCACAAACGCACACCGCCCGAGCTGCGGCAATGTGCGAAAAAATATGGACTTATCAAACCAGCCAAATTATCTATCTTATCTATTTTACCCAGTCAACATTATTTTAACATTTTTGCAATTTTTTTTGCAATCGCCCAATCTGCCGCCTCAGGCGAACCAGTTGGCCACGCGGCGGAAAAAGCCTTCTTTTCGCTCCACCAGTGCCCCGCCGGCACACAATTTAGTGGCCAGTGCAGCCATGCACCGGCTTGCCGGCGATCTCGGGAACGCCAGCACGAAGGGTTCCCTGCGTTTGACCGCATCGCGGACTTTCGGGTCGATCAGGATATACCCTGCATCGAAAACCCGCATTCCCAGGAACTGCCTGGCGACGTTGGATATCCGCTGGTGTGTCACCCGCGATTCCAGCCGCCCCGCCGCCATGTTCACCAGCAGGCTTACGTGCCCTTTGTAGCCGCGCTGGCTGAGCACCTTGATAACCGCGTAGGCATCGGTAATTGCGGTCGGCTCCGGCGTGGTGACGACCAGCACGTTGTCGGCGGCCGCCGCAAAGTGCATGACGTCGCCGCCAAGCCCGGCGCCGCAGTCGACGATGATCACTTCGTTGTCGTTCTCCAGCGAACCGAGCTGCTCCAGCAGCAGCGACCTCTGGAACTCGGAGAGATTCGCGAGTTTCGCCAGACCGTTTGCGCCCGGCACGAGCTGCACGCCGCACGGAAGGTTGACGACGATGTCCTCGACCTTCTTGCTGCCGCCTATGACGTGCGACAGGTTGCCGCGCACCTCTGCGTCCAGCAGAACGTCGAGATTGGCCAGCGCAAGGTCCGCGTCGATAAGCGCCACGCGGTTGCCTGCAGCCGACATGAGTATCGAAAGATTCAGCGCGATGTTGCTCTTTCCGACTCCGCCCTTCCCGGAGACGACCGCGATTGTCCGCGTCTGCCTGGCGCGGCGCATCAGTTCGCGCAGTCTGGTCGCCTGGTCCTCAGTTTTCATACGGGATTCCTCCTGTGATCATTCCTGCCAGCCGATTCGCATCGGCGATAGCTATGTCATCGGGAACATCCTGTCCGGTAGTAACATAGCTGATCGGGGCGTCGGCGGCAACGGCACAGTTGAGAACCGGGCCAAAAGTCTCTGCCTCGTCGAGTTTCGTTATGATAAGACGGTTGGCGCCCAGGGGCTTGAACCGCTCAAGGATCGTCGCGGAACACTTGTAGTTCGCGGTTGCGGTGACGACCAGGTGCACCTCGTCGGCGCCGGCTGCCGCGATGAAGCTCCGCAGCTGGTTGAGCCTCATTTCGTCGTTGTGGCTTCTGCCGGCCGTGTCGATAAGCACGATGTCCATGTCGCGCATCTCGTGGACGGCGCGGTGCAGTTCGCCGGCCGACAGCACCACCTCCAGCGGCACGTTGATTATTTCGGCGTACGTCCGCAGTTGATCGACCGCGGCGATTCGATAGGTGTCTATGGTTATCAGGCCGACGCGGCGGTTTTCGCGGAGCTTGTACCTTGCGGCGAGCTTGGCGATCGTCGTGGTCTTGCCGACGCCGGTCGGGCCGATGAGGGCTATTGTCCTCGCCTTGCCGGTTTCGGCGGCCGGGGCGGCGGCGACGGTCTTGATGCGGTCGGCTATCATCTGCTGCAGCGTGAGGTGCACAAGCTCTCTGTCGGCGAGCTGATTGCCGGTGAGCGTCGCACGAAGTTGACCAAGCAGTTCGTCGGCCAGGTGCTCGTGGACGTCCTGCCCAAGCAGATGCGAGCGGAGCGGTGCAAGCTCCGACGGCGTCGCGGCTGCGGCCTGCTCGCCTCGCATGTTGTAGAGGGCCTCGACCATCTCGCGGATTCGCCCAAGTTCGCGGCCGAGCGATTCAACCTCGCCGGCAGCTTTCGGCGCGGAATTCGCCTGCACATGCGCCGCGACTGCGACCTCGGCAGCTTCGGCCTGCCGGTCAACTGCTGTTTCTGAAATATAGCGGCCTTCAGTGATGCGGCTTGGAACGTTCATGTTCGGCGAGGCGGTTACCTCCCACATGCACCGGCCGCCAAGCACACCAAGCACGCCCTTGCGGCGTCTGCGAGTCTGCAGAATGACGGCGTCGCGTCCCATCTCCTGTTTGACCTGTGCAATAGCCTCAGCCATTGTCCTCGCCTGGTATGTCTTCATGGTCATAATTCAGTTCCTGCCTTTGCGATGGAGCGCACCTGTGCGCCGTCGATTTCGTTGTATGCGAGCACAGCCGCGTCCGGCTGGTCGGCGGCGATGAGTTTTTTAAGCGTTGTCCTTACCGTCGGGCCGCAAAGCACGACCGCGGGCCGGCCGTGGCGGCGGAGTTCCTCGATTCCCTCGGCGACCGCACGCGTCACCCTGCCGGCAAGCTCGCCGGGAATACTGACCGCCGGTACGTCGCTGACGTACGCGCCGACCTGAGTTTCAAGCTCGTCGTCGAGGCAGACGCCCCACAGCTCGCCGTCATCGCCGGCGTATTGCTGGGTTAGCATCCTGGCCAGGGCGACGCGGACGCTGTCGGTAAGGCGGTCGATGTCTTCTGTCCGGCCGGCCTCGTCGGACAGCGTTTCCAGTATCGTTTCCATGTCGCGGATGGGCACGCACTCGGACAGCAGGTTCTGCAGAATCTTCTGCAGGCGGCCGACACCGAGTTTCTCGCTGACTTCCGCGACGAGTTCGCCGCACTGGGCTTTCACGCCTTCCAGCAGCCTTACCACTTCGCGGCGCGAGAGCAGATCGGCGGCGTGGCGCTTTATTACTTCATTAAGGTGCGTAATCAGCACGCTGGTCGGCGTAACGACGGTGCAGTCCAGTTCAATCGCCTTCGAGCGCTGGTCCGGCGTTATCCATATCGCCGGCGTGCCGAAGGCAGGCTCGGTGGTCTTCCTGCCGACCAGCCCTTCGCTGTTGCCGCCGACGGCAAGCAGCATGTTGGGATACACGCGCCCTGAGGCCACCTTCGCGCCGCGGATGTTTATGTTGTAGCTGTTCGCCGCCAGCTTCATGTTGTCGGTGATGCGGATTGGCGGCACGAGCAGGCCCATCGACTCGGCGATGCGTCGGCGCAGCGTCGCGATGCGGTCAAGCAGGCTTTCGTCGTCGTGCGGCTCGATAAGGCGGATGAGCGAGAAGCCCATTTCCATCTGCATCGGGTCTACGCGCATGAGCCTGTCGATTTCGCCTGCGACTTTCGGCTCGGCCGGCTGGGCGGTTTCTTCGTCGTCGGCCTTGTCAGCCGCGACCTGTTTCTTTCGCGACATCACGTAAGCCAGCCCCGCGCAGCCGACGCCCATCAGCAGCAGCGGAATCTTCGGAAGCTGAGTCAGCGACAGGGCGGCAAGGAACACCGCGGTGACTACCAGCACTATCGGCCGGGCGACGAGCTGCGAAACGACCTGCTCGCCGAGATTCGTTTTGCTGTGCGTTCGGGTGACGAGCAGAGCGGCCGACACCGAAACGATGAATGCCGGTATCTGCGTGACAAGCCCGTCGCCGATTGTCAGGCGGGCGAACAGGTCGAGCGTTCTCGGCCAGTCCCACCCGTACTGGAAAATGCCGATGTATATGCCGCCGCAGATGTTCACGAGCGTGATGAGCACCGCCGCCACAGCGTCGCCGCGGAGGAACTTCGAGGCGCCGTCCATTGCGCCGTAGAAGTCCGACTCGCGTGAAATCGCCTCGCGGCGTTTGCGGGCTTCCTTCTCGTCGATGACGCCGGAGTTCAGTTCGGCGTCGATGGCCATCTGTTTGCCCGGCATGGCGTCCAGAACGAAGCGTGCGGCGACCTCGCTCACGCGGGCGGCGCCCTTCGTGACAACGATGAACTGGATGATTACGACTATCGCGAAGATAATCACGCCGACCGTCAGCGAGCCGGCCGCCACAAAATGGCTGAACGACCAGATAACCTTGCCCGCGGCGAGCTGGGCCTGCTGGATGGTTCTTCCGTCGGCGCCGGCGGTGAGCACCAGCCGCGTGCTCGCCACGTTCAGCACCAGCCGAAGCAGCGTCGCGCTCAGCAGCACCGACGGGAACACGCTGAATTCCAGCGGAGTCGAAACATAAATGGTCGTCAGCAGGATAATCGCCGCCAGCGTGATGTTGGCGACGAGCAGGACGTCCATGACGGCCGGCGGCAGCGGCACGAGAATGACGAATATCATCGCAGCGGCAACGACAGGCAGGATCAATCCCCTGTGCCTGGCCAGCCAGCGCGACGCATTCTCAAGTTGTCCGGTGATGTCCGGCATCATTTATCCTTATTGCCGGCGGTTTCGCCCGCAAGCTTTTTACTGTCTTTTCTTCTCCGGCGGCTTATCGGGCTGCCCTCGGTCTGCCTGAGTTCGTCGAGCACTTCCTGCCGCGTCATCTTCAGGTCCTGGCGATACTGCCACCGCTGGTACAGCCAGTCGGCGGCTGCCAGCACGAGCAGCACGATTCCCATGCGGACGGCCATCGAATACAGCCTGCCGCCGAGTGCGCCTGCTATCTGCCAGGCGGTCGCTTCCGGGCGGGCCGTCAGCGACAGCACCGATCGGACCGCCGCGAAACCAAGCACGATGACGACGGCCAGCTTCGCAATCGCCATGGCCGTGCGAACCAGCGACCGCAGCGAGAACATGCGTCCCAGGCCCGCGGCCGGGTTCAGCCGCGAAAAATCCGCGCGCAGAGGCTCGGTCGTCACGAACAGGCCGACCTGGACGACATTGGCCAGCACCGCGACGAACGCGACGCCGACGGCCACCACCGCAACCGCGCCGACGACCGGCCAGATGCAGTTGAACAGGGCCGCCCTCGCCGCATCGACGCTGCTTTCAGCCGAGCCGAAGTCGAGCATCGTCGCCGTCATGTCGCGGAAGGCGTTCAGCATTTTCGGGCCGACCGCTCCAAGCAGCAGCACGCCGCCGAGAATGACGACGGCCGCCACGAAGTCGCCGCTGCGGGCCACCTGACCTCGCTGCCGGGCCTCGCGCAAGCGCAGGGCGGTCGGCATTTCGGTGCGGTCGGCATAATTTTCACGCAGCGACGCCATTGGTTACCTCATCACAAGCACGTCGATGTTTCGCATCCACAGCTGCCACGCGGCGTCCATCGCCGCAGGCAGATACGCCAGGGCAGCCGAAAGCGCCAGCATTCCAAGCAGCGCCCTTACCGGCAGGCCGACAGAAAACAGGTTCATCTGCGGCGCGGTTCGGGCGAGTATCGCCATCGCAACCGTCGCCATCAGCAGGGCCGCCAGGGCCGGCAGCGCGACCTTTATCGCGAGCACGAAGCTCGAGGCCAGCAGGCCGGTGACGCCCTTCAGGATCGGCGCCGCCCCGCCGCCCAGTCCGCCGAGCATCGGGACCGAGTCGAACGTGCCCAGCAGCGACGCAATCAGCACGCGGTGCCCGCCGATTGCGAGGAATATCACCACCGCGGTTATCTGATACAGGCTGCGGACCGGGTCGGTCGACTCCTGCGTCAGCGGGTCGATTGTCTCGGCCAGCGAGATTCCCATCTGCTGGCTGATATGGAACGCGCCAAGCTCGATGCCGACGAAAATCAGCCTCGCCGCGTAGCCGATAGCCATGCCGATTGCCGCTTCCAGCACAATCGCCAGTGCCAGCGCGAGCGTTCCGGTCGGCATGTCGGCCGGCTGGGCGACGCGGCCCACCACGGCCAGTGCGATTACCAGCGACATGAACACGCGCAGCCTGGCCGGCAGCGCATAATTGCCCAGCACCGGCGCGACGAACAGCAGCCCGCCGACCCTCGCGCCGGCGAGCAGCAGCATCAACAACGTCGAACTGTCATTCAAATTCAACATCATTTTGAATTGCGAGTCGCGAATCGCGAGTCGCGAGTTTTCACTTTTTCGCGTCTAGTGTCCTGTTTTGCATTATTTTTCTTTTCCAGCGTTTTCACGCTGGTCACAAGTATTTCCTACAAGCTCATTGGTCTCTGCCAGCAGCTTTTCAACTTGCGGACCGTTCATTAAGCCGCTGTCTTTGATATTCAGCAGCCACATGTAAGTCTCGCGGGCCTCTTTTCTGGCCAGATTGACCTTATGCAGAAAATCAGGGGCTGTAATCGAACCTTGTGCCTCTTCAAGATTCGCGGCGATGCTATTGCTGCTCCGCACAATCTGTTTGCCTACTTCCCAGCCGGCCGGATTGCGGGGCATCGAGCTTGACAGCCTGATAACCGCGACTGCCAGCTTTCTTGCCCGCTCGCATAATTCCTTGCCGAACTGTCCCATCAAATACCGACCTTCCTGACCATCAAATTCGCGATTCGCGATTCATGATTCGCGATTCAAGGTAACGTCGAAAACATTTCGCGTGCAAACTCGGCCAGGCGGCTCAGCATCCACCCGCCGGTAAGCACGAGCATTATCAGCATGGCGATAATCTTCGGCACGAAGCTCAGCGTGTGCTCCTGCACCTGCGTGGCGGCCTGGATTACGCTCACTATGATGCCGACGACAAGCCCGGTGACCAGCACCGGAGCGCCGACGATAAGCAGCAGCATCACTGCCTGCCTGACAAGATCTATCGCCTGCCCTGAATCCATTATCCGAAGCTCCGCATAAGCGTTCCGACCACCAGGTACCAGCCGTCCGCCAGCACGAACAGCAGCAGCTTGAACGGCAGCGATATCAGCACCGGCGGCAGCATCAGCATGCCCATCGAGGTCAGCAGTGACGCGATGAGCATGTCTATAACCAGAAACGGCAGCAGAATCCTGAAGCCCATCATGAAGGCGACCTTCAGTTCGCTCACTGCGAACGCGGCGATAAGCGACGGCGTGGGAACTTCGCGCCATGTCAGGTTCTCTTTTTCGCGAAGTTCGTCGCCCAGGAACAAATCGACGTAGTCGGCATTCCCAGCCGCCTCGAGCTGCTTTATCATGAAGTCCCGCACCGGGGCCGTGCCGGCATCTATCGCAGCCGACTGCTCCATCTCGCCGGCGGTATAGGGCTTGATTGCGGCGTCGTGAACCTTGTTGTAAACCGGCGTCATGACGACGGCCGTCATCAGCAGCGCCAGGCCGAACAGAACCTGGTTCGGCGGCAGCTGCTGCGAGCCAAGCCCCTGACGCAGCAGGCTCAGCACGACAATAATCCGCGTGAAACTCGTCACCAGCACGAGAATCGCCGGCGCCAGCGACAGCAGCGTGACAATCACTATCCACTTGACCGTGCCGGAGGCGCCTTCCTGCGTCTGAATCTGCGGCAGTTTTATGGTCGTCGCGTCGTCGCCGGCCGGCGGCGCAGCCTGCTCCTGAGCCGCGGCCGCAACCGGCAGCAGCAGAACGAGCAGCAATGTCAACGCGCCGAGTTTCATTCAGCGGGCTCCTCAGATTCGCCTTTTTCCGTTTTTCCAACTTTTTCAACGATGCCCGCCGACTTCGGCGAGGACTGCAGTTTTTCCAGCAGTTCTTCGATTTCGTCCGGGTCAGTCACTTCGCCGAGCGCGGCCATGCCTTCGGGTCCGCAGCCGACCACGAGCATCCGCCGACCCATGCCTACGAGCACTATCTGATGCCGCGAGGAAATATTCTTCGCGGCGAGCACTCTGAACACGCCTCCGCCGGCGCCCGCAGCCGGCAGCCGGCCGATTCGCCTCAGCACGTATCGCGTGCCGAAAATAAGCCCCACGACAATCGCCAGCGCGCCGAGCATCTGCAGCCACTCCCAGCCGTCGTCATTGAATTTGTCCGCACCATCGCGCTGCACGATTTTGTCGTCGGTGCCCTGGCCGAACGCCACCGCCGCCGACGCCACGATGAGCATCACCAGAATCGCCGCGGCTATCCAAAGTCTCTGCGAGTCGCTCATGCGGACAGCCCTTTCGCCCCTAAGGGGCCGTGTTCACGCGAACGCCGAAGCACCCGTCGACCGCCACCGCCTGGCCCTTCGCGACGAGTTTGCCGTCGGCATAGACGTCCATTTCGCAATCGGCCGGCCTGTCAAGCTCGATGACGCAGCCCGGCTCGATGCGCGCCAGGTGGTCGGCCGTCAGCCAAGCCCGGCCGATATCAATCCGCAGCGTCGAGTCCTTCTTTTGTGTCGCATGTTCCGTTCGTGCCATATATCCGCGCCTGCTATAAAACCGTCTCAGTCTCGGCGGCCGCTATTTCGTCCAGTTCTCTCGCCTCGCTGCGGCGGATTGACACCGCCTCGCCGCGGGCGGCGCGGTCGGCGAGAAGGTCCGCCGCTTCCCGCTGCTGACGAGCCGCCAGAAAATCGTTCCGGGCCGTCTCGGCCGATTTCTCCGCGTCGGCAAGCTGCTCGGCGTGCAAGGCCATCGCGCGGCGGGCGTCCCGGACCGACATCGCATAACATCTCAAATCCACCGGCCCGCCGCTCAATATCATCCTGCGGACCGCGCGGGTCTGCTCTGTGAGCGAGTTCTCCATGTCGGTCAGCCTGCGGCGGATGGCGTCGGCCTTGCCTCGCGCCCGGTCGAACGCCTGCTTCATCACCAGTTCACGCTGCTTCTTCAGCCGCCTCAGCAGCTCAATGCGGCGTTTCGTTTTTTCACTGAAATTTTTCATACTCAAACGGCAACCTTATTCGCGCCCGCTCTCGGGACATTTCGCAGTTCGATCGCCCTGCGGCGAAGCTCGAACAGTCCTTCGCGGGTCTTTTCGAACGGCGATGATTCATCTATCGCCTGGGTCAGGAAGCTGCGAATCGGCTCTATCATTTTCACCGCCAGGTCGTTGGCGGCGCTGGCGCCGCTCTGGTAGGCGCCGATGTTTATCAGGTCTTCCACGTCGGCATACGCGGCGATGAGCTGCTGAACCTGCCGGGCGACGGAAAGATGATCGGCGTCGACGACATCTATCATCACGCGGCTGATGCTCGCCAGCACATCGACGGCCGGCCAATGCCCGCGGTTGGCAAGCTCGCGCGACAGCATTATGTGGCCGTCGGTGACTGCCCGCACCGCGTCGCTGACAGGCTCGGACGGGTCGTCGCCCTCGACGAGCACGGTGTAGAACGCGGTTATCGAACCGTCTGCCGTCCTGCCGCTCCGCTCGACGAGCTGCGGCAGCAGGTTGAACACGCTGGGCGGATAACCCTTGGTGGCCGGCGGCTCGCCCGCAGCAAGGCCTATCTGCCTCTGCGCGGTTGCGAGGCGTGTCAGCGAGTCCATCAGAAGCACGACATTCTTGCCGCGGTTTCGGAAGTATTCCGCAGCCGCTGCCGCGACGCCGGCCGCCTGCAGGCGAAGCAGCGGCGGCTCGTCGCTGGTCGAAACCACGACGACTGCCTTCTTGAGGCCTTCAGGCCCGAGGTCGCGTTCGATGAAATCTCGCACTTCCCTGCCTCGCTCGCCGATTAACGCTATCACCACGACGTCGGCCGATGTGTGCCGCCCTATCATGCCGAGCAGCACGCTCTTGCCGACGCCGGAGCCGGAGAAAATTCCCATCCGCTGTCCGCATCCGACCGTCAGCATCGAATCTATCACTCTCACGCCGGTCGCCATCGGTTCGGTTATCCGCAGCCGCTGCATCGGCGCGATCGGCTCAGGCCAGATGGGCATCCGCGTATCGGTCTTCAGTTCGCCGAGCGAGTCGATGGGCGCTGCCAGCCCGTTAAGCACTCGGCCGAGCATCGCCTCGCCCAGCAGTACGCTCTGCTCGCCGCCGGTGAACACCACGCGGTCGCCGCGGCAGATGCCGTCCATCGGCCCGAGCGGCATGATGAGCGTCTGGTCGCCGGCGAAACCGATGACCCGCGCCTCGCGGCAGCGGCCGCCGTGGACGATTCTGCAGCCGCTGCCCATGGGAACCGGCAGGTCCGAGACGCTGACCGTTAGCCCGCGCACACCGTGCACGCGCCCGGTCACGCCGACCGGGTCGATGCCGCGAAGAATCTGTCGCTGCGGGTCAAACACTTTTCTGCTCCCGTGCGGCCTCGACCCCTGAGGGGCCGCCGATATACTGTCCAAGAACAACGTTCGAGTCGCACCGCCCGGCCCGGGCGCCGCCGAGCAGGGCTGTTACGACATTGTCCAGCTGAGTCTTTATGGTCGCGTCGACTTCGCCGCGACCGCTGATAATCTTCACGCCGCCGGCGCCGACGTTCGCGTCGCCCTCGATGCGTACGTTGCCGCTCACCGCCAGCGTCGCAACAAGCTGCTCGCAGTGGCTGCGAAGGCCTGCCAACTGCTGCGGGTTGACTTTCACCACGATTTCGCCGCCGTGGACAAGCTCCAGCGCCTTGGCGAGATTCGCCCTCGCCGCAGAGATGTCCGTCTCGGCGACCCGGCCGACGATTTTCTCCGCAAGCTCGATGGCGAACTCGAGCATCCGCCCCGCCGCATCCGCATTGAAACGGTTGATCTCAGCCTGAAGTTTTTCCAGCACACATCTGGCGAAACTCATGATTTCCGCCGACTCGGTCGATGCGGTTTCGTCGGCCCGTCGCATCGCGTCGCGGGCGCCGGCGCGGTAGCCTTCGTCGCGGCCCTGCAGCAGCCCCTCGGCGTATCCCTGACTCATGGCGGCGCTGCGAAGCTGACTGGCCTCGTTTTTCGCCTGGGCGATAATTGCGGCGGCTTCCTTGCGGGCGTCGAGCACGACCCGCCGGGCCTCCTCGGCGAGGTCGGCCAGGTGCAGCACGGCCACTCGCCTGGTCCGGTCTCGTAAAGCTTCTTCCGCTTTCAGCACTTTCGCCATAATCACTTCCGTTATGCGATGACTTCACTGCCCTGACGGGCAGGTATATACGTTCCGGTTTCGACGCGCCGGACGACCTCGGCGACCCGCTGCTGCGCGGCTTCGACGTCGCTGAGGCGAACCGGCCCGATGCTTTCCATCTCCTGGCGGACCCGGCGGGCGGCGGAACCGCCCAGCGCAGAGAGCACTTTCTTTTTCAGGTCGTCGCCGGCAGTCCGAAGCGCAATGGCGAGTTCGTCGCTTTCAAGCATGCCCAGCGCCTCGCGCAGGCGTGAAGCCGGCAGGCGGGCGATGTCCTCGAACGCCATAAGCTTGCGATGTATCGAATCGGCAAGCTCGCCCTCTCCGCCGCTGCTGAGGCCGCGGAGAACGGCTGACTCGGTTTCGCGGCCGGCATGCTGGAGAATTTCCGCCACCCTGCCTACGCCGCCGAACGCGGCAGAACTGCCGGCGCTGATAAGTTCGCTCGCACGCTCGGAGAGGCTTTGCTCGACTTCGCGAAGAACATCCGTGTCAATCCGCTCCAGGTCGGCGAGCCGGCGGGTCACGTCCACCTGCTGCTGGGGCGAAAGTTCCGCAAGCACCGCCGCAGCTTTCGCCGGACGAAGGTGGGCAAGCACAATCGCAATCGCCTGCGGCCGCTCCGAACGCAGCAGCGACGCGATGCTGCTGTTGGCGATATCCTCGAAGAAACCGAAGGGACGCATTGGCCCGGCGGCCGGCGATTCCGCAGCGAGAATCTGCGGGCGTCGCAGACGGTTGGCTTTGCGCCTGGCGGCTGCTCCGACGGCAGCTAACAGGCCGGCAATAAACAGCACGCTGCACAGGACAGTTTTGGACGACTCGGCAGTCGCGGGCGACTGAGGCTGAATTTCACCGGACGGCATCAGGGCGTCGTAATACCAGTCGACCTTCACACTGCTTTCGTCCGCGCCGATTACCCGCATGACGGACTGCTGCAAGCGCGACAGCTGCTCCGCCGCCACCGATGCAATCTGCTGCTCGGTCGGCTCACCGTGAACCGCCTTCGCCACCGCTACGATGTAGCTCCGCGGGACGGCCACCGATGCCCCGCGGCAAATCGCAGATGAGTCGGCCTGTTCGATATCGACGGCGACAATCACATCGCCGACGTAGGAAAGGGCCGCCTCTATCTTGCGGGCGTAGTGCATTTCTGCGGCTCGCAGCTGCTCCATCGCCGCATCGGCGACGACAGGTTCGCTCGAAGCATAGTAGCTCTGTCCGCCCTCGATTATCCGCACGTCGCTGCGCTGCATGCCGGCGATGCACCCGGAAACCTGGTCGGCTATTGCGGCAAGGAGACGGGCCGACATCTTCACGCCCGTGTGAAGCGTTACGTTGACCGACGCGGTCGGCTTGACCGGCGGCGAGCCGAGCGTCCGCTTCTTGCCAGGATCGTAAAGCACCGTCGCGGAGCGGACCTCAGGGAAGTTGCTTATGAGCCGGCTGAGCAGCGCCATGCGACGGGCCTGCTCGCGCTTGTCGTTCTCCTCCGCCGTGGACCAGATGTCGGTATCGCCGACGAGGTCGCTGACGGTCAGGTCGCTGCGGCCGAGCAGGCCTTCGTAGTCCAGAACGGACCGCACCTGCGAAAGCGAGGCTTCGGGAACCATGAGCAGGCCGGCCTCCGTGCGGTAGCTTATGCCTCGCGAATCAAGCAGCCTCTGGGCCTGAAGCATCTGCGGCGCGGCGAGCGGAGAGTCCAGGACTGCGACGTACCGCGTCCGGCCGAGCGACCACGTAAGCCACACGCCGCCGATAATCGCCGCAACGGCAAGCAGCATCGCTGCAATGCGTGCGTTGCGGCTCATGCGGCGGAGCCTGGCTCGGCATATTCTTATTAATCGCTTCAGGCCATTCATGCCCGGTCCTCCATGACCGACGGCCTTTTTAAAAAATCTCAAATCTCAGATTTCAAATTCACAAAAGACGGAATTTCAAAAATCAAAAATCAGAAAAAGTCTTTAACACAACCTATGTCCCGCTGTCGGACACATGCTTTTTTTCAAAGTAATCGCGGATTTCCTGCAGGCCCTTGTTGCCGGCCCGCAGTTCCGCGATTCTGTCCAGCCGCTCGAAAACCGACTCGTCATAAAGGCGATGCCCGCCCTGTGTCCACTTGCTCTCGGTGAGCAGCCCCATCGTGGTGTAGTTGTGAATGGTCTGCCTGCTCATGCCGGAATAGGCGACCACTTCACCGATGCGATAAAGCTTGGGCGGGATGGTTCGTTTCCGGCCGTCGGTTGACATAAACGGCGAATGCGGGAAATCGCCGCCGACGGCTGACGAGTCGTCCGAACGGTACTCAGGAAGATTGTTCTTGTAGCTGCTCTGGTCCACTTTCTCTCTCAAGCTCTGTAAGTAAAAAACGCTCTTCGCAGATGTGCCTGTGGCGTCCTACAAGCGGCCAACTACAGATAAGCCTAAGTGTTAGCACCAAAATGAAACTAACTTTACGTTTTGTAAAATGTATAATGCTTTTGTGCCCTATTGCCGTCAACGAAAATTTTTGCATTATTGAGGATTTATTCGAAATTTATTCGAACCAACTTTCCCCAAGTCCCTTATAGCCAATGTGCTTGCGGTCTTGTTGCCACTATGGTACACAATACATCGCAGGTCCTGCCCCTGCCCTGCACAATCGGTATGCATAACCAGTTTTCCGAGTTTTCCGGCTTTTCCGCGGCTTTCAGCCCTGAAAAAATACCCGTTTCCCCTGTTTCTTCGGTGACGGCAGGCGTAAATTACTGCTGGCGAAGGCATGACGTAACGTTAGAATGCCGCACATGACGCGTCTGATGAGTATCTCGATTTCCGCTCTTGCAGGAGTCCTGCTGGCGATAGGCGCACTGCTGCTGCCCCGCTCCCCCGCCCTGCCGGAAGACAAGGCGATGCCATTTCCTGCACTCAGGAGGTTCGTCGTCAAAACGGCTTCTTCCGCAATCTCCAGGGTGCCGACGCGCAAGCAACTCATCGCCGGCCTGGAAAAAATACATCGCAGCTTCATTGTCTCGCTGCGGAACCGCGGCGGCGATGCGGAAACTCACGTGGCGGCCGGCTGGCGGGCCATTGGATGCGGCTCGCTGCAGAGGGCGGAAATGTGTTTTCGCCGCGCGACGGCATTGGACCCGTCCAATACCGATGCGCTTGAAGGCATGGCGATAGTGCTGGCCGAGACGGGCCGGCGCGAGGAAGCCATACCTGTATATGAGAAACTTATCGAACTCGGCTCGGAAAAACGCGAAGTCAGGTTCGACCTGGCTGTCGCCTGCATGGAGGCGCGCCGGCTGGCCGAGGCGGAGCAGTTATTCACTGAACTGCTGGACGAGGACGAAAACGACATCATGTCTCGCTACAATCTCGCGGTGATTTATCACGCCACGGGCAGACTCAGCGAAGCCAGGGACGCATGGCGGGAAGTTGTGCGCCGCCGGGGCGATTTTATCAACGCACGCGAAAAACTCGCGGAGTCGCTTCTGGACCTCGGCGACGCCGAGGCGGCGATGGAGGAATATCTGTACGTCGCAGATCATCGCCGCGACGATGCGGACGCGTGGCGTAACCTGGCGGCTGCGGCGGAGGCGGCGGGCAGTCTCGGCCGGGCGGTCGTGGCGCTGCAGAAAGCCATGCAGCTCAGCCCGGACAACGCGGAAATCCATGCGGACATGGGCGACCTGAAACTTCGCATACACCGCGAAACCGGCGAGAAGAAATTTCTCGCCGAGGCGGTGGCCCAGTGGCGGGAAAGCCTGAAGCTCAACAAAAACCAGCCGGAGATACGCAAAAAGCTCGAAACGTACGAGAAAATTATCTCCGACGAGCGACAGTAAAAACGGGGCGAAGACGGCGGCAACTCTGTATGGCATATCACTGGCTATCGCCTATAATTAGGCTGAACGGATTTGCCGCATCCCGCCGAAAGGAAAGCAGATGGCGTTCGACATAAAACAATTCGCATCCGCCGGAGTTCTTGTAAGCGACGGCGCATGGGGCACGGAGCTTCACAAGCGAGGCCTGCCGGCCGGTGCTCCGCCCGAGCTGTGGAACACGGAAAACGCGGAGGCCGTCGAAGCCGTCGCACGCAGCTACGTCGATGCCGGCAGCGACGTGATAATCTCCAACACGTTCTGCGCGAACCGCTTCATCCTCGGCGCCCACGGTGCGGCGCATCTGGCGCCCGAGCTTGCCGAGGAAGGCGTGCTGATAAGCCGCCGGGCTGCGGGCGATAAGGCGAAAGTTTTCGCGTCCGTCGGCCCGACCGGCAAGATAGTGATGATGGGCGAAATCGCCGAGGAAGACATCGCGGCTGCCTTTGCCGAGACGGCCGAGGCTGTCGAGTTCGGCGGCGCCGACGCGATACTGCTGGAAAGCTTCAGCGAGCTTGAGGAGTTGAGAATCGCCATTGAAGCGGTCGCCCACGCCACCGACCTGCCCGTAATTGCGTCGATGACTTTCGCCTCCGGACCTGACGGGGCCGCTACGATGATGGGCAACAGGCCGGCCGACCTGGTGAAGCTCGCCGAGAGCCTTGGCGTGGCGGCCGTCGGCGCAAACTGCGGCAAAGGCCCGGAACATTACATAAACATCACGCGCATGCTCCGCGCGGAAACCGACCTGCCTATATGGATAAAACCCAACGCCGGCCTGCCGCAGGTAAAAGACGGAAAGACGACATTCCCGATGGGCGCGGAGGAATTCAGCAAGTACGCCCGCGAGATAATCTCGTGCGGCGCGAATTTCATCGGCGGCTGCTGCGGAACAACGCCGGAGCACATCAAGGCGGTGCGGAAAATTGTGGATGCACTTTAGGCGGTCAGTCGATAGCCGCAGAGGACTCTGAGGTCACAGAGGGCAAATAATATTTCTAACATCCTTATTGCAACGAGCCGCCAATACGGGGGCGTATGCCCGAACGGGAGCCTGCCCGTCTGGGTGAGCGGAAGTTTTTGACAAAAAATCCGTTCGTCCCTTAGGGATTCGCTCCAGTGAGGTGAAGGAACATCAGGGTTCGCAAAATCAATTAAAACTACTCGGCGTACTCAGCGACCTCTGCGGCTTTTACAGCAATGCCCAATATCGTTTCAAGTATTTAAAGGAACACTCCGGTATGTCAGAGACAATTCCCGACAGAATCGCTGCAGCCCGGCGAGGCGAAAACCCGATGGTCGTCCGGAAGATGCGGTCCGGCTGGGCGGTCATGTTCAACTGGCAGAAGCTGCCGGGCTATCTCATATTGCTGGCCGACCCGCCGGTGGCGAGCCTGAACGATTTGACCGCCGATGCGCGGCAGCAATTTCTTGCCGACATGGCCACGCTAGGCGACGCCGTGCTGAAGGCTACCGGCGCGACGCGCATCAACTACCAGATACTCTGCAACCTCGACCCATTCCTGCACGCGCACATCTGCCCGCGATATGCATGGGAGGAGGAAAAGTTCCGCACCGCCGCCCCCGCCGCTTACGACCAGTCGGCCGGGCCGTTCTTCGACCCCCACCGTCACCGCAAACTGATGCAGCAAATCAAAACCGCGATAGATAAATTATTGACGGATTGATGTCAGCAAGCGACCGATAAATATCAATTCCACAACATTAGATCGCATTACTTTAGGGTGTGGCGTTGTCACACGGTAGCCCACGGCGTGAGTCGTGGGTGTATGGTGTACGCTTAATATAAAAGCCCCATCAGGGGCGATACAGGTTAAATTGCAATTGTGCCGCCCCTCATGGGGCTGATTAAAAATAACGATCTGTTCCCCGCCCTCACGGACATTATGCACTAAGCCTCCCCAAGTACGTATCTCTTGCGAGTCTTAT
>CAZVYJ010000021.1:0-49950 GCA_964631565.1 uncultured Planctomycetaceae bacterium
GCGCAATGGGTAAGATGGGCAAAGCGCATAAAGTCCGTCAGGGAGCGGTCATTCCGATGCCTGCATTTGTGGACCGCTCCTTTACAGTCGCGGCTCGTCTGTTACGCATTACGGAATTTATGCCTCAGATATCTCTGCGGCTATCCCCCAAGATTTTCGATAATCGCCCTGCAGAACGCCGGCAGGTCGTCGGGCTTGCGGGCGGTTATCACGTTGCCGTCGACGACGCACTCCTCGTCCACCCAGTTCGCGCCGGCGTTCATCATGTCGTGTTTTATCGCCATGAAGCTCGTAGCTTTTTTGCCCCTGAGCGAGTCGGTGCAGCAGAGCATCCAGCCGCCGTGGCATATCGCGGCCAGCAGAATCTTCGCAGCGGCGCACTGCCGTATGAAGTTGATCATGCTCTCGCTTCGCCGCATGTAGTCCGGGCACCAGCCGCCCGGGACGATGACCGCGTCGAAGTCGCTTCCCTTGACATCTGCGGCTGCGACATCGGAAACGCATGGATAGCCCAGCTTCGACGGATAATTTTTTCCGGCCTGCGGTGCGACAAGCGTAACTTTGGCGCCTTCCTCACGCAGTCGGTAGAGCGGGTACCAGACTTCAAGCTCTTGGTATTCGTTGTCCAGCATGATGGCGATTCGTTTGCCTGCGAGTTTCATCGAGATGTCCCTTGTGAATGGTTTGCCAGGACGTAGTTCGCCGCATAAGCGGCGAACGGAACGATGCCGCAATTATATCAGAAATGTTTTTTCGCAAACGCCCGTCCAGACTGGCTCTTCAAATATTTTTCGAATGATGAAGCCTTGTCTTTGTCGCGGAAAGCTACCACAGTTTCTATCCGCCAGGGCAGATATTTCGAGGTATGAACAACTGCCCCGGCGTTGTGTTTTTTCAAGCGGTCCTGCAGGTCCTCAGTAATTCCGACGTAATAATGGTCGCCATGAAGGCTTTTGAGCATATAAACATACCGGAATTTCACGTCCATATAATCCCCTGACTGGCTTGCCAAGACGAAGTTCGCCGCAGCCTGGCAATTTGAAAGCCTGTCTCCGCCCTGCGGGCTGCGACGCGGCAGTCTTCGTTCGCCGCTAAGCGGCGAATATAAATGATCATTCAGGAGCAAGCCTGTCTCATTCCGACACGGACAACAGGCCCCCGTATACAGTCGTCGGCTTCATCCAGCGGATGCGGATAGAAGTGCTTTGATTGCATCAGGACGGTTCTGAATTATTTTTTCTCTTTTTTCCACGCCAGATACGCCTTTCGCCAGGCGGCCTCGTCTATCTTCTGGAGGACGAACTCCGTTCTCTTGATGTTTCCCGCGATGTATGTCTCCTGTTTGCAGACAATGAAAACGCCCGGCATCTTCCCTTTTTCGCCCGCACCGAACGCCCCCGCATCGACGCCCCGGAATAATACGGGTTTGCTCCATTTTTCTTTGATCTTGTTGTCGCCCTCGGCCGACTCCTCGCGTATGAGGAATTTCGCCCGGACCTCCGTCTCGCTGACGACCTGCAGCACATCTATCCTGCCGTCCAGGACTGTTCCCGCGTTGTTAATCTTCATCTCGTCGAGCGCCGGCAGCGGCGGAATCTCCGCCTGCCTGAGCTCCGCCCTTTTTTTTCGAGGCTTTTGATTCGTTTTTTTACGGCCCATTGCGATCCGGTTCGCCCAATTTTAGGATCCAAAAGTTTCTGTTCATTATCCTTTATCTCCGCGTTGATTTTTTTTATCTCCGCCTCACGGTTCTTCTCGGCCAGTTTAAAACTGGTAACCCATTCGTGCGGGTAGCCGGCGTTTTCCGGCTGTGTCGTTTGTGGCACGGCCGTCCCCGGCTGTGTCTTTTCGATGTCCGCCAGCTTCTTTTTCATCGCCTCGATCTCGGCGTCACGCTTCGCCAGCTCATCCTTCAGTCTTGCGATTTCCTGCTTCATCGCCTCGACGCTTTTTTGATCCTGCTCCTGCTCCTGCTGCGTCGCCGGCCCCGGCTCGGCGGCGGCCATCAGCGTCCCGCAGAAAAGCATTGTCGAAAAAATCCCGGCTGAAGTTAATGTATTGATTTTCATGTTTTTCACAATAAGCCCCTTTCTTGTTTTCCGTCCTGCTCCAGCATCTTCCTGCATCCGCCGCAGACGATTTTTTCATGCCACAGGTGCGGCGTTTCAAGGCGTCCTATCCGCCGCCCGCAGTTGTCGCAAATCTCCGATGCGGCGGGCGGACCGTCGAAATCTCCATCTTCATCCGGCGGATGCGCTGCGTTGGCGTTAGCCGCGGTTAGCGGGTTTCTGCCTTCGTACAGGTACGTCTTGCAGTGCGGGCAATGGACCTTGAAACTATTCATCGTCATCAAAATATATATAAGTCCGATAAATGGCATGAAGATCATGAGCAGCCCCGCGGCTGCGCCGTCGCACGATCTCTTGATAATCGCATGCGCATGCGTCCCGCAGATCGGGCACGTAACCGGGCAGACGGCCGGCGGCTTTGTAGCCAGCGACGGAAGCAATGCGCCCATTATCAGGAATACGACGTACGAAATGCAGATCATTCCCTCTAAGCCGCTCATGATTTGTCTTTTACCCCCTGTAGCCGCCCGACGTATCGAGCGTCGGCATTGTCAGGCCCGCGGCCATCATGAGTATGCCGGCGGTTTCGCCGTCCGCCAGCAGGCACAGCAGCCCCGTCGAAAACAGCATCAGCCCGATTGTCCAAAGCATGCTCTTCATTTCCGTTTTACGATTGTAATATCGTATCCCAGTATGTCCATAAGTTTCCCGAGCGTCCCGACGTGCACGTTGCCGCCGCGGATGATTTCATAAAAGGTTTTCGGGTGCAGGTTCGCCGCTCGCCCGAGCTCCGCCCGGCTTCGACCGTCGGCGTCGATGGCCCTGTTTATCTGCTCCATCAGTCGCTGATTCATGATTTCTCCTTTTGCGCCAGCATTAACGAGTACGCCGCCGCCCGGCCGTTTCGGCCGCATCTCTGTCATTCTCAGACCTGTGTTGCACGCCAGCGTGAATTCAACCCATATATTATTTTTTCCGCCAGCCGCTCCGCCTGCTCGTAATTGCCCTTGCTGAGGTAGTGGGGCAGTTTTTCTTCCTTTGGCGGCCTGGCCACTTTCGATACCGGATTGATCGGGAACAGCCTATAGAGGGCCTCCATGCAGCCGCAGAAAGCCGACAGCGCGGCCAGATGATTCGAGATCGTTTTTGACGAGAATCCGTCATTTTGGAGTTTCCAGACATAATTCTGGATATTGGCGACCGAAATGTCCGAAATTTTTTCGCACCCCGAAATTGAGCAGAATTTTTTGATGATAGCCATGTTGCGGCGAACATGCGCCGCTTTCGCCTGACATAAGTTGTGTTTTTCAAAGCAGTTAAGGCAATCTAGTATTTTCGATTGCCCGGCCTGTGGACACTTGGTTAATGATAATGTTAAACTTTCAATAGTATTCTTGCGGGTTTCCGCTGTGTAAAGACTATCCCCGCGACCCCCGGATTTGGGATTTTTTAGGACTTCTTCTCCTGCCAGAAATTTTTTTGCAGCTGTCTGCGTGGTACTCATCGCGACGTACCTCTGACCCGCAACTGCGGAAAAAACCGCATAAAACGTGGATTTTTCCGCTCCCCTAATATGATTGGAGCCGAGGGGGGTCGAACCCCTGACCTGTTGATTGCGAACCAACCGCTCTCCCAACTGAGCTACGGCCCCGTAGCTTTCAGGCCCAAAGAGTATATCAACTTGGCGGGTTTCGTGAAGGGGGTTTTCGCGTTTTTCGTGTGCGTGTGCAAATTTAACGGCTTGGGAAGGTGTTCTTTTCAGAATGGCGGCTTGGGAAGGCCGCCACACTTTGTTCAATTGGTGGGTGCCACGGGATGCTTGCATCCCGTGTTGCCTGTGAGTGAACACGGCTTGCGAGCAAGCCGTGGCACACCTTATATGTGACAAAGCATTGTGTTAATGACCTGGTGCGTAACTGCAGGCCGGGTCGGCGGCGAGGTAGTCTCCGCCGGCCGCTGCAAAAGCCCTTGCCCGGCAGCCGCCGCATACTGTCCGGTAATCGCACCGCCCGCACTTGCCGGCCAGCCTGTCGAAGTCACGAAGCGACTGCAGCACGCCGGACTTTTGCCAGATTTCCGCCAGCGGCTGCTCGATAACCGAGCCGCAGCTTACCGGCAGATAGCCGCACGGGAACACATCGCCGCGGTGGCTGACGAACACAACCGAAAGTCCGCACATGCAGCCGCGCGAGCCGCGAAGCGAGACGCCGCGCCGCTCGGCCAGCCGGTAGATATGCGGTGCGCAGGTGGCCCTGATTTCGAACGTATCGTCCATGTGCCTGTCGAGCACCCAGTTTAGGATGGATTCGTACCGGGTTGGGCTTATGCGATGCGAGTCTGCTATCTGCGTTCCGCAGCCGACCGGCACGAGCAGGAACAGGTGCAGCGCCGCAGCGCCCAGCGAGCGAGCGAGTTTATAAAGCTCGTCGCACTGTGTGATGTTGTGAGCGGCTATTGTCGCATTTATCTGGAACGCTGCGCCCGCCTTGCGCAGCTCGGTGATGCCGGCCATCGCCGCGTCGAATGCGCCTGCGGCGCCTCGGAACTTGTCATGCGTGGCGGCGTCGGCGCCGTCGAGACTCACCGAAACGCGGCGAAAGCCTGCTGCGACGATGTCGGCCGCTGTCGCGGCGTCTATAAGCGTTCCGTTTGTCGCCAGTGCGGTCGGCAGGGCGAGCGAGCGGGCGTAATCGGCAAGCTGCCGCCAGTCGCCGCGCATCAGCGGCTCGCCGCCTGAGAACACGACTACCGGCCTGCCGAGCGAAGCGGCTGAATCAAACACGGCCCGCACCTGGTCCGTGGACAGGTCCGCCTCGGCGGCCTGGTCGGCGGTTTCAAGCCTGCGGCAGTGAATGCACGAAAGATTGCACCGCGACGTCGCCTCCCAGAACAGCATCCGCAGGGGCGGGGCGGCTGGCGTTTTGGGTGCGGTCATGGCGCAATCTCCTCGTCGGTGAGGTAGCAGGCCGGGTCGTCACCCCACATGTCGCCTGTGGCTGCCTCGGCGCGGGCGCGGAAGTTGCCGTTGCAGACGTCGAGGAAGCGGCACCGCATGCAGCGGCACCTGAGATATTTTCTGCGGTCGCGGAGCTTCGCCAGCAGCGGCTGGACCGGGTCGGACCATATCTCGCTGAACCTGCGGCTGCGGACGTTGCCCAGAACATGCTGCCGCCAGAACTGGTCCGGCAGCACGTCGCCGTTCCAGCTGACGCAGCCGATGCCGATTCCGCTGGCGTTGCCGCGGTTAAGTTTGAGCAGTTGGAGGCATCGGGCGGCCCGCTGCTCGTCCTCGTGCATCAGGCGGATGTAGACGTACGGGCCGTCGGCGTGGTTGTCGACTGTGAGCACTTCCACATTCTTGCCGACGGCGTGCAGTGCGGCGGTGCGGTCGATTATGTAATCCAGCGTGCGGCGGGTTTCATCGTGGCCCAGCTCGACGTCGGCGAGCTGCCCGCCGCGGCCGGTCGCTACCAGATGATAGAAGCAAACGCGGGGAATATTCTCGCGTTCGATGAGGTCGAATATCCCGCCGATATCTGCGACGTTGCTTTTGTTCATCGTCAGCCGCAGCCCGACCCGCACGCCGGCGGCCCGGCAGTTCCGTATGCCCGCAAGGGCCGACTGGAACGCGCCGCTTTGCCCGCGGAATGCGTCGTTGACGCCCTCCAGTCCGTCGAGGCTTATGCCAGCGTATGCAAGCCCGGCATCGGCAAGCGAAGCTGCGACTTTCGATGTGATAAGCGTGCCGTTCGTCGATAGCACCGCACGCAGGCCTGCGACCGATGCATGGCGGATGAGCCGCAGGATGTCGCCCCGCAGCATCGGCTCGCCGCCGGAGAACAGCAGCACCGGCGCCTTGAACGCGGCGAGGTCGTCGATCATCGCGATTGCTTCGTCCGTCGTCAGTTCGTCGGGGGCTGCTGCGGACGAACTTGCCGAGTAGCAGTGGCGGCATTTCAGGTTGCACTGCAGAGTTGCGTTCCAGACGACGACCGGTTTTCGCCCCTCCGTCTGCGCGTATCTCAGGTGGTCGCTGCCGCCGGCTGTGCCGCAATAAAGTTTGGAGATTCCTATCATTGTGCGTCTGTGCAGAATCGAAAACGGTTTACGAGTTATTGTAGCAGACCGCTGCGGCAAATCAGCGTGGAATCTGTGCGGTTCGGCGGTAAGGGGCGTTGCCCGGAATCCTGAAAGTGTCTTTATTCGGGTGGCAGCCTTCCAAGGCCGCCGGTCTGCAGCGCGATATGGAATTCGCTCTACAGTTTCGGCCCGGTGAACGTCGGTGAGTATTTTCTCAGCAATTTCACGATGTCTTCCTGGTCGGGATTGATTTCCAGCGATTGCCGCCACGCCGTCAGGCCGAGGTCAAGCTCGTCGGTCCTTTTCTTGTCCATGACGTATTTCGTGACGTGAATTACGCCCATGCCGCGATACGCCGGCGCGCTGCGGGGATTGATTTCGATGGCTTTTTTGTAGCACTCCATGGCCTTGTCCTGGTTGCCCATCCGGAAGTGGCATACGCCAAGCTGTTCATAAGGCTCGGACATTTTGGCATCGCGTTCGGCGGCGATTTCGAGAACGTTCACGGCTTCCTTCAGGCGGTTCTGCCGCATGTACGTCGAACCGAGATTCAGCAGCGTGTGCGGCTGGTTGCCGTCGAGTTCAAGCGAATCCTTGTAGGCCCGGACTGCTTCCCAGAGCTTGTTTTGACTGTCGTAAATTATGCCGAGGTTGCTGTAGGCCTCCGCGCTTTTGGGATTGATCTTGATGGCATTTTGGCAGTACTGCTCGGCCAACTCGTATTTGCCGAGCTGGAAGTAGCAGGCGCTGAGGTTCAGGTTCGTGTCGAAATCGTCCGGCATTATGGTTCTGGCGCGGAGATAGACGTTGATGGCCTTCCTGATGTATTCCTGGACTTTGGCGGCTGTTTTCGCGGCATCCGCCAGAAGCTGATAGGTCACGCCGAGATTATAATGGGGCCTGAACGCATACGGGTTCGTTTCGCAGGCGGCTTCGTATGACCGCATGGCCATTTCGTAGTTGCCTTGTTTGCGGTATATGTCGCCGATGGCTGCATGGGCGACCGAAAGGTCGGGATTCGAGTTTATGGCCTTCGCAAGTTCAGCCAGTGCGGCATCGACGTCGCCTCGTTCATAGAGTATCTTGCCTTTTACGTAGTGCTTGAAGGCGCCTTCTTCGCTGTGGCCCAGGTTGCAGCCGACCGGGCCGACAGCGAGATTCGCCAGGAATAAGGCAAGAACAAGGCTCAAACGCATTGTATGACTCCCGCTGGACATATAAATTCTCTTGTGTTTTTAATGATATTAGCGATTAAGGTCAACGCCATAATTGGGTTTGCGGCGACATTAAAACTTTGCGGCTGAAAATGGCATGAAAAAACATGCAGGTAAAACCTTACGTCTTACGAAGCGTGCGGATATATCCCGCGTGTTCAATCAGGGTTTGCGAGCGACCGACGCCGTCATTACTATGCTGGCCGTCAAACGCGGCGAGCCGGACAGTCCCGCCAGGGTGGGGGTGGCCGTTTCCGCCAGGCACGGCTGCGCGGTCCGACGGAATCGTATCAAGCGGCTGTGCAGGGAGGCGTTCAGGCTTGTCCGCGACGATATGCCGCGAGGCTGGGATTTCATGATTGTGCCGCGGGTCGGTGCAGATTTGACGCTCGAACGGCTGCGTAATTCGATTCGCGCCCTGTCGGCCAGGCTGGAAAAAAGATGGCCGAAAAATCAGGAGCCTCAGCCGTGACCGCCGCCGCTGCGATACGAAAAATCATCAGGCTGCCCGCGTGGGCGATGATAGTAACGGTGAAACTTTACCAGCAGTCGCTGTCGCACATCATCGGCCGGCAATGCCGGTTCATGCCGACATGCAGCCAGTATTTCATCGAGGCGGTTGAGAAACACGGTGCGATTCGCGGCGGGCTGATGGGGGCATGGCGGATACTTCGCTGCAACCCGTTCTGCAAGGGCGGCTACGACCCGGTGAAATGACGGCCGGCTAACCCCACGGCTCCGAGAAGTTAAACTTCCGCAGCATAGGCGCGACGGCCCGTTTAAAACCTTCGATGAAATTCTCCGATCTGAACTCTTCCGCCCGTTTCCGAAGCTCGGCGACTTTGAACCTGTCGCCGACCTGCTCGAATTTCATCACTGCGTCGGCGAGCGCTTCCGGCGTGTGCGGCTCATAGAGCAGGCCGGTTTTCTCCGTCACAGTCTCCAGCACGCCGCCTCCGGCAAATGCGATAACGGGCGTTCCGCAGGCCATCGCCTCCAGAGGCACCATGCCGAAATCTTCAAACGTCGGAAAAACCACCGCGCGACAGCGGCGATAGTGGTCGCGGACGGTAATGTCGTCCTGCCAGCCGAGCAGCTCGACATTCGGCGGCGATGTTCGCCGCAGCCGGGCCAGTTCCTGCCCGCTGCCGATGATTTTGAGCGGTTTTTGGAGTTTTCCGAACGCCTCGATTGCGTGGTGGACCCGTTTATACGGCGCCATGGCCGATACCATGAGATAAAAATCCTCGCGCGGCGCATCGGCCGGCGTGAAAAAGTCCACGTCAATCGGCGGGTGCAGAACCACGGAGCTTCTGCCGTACGCCCGGCGGATGCGGTCGGCTACGCATACGCTGTTGGCCAGGAAAAGGTCGATCTGTGCGGCCGTCCGCCTGTCCCACGCGCGGAGAAACGGCGCGAAGGCGTGCAGGGCGGCCCCGGACAGGCCCATGCGACGGCGATAATCGTCGCCGATGTCCCATGCGTATCGCATCGGCGTGTGGCAGTAGCAGATTTTCAACTGCCCCGGCCTTTTGCCGCCTAAACCCTTCGCCACGCAGTGCGACGATGCGATGACGATGTCGTAATCGCCGAGGTCCGTCATGTCTGCGACAAAGGGCATTACGGGCAGCAGATGGCGGTAATATTTCGCGGCGCCAGGCAGGCTGCTGAGAATCGATGCGTGAACCCGCCGCCCTGCGGTTATTTCGCCGCACGAGCCGGCTTTGTGAATCAGCGTGAAGATTTCGGCCACGGGAATCAGCCCGCACAGTCGGCTGAGAACCTTTTCGCCGCCGCGCATGCCGGTCAGCCAGTCGTGCACGAACGCGACGCGAGGCCGTTTTGGCGAAGTGGGGGTCATATCGCGTGGATTTTAAGGCTGCGCCGCCCCGGCAGGCAAATAATTCGCTCCGGGCCGCGCGCAGGCTCTACGGTTTGCGGCGCCTGGTTTTTTTCTTCTGCGAGGGCTGCAACGGTTGTGTCGACGGCTTGCCCGCGAACGTGCCTTCGCCCGAATACCGCTTCGGATCGGTCGGGGCCAAATGTTTTTCGCGGCATTGCCTGGCGGCCACGGCGGTCAGGATAATATGCGCGACCTCGTTGATGCTGTCGGTGAGGTGAAACAGGTCCATGTCGCCGGGGTCGATTTTCTTGTATCCGGTCCTGAGCATGCTTTTTTCAATCCACTCGATCATTCCTTTCCAGTAGCTTCGGCCGACGAGAATCACGGGGAACTTTTCGGCCTTTTCGGTCTGGATGAGCGTCATGGAATTGAAAAATTCGTGCAGTGTTCCGAATCCGCCCGGGAAGCACACAAATGCGCAGGAATATTTCACGAACATCAGCAGTCGGGCGAAGAAATACCTGAAATCGAGGTGGATGTTGGCCCACGGGTTGGCGAACTGTTCGTGCGGGAGCATGATATTCAGGCCGACCGATGTTCCGCCGGCGTCATGAGCGCCGCGGTTTGCAGCTTCCATTATGCCCGGCCCGCCGCCGGTTATTATCGCCAGCTTCTTCTCTGCCAGCATCGCCGCAAGCTTGCGGGCCTTGGCGTAGTAGAAATCCGACCGCGGCGTCCTGGCCGAGCCGAATATGCTGACGGCAGGGCCGATCCGGCTTAGAGTTTCAAATCCCTCGACGATCTCGCTCATTATGCGGAATACACGCCACGGATCTTCGTCTATGAAATCGGGATGTTTCAGCTCGTCACGGTTCATTGCTTAAATCCTCTTTGTTCGCGTTCCCCCGAATATATCGGCGATTTGGCCTTTTGGCGACATCAATTCGTGCCCGAATGCTGGCGACGGCGGCGGTTTGAGATTATCATTCCCGTAACGGATGGAG
This sequence comes from uncultured Planctomycetaceae bacterium, assembly GCA_964631565.1. GTDB lineage: Bacteria > Planctomycetota > Phycisphaerae > SM23-33 > SM23-33 > CAZVYJ01. Next base: position 10,211 of record CAZVYJ010000021.1, read on the forward strand.
AGAGATTATGCAAGTTGTGCGAAAAAGCCCTGTTCTTCTGTTTGTGCTGGCGGCCGTCTGCGGGTGCAGCGGGCATTACATAATGACCGTTCCCGACCAGGTCGCTTCGACCGGCGGCGAGAACGCAGCGGTCATGCGCCTGCAGCGTAATGAGTTTCTGAGACTGGCCCTTGCGGTTGAAAAGGCGCCAATACGCTTCAGTATCGACGGCGGCCCGGAGCGATGCGGATATACCGACAAGCTCGGCTATGCGGGGGCGGTTCTGACTGCCCCGGACAAACCCGGCGTATACACCATGACAGTCAACCTCCAGGACAGCGACGGCGAAGAGGTAAGCACGCAGGTTCCGGTTTATGTATTCAGCGGCGATGCGGAAGTCTGCGCCGTGGACCTGGACTGCCTGCCTAAGGGCCTCGACAAGAAAACCACCGACGCAATCGCGGCGATGCAGCAGATCGCGGAGTCGGCCAATATCATTTATTTCACCAGCAAATCTATCAGTAATAACGTGAATCTGCATCGGGAGCTGGCCGCCATGGGGTATCCGGACGGGCCGATTCTCCTCTGGCATAGCGAGCGGTGGCATATAGTCCGCCAAGGCCGCTGGCCGAAGATCGTTATCGAGTCGAAGATGGTCAGCCAGCTTCCGCAGCTGCGGGAAATGTTCACCGGAATGACCAGAGGCGTCTGCACATCGCAAGCCGCCGCCAAGTCGTTCGCCGAGGTCGGCATGGGCGTTATTATGATAGGCTCCGGCAAGGTGACGACGGACAAAACGACCCGGTACAATTCATGGGCGGAGCTGTCTGCATCCAGGCCGTGAGAAAGGACTGACGGATTGGAGACTCCCCGGACCATCGCGGTGTTTCTGCCCAAGCCGCTCGGCGACGCAATCATGGTCACGCCGGCGCTGCGGGCGATGCGCGAACATTTTCCGGAGGCTCGCATAACCTTCATCGGCAGCAGGACGTCGCTCGATGTGCTTGCCGGCACGAATTTCGCCGACGATGAAATTATTGACATGACGGCCGTGCGGGGCGGCTGGTTCGTGAAAAAGTTTTTCGCAACGGCGTTGCAGTTGAAGAAGCGGCGGTTCGACCTGGCCGTCGTGTTCCCCAACAGCTTCCGCTCGGCGCTGCTTGCGTGGGCCGGGCGGGCGAAGGAGCGGGTCGGCTATCGCCGCAAGGACATCCGTGGCTGGTTATTGACTCAGACGGTTCACGCCCCCAGGGACGAAGGCGGCAAACTCATCGAAATGCCGACGCTGGATTATTACATTAACCTTGTCCGCGAACTTGGTGTTGAATGCCGCTCGCGGCTTATGGAGCTTGCCGTTCCGCCGCAGGACGCCGCAGCCGCGGACAGGCTGCTGGCTGAAGCCGGCGTCAGTCGCGACAAACCGATAGTGGTGCTCAACCCCGGCGCAGCCTTCGGGCCGAGCAAGCTCTGGCCGGCGGAACGATACGCCGCCGTCGCCGACGAACTTGTCCGGCGCCGCGGCGCGTCGATAATAATCAACTCCGCCCCAAGCGAGGCCGACGTCGCCCGCCGCGTCGCCGCGAACATGAAAAACGCCCCGGCGATAAATTTCGCCGAGCGTGCCGGCGGCGTGCCGCTTATCAAGGCTATAATGGCCGTCTCCGACCTGCTCATCACGAACGACACGGGCGCCCGCCACATCGCCGCGGCGATGGGCATCGGCGTGGTGACCATTTTCGGCAGCACGAATCCGGTGCGTGCGGAGATAGACTATCCGCGGGAAATCAAACTTCGCATGCCCGTGCAGTGCTCGCCGTGCCAGCAAAAGCAGTGTCCCAATCCGCCCGGCGATACTCGCATGCAGTGCATGACGGCCGTTACCGTGGAAATGGTTCTTGACGCAGCCCAAAAGCTGCTCGATTCCGTGGGGGCCGAAGGGTAAATGACGGACGACAGGGAAATCCTGATGCCGCTGATTAGGCGTCTCGGGCTTGATACGCTCGAAGGCGCGTTCGCCTATGCCGGAGGCGACGATCTCGTCAAGGCCGGGCTTGGCACGCGGCGGCGGACGCAGATCAAGCTTCAGTGCGACGACGGCCGGGTCGTGCGGGTTTATCTCAAGCGTTACGGACGGGAATCGCTCGCCGCGCAACTGCGGCGTTTGTTCACCTATGGCCTGCGAAAAAGTCCGGGGTGCGTGGAGTTCGACAATATCGAGCAGGTTCGGCAGGCCGGCATTGCCACAATGAACGCACTCGCCTGCGGGCAGCAGTGCGGGTTTGTTTTCTGCGGGCGAAGCTACGTGATTGTCACCGAAGTGCCCGGCGACGCCCTCGAGCGCAGCATCGACGGTTTTCTCGCCCGCAGCGACGCAGCCGCAATCGCAGCGTTTACCGATAAGCTGGCGGATATGACGCGGAAATTTCACGCAGCCGGGCTTGTGCACAGGGATTACTACGCCTCGCACATATTCATGCACGACAGCGGCGGGCAAATCGGGCTTTGCCTGATAGACCTTGCCCGCGTCTTCCGCCCGCGATGGCGGAAGTTCCGCTGGCGGGTGAAGGACCTTGCCCAACTGAAATATTCCATGCCGCAGCGATGGTGCGACGAATGCTGGTACGATTTTCTCGCGGCGTATCTCGGTGACGAGGCGGCCCCGGAAAAATCACGCTACGCCGCGGCGATAGACGCCCGGGTCGCCCGGATGCGGCGGCGGGCCCAGCGTCCCTTAGGGACGAGGTGCGGATGAAAATAGCACTTGTGATAGAACGGCTGGATCCGATGCGGGGCGGTCGTGAGACGTCCACGGCCCAGATTGCTTCTGCGCTTGCGCGTCGCGGCCACCACGTGACCGTTATCTGTCAGGAGGCGGCGTGGTCCCTAAGGGACGACGGCGTTACGGTCAAACAGTTGGGCGCCCGCGGCGTAATGCGAGTTACGAAGCTGAGAAATTTCATAAGCGATGTGCAGGCTGCGATGGCCGACGGCGGTTACGACATCGTGCACACGACGCTGCCCGTGCCCGGCGCGAATGTGTATCAGCCGCGAGGCGGGACCATTCCGGGCCAGCGGGCTGCAAGCGTCCGCCGGCGTGGTGAGTTCGCCGCATTTATCGCTGAAATGTTCGCGCCGCTGAACGCGTGCCGCTCGGCAATGGCCGAGTATGAGCGGCAGGTCATTGCGGACGAAAACACCGTCTGTCTGGCTGTAAGCGAAATGGTGGCCGAGGAAATCCGCAGCTGCTACGGGCGTGAAAACGGCGTCCGGGTCATATACAACGCGGTGGACATTCCGGCCGTCGACGACGAGCAGCGGGCCGACTGGCGGCAGAAGCTGCGGTTCGGCATGGGCGTCGGACCGGAGAATCCCGTTTTTGTCACTGTCGCGAAAAATTTCGTGCTCAAGGGTGTCGGCGAGACGATAAAGGCGTTCGCCATGTGGTCGCATGACAGCGGCACAGACGGCAGGCTGGTAGTGGTCGGCCGGGAGGATTCCGAAAACTATCAGCAAATCGCGGGGCAGCATGATGCAGGCGATAAGGTTATTTTCGTGCCGCCGACCGAAAATGTGTTCACATGGTACTCAGCCGCCGATGCGTGCGTGCTGCTGAGCTGGTACGATCCGTGCAGCCGGGTCGTGCTTGAGGCGACCAGATGGCGCCTGCCGTCGATTACCACCGTGTTCAACGGCGCGGCGGAGATTCTGGCTGGCGGAGCCGGCATTGTAGTCGACTCGCCCAGAGACATTGTGCGGGTCGCCGCGGCGATGGATGAGCTTGCCGACCCAGCCCGTCGTGCCGCACGGACTGCGGCATGCGTTAAAATCGCCGATTCGCTCGGCATCGACAGACATGTCGATGAACTGGAGGCTGCATACTCAAGGATGGCAGGGAAGGTATGATTGAGAACCCGATTATTCTGTTGCTGGTGTTTCCGCTGGTCGGATACGTGGTCGGCTCCACGCCGTTCGGAGTGATAATCGCCCGTTCCCGGGGCGTGGATTTGCGCAAGGTTGGCAGCGGCAACGTAGGCGCGACCAATGTTGCACGCGCGCTCGGCAAACGGTGGGGGTATTTCTGTTTCGTCCTTGACGTGCTGAAGGGATTCGTCCCGGCGATGCTGGCCGGGATGCTGGTCAATACAGGAGGCATGCCGACGGAGATGCAGCAGGCGGGCTGGCTGGCGGCAGGGCTGGGCGCGATTCTCGGGCACGTGTTCAGCTTCTACCTGCGTTTCCATGGCGGAAAGGGTGTTTCGACGGCCCTTGGCGTCGTGCTGGGCATATTCCCGTATTTCACGTGGCCGGGACTTGTGTGCCTGGCGATCTGGGTGGTCACGACGCTTATCAGCCGCTACGTGTCTTTCGGCAGCGTCGTTGCGGCACTGGCGTTTCTGCCGCTGTTTGTAGGCTTCAACCGGGAAAATACGCAGCGACTTCTGCCGCTGCTGGCGTTCGCCGCGGTGGTTGTGCTGCTCATACTTGTTCGCCACAGGACGAATATCCGCCGGCTGCTCGCCGGCACCGAGAACAAAATAGGCGGGAAAAAGCAGAACGCCGCCGGATAGAAGTGTTTGCTGAACTAATTGTCGTAGTGACTCAGCAGCCGCACGCGGAGCCTTTCGATTGCAGACTCCAGCAGGTTGTCGTTCGAATGTGACGCGCCTATGATGGCGGCTGACTGTTTGTAATTGCCGAGCTGCTCGGCTAGCAGGGCAGCGTAATACCGGGCGACGGGAGTTTGCGACTTTTCGGCGACATCCTTCAGCATTTCTTCAGCCCGGAAAAGGTCGCCTCGCACCCACATGCACAGGCCCTTGCGCATTTCGATGTCAGGTGAAGGTTGCGCCTTTGAGTAGGATTCGAGCGCATCGTCGACGAGTCCTTTCCGCAGCAGCAGGTCGCCGAGCATTATGTTCGTCCATTTCGCCGGCTTGTCCTGGCCGCGAAGTTCGGCGATGGCTGCGTTCGTCATCTGCAGGGGCGGCGAAATGAGGGCCGGCACCCGTTTTTCCATCGGCAGCTCGTATACGCCTTCCGATTCGATGCGGGCTGTGATTTTTTTCATCTCACCGGCAATATTTTCTTTCAGGTCGCTTACTTCCGGGGGCATGTTTTTCCGTTTGCCGGCCGGCAGGCTGTCGATGATTTCCTTAAGTTCGGCGGCAGCCTGCTCCTGGTATCCGGCCGCGGAGAGGTTGTATACATTGGCCATCGCGAACTTCAGAGCATCCTTTTCGCCGAGGCGTTTTTTATCCAGCTGGCGGAAAAGATACCTCGCCCCTGCGAAATTCACGTCTATTGGAATTGTCGGCGGCGGGGGAGAGTAGTCCGTCACCAGCGACCAGTTGTCGTATGCCTGGGCCAGCATGGCGTGAATTTTTTGCGGATCGGCAATTCCGCTCTGCTGCGCAGCCGTCAGGTAGCGTATCGCCAGCAGCGCCATGCGGTGGGGAATCGGTTTATGCGGCGCCGGACGCAGGAAGGATTCCGGCTTGCTCAGGCACAGCAGCATTTCGCCGAGCTTATAGTCAGCCGGCGGCGGATTCTGGGCGTACCACTTGCGGGTCAGCTTCAGGCCCTTGACGAAACCGTCGCGTTCGAGCGGCAGATCAAGGGCGTCAAGCCTGACATCGGGTATGACATCACGCTGCTGAGGCTCGAGCTGGTCCTGGCCGTGCCAGTCCAGCCGTTCGAAGCACGCCGCGACGTTATCGATGCATATCAGTTTGAACCGTTTGGATGTCGCCAGTGTCGAAAGCGTATCATGGCGGTCGTGCTGCACCACGATAAAACGCACAGATTCCGGGAACTCGACTTTTTCAGCGTTGGCCGGCGTTTTTAATGCTTTTACGATTTTATTGTGCCGCTCGAATTGTTCGAGCGAATGCGCTTCGAGCCGGCCGTCCATCAAGAGTTTTCTCCGCGGGCTGCAGTGATAGATGAACAGTCCGGCGTCCCCGAAATCTTCGCAGAATATATCGCCTTCGGATTTGAGCTTGTCCAGGTAGTCCGCGACGCCTGTCGGGTGCAGGTACTCGGCCAGCCCGACTCCGAAACGGTTCACCCAGCCTGTCGCACGATAATGAAGCTCGGTGACGTAGGCGAAGATGCTCGCCGCTGCCAGGATGAACGCCGCTGCAGTAGCTGCGCCGGAAAGACGCCGCAGTTTCGGCCGGGCGTCGGCAATGCGAGAGAAAAGCTCTCCGCCGTGCACGGCCAGCAGGTATCCGCAGACGGGGGCCATTATACCTGTGTTTCGCCTGGCCATGGCGGCCAGCGCCGAAAACGCCAGCAGCCATAAGACCTGAGCTATCGGCACGCGGCGGAAATTGACCAGCATGGCGATAGCGGTAAGCAATACCAGTATGATGTCCGGAATGTGGTATTGGAGAACTTCGATTGTCGGACGCAGCTCTGTCGGTCCATAGGTATAAATTGCGATTTGCCCCGATATTCGGGTCCACAGCACAAAAGGCTGCATCGCGCCTTCGGCCAGCCACGGGTTCAGCAGGCATGCCGCCGTCGCCGCAATTGCCGCTGCGACCGCCTGCCGGGTCGGAAGATTGCCCGTCAGAGGCGCCCGTGATTTCATGAGCTTGTCGAGATGCGCCCCAATCACCGCCGACCAGATAATCCCCAGTCCCAGTATGAAAAGCCCCTGCATGTTCACCCACAGGATCATGATCGGCGTCAGCCAGAACAGCTTTGAGGCCGGTGCGCCCAGCCTCACCTTCTCCACGATGTGCAGCGAGACCACTATGTAAAGGAACGTGAAAATTTCCGGCCTGATGCGGATTCTGGACGCCATGACCGCCAGCGTCAGCAGGCCGACCGGCAGCAGCCATGCGGCCGGAACCCGTTTTCGAAGGCTTGCTGCGAACACGAACATCGTAGCCGCAGCTGCCAGCGACTTCAGGACGCTAAGCAGCTCAAACCCGCCGACGGCGTGAAGGACGGAGACGATAATCTGGAACAGCCAGTGAACGTTAATCCAGTGCGGATCGGGCTCGACGCTGAACGGGTCGACGCCGAGAATCCGCATGTGCGAGAGCATCCAGTCGCCGCTGGCGAGATGCCAGAAAATATCGAAATTGAAAACTTTGGTCAGTCCCGCGGCGGCGCCGACAACGGTTAACGCCGCGACAGCCGCTATCGCCCATCGCGAGCCGGTCGTCAGGCTGCCGCTGCTGGTTTGTCTGTTGGCGGGTTGTGACATGGCGAGAATTTATCCCGTCTGCCGGATTTCGGCAAGGATGTCGTTTTTGCAGCACGGCCGTCTCGGCTGTGTTTTTCTCGCAACACAGATACTCCTGCTTTGGACTTACTTCTCAATCCTTTCACTCCCGCCCGTTGGCGATGGCGATGATTCCGGCAAGCCGGTCTGCGAAGCCGTCGTCGATAAGCTTTTCAAGCTCGTCAATCGGATAAAAAGTCTCCAGCATAAGCGTTCCGGTGTAGCCGGTCGCGCAGATGGAGCGGGCGAGGGCGTCGTTGTCGATCGAGCCGAACGTGGGCATTTTATGTTCGTCGGCCTGACCGGAATTGTCGGAGTAGTGTATGTATATCATCTGCCCGGCTGTCTGGAGGATAATCTCGGCCGGGTCGCCTATGAGATGCGCATGTCCCGTGTCGAAGCATAATCCGGTATTCGGCGCTGCGAGATTCTTCAATATGCCGGCCAGTTCCGCCACGTTCCATCCGATGGGGTGATAGCCCGGCAGATTTTCAAACGCGTATTTCACGCCTATGCTCCGCCCGAACCCGCCAAGCTCCACTACGGATTTTTTGAGCTGGCCGATGCGAACGGTCCGTTCCCGGTCCGATATTCCTTCGCGGCGGATAGTCGAGCAATGCACCACGACCAGCGGACCGCCAAGCCTGAGGGCCAGTTCGCCCTCGGCCCTGTACGTGTCCACGGCGAAGCGTCTGGTCTGCTCCACGGGTGATGACGGGTCGAACTGTTCGCCGAACACGCCATGCAGGCTGTCGCAGGGCATACCGCCTGCGGCCACCACGTCCAGCATCTGCCGGATGCTTACACCTGCTTCATGGTTGCGATAGACCTGGACCGTCGTGCAGCCGAGCCGGCGCAGACAGTCGAGGTATTGTTCTGGCGGAATGTCATCGAAACCGACGGGAGCTATGGTGCCGAGATGAACCTGCATTATTTATCTTCCGTGATTTTCCATGCGGCGATGAACGCCTGTTACTTCACTGCCAGCCGGCGACGGATAAAAATGCTTCTGGATTCTGCCCGCTCGTCGGCGGTCATTTCCCTGCCCATGATTTTCTGCAGGTGGGCCGGCTGAGTCAGCAGGAACAGTTCGTTGATGGCCTTGATGTCCAGCTCGGTAATCAGGCCGAGGTTCACCCCCAGCCTGACCAGCGACAGGAGGTACATGGTTTCTTCGGAACTGACCAGCCTGGCCGATTTGAGAATCTCCAGCGCGCGGAAGACCTTGTCTTCCATGGCGAGTTTGCGTTTTTTCATGAGCGACTGGCGTGCGCTCAGTTCATAGTTGATGAAATGCGGCACGATTTCGTCGTGGAATTCCTGGACGAGCTGGTCTTCAGTCTTGCCGAGGGTCGTCTGGTTGGAAACCTGGAAGAAATCGCCGGTCGCCTCGGTGCCTTCGCCGTACAGGCCGCGGATGGCCAGGTGCATGTCGCGTGCGGCCCGGAACGCCTTCTCGATTTCGCCGGTCATCTTCAGTGCCGGCAGATGCAGCATTACGCTCACCCGCAAACCCGTGCCGACGTTGGTCGGGCAGGCTGTCAGGTAGCCGTAGCGGCTGTGGAAGGCGTAGTCAATCTTGTGCTCGATCAAATCGTCGATTCGGTTTATCTCGGCCATCGCGTCCATGAGCTGCAGGCCGCTGCGGAGAACCTGTATCCGCAGGTGGTCTTCCTCGTTCACCATGATGGCGAGCTTTTCGTTGCTGCTTATGGCGACGCCGCGCGGATGCGTGGCCTTTGCGTGCTGCCGCGAAATGAGATGCCGTTCGACGAGCAGCTCCCGGTCCAGTTCGCATACGGAGTCTATTTTCACATAGAAAACCTCGTTGGCGATGCCGGCTGCAAGAATTTCGTCCCGCAGCTTGTTTTCGAGGTCTTCCTGCTGCTGTGAGGAGCACTTGCAGAGAAACGGCATGCCGGCGAGATTCCTAGCCAGGCGAATGCGCGACGATATCGCCACTTCCTGCAGCGGCCCGCCGCCGCGAAGCCATTCACCGGCCCGGCTTGTCAGATCGGCAAGTTTCACGAATTTTCGAACTCCCTTATCTGGTCGCGAAGCATTGCAGCCCGCTCGTAATCCTCGGCTGCGATGGCGCCCTTGAGCTGCGCACGAAGCCGGAGAATCGAGTTCTGCTTTTTCTGGTCTCCGCCGGCACGATGGGGAACCTTGCCGATATGCTGGGTCGCGCCGTCGTGTGCACGCTCCAGCAGCACCAGCAGCGGTTTTTCGAACGCGTCGTAATCGTTGGGGCAGCCGAGCAGGCCGTTCTGGCGGAACTGCGAGAACGTCATCCCGCAGACTTCGCAGGTCGGCTCGGCCTCGTCGCTGTCGCCGGCGGTCTGGAGTATGAAATCCTCCAGCAGCTGGCTTATGGGCATGCCGGTCTTGATGGTGAAACCTTCGTCGGCTGCGCATTCCTCGCAGAGGTGCTTTTCGATCTTCTCGCCGTTGATGATCTCTGTAAGGTAGATTGTGGCCGGCTTGCCGCACTTGTCGCACTTATTGTTCATTTATCGTATTTGCCCTCGCGCGTCACAATAGTAAGAACGGCGGAAACGGGCGTCAAGTTCGCTTCTGTTTCGGATAAAAAGCGGCCCTGCAGCCCGGGGCTTCCGTTACCTCGACTCTATACAACAGTTTAGCAGCATCGCCGAGTTTTTGCGCAAGTAATTCGGCGATGCATTCAGCCACCCGCTCCGCCGACGGCGCCATGTTGCCCATCGCATCGTGCCGGTTGAGGTCGCCGCCTTCCAGCTCGCCCGTTACGGCGTCCAGTGCATCGCGGACCTCGATAAAATCGATGACGACACCCATCGGCTCGGCGAGCCTGTCGGAGCGGAAGGTCGCTGATACTCCCCACAGGTGCTCATGCGGCGGCTCGCTGCCGCCGCCCGACAGGGGCAGCGAGTGCGTCGCCGTGAACTCGGCGTCGACGGTAATTTCGTACAGACTCATAGTATGTATTTCGGCAAAGCAGGCCGATTTGCCGCAGCGCCGAATAAAACTTCTCTGCCGGGCGACTGCTCCGGCAGCTTCCATCCGAACATGGTCCGACTGCGGGGCGGTTTGCCCCGTCGCCGTATAAAACTATTTGCCAAGGGCCTGCTCCAGCATCTTCCAGCCGAACATGGTCTGGGTTATGTACAGCCTCTTCTGGAATATCTTTATCGAGCCTTTGCCCTCGGGCTGCCACATCTCTTCGCCGATGGATTCCTTGATGATTTTGATCAGCGCCTCTTCCTTTTCCTTGCGGGTCTCGGCCATTTTCTTGCCGTCGCCGTCGCTATCATCTTCTTCTTCGAAGAGGGTATTATCGCTGCCGCTGTCGCCGTTCTTGTCGCCGGAGAGCACCTGCTTGTTTATGTTCGGACCTTCGGAATCCGGAATGATCATGAGGAGGTCTGCGACGTCGTATATGCGGGTCACCTTTTTTGTGTCGAGCGACGCGCCGGTTGCGATATGGATGACGTTTTCATTCGCCACCCAGTAGACGCGGTTGTACTTGTCATTGTCGCCGCTCAGCCCGTCGAGTACGAGGTCCAGGGCCTGGCCGAGGGAAACGTCGGTCACGTCCAGCGTGACTGGCGTAGTCTTGTCGATGCCGACCTGCTCCAGCGACTTCCAGTTGACGTAAAAGTTGGCGTCGCTGATTTTGCGGAAATAGTCGATGACATCCGACAGAGGCATGTCCTTGAATTCGATTTTCAGCGGCTGGACTGTCGGCTTCTTTTCTTTTGCGTCTTCAGCGGCACGGGTCGGCAGCGATTTGCGGTGAAGCACCAGATGCTGCGTGGTTACACGAACCGTGTTGCCGTCGATGTACCACGCCAGCGGCGATCCTTCGGCCGCAGCCTGCGCCAGGACGAGATCCAGCAATTCCGCCGGCGTTATATCACTCGCCCGCATCGTTATCTTCTGATCCTGCTTCGCGCCGGCGGCCTCTATTGCGGGCCAGTCCGCTTCGATTTTCACATCCGCCAGCTTGGCGATGGTTTCGACGGCCTGTTTGAAGCTGCCTTTCACAAGGGCCTTGGGCAGTTTCCGGCTCATCGCCTCTTCGGCGGTTTTGGGCCTGGCGGGCTTTTCATCATCGGCGGGAAGCGATACCTGCAGCAGGCATACACAGAGAAGCACAGCAAGAACGTACCTTGTCATGACGCACCTCCATCGCAAGGGGGTTGTTACTTCCATAATCGTCTGCTGTGGTATGTATGGATGAGGGCGTTAATGAATATAAAGATATCAAAGCAGGTAACGGCTTGTCTCATCCGGTTTTATTATAACTTTGGCGATTATGGATGTGAAGATTGCTGCTGCGCGCAGGTAATGGAAATTTTTCCCGGCATGAGGCTGGACGCTTGGGACGATGTGACTGAACTTGTCGGCCGTTATATCGCCTGCGAACGGTCGGCGGAGGCCATTCCTGCCGCATCTTCGATTGCAGCAATGAGTTGTGACGGATGTTCAATCGGCTTGATGAGTATCGAGTAACCGGCTGAAACCCATGTCTGCCAGTCGGCGGGATCGTCGCTTTCATTGAAAGTCACTAAAATCTTGCCGGCCGGGAAATTAACCTGTGAAGCCGAGCGTTCCCGCCAGTCTGCTATGCATTGCGGCGGGGCGATTATGATATCCGGCCGCCAGTTGTTGGCGATAGAGATGGCTATGGCGGGACATGCCTCGTCAATCAATTCATAGCCCTGCTCGCCAAGCGTTTTGTACGCCATGCTGAGCAGATTCCAGTCCGAATCGGTTATCAGAATTTTCGTGGCCATGACATTTCCTCTTGGCCCAGCAAGTGACGTGGCTGTTCCGTTCCATATGAATTATAGTGTGCAGGCCGTGCGGGATGCGATTCGTAATCTGAGGCAGGTGCTTTGGAAGCGTTTTATTATACCACGCTTCGCAGATAGCCGCGTGTCGTGGCGAACCACCCGCTGCCCCATGTATGCAGACCGTGCAGCAGAAGTGTTGCTATGGCTACCGGAGTGAGTTCGCAATACCTGCGTTCGATGAATGTCACGACGGCGGCAGGATGATTGCGAATAGTGACCATTTCGGAGTGTTCATGTGCGTCGACCGCATCGGCGGTGCAGTTGTGGATTTCCGATGCGTCGGCATCGGCCGCGATGTCGAACACCAGTTCAGGCTGGACTATGTGCTTGTCACGCACCAGTCCGGTGCAGATCATGCTCGAGACCCGTTCCGGCCCGATGTGGGTTTCCTCGGTCAGCTCTTTGAGCATAATCTGCGACGGGTCCGGCGGCACGCCCGGCGATGCGCTCGGCTCGACCATGCCGCCGATGGGGTGAATGCGCCCGGGATGGCATATCATTTTTTCGCTGCGGCGGCCCATGACTATGTAGCCGTCCGCCGAGATAATGCTCGCCGATACGCCGAGCGGATTGGCGAGCACTTCGGGGGCATTAGTGTAGCGAAGGTATGCATTTCGGAGATTCGTGCCGAGAAATTCGCGGTAGCTGACCGCACCGAGCGTCATGTGCAGGCGGCTGTCGGATGACGCGTAATTGACCAGCCGGCATAGTTCGCCGTCGTAAAGCACCAGATTGTTTTCACGTGCGCGGGCGGTTTCGGCCTGCCATGTCTGCTCGATAAGTGCGTCTATTTTGTCGTCCGTGCTTCGCAGCTCGTCGGACCATTCGACTGCAATCTGCCCGGGGTCGTAAGGCCCGGCTACGTCCAGAAAGAACGTGCCGCAATCGCGGGGGCCGTCGGTATGATGTGCGGGTTCCTGCGGCATTTTTAACAGAGCCTTATATCCAGTCGGCCAGCTGCTCCGCGAAATAGGTTATTATCAGGTCCGCACCCGCCCGCTTGATTGCGGTTGTTACCTCGATGACGGCGGCCTTTTCGTCCAGCCAGCCCGCGCGGGCAGCCGCCTTCAGCGATGCGTATTCGCCGCTGACGTGGTACGCCGCAAGCGGGGCGTCGAATCGTCTGCGGACTTCCGCGATTATGTCGAGATACGTGGCGGCCGGCTTGACCATTATTATGTCGGCGCCTTCGTCAAGGTCGGCTGCCGCTTCAAGGGCAGCCTGGCCTGCGGCGCGGAAATCCATCTGGTACGACCGCCTGTCGCCGAACGCCGGCGGGCTTTCGGCCGCCTCGCGGAACGGGCCGTACATGCTGCTGGCGAATTTTACGGCGTAGGACATTATCGGCGTCCGCTCGAACCCGGCTCCGTCAAGTGCGGCACGAATCGCGGCGACCTGGCCGTCCATCATCGCCGATGGCGCGATGACATCGGCGCCGGCCTGCGCCTGCGATATCGCCGCCCGGGCGAGCGACTGCAGCGCCGCGTCGTTATCGACGTCGGCCGAGCCGTCGGACAGTTTTTTTACCGGCCCGCAATGGCCGTGGTCGGTGTATTCGCACAGGCACGTGTCGGTGATGACCAGAAGTTGCGGCAGCTTGTCCTTAAGCTCCCTCGCAAGCCGCTGGACAGGGGCCTTGGCGTTCCATGCCTGCGTGCCTTCGGCGTCTTTCTTCTCCGGGATGCCGAACAGCAGCACCGCCCGCAGCCCCTTGTCGGCCCAGCGGCGAGCGGTCTCGACGGCTGTGTCCACAGAGAACTGGTACTGGCCCGGCATGGAGGATATCTCGCTGCGGACGCCCTCGCCGCTGCGAACGAACAGCGGGGCGATAAGCTCATCCCGCGACAGCCGCACGCCGGCGAGCATCTCGCGCAGCGTAGCGTTGTAGCGAAGCCGGCGCAGCCGTTTGTGTGGAAAATTCACCATGTCAGAATTCTATAATGCTTTCCTCAGGACTCAAAGGCTATTTCGGGCGGGTTAAACTATTGACATACAGCGGCAGGGATTTAAGAATCGTGGCAATCATATCTAAAGCGACGAAAGGAATCGGCATGTTTCATATAAAAGAGCGTGGCAGCACGGTCGGGCGGGAAATTCTCGGCGGCGTTACCACATTCATGGCGATGAGCTACATAATCTTCGTGCAGATAGGCCTGCTGGGCAACGTTTGCGGCATGGATCACGGCGGCGTGATGATGGCGACGTGCTTTTCGGCGGCTGCCGCGTCGATTCTCATGGGTCTGCTGGCGAACTACCCGATAGCGCTCGCGCCCGGCATGGGCGAGAACTTTTTCTTCGCGTTCACGATAGTTCCTGCCGCCGCGGCGTGGGGATTCGGCGTGCCCTGGCAGGTGGGCATGGCGATGGTGTGCTGCAGCGGCGTGGTGTTCCTGCTGCTTTCGACTGTCGGTTTCCGTTCGCGGCTGCTCAATTCGATTCCCGACTCGCTCAAAAGCGGCATCGCCGCGGGCATCGGACTGTTCATTGTCGTTATCGGCTTCAACTACGGCAACCTCACCAGGGCCGGCGGGGCGCTGCTGGAAACGCCGGGGCTTGGCGATAACCAGGTGGCGTGGCTGACGCTTATCGGCCTGGGCGTGACGATGCTGCTGATGGCGTTTCACGTGCGCGGCGCGATTCTCCTCGGCATTCTGGTGACAACCGGAGTTGCGATGGCAATGGGGCAGGTAAGCTGGTGCGGCTCGCCGGTAGACATGCCCAGCGGCATCGAGGAAACCGCCGGCGGATTCATCCCCGGATTCGAGGGCCTGTGGAATACAATCTGGTCGCAGCACGCCGCAGAAGCACTGGCGTTTGTGTTCATCCTGCTTTTCATGGACATGTTCGATACTGTCGGGACGCTGGTGGGCGTTTCCCGGCGGGCCGGACTCATGAAAGACGGCCGCCTGCCCGGCGCTGAAAGGGCCCTTGCCGCCGATGCCGCCGGTACGGTTATCGGTGCGGTGATGGGCACGACGACCGTCACGAGCTACATCGAGTCGGTCACGGGCGTCGAGTCCGGCGCGCGGACCGGCCTGGCGGCGATTGTCACCGGCCTGCTGATGGCTGCGGCGGTATTTTTCCAGCCGCTGTGCAAAATGATTGGCGGCGGCGTGGAAATTGCCCCGGGCGTCATAAAATATCCGCTGGTGGCTCCCGCGCTGATTATCGTCGGTGCGATGATGCTTCGCGTACTGATGCAGGTGAACTGGGACGACGTGACGGAATACGTGCCGGCCTGTCTGACAATGATAGCCATGCCGCTTGCCTACAGCATTTCCGCGGGCATCGCGATCGGGTTCATAAGCTACGCGTTCGGCAAGCTTGTGACAGGGCGGGTCAAACAGTGCTCGCTGCTGGTCTATATTTTCGCGATCCTGTTTGTCGTGCTGTACGTGGTGAAAACGATGCTGTGATGAAATATGCAAAAGCCCCGTGTCGCAAGCGACACGCTCTGGGCAGGATTTCAAAAAGCCCCGTGTCGCAAGCGACACGGGGTTAAATAAAGAACAAAAAACGTCATTCCGCAGCGCCGAGCGGCTGAAGGACGGTCATTTCACGCCCGTTGCGTTTCAGGATTATCTTGACGGTCTGGTTGGCCCTTGCAGTGCGGACCGCGCCGACGAACTCGGCCGGGTTGCTTACCTTGTGGCCGTTGAACTCCGTGATGATGTCGCCGATTTGTATTCTGCCGGCCTTCTGTGCTGCGCTGCCGGCCAGCAGCCCGATGACCTTAACACCTCCCGTATCGGCGTGAACCTGCAGGCCCAGCCTGGCCTGGGCCGACTGCAGCTCGCCCCACGGAAGTTTCAGTTCGGATGCCCATTTGAGCCAGTCTTCGTCAATCTGGAACGCGCGTTTGCCGAGAACTTTCTCCATCGCCTTCAGGCCGGTGGGGTCTTTGTCGTAGCCTTTCTTGTATGCGTCGTACCATTTGGCCAGCACGCCCTGGTCCTGTAGGTAGAACATCAGGTAGCGGGCCTCGGCGTAGCAGAGTTCG
Organism: uncultured Planctomycetaceae bacterium; assembly: GCA_964631565.1. GTDB lineage: Bacteria > Planctomycetota > Phycisphaerae > SM23-33 > SM23-33 > CAZVYJ01. Next base: position 26,265 of record CAZVYJ010000021.1, read on the forward strand.
GCGCTGTCCTGGAATTCTTTCGAATCGTATTTGACGAGGTCGCTGACGGCGATGGCGTTTTTCTGCCGGATCGCTTTCTGGAACACCAGCAGCCTGGCGTCCGGCTGGGCGGTCAGGCCGGTTGACGTCAGCACCGGCGATTCAAAAAGCGTCGCGAAGCCTTCGCATATCCATGTCGGGTGCGATTGTTTCGCGGCGGCCATGTCGCCATGATGCAGCGCGTGCGTGAACTCGTGAATGAGCACGCGGCCGCGGTCTATCGCAATAAGCGTTTTGGTCGAAGGCGTGTAAAAACCTTTTATCTTTTCCGACGGCGTGAGCTTTTTGTAGTCGTCAACCGTGGGCAGGATTATCGTTATGTTCCACGTCGGCGGTTCGATCGAAAGCGTGCTGCGGAAAGCATCGGCGAAAACGGCGAGCGATGCGGTTGTTTCATCAAGATGCGTTTTGTCCAGTGCGCTTATGTAAAGCAGCCGCCTCGGCGAGTCGTAGCTGGCCGTGTAGCCTTTGCCGAACTTCTGCAGATGCTCGGCGGCAATCTGTTTGGCCTCGGCTGCGAGCTGTTTTTGTTCCTGATTCCGGTCGTCCTTTTCGTCGCCGCCCCGGCATATCGCAGCCAGAATGAGCGTCGCCGCAAGGGCCGTTCCATACAGGCGCAGGGATTTCTTCGTATTTATACCCATACTGCAAGTCTTATCGACCCGGCAGAAAGGGGTGATGAGTAAGAATCGCGAGGTTTTATCTTATGGAGACGGTGGCGCCCGGCAGGATGTCTGCGAGCATTTTTACGCTTTCCGGGCGGGAATGATGCGTGAACGACACGTAAAAAGTTATCGTTTCCGTACGCGCCTCGGCGCTGCGGTCGTAGGCGATGTCGGTGACTTTTATTCCTTTACTCTCAAGGACCTGTTTTATGGCTGAGATATTATCTTTCTCGCTGATAGGGGCCGTCACCGTCACTGTTCTGTAACTTTTCGACGGTATGGCCACATCCAGCTTCGAGAGGAGAAACAGCACGCAGACCACCAGGCCGGTCGCTATCGCTGCGATGTCAAACATGCCGAATCCGCAGGCCAGGCCGACCGCTGCGGTGCACCACAGGCTCGCAGCCGTAGTCAGTCCGCGCACACCGACGTTGTAGCGGATAATCGTACCTGCACCGAGGAAGCCGATGCCGGCCATGATTCCGTATGCAAGACGGGCCGGATCGACACGATAGGCGGTGTCTGCCGACTTGTCGCCGTAAGCCTCTCCAAAATGCAGGCTTACAATCATGACTAAGGCCGAGCCGAGTGCAACGAGAGTCTGCGTTCGGAAGCCGGCGCTTCGCCCGTGGTATTCGCGTTCCATGCCTATGATGCCGCCCAGGACCGCCGCGACAAACAGTTTTACGGTTGCCTGTGCGGTCCACGGCCAGTTTTCGATAAACTGCATTGCGATAGTGTGGATTTGCATAGCGTTAGGATATATCGGCCTGCCGGGCGGTTTGGGGTCAGGGTTTTTGCTGCGGCTCAGCCCGCTTATGTGGCGTTCCGGCGGCGATTTGAGAAGGGTCTTTGCCTTGACACACAAAATATTGTCTGTTACGCTGACTGATATCCCACATATAGGTAGATTTGTGGGAAGGGAAGGTGACTGGCCATGCAGTGTCCCTTCTGTGGCAAAGATAACGACAAGGTGGTTGACTCCCGCAGCAGCGAGGGCGGCCGGGTTGTGCGCCGCCGGCGGGAGTGCCTCGCCTGCGAGCGGAGGTTCACCACTTACGAGAGGCCGGAGGAGACGATCAGGCTGACCGTCATCAAAAAGGACGGATCGAGGGCTCCCTATGAGCGGCAGAAGATTATCGCCGGCCTTCAGAAGGCGTGTTACAAGCGCCCTGTGACCGACGAGCAGATACGCAAGGTGCTCGAGGATACGGAAGAGGAGATTTTCCGCAAATTCGACAGGGATGTTCCGTCGAGTTTCATCGGCGACTGCGTAAGCCACCTGCTCGGCAAGGTGGACAAGATTGCGTATGTCCGTTTTGCGAGCGTGTATCGCGACTTTGCCGATGTCGGCGAGCTTATAGAACAGGCCAGAGAGGTTGAAAAGACGCCGACAGTGGGGCCGGAGCAGAAGGATCTGTTCGAGCCGCCCGAAGAGCAGCGTTAGAAGAGTGGCGTTAACTGAAGATGATGGGTTGTCAGGAAGGGAGTTCTGGCGACGTGGAAGAGTTACGGAAGATAATGGTTCTGAAGGCGGACGGCTCGGTCGAAGCCTTCGACCGCATGAAGCTCACATCGTCCATGTGGCGTGCCATGCACGGCGCGGGGGGCAAATTCCGCGACGCGCGAAGTCTGGCGGAAACCATCGAGATATATCTCACCAGGAAAAATCAGACGTCCATCGAGACAACGGCGATTGCCGGAATGTGCGCGAAGATAATGCGCCGCGTGCTGTTGTCCGAGGCGGCCGACCGCTACGAAGCCTACCATGCGTGGCGGGAAGACAGGCGCGGCCAACTGCATCTCCGTCACGACGGCGGCATGGAAACGCTGTGGGACAAGAACTGGATCAGCGAACTGGCTGGAAGATGCTGGAACCTTTCGCCGGTTACATCACGCATAATCGCCGGAATGGTGGAGCGGGAGATTCTGGAGGGCGAGCGGGACGTGCTGTATCGCGATGAAGTCATCGCCATGCTTAACGATCACGTCACTTCTCTTGGTCTGGCCGATGCAGTTCCGGTCAGACCATAGAAGGCGGTCAGGAAAGGCGTTTCATGTCGAGCAGAAAAGATGACATTATCGGTGATATTCGCAGCCAGGCAAAGGGCGTTTACGACCGGATAGACCACAAGCAGAAGCCGCAGATGAAGCTGCCTGTCCGTTCGCTCGCCAACGTGAAATACAGCTCCAGCCCGGGGTATTTCCAGCTCAAGGGCCGCAACAAGATCCGCACGCTTACCGTCGGCACGGTCAAAACATTCGCCCAGACGCTCAAGATGCTCGGCATGAGCCTTGAGCTTATCAAGACCGGCCGGCACTCCACGAAGCGAGAGGCATACTATCAGGCGTATAACTGGGGGGAGGCCGCGTTCAGCGGACAGGAAGAATCCGACACGGTCATGGACGACGTCGAGGCCATGCTGGCGGTAAATCGAGAGAAGATGCATTTTCGGGCCGACGAGCACGGCGGCGAGGTCGCAGGCGAACTTGTAGTCATCGACCGCGACCGGAAGACCGGAAAAAAACTCGAAATCGACTGCACCAGATTCGGCAGCGGCGCCTATAGCGTGCCGACAGTCGTCGAAGAGCTGCAGTTCCAGACGAAGGCGAAGTTCATACTGGCCATCGAGACGAAGGGCATGTTCGAACGTCTTGTCGAGGAGGATTTCTACGACAAGCACCACTGCATACTGGTTTCGATGGGCGGCGTGCCCAGCCGTGCCTGCAGGCGGTTCATCAGGCGGCTGGCCGATGAAAAGAAAATTCCAGTCTACGTCTTCACCGACGGCGATCCTTACGGTTACCTGAACATCTACCGGACGCTGAAGGTCGGCTCGGGCAACGCGGCCCACCTGAACGAATTTTTCTGTGTCCCTCAGGCGAAATTCCTGGGTGTGACGCCGAGCGACATAAAAGAATACAAGCTGCCCACGCACCAGCTGAAGGATGTCGACAAGAAGCGGGCCAATGACGCCATGAAGAACGACCCGTTCGTCAAACACTACAAGGCGTGGCGGGAAGCCATCGAAGGCATGCTGAGCATGGGCGTCCGCGTCGAGCAGCAGGCGTTGGCCAAGCACGGCCTGGAGTTCGTGGCGAAAACATACCTGCCTCAGAAGCTCATGCAGGTTGATAAGTTCCTGCCGTGACGAGAAGGAGATGCCAATTTTTATTGCATCGCGACGGCAAATACGTACATTCCATGCAGTGTTAAACTCCGGGAAAATCCCGGAAGGAGTTGATATATGCGCAACCTTTTGGGCATTTTTGGTCGCTCCCCGTTTGAACTGCTTGTAGTTCATGCCAAAAAAGTGCATGAATGTGTTTCTCTGATAAGGCCGATTGCGGAAGCAATAGTCGCCGCCGACACCGCCAAACTGGAGAAACTCCAGCATGATATGTCCAAAACGGAATACGAAGCCGACCTGATCAAGGACCAGATACGCCAGCAGCTTCCCAAGAAGTACTTTTTTTCCATCGGCCGCGAAGACCTGGCCCGGTTCCTCGCACAGATGGACAAGATAGCCGACGACGCCGAAGATTTCGCCGTTATCGCGACGCTTCGGACAATACAGATGCCTTCCGAGCTTGTCGAAACGTTCATGTCGCTGGTGGACAAGGTTCTGGAAGTCAGCAGCTGCCTGCTGGACCTGGCTGAGCATCTGGCGATTCTCCAGAAAGAGGCCTTCACGGGTGATGACGCCGCAGGTGTGCTTGCGAAAATAGAGCAGGTCTGCCACATGGAGTGGGAGTCCGACAAGATCAGCCGCAAATTCGCCCGACAGTTCTTCCGGATACCGAACCTGGACTTTATCACCATAATGATCTGCGAGAAACTCAGTGCCGCATTGAGAGGCATTGCGGATCATGCTGAAAATGTAGGCAAGAATCTGCGTCTGATGATAATTCGCAAATAATCCCTGATATCCCAGCCGATTTGGAGAATACGATTTGCTTCTTACGGTATTTCTGATAATCGCGATCATAGCCGGTCTCTACATGGCCTGGAATATCGGGGCCAACGATGTGGCCAATGCCATGGGGACACCCGTCGGTTCGGGAGCGATTACGCTGCGCAAAGCGGTTATCCTTGCCGGAATATTCGAATTCCTAGGCGCATTCTTCGTAGGCTCGAACGTAGCCGAAACGCTGGGCAAGGGCATCGTTCCGATGAAGGCCTTCCAGGAAACTACGGAGGTCGCCCCGGCGGACAAAACGCCTTCGCTTGAGGCGCCGCCTCCCGAGAAGAAAGTCACGACAAGTCCCGCTGCCCAGAAGCTGGCTATCGGCATGCTGGCTGCGCTGATAGCGGCTGGGGTTTGGCTGAATGTAGCCACGTTTTTCGGGCAGCCTGTTTCGACCACTCACGCGATTGTCGGAGCCGTGATGGGGTTTGCCGCTGTTTCCGTCGGCCCGCAGTGGATCGAATGGGGCCAGATGAGCACAATCGCCGCCAGTTGGGTGCTGTCGCCTCTCATCGGCGGTTTCATCGCATTTGTAGTCTATAAGTGCATCCGCCGGTTCGTGTTGATGAGCCACCACCCGGTGATAGCGGCCAGGGAGACCGTGCCCCTGGCCCTCGGGGCGGTTACCTTCATTCTCAGTCTGTCCTGTCTTTACAAGGGTCTGCACCTGAATCTTGATGCGTGGCATTCGATACCTATAGCTGCGGGTATCGCCATAAGCGCCGCAGTCGTCGTCAGAGTCGTGCTGAACAACAAGGTGAAGAACAGTCGGATTCGTCGGGCCGAGACTTATAATGTCGTTGAAAAATGGTTCTCACGGATACAGATACTTACCGGGGCTTACATGGCCTTCGCACATGGTGCGAATGACGTAGCCAATGCGATCGGACCTCTGGCGGTGGCCGTAAAAGGTTTTAGCGGCAGCGTGGCCGACACAAAGGGTATTCCGGTCTGGCTGCTCGCACTCGGCGGCGGCGGCATAGTTATTGGACTGGCCACTTATGGATACAAGGTCATACGGGCAATCGGTGAGAAGATAACCGAAATTACGCCGACACGCGGTTTCTCCGCGGAGTTCGGGACGGCCACCACCGTCCTCGTGTGCTCCAAGATGGGATTGCCGATTTCGACGACGTTCGTGCTCGTCGGTGCGGTAATGGGTGTCGGCCTGGCAAGAGGATTTGCCGCCATCGACCTGAAGGTCATCAGGCGGATATTTACCTCATGGTTGATAACCATCCCGATATCCGCGTTCCTCGCCGCGGTCTTCTACTGGATTCTGGCGGCTGCGTGGTCTTCTTTGGGTTGATGCGACTTACTGCTTCGCGTCCATCCAGTTCGCCCCGACGCCGCAGTCGACCTTTAGCGGGACGGAAAGTTTTATCGCGCCGGCCATCTCGGAGACGATCATCTTTTTTTCAGCATCGACGGCATCCTGCGGCGTCTCGAAGACAAGTTCGTCGTGAATCTGAAGCAGCATCTTTGACGGCCGGCCTTCATTGCGGATTCGCCGCGAGATGTTCACCATCGCCTGCTTGATAAGGTCAGCCGCCGAACCCTGCACCACGGAATTTATCGCCAGCCTCTCAGCCAGCGCACGGCGCTGCGGGTCGGGCGAGTCCATTTCCGCGATTCGCCGCCGCCGGCCGAAGATGGTCTCGACGTACCCGTCGCGCTTGGCCTTGGCGACGCACTCGGCCAGAAATTCATCTATCTTCGGGAAACGCTCGCGATACTTTTTGATGAACTCGGCCGCCTCACCACGCGGTATCCGCAGCGTCCGCGACAGACCGAACGCCGTCTGCCCGTAGATGATGCCGAAGTTCACCGTCTTCGCCCGTCCGCGCTGCTGGGGCGTCACCTCTGCAACCGGCACGCCGAAGACCTCGGCCGCCACAATGCGGTGAATGTCCTGGTCGTCGATGAACGCCTTCATCAGCGTTTCGTCCCTGCAGAAGTGGGCCAGCATGCGAAGCTCGACCTGCGAATAGTCCGCCGACAGCAGCACGCAGCCATCGTCGGCGACGAAGGCGGAGCGTATCATCCTGCCTTCCTCGCTGCGAATGGGAATGTTCTGCAGGTTGGGGTTGCTGCTCGACAGCCGACCCGTCACCGTACCCGCCTGGTGGAAGCTCGTATGCACCCGGCCGGTCTGCGGGTTGATGCACTGGGCGAGCGCCTTCAGGTACGTGCTGAGCAGCTTGGTGAGTTTGCGATAGTCAAGAATCAGCCCGGGCAGTTCGTGGATTACGGCAAGCTCCTCGAGCACGGACGAATCGGTGCTCGGGCCGGTCTTGGTTTTCTTGATGGGCGGCAGGTGCAGTTCATTTTCGCCGAAAAGCACCTCAGCCAGCTGTCTGGGCGAGTCGGGATTGAACGGCCGGCCGGCTGCCGCGATTATCTTATCCTTCAGTTCATCGGCCTGTTTGGAAAACGCAACCTCCATGCGTTTCAGCACAGCCGGGGCGACCGCTATTCCCTGAAGCTCCATCTCGACGAGCACCGCGGTCAGCGGCATCTCCAGGCCGCGGAACAGTTCGGTCAGGCCTTCTTCGTCGAGACGTTTTGCCAGCACATCCGCCAGCCGCAGCGCGACGTCGGCGTCCTCGGCCGCGTAGACCGTGACGGTTTCTATCGGCACAGTGTCCATCGTGGTCTGGTTCTTGCCTCGGCCTATCAGGTCTTCGATCGGAATACAGCGGTGGTTGAGCATCTCGGCCGACAGGGCGTCGAGCTTGTAGGTCATCCGAGCCGAGTCCAGAACATGAGCGGCCACCATCGTGTCGAACAGGTTTCCGGCGACCTTCATGCCGGCCTGCGAAAGCACGAGCATGTCGTACTTGATATTGTGGCCGATTTTTTCGACCTTCTCGTCGGCCAGGATGCCGGAGAGATTTTTCCGCACGAGGTCGATGTCCAGCGTCGCCGCGCCCAGCGGGCCTCGAACCGGTATATAAACCGCCTTGCCCGGCTTCCATGCCAGTGAAATGCCGACAAGTTGTGCGGTAATCGCGTCGGTCGAAGTTGTTTCCGTGTCCACCGCCAGCCGCCTTACGCCGGCCAGCTCCGCCATCAGCGAGGTCAGCGCCTCCGGCGTGCCGATGCAGCGGTAGTCGAAATCCTTAGCCGTCGTTTCGTGAGGCGAAGCGGGGACGGCCGCCGATGCCGCGGTTGGCGACGGCGATGACGCTGTGAACAGGCCCGGCTCCTGCCCGCCGGAAACGCCGAGTTCGTCCAGCATGTCGAAAAGTTTATTGAAGCCGAGTTCCGCGAATATCGGCCTGACGCCTCCGCCGATGCCTTTGAACGCCATCGCCGACAAATCCAGGTCTATTGGCACGGAGCGGTCGAGCGTCACCAGCTTTCTTGAAAGCTCGAGCGTTTCGGCCCCGGCGAGTATTTTTTCCCTGAGCTTCGGCGTCAGTTCGTCGGCGTGAGCCACGACGCCTTCGACCGAGCCGTACTTTTTTATGAGGTCCACAGCCGTCTTCGGCCCAATGCCTGCGATGCCGGGTATGTTGTCCGTCGAATCGCCGCAGAGCGTCTGTATGTCAATCGCTTTTGTCGGCGGGTAGCCTTTCTGCATCTCGATGGCCGCGGCGTCGAAAGTTTCATCCTTCATCGGGTCGTAGAGAACGACGTTGTCGGAAACGAGCTGGTCGAGGTCCTTGTCGCGGCTTATCAGGACGACGTTCATGCCCCTGCCTGCGAACTTTTCCGCCGCGGTCGCGATGATGTCGTCGGCCTCGTAGCCCTCCATCCGCAGAATCGGAATGCCCAGCGTCTCGACAATCTGCATTATTCGCTTCACCTGGACGGGCAGGTCGTCGGGCATGGGTTTGCGGGTTATTTTGTAGTCGGCGTAGATTTTGCGGCGGAGGAGTTTTTCGGCCGGCCCGTCGACGGCCATTGCAAGGTATTCCGGCTTGCGGTCCGCGATGAACCGCAGCAGCATCCGCGTGAAGACATAAGTCGCCCGCGTCGGCTCGCCGGTGGGGCTGGTAAGGTCGCGGAACGGCGCATAATAGGCTCGATAAATCTGCGAGTGTCCGTCGATTATATAAAGTGTCTTCGCCATATATGCAGACCACGCTACTTTAACCGGGCTGGCGGGTCAACTTTTTCGGCTTTTCATTCGCACGGCAAAAGGGCTGTGACGACAGGAAGCCTCTTGTTACGAAAGACGCTTTGGAGTATCAAAATCGGTATGAAAACAATGCGGATGCTGATCACAGTTGCGGCCGCGACGCTATGTTTCGCCATCGCCGCCGCTCAGGATTCCACCGAATCGTCTGAAAAGAAAAAAGGCGATCCACCTCCGGAATTCGACCCGGCCGTCGAGGTTTACGCTGCGAAAACGGCAAAAAAATGTTCCGTCACAGCCGTCCTGCTTACGCCGAGCGACCTTCGCAAGGAACAGCTCGCGGAGATAAGAGGGTATTTTCTGACGGCCGGCATGGATGTAATCGAGTTCCAGGACCAGCTTCGGGCGTGGGATTCCGCCGATTCCGGCAAGGTTATCCGCCTGGCGGAAAAATCGCTCGGCGAGAAGAACGCGAAAAACAAGCTTCTTGTCATCGCAATAGGCCGGGCCGGCCCGTGCGGACTGAATATTATCGACGAAAATTACAAGCGGCTGGCCGGTGCGGTTCTTATATCGGTTTCGCCGCGAACGGTCAGCCCGGACGCCATAAATCTCTGGGCGCCGCGCGGCGACGCGTGGAAGCTGCCCATATGGGTTACCGTCGGCACGGACGTCAACGGGGCGGCCAACATACTGCTCTCGTGGCGGCAGATAGCAGCCATAGCGCCACAGGAATCGGCTATGACCATCGATACGCGAATCGACAAGGGCGCAGGATACATCAGCCCGGACGATGAAATAAACAAGTGGATTGCATCGCTGGCGGAAGGCAAAAAGCCCGCCAGAGGCCCGGACCGCCAGATGGATGCTGAGTACAAGTTTTATTCTCCGTTCGCCAAATCGCTGATAGCCGCCGTTGACAGGCAGGCCGCAGCGGATCCCGGCGAGGTGTTTTCCAAGCAGGAGCGCCCGATGAGCGTCGAGGTCGCCGCCCCGAAGGGATGGGTCAGGGTGGAACGCGGCGAGCGGGCATACAGCGACGGAGACAGCCCGTACGTCCAGTTATATGTCACGCCGAAGGCCGATGGCCTGCTGTTCGCACGTGCGATGGCGGCCGAGTTCAAAGGCACAGGCAGGGAATTGCTGGCGGACTATTCGAAAAAGCTGAGCAACAAGGGTTTCCTGGTAATTCAATACACGCGCGGCAAGGTGGGCCAGGGATACATGGAAATAAACTCCGTGCTCTGGCCGACCACCAGGAAGTGGCATCGCTGGCTGGTGCTGTCGTACGCGTGCGGGGCCGACAAGCTCAGTCCGGCCGCACCGATGCTGCTGGTAATGGACGCCACCGAAAAGCCGGATGTCGAAACGATGGCCGCCGCAGCCAAGAGCATGATGAACTCCCTCCGCGTGGAATGGATCGGCGGCAAGGTCGCCAAAGAAACTCCTAAGCCTGAAGAATCGCCAGAACAAGATACGCAAGAGGAGCAGCCAGAAGAGGAGAATCAATAACATCAAGCACTCCGCCGAACTCCGGCAGAGCAGCTCCGCTGTCTTTCTGCTTTGCGGACCGCTTCAGCAGGCTTTCGCACAGGTCGCCGAACTGCCCGGCCAGGGCGACCACTGCGGCGAACATCACAACCTGCCATGTCGTCATGAACCGGATGTTCATACTGTTGCTGACCGCGATTGACGCAAGAATCGATACTGCGACGCCGCCTACGAGTCCTTCCCAGCTTTTGCCCGGTGACAGCCAGGGAATCATCTTGTGCTTTCCTGCCGCCGAGCCGGTGAAATACGCACCTATGTCTGTGAACTTGACGGAGACGAGAAAAAGCACCAGCATGGGCACGCCGAAGTCGCGGCGAATCGCCAGAATGAACGCGCCGCCCATTCCCAGATAAATAATCGCCAGCAGGCTGGCGCCGATGCGGCGGATGGCGTCTTCTGTGCGGAAGCGGGCCATCTGCTCGACGAACAGTGCGAGCAGGATAATCGCCAGCAGCACCATAGGTGATGCGACAATCGCGAAGAACAGATTGAGGCTGATTATTTTAGCGGGTATCGCGGCCCAGTAATCCCGCATCGCGACGAGCGGAACGGCGATTGCGCCCACAATGGTGAGAATACGCACGCCGGATGCCCCGGCAAGCCGGTTAAATTCAACGAACCCGACCAGCAGCAGAGCGGTCAGTATGACAACCGTCGGCAATCCGCAGAGGAGCGTCCTGGTCAACGGACTTGTTTCGGAACTGCCCAATAACGTCGTTTCCAGCCACCAGTCCAGCCACAGAAGGCCGGAAAAGACGGCAATCATTATCGCGCCGAGTATTATTCGAGTTCGCATGGCAGGTATTAAGCGCTGAAGGAGGCGGAAATTCCAGAAGTTTGTTGTCCGTCGAGCCGTTTGTGTCAGCTGCAGAGGCCGCAGGGTACGCTGAGGAAATGAAGATTTTTTTTGCACTTTATGCCGGTAAGCAAAGTTATCTTCCGTTCCACGATGTTCTGGGAGGACAAATAAAACTATTCAGCTTATTCTGTTTCCTCAGCGTCATCCGATACCTCTGCGGCTAAAAAGAATCACTGTTCCCGGTGCTGAGGTTCTTATAAAAAAAGTGCATGGAATAAAAGAATCGTGTGAAGCGTTTCCGGGATTTGGTGGTATATATTCTTAAAACTAATATTCAATATCAGGCCTCGTCAGCGTTATCGCTTTGAAGTCGGCAGCGGGACTGAAGCAAATGCGGATAGGACCGGAATGAAGAATCGTAAAGATTACGATTATTTTAATCAGTTGTGTGCGGAGGCCGGCAGGGTCAGGCCGGCGATGAGCTGCCCGTCGGACAGCCTCGATGCCTATCGCCGCTGGCGCGGGCGGTTCCGCCGCAAACTCATCGAGCTGCTCGGCGGCCTGCCGCAGCGGAAAATCCCTCTGGCGGCCAGACTGCTGGACGAAAAAGACAAAGGCTCGTACACGCAGCTTAAATATTCCTTCATGAGCGAACCGGGCAGCGCCGTATGCGCCTATCTGCTGATTCCGAAAAAAGTGAAAACTCCCTCGCCGGCGATTATCTGCCAGCACGGCCACGGCTTCGGCAAGGATGATGTCATGGGAATCGGCCATTCGGCCAAAGCCCGACGCGATATCCGGAATTTCAATTACGCATACGCGCACAAGCTGGCCGTGCGGGGCTACGTGGTTCTGGCGCCGGACGCAGCCGGTTTCGGCGAGCGCGAGTCGCGAACGTGGGTGATTCCCGGGCATCTGCGGGACACGTGCTTCATGAACTCGCTCAGCGCCTTGCTTCTCGGCAAAACTTACATAGGCAAGAGGGTCTGGGACATAATGCGGTGCGTGGATTTTCTCGAGAAGCAGCCGCTTGTGGACCGCAGACGCATCGGCATCGTCGGCCTGTCCGGCGGCGGGACCGTCAGCCTGTTTTCGACGGCGCTGGAAAGGCGGATCAAGCTGGCCGTCGTGAGCGGCTACTTCTGCACGTTCCGCGATTCGCTGTTCACCAGGTCCGGCTGCGCGTGCAACTTCATCCCAGGCATAATGAAATACTGCGACATGCCGGACATAGCGGCCCTTGTTGCGCCGCGGCCGATGCTCATACAGTCCGGGCGGAAGGATGAACTGTTCCCGATAAACGGCGCGAAGACGGCTTTCAAAAAGCTCGACAAGGTTTACAGGCTTCTGGGCGAAGGCGGACGGCTGCGACATCACGTGCATCCGCTGGGACACACTTTTGTTGACAGGGAAGCTTTCGACTGGATCGGCAATAATATCTGAAAATTTTCCGATATGGGAAAGGCGGTGTCGTTTTGTTGTTTCCTCAATCCAACGGCGTAAGGCAGCGGCATGAACTTGACGGGTTCTGGGACTTCCGGGTTGACCCGGCCGACTGCGGCGAAAAGCAGGGATGGTTCAAGGGATTCGACGGCGTGAAAATGGCCGTACCGGCCGCTTTCAACGAGCAGCTCCAGTACGAGGCATTTGAAGGCGTCGACCTGTTTTATTACGAAGGGGCCGTCTGGTACGGCAAGAAGTTTTTCGTGCCGGTCGGCATGACTGCTAACGGTGAGAAAATCCGCCTGCGCTTCGGCGCGGTTTATAACATCGCGAAAGTATGGCTGAACGGCAAGCTCCTGGGCGAGCATCGCGGCGGGTATCTGCCTTTTGAGTTCGACGTCTCGCAGTCGCTGCTGAAGGACGGCGAAAACCTGCTTGTGGTCCGGGCCGACAACAGGCTGACAATGTCAGACCTGCCGGTCGGCATGCCGCGTGACGACAAGTATTCCGCGTGGCGAGGCTTTGTGGACTGGTTCCTGTACGGCGGAATATACCGTCCGGTCGTGCTGTATTCGGTCGGCCAGGCGAGCATCGATGACATTGCGGTCAAAACCGACATCGACGGCGGCGACGGCGTTATCCGGTATGAAATCACGCTTGGCGGCAGGTCTGCGGGCGAGGCGACGATAACCGTAAGCGGCGGAGGTTTTTCGTTGCAGCAGAAGCACGACAGGCCCGGCAAAAAAATCAGCGGCGAGCTGCGGGTCAAAAAGGCTGCCTTCTGGACGCCGGAAAATCCCGCGCTTTACAAATTCCATGTCGAGCTGAGCGATAAGAACGCGGCAGTCGACCGCTACGAACTCAGGATCGGCATCAGGACAATAAAAGTCGAGGGCGACAGGCTGCTGCTCAACGGCAAGCCGGTTTTCCTTCGCGGCGTGTGCAGGCATGAGGATTTCCCCGCCATCGGCAACGCCATGAACCAGGCCGTCATAAACAAGGACGTCTCGCTGCTGAAATGGCTCGGTGCGAACACGGTGCGGACCGCGCATTATCCACACGCCGAGGAGTTTTTGAATTTCGCCGACGAGGCCGGCCTGCTTGTCTTCGGCGAAGTGCCGGCGTGGTGCCTGTTCGGCGATATCCTGAATGACGAACTGCTGGCGAACCACAAGCGGATGATTGCCGACCTGGTCGCCCGCGACAAAAACCACCCGTCGGTCATCGGCTGGTTCGTGGCCAACGAGCCATACTACACGGACGGCAAGTCGATAGACATCGTACCGCCGCCGAAGGTGATGGACTACTTCAGGCAGATATGCGAGTTCACGAAATCCATCGACGACCGCCCGATTACCGTCGCCGGCTGCACGAATACCGACGAGCACATCCTGCAGTTCTGCGACATCGCGTCGGTGAACCGCTATTTCGGGTGGTATCACTATCCCGGCCGCCTCGAATACGCCGCTGGAAAACTGTCGGAGAACCTGGACAATCTCTACAAGAAGGTCAAAAAGCCGATAATCATCAGCGAGTTCGGCGCCGACGGCGTCATCGGCGTTCACCACGACCCGCCGGTCATGTTCAGCGAGGAATTCCAGGCGGACTTTTATCGCACGATGATTACGCTGTTCGAAAGCAAGCCATACATCGCCGGCGAGATGGTCTGGGTGTTCTGCGATTTCCGGACCACGCAGTCTCCGACACGGGTGGTGTATAACCGCAAGGGCATCTTCGGCCGCGACCGCATGCCGAAAATGGGCACGCGCGTCATCCGCGAACTGTGGGAAAAGGAGCTGCCAAAAAGATAACATCTGCGGCATCAGCTGCAGAGGTATCTGAGAACGCAGAGGAAATTAAAATCAGTTTTAATACATATTGCTAAAACTGTTTGGTTTACTCAGCGTACTCAGCGACCGCTGCGGCTAAAAAGAACTGTCACCCCGCGGGCTGTGGCGGAGGCGCTTGGTGTCGCTGCGGCGGCGTTTGCCGTCGAGGCGTCGCTGTTTTGAGGCGGCCGTCGGTTTTGTGCGGCGGCGCCTTTTCGGTCTAACAGCGGCCCGGCGGATAAGCTCAGCCAGCCTGTCGAAGGCGTCTTCCCGGTTGCGATGCTGCGTGCGGTATGCGCGGGCGTTGATAATCAGCACTCCGTCGGCGGTCATTCTGCCGCCTGCCAGATTCGCCAGGCGATGCTTCACGTCGTCATTCAGCGAAGTGCATGCCGCGGCGTTGAACCGCAATTGAACCGCCGTCGAAACCTTGTTGACGTTCTGCCCGCCCGGGCCGGACGAGCGGATGAAATCCAGCTCAATGCAATCCTCGCTTATCGAGATTTCCGGCGTCACTCGCAGCATCGCCGCCTCAGGTGTTTGAATTGTCGACGCCTCCGAAGCGCCGATGGCGTCCGGTGTATGCCCGTATGGCCTCGATGAGGGTTTCCTCGTTGAAGTCCGGCCAATACTTGTCGGTCACGTAAAACTCGGCGTAGGAAATCTGCCACAGCATGAAGTTGCTCACTCGCAGTTCGCCGGCAGTCCGGATGAGCAGGTCCGGGTCGGGGATGCCGGCAGTGCCAAGCTCATCCGATATCGCCTGCTCGGTTACCTGCTCCGGCAAAGTGCCTTTTCTGCACAGGCTCTTGACCGCGTCGATTATCTCTGCACGCGAGCCGTAATTCAGCGCCAGGCACAGATACATGCCCGTGTTGCCTTCGGTCGCCCGGATCGACTTGTCCAGTTCTGTCAGCACCGCCTTCGGCAGGCCTTCTCGCCGTCCGAGATGACGCAGGCGGACGTTCTGCTCGACAAGCGTCGGCCGCTCCGAGATGAGATACTCGGCGTAGAGATGCATCAGGGCGTTTACTTCCTCGGCGGGGCGATTCCAGTTTTCCAGCGAGAAGCTGTAGAGCGACAGGGCCTTGATGCCCAGTTTCGCGCACTGCTGGACGATTTTCCGGACGACCTTGGCGCCTTCCTGGTGGCCGACGGGGCGGGGCAGGCCTCGCTGGCGGGCCCATCGTCCGTTGCCGTCCATGATGATGGCTATCGAACGCGGAATCCGCTCGTCAGGAATGCCCAGTTCCGCGCGGGCCTTCGCGATGGACTCGGCCGTGTTCCTCTCGCCCATTAGATGATGCCTTTGATGGTTGTCTTGTACGCGATCGTCTGGCTGCGTTCCGGGCCGACGCTGATGAGGCCCACCGGGCAGCCGACGAGCTGTTCTATCTTCGTGACATACGCCTGTGCCGCGGCGGGCAGGTCCTTGTATGTTTTGCAGTCGCTTATGGATTCCTTCCAGCCGGGCATGGTTTCGTATATCGGCTCAGCGCCGGCAAGCAGCTGCGGGTCGAAATCCTCGAGCTTTTTGCCCGCGACCTTGTAGCCGGAGCAGATTTTGATTTCGTCCAGGCCTGTCAGAACGTCAAGCAGCGAAAGCGTCAGTTCGTCCACGCCCGAAAGCTCGGCTGCGTAGCGGACGGCGAATGCGTCGAACCACCCGCAGCGTCGCGGGCGCCCGGTCGTCGTGCCGTACTCATGCCCTCGCTCGCGCAGGTATTCGCCGCAGGCGTTGTCCTGCTCGGTGGGGAAAGGCCCGGACCCTACGCGTGTCGTATACGCCTTGGTCAGTCCGATGACCGTTCCGACGGCCTTCGGGGCTACGCCGGCGCCGCTGGCCACGCCGCAGGCCGTAACCGACGAGCTTGTGACGAACGGATACGTTCCGTGGTCGATGTCCAGCATGCTTCCCTGGCCGCCTTCGAACATTATCCGCTCGCCGTTCCTGACGGCTTTTCGGAGCAGGATGCCCGTGTTGCATATCATCGGTGCGAGCTTGCGGCCGTATTCGATATATTCGTCGGCCAGGGCTTCGGCGTCGAGAGGTTTGGAATCGTAAAGCGCGGCGAACATGGCGTTCTTTATGGCCACGATGCCGCGGATTTTCTTGCGGAGCGAATCGGCATCAGTCAGTTCGCCGACGCGGATTGCCGTCGAACGGTTGGCCTTGTCGCTGTAGCACGGGCCTATGCCGCGGGCGGTAGTGCCTATTTTGCCATCGGCCAGCCTGGCCTCGTTGAGCCTGTCCTGCAGCTTGTGGTAGCTCATGACAACCTGGGCGGCGTTGCTGATGCGCAGGTTTTCCGGGCCGATTTTCACGCCTCTGGCCCGCAGGGCCTCGATTTCCTCGATGGCCACCGCCGGGTCGAACGCCACGCCGTTGCCGATGACGTTAATCACGCCCGGCGTGAGAATACCGCACGGAATCAGATGCATGGCGTACTTCTCGTCGCCTACCTTCACGGAGTGCCCGGCGTTCGCGCCTCCGCAGAAGCGAGCTACGTATTTGCTTACCCGGGAGAGGGCGTCGACTATCTTGCCCTTGCCTTCATCTCCCCACTGAAGTCCGATAACGGTAACGTTGTTCGTAGCCATGAATTTTCCTGCCTTGCTGGTGCCGGCTGCACTTCCGTGTGCAGCAACAAGCCTACCAGCATAGACGATAGCACCCCTGTGTTCAAGCGTATCGCAGGTCCGGCGGCGACTGAAGGCGCACTTGTAGAAGGCCCGCCCGGGATGCTAAAATGGGGCCGTATTATCAAGGAGTGCATTCTGTGGTCAGTGAACGCGCAAAAGCCTGGCTGCTGGGCCTGGGACTTGACAAGGATAAGGAAAACGAACTGGTCCGAGTGACACGTGCGGAAAATTACCTTCTGCTCGGGGGCAGCAAAGACACCCACGAGTCCATGCAGGAGAAGTGCGTCAAGTTCAACGAAAAGCTCGGAGAACGCGGCAAGAGTCTCGAAGACCTGGAAAAGCAGGAATTTCTCGATATCGCGGCAGCCTGCGATATGAACGTCGCCATACCAAAGCCGCGGCCTTATAAAAAAGACGGGAAGTAGCAGCCCTGCGCAAGGAAATTTTTTGTTAAAAACTCCTTGCATGATTTTGCCGGTTTGTGTGAAAATAACGTCATCATTTCCTGGAGCGGCCGTTCAAGGAGGCTCGGCCAAGTTTTTTAAAAACGTTTTTGTTGCGTGCATGTCGATGGACTTCGAGGAGGGGTGCGCAAGCACCCAACGGAGGCCGGTAGTATGCGAGCATTTCGCCCGGGTCGTCTGATGTCTGTAGACGACAATGAGTACGACGCAGAATGGGAAGAGGCCAAGCAACTCAATATTCAGCGTTACTCTGAGCGAGCCAGGGCAGGATTGCCGTTGTTCGAGACTATGCAGATAGCTCGTGAAGTCTCGGACACGCCTGGTTTCGCCATGTAGCCACTGACAGGGTTCCGTAAGCTCTCTGAACAGGTCTTTTCCGGCAAGGAGAATCGCAGTCTCCGCGCTGCATCCGCCGTCTCAACAAGACATCAATCATATGCGGCTGCTTGTAAATATGCAGTCGTTTCGGCAATAATCCGGGATGGGCCGGGTGGTCCGTGGCGGATATCTGCCGGAATATGTCGAAAAAAGAAGAAAACAAGCCAGTTACGTCGTCTCCCATGCCTCGCGTCCGGCCGGTGGCTGGCGGGGCGTTGTGCATTCTTGCACCGGCCAAACTCAACCTTAACCTGCTGGTCGGCCCGCTAAGAAAAGACGGCTATCATCCACTGGACTCGATAGTTGCAAAGGTGTCGCTGTACGACGAAATCGAACTTCATCTCCGCAGCGACGGGCATATAAGCGTTCGCTGTGACGGGTACGACTGCGGCCCGGACGACAAAAACCTGGCGCTGCTGGCCGCCCGCAGGCTGCTTGACCGCTGCGGCGGCGTGGATATAGCTGTCCGTAAGAGAATCCCGCCCGGCAAGGGCCTTGGCGGCGGGTCGTCCGACGCCGCTGCGGTGCTTTGGGGGCTGAACGAACTTTTCCGGCTCGGCATGTCGAATGACGCACTGGCTGCGATAGGGGCCCAGCTCGGCAGCGACGTGCCGCTGTTTTTCGGTCCGCCGGCGTCGAGAATGACGGGCAGGGGTGAAATCATATCGCCGGCCGGCGTGCCGGGCTTTGCGGCCGTGCTTGTCCTTCCCGACTTTGCGTGCGCCACTTCCGCCGTTTACCGCGAATTCGACAAGGCGCCGATCGAAATGGGCCGGCAGCTCGACGCCGGGGCGATTCGCGGCAGGGCGGCTGCGTGGAGCGGCCTGCTGGAAAATCAGCTTACAGGGGCGGCAGAGCGGCTATGTCCGGCCCTTGCTGAAATGAGGCGTCGCATGGAGGCTGAACTGCAGCTTCCCGTTCACATGAGCGGCAGCGGCAGCGCAATGTTCGTTTTGTGCGACGGCACGAACGAAGCAGATGACATCGCCGAGCAGCTGGCGGATATGCCGGCTGAACTCATTATCGTCGAATCGAATCCGTGGTAGTACTTATTATATAGGGCGCCACGGGATGCTTGCATCCCGTGTTGTCGTTGAGCGAACACTGCTTGCAAGCAAGCAGCGGCACCCGCCAATTTATCTGTTACGGAGTGGCAGCGCATTCAGAAAAAAGCCCCACCGGAGAAGTTTTCCGGCGGGACTTCACGGAAACCCGTTGGGCGCGGGTGTGGTGTGTTAATTGGCAGTCCTGGGATTTTCTGAAATCGCCTTGTCGTTTTCGGCCAGCATCGCACGCATGTGTTCAAGAACCTTGTCGTTGTTGTTCTGCATCCTGTAGATATCCTTGAGCGTCAGCCGAATCGCATTCCGCAGACCGAGCGACTTGGTTGTTTTCAGCAGTTCCTCGAACTCGGCGGCCAACTCTTCGGGTTTCCGCTGGACGTCATCCTTCAGCGAGCCGATCGCTATCATCCCCGCGCTCTGCGGACTGGAGCATGCTCTCTCCATTTCGTGCACCAGGCCGAGCATCATCCTGGAATGCTCGATACCCTGCTGTGTGAACGGTTCGGAAGGAGGACGCTTTATACCGTTCGGGCCGTCGTTGCCGGGTCCGGGCGGCATATTATTCTGCATCGGCATCCGCATGTCCTGAGCCCGGTGCATTCCCGGCCCGTCCTGTCTTGCGAAAGGCCCCTGCGGGCCTTGCTGGCCGTGCATCATCATCGGGCAATTTCCGCGCGGGCCGCACTGGGGGGCGATGCCCCTGTCAGCCCACATCTGGGCAGTTACGTAAGACACTCCGGCAAATACTACTGCCGCCAGGCAAAGAGCTGTCAAAATCATCGTCTTTCTTGTCATCGGTGTTCCTTTCAGTTTGTTCTGTGGTCAGGGACGTTGGAATTGCCCACTGTATTTCTGATAGTGACGGCATCGAGATGCTCGGGATGCCGGCCTGTACGCTGGGCGTCGCCACGTCGGCTGTCGTCGAAATGCTCCATGGATTCTGTATGACGTCATTTTCTGTGGAATTCTGCTCGGCTGTCGCGACTGCGGTTGAAGGTGTATTAATGTCATTCCGCTGAACTGCGGCGTTATCGGCTACGGTAGTTTCCTCGCCGGTGGGGACCTGCTGCCGGCCGAAATAAATGGTGATACCAACGGCTATCAATATGCTCGCGGCTGCCGCCGACAGGCCGGCAGTCAGCTTCAGCACGACATGACGTGACCGCTGCGGCCCGGCCCAGGCGGCGCCGGGATATCGCCGTTCGTCTATGGCGTCGGCAAGCTTCGCAAATGCCGGCATTATGTCGGTATCGTTGGGATCGTTCATTTCAGACGCCTCAGTGTTTCCTTCAGGTTCAGCACAGCCGCGTTGATGGTGGCCTTTACCGTGCCCTCGGCGCAGCCCATGACGGCGGCTGTCTCGGCGACGCTCATCCGCCGCAGGAAACGGCAGGCGACGGCTTCCCGCTGGCGAGCGGGAAGTTTTCCAATTGCGAGGTTGAGCCGGGCAAGCATATCTGCATCGGGCGACGGCCTGCTGCCGTCGGCGACGGCCGCCAGTATGTCCGAATCCAGAAAACAGTCGTAGTGACGCCGACGCCTTCTGTATTCACGAGCAACATTAATCGCAATGCCGTACAGCCACGACATCGCATCGGAGCCTTGTTTCCACTTTTTAAGCGACTGGAACGCCCTCAGCAGCGTTTCCTGCACGCACTCGGCCGCGTCGGCCCCGTGCAGCCCCTGGGCCAGCGCGAAGCGGTAAATATCGTCCTGAACGCCTCCAGCCAATTGCCCGAACGCTTCGCTGTCGCCGTCTGATGCAAGATTCATCAGCTCGTTGCATTGGCTGCGGTCATGATTCATCGTTTTCTGTCTCTAATTGATAAACTGGGCGGCGGAGGTTTAGTCGAAAAGGTCAAAAAGGTAGAAAAAGTCGAAAATAAGACGCCGGCGATGTATTTTATACAACCCGACAGCCAGGTGCGGCCTTGAGTTTTTGCCGTTAAAATCGGGGTCGGCGAACGTTTTGCGTCCTTGGGCTTGACCGGCGGGGCGTCTGCTGGTAAAAAGGCTTATCTGCTGCTGGGGCTGTGGCGCAGTTGGGAGCGCGTCTGCATGGCATGCAGAAGGTCACGGGTTCGACCCCCGTCAGCTCCACTCGATGCGTTCCGATGGCTCTTCTGAGCCATCGGAACTTACTCGCGGCAAGCCACTCGACAGGGTGAAAGGTGAACCTGCTGACCGGCCGCCGTTTACTATTGTCTCACGCGCAAGATGCTGCTGGCATTCAGACGTTCTCGGAAGGACCGGGCTTGCGTATGAGGTCCTGTTCGATGTTCCGCCTGATTTCCACATTGTTCTGTGCATACAGGCAGAAGCAGTTGGCGCCCTGCTCCAGGAATGTCTTCTTGCCGTTGGCAAGCGACATGCGGAGGTCGTCGCTGTGGCCCGTCGCCAGTCTTGTATGCCTGAAGCCCGGTTTGGACCTGCATCGCTTCCGGTCGGTTACGACATATACGCCGCTGATGCCCTCGTCGAGGACTGTCTGCAACGGATAGGCTTCAAACTTGTAATGATTGCCGGAATTGCCTTTGAAGTTGACTGTTCCGAGTTTTTTCATCGTGTTCTCTCCTTGTCTCGACTGAATTATTACTGCCGCCATTCAGGTTCGACTGTGCGTGTTGGCGGCAGAGCGGGAAATCACCAGTTGCCCCGCGGCAGGTCCAGTTGGTCATAAGTTTTGCGGGCCAGACGGGCGTTGTTTCGATAAGACAGATTGCTCACAAGCGACAGAATCGGACGCCGCCTCCGCAGAAAATTGCCGACCACGCGGCGGAGAATGCTCCATATCGAGTAGAACCGGCGGTCGCAGGAGTTCATCTCCTCCAGAATGGACTCCCATGAGAAATTTGTGTAGCGGGCGGTTGGGAATCCAAGCGTGTAATACCGCCAGTCGTGCGGGAAATTATCGGCCGCGATCCGGTTCTGGCTCTTCATCTGCTCCCACAGCCGCGTCCCGGGAAGAGGGGTCAGGAACAGTGCGTTGAGTATGTCAACGCCGTAACTTCTGGCGGCGCGTGCGATCCTGCGCCCAATTCCGGGCTCGTCGCAATCCAGGCCCATGATGAACGAACCGACCACCAGAATGTTATGCCGCTGAATCCGGCGGACGGACTTGCGGAAATTTCGCCCTTTCAACAGGTTGAATTTCTTGCCCACCTCGGCCAGACCTTTGGCATTGGGTGACTCGAAACCGATGAATACGCCCCGGCAGCCCGCCTCCGTGGCAAGGTCAAGCAGTTCTTCATCGTCGGCCATGTTGATGGTGACCTGGCATATCCATTGCTTGCCCAGGTCCGCTGCGATCATTGCGCGGAACAGTTCCTTGGCCCGCTCGATGTGCGAACCGTTTGTGCCGATGAGATTGTCATCAACGACAAGCACCCATTTTTCACGGATGGACCGCATCTCCCTGATTACATGGTCGATCGGGCGGTGCCTATAGCGGTTGCCGTTGAATGCCGATACGCTGCAGAAACTGCAGTTCAGCGGGCAGCCCCGTGTCGTCTGAATGGCGCCGAATGCGTAACCTTCGCTCAGCAGGTCATGCCTCGCCTGCGGAACGTCGGCCATGTCAACGTGGTATCCTTTGTACAAGCTCTGCAGCCGGCCCGCTGCGGCGTCGCTGAGCACAGTGGCCCATATGCCTTCGCCTTCTCCCGTCACAACGGTATCGACATGACGGGCGGCTTCGTCGCGGCACATGGTGGCGTGAATGCCGCCCATGACCACTTTGACGCCCATGGCGCGGAATTTGGCCGCCACTTCATAAGCGCGGCTGGCCTGGGATGTGAAAGCGGTGATGCCGACAAGGTCCGGGCGAGGCATGGCTGCATAGTCGCGCAGGGCGACATTCTCGTCGATGATGGTTACATCCCATTCCGGCGGCGTAAGGCCCGCCAGAACGAGCAGGCCGAGCGGTTTCCAGACTCTGTAACGATTCCACCGGCTCTCTCTGACGTTCGCCAGACTCACCAGCGGGTTGAAAGGATTTATAAGGTATAAACGCATCTGTTTACTCTTTTGTTCAGGGTTATTGCGATGGTCGGACTGCTGCGGGGTTCATCTGATCGCATGCAGTCCTGCCGCGGTCGAGGTTATGCCTTTTGCACGTTGACGGCCTTGGGGCCTTTGGTGTCCTGCACAATATCGAAAGTCACGGAGTCGCCATCGGAGATTCCGGCGCCTTCAGGCAGAATGCTGCTGTGATGGACGAACACGTCGGTACCGTCGTCCGCCTTGATGAATCCAAAACCCTTGGAATTGTTAAACCACTTTACTTTGCCTGTCGCCATGATGTTGGCTCCTTATGGTGGGGCGTGTTTGTTCGCGAGCTTGTTCTCAAGCAACGGAGCCGCGACAGTGGAGGGGGGAATATCCGCGGAGGCGACAAACCTGAGTGTCTGCTGTGGAAGAACCACAGTCCCAGTGTTGATTTGCCGGTAGAGACGGGAAACATTTTTTCCCGCTGGCCGCCGACTATTACACTTATTATACATATGCCGTGACGGCAAAGTCAAAACAATTGAAGAATATCTGAGCGGACGTAAGCGACCTGTTTTCCTGTGCCGGGAAAACAGGTCACTCACTCCGGCCCTTCGGGCCTGCCCATTGCCTGCTCCCTGCTCCCTGTTCGCTACCCCATGCCCTTTGGGGCTTAAAATATAGGCATGCCTAACTTCACCTAAATGTCTAATGACAAATGCCTAATGTCTAATGAATGACGAATGCCCCAATGTCTAACGTATCCCGGAAC
>CAZVYJ010000022.1:0-48954 GCA_964631565.1 uncultured Planctomycetaceae bacterium
CACTAAAGAAGTCGGCTATTTTTTTGCCTGAACTAAAACTGGGGATGAGTCAGCCGGAAAACATGTTGAACTGGGCGGGCGGCTTTGGCATAATTAAAAATTCAACTAAATTAACAAGTGAAGAGGGCCGTTGAATGGGACAAACGCTTGAAGCTCTGCTCGGTCTGCAATCGATTGAGCGCGATTTAGCACAGGTCAGAGGACGACTCAGAGCCAGAAAGAATGCCGTTGCTGTACAGCAGCGGCGGATAGACCAGCTTCGCAGCAGCCTTCGCGCGCAGGAAGATAAACTTACGGCACGTAAGAAAGAGGCCGACCAGCTGGAGCTGGAATTGAAAACCAAGGACGCCGAAATAGCAAAACTCCGCGCCGCCCTCAACACGGCCAAGACCAACAAAGAATACGCAGCGATTCTCACCCAGATAAACACCGACAAGGCCGATAACGCCCGCGACGAAGAGGCGGAACTGAAGCTTCTTCAGGACGTCGATGCCGTAAAGGCGGAGATGGAAAAAATCCAGGGGGAAATAAAGGCTGAGGAACTGCGCCTTCAGGAAATCCAGAAAACCAGCAGCGAGGAAATCCGGCGTCTCGACGGCATGATGGCCGAGCTGACCGCGAAACGCGCCGAGGCCGTCAAGGACGTGCCTCCTCCCGCTCTGTTCGTGTTTGAGCGGCTGGCTGAGCGGTATGACGGCGAGGCCATGGCTTTTATCGGCGTCGAAGGCAAAAAGCCGCCTTACGAGTATCACTGCGGCGGGTGCTTCATGAGCCTCAGTGCGGAAAACGCGAATATCCTCCGGGTCCGCGACGAAGTCATCACATGTCCGAATTGCGGACGGATCCTCTATTTTGAGCAGACAGAGAAAGCGGCCAGATAATCAGCTTTTCCAGCCAGGCGGGAAAATGGGCAAGGACGCATTGCACGTTAGAATTTGCATCGACGGCGGCGCGCGGGGCAATCCCGGGCCAGCCGGCGCAGGTGTGGTTATCTCGGACCGGAAAGACGGGCGGGTCATTTATGAGGGCGGGATTTTTATAGGCCAGGCGACCAATAATGTCGCCGAATACAGCGGATTGCTTCACGGCCTGGAAATGGCCGCCCGACTGGGCGCCGTCCAGGTCGATGTGGTGAGCGATTCGGAGTTGCTGGTCAGGCAGATGACGGGGCGCTACCGCGTAAAGAACGAGGGCCTCAAGCCGCTTTACGAGAAAGCCCTGGCCCTTGCCGGCCGCTTCGACCGCTGCGATTACCGTCACGTGAGACGCGAGGAAAACAAGGAAGCCGACAGGCTGGTCAATCAGGCCATCGACCTCAAGCGCAACATCGAAGGCGCGGCGTAGCAGGCCGAAAAAACCCGGATAAAATCGGATTGGCATCATGGCGAGGTTTTCCGAACAATTCATTCAGCAGGTCGCGCAGTCCATTGACATCGTAGACCTGATAAGCCAGTACGTCGCGCTGAAGAAGCGCGGCAAGGAATTTGTCGGCCTCTGCCCGTTCCACGAAGACCATAAGCCCTCGATGTACGTCTCGCCGGCCAAGCAGATTTTCAAATGCTTCGCATGCGGCGCTGGCGGCGGGGTTTTCCAGTTCATGATGCTGTACGAAAAGCTCAGTTTCCCCGAGACGGTCGAATTGCTGGCTAACCGGGCGAATATTCCGCTGCCGAAAGAAAGCTCGTATCAGGAGCCTGTCTCGCCGGGGCTGAGCAAAAACGACCTCGTCAGGGTCACCACATTCGCCGCCCGGTTCTATCGCGACCGACTTAATTCCGACGTCGGGGCTGCAGCGATGAATTACGCCCGCAAACGCGGCCTGACCGACGAATCGATAAAAAAATTCGGTATAGGTTTCGCGCCCGATTCATGGGACTCGCTTTTCACCGCCGCCAGAAGCAAAGGCTTCAGCGAATCGCAGCTTGTGGCGGCAGGGCTTGTAAGCAGGCGCGAGAACGCATCGGGCTGCTACGACCGCTTCCGCAACCGCCTGATATTTCCGATACTCGACCCGGCTGGGCTGGTTATCGCGTTCGGCGGCAGGGCGATGGACGACAAGGACCCGGCGAAGTATCTCAACAGCCCGGAGTCCACGCTGTTCGACAAATCGGCCCAGCTTTACGCGCTGAACTGGTCTCGCGAGGGCATCGTTTCGACCGGCCGGGCGATCGTCGTCGAAGGATATCTCGACGCGCTGATACCTATTCAGGCCGGCGTCGGCAACGTGGTGGCGACGCTCGGGACGGCCCTTACCGACCGTCACGTCCGCCTGCTTTCGAGGTATGCCAACGAGGCCGTGCTGGTATTTGACGCCGACGCCGCGGGCGTCGCCGCCGCCGAGCGGGCGATGGAGATTTTCCTCGCCCAGCGGCTTCACGTGCGTGTGGCCACCATACCCACAGGCAAAGACCCGTGCGATTATTGCCTGGCCGAAGGCGGCGAGGCGTTAAAACGCCTGGTTGACGAAGCTCCCGATGCGCTACAATACATATGGCAGCGTCGGCGCGACGCTTTTGAAGAAGCCGGCGGCAACTTGGCCGACCGGCGTCAGCTCGTCGAGGATTTTCTGCGGCTGGTCGTCGCATCCAGTTCGTTCGACGCGATAGACGACATTCGCCGCGGGCAGCTTGCCCAGCACATCGGGCACATGCTTAACGTTCCGCCGATGGAGCTTCAGCAGCAGATGAGGCGTCTGGCCAGGCAGGTTGCTCGTGCTGCGCAGAGGCCGGCAGTGGTACCGGCGGGCCAGACGAACGGCGGCGTTCCGGCGGAGAGGCACCTGCTCGAAGTGCTTCTGAACCGGCCTGATTTGTTTGACGCAGCCGCCGAACAGGTTGACCCTGCCGACTTTGACGACCCGCAGATGCGGGTGCTGGCCGAGAGCATATGGAGACTGGGACAGGACGGCAGATTTACCCTCGACAGCCTGATGGCCTCGGCGGAACTGGCCGATTCCGGCTCGCTGATAGCCGAGATGGTGACGACCGGCCAGCGGCGGGAAAACTATGAGCGGACGCTTGCCGGCGCGGTGGAAAATATTGTTTATCGCAGAAATCGCAGGAACTTACAGTCGATAAAGTCTTCAGGATACAGCGACGATGTCCTCCGGAATTTGAGCGAAACGCTGAAAAATCCGGATATGAGGCGGCACCCGAAGATATCCTGAGGATATCCTGTTGTTTAAGTCAGCAGGAATTGGCGTTGACGGAAATAAA
The DNA here is from genome assembly GCA_964631565.1 of uncultured Planctomycetaceae bacterium. Classification (GTDB taxonomy): domain Bacteria; phylum Planctomycetota; class Phycisphaerae; order SM23-33; family SM23-33; genus CAZVYJ01. Next base: position 3,216 of record CAZVYJ010000022.1, read on the forward strand.
GACCCTCGCATAAAATGCGGGACTTTGCGTGTTTAGGTCAACTTAACACCATACCACCAGGAGTTCAGGCATGGTTGATTCCTTGGATGCCAGTGTAAAGAAACTAATAGCCAGGGGCAAAGAGCGCGGGTATCTGACTTACGAGGAGATGAACGAGAACCTTCCCGACGAGGCCGTCTCCCCGGATAAACTTGATGCGCTGCTGATGACGCTCGACGAGCTTGGCATAGAACTGCTGGACGAGGCTGAAGCGGCCGGCCATCGCGAGCCGTTCGCCGATGTCTCCGAGGAAGACGAGGAAAAGGACGAGCGGAAAAAACACGAGCCGGCCGTCAACGCCCTGGAAGAAGTCAGCAAACGAATCGACGATCCGGTGCGCATGTACCTCACGCAGATGGGCGAAATTCCGCTGCTGACACGCGCGCAGGAAATATCGCTCGCCAAGAAAATCGAAATGACGCGCATGCACTTCCGCAGGCGCGTGCTCGAGAGCGATTATTGCACAATCCAGGCCGTCGAAATCCTTTCGCAGGTCCATTCAGGCGATCTGCCGTTCGACAGGACGATGAAAATTTCCACGGCTGAGAACCTTTCCAAGGAAACGATCACCGACCGTATGCCGGCCAACCTGGCCACGATCGCCAAGATTATCGAGGCCAACAGCAAGTCATGGTCCAAAATCAGATCGCCGCGCGAATCCAAAGAGGTCGTGCGGGAGGAAACTCGTCGCCTCTGGCATCGCCGCCGCCGGGCCGCCAGGCTTGTCGAAGAGCTTTCGCTGCGGACGTCTCGAATTCAGCCGCTTATGAGAAAGCTTCAGCATATTTCCGACAAGATGGGACAGCTTCAGCGCGCGATAGCCGCCGCCGAGGTCAACAAAACGCCCAAGGAAGACCTTGCCGTCATGGTCGAGGAACTCGACGGCCTGATCAATCTGGTTCTGGAAGAGCCCGAGATGCTTCGCAAGCGGGTAAAGGCCATCCAGAAGGTGTTCAACGATTACGAACAGGCGAAGCGCGAGCTGTCGGCCGGCAACCTGCGGCTGGTGGTTTCCATCGCCAAGAAATACCGCAACCGCGGCCTTTCGTTCCTGGACATCATCCAGGAGGGCAACACCGGCCTGATGCGAGCGGTGGACAAGTATGAATACCGCCGCGGCTACAAATTTTCGACATACGCGACGTGGTGGATTCGCCAGGCCATCACGCGGGCCATCGCCGACCACGCACGCACCATACGCATTCCGGTGCATATGATCGAAACAATGAGCCGGCTGCGCAACATTTCCAAGCGGCTGGTGCAGGACCTCGGCCGTGAGCCGACCATCGAGGAAATCGCCCGGGAAGCCGGCATGAGCGTTTCCGAGGCCCGCCGCGTTCTGAAAATATCGCGGCATCCGATAAGCCTCGACCGCCCCGTCGGCGAAAGCGAAGACAGCTACTTCGGCGACTTCATCGAGGACGAGACAGCCGACAACCCCATCGAGAGCGCAGGCACAGAGATGCTGAAGGACCGCATCGAAGAGGTGCTTAAGACGCTTACCTATCGCGAAAGGGAAATCATCAAGCTGCGCTACGGCATCGGCGACGGATACACCTATACGCTGGAAGAAGTCGGCCGCATATTCAAAGTCACCCGCGAACGCGTTCGCCAGGTCGAGGCCAAGGCTATCCGCAAGCTTCAACACCCGGTGCGGGCACGCAAACTGGAAGGTTTCCTTGACGGCGAAACACCCGTAGAAGTTTTCTGATTTTTGCCATTTTTCCTGCGCAGCCACAACATCTTATTCGGCAAGATGATAGGGCATCGTCTATACATGCCTGCCGGACCGGAGAATTACATAACAACTTAAAAAATAAAGTTTTATGTTTATAATCTCGTATTAAAGACCGCCTATTCATTCTCCGATACAGATTACGTACGGAGGTCAGGGGTTCTGGGATTAGCTACGTGTGTAAGTATAGCATTATGTAGAAAGAACCAGATGACCGATAAGCCCCAGGCCAACGTTCTTGTAGTCGACGACGACCCGCAAGTCTGCAGACTCATTCGGGACAGCTTGTCCGTTAACGGTTTTTCGTGTCAATCCGCCAGCAGAACGGAGCAGGCCAAGCAACTCCTCTCGAGCAGTAATTTTGATGTCATGATTACTGACATTCTCATGCCCGAAGCCACGGGTCTGGACTTATTGTCATATACCAAAAACGTTGCGCCCGGGTGCAAGGTTATTCTCATCACGGGAGCGTCCAACACGTTCTACCTGGCCGAGGCGCTTTCACTTGGTGCATACGATTATTTTCAGAAGCCGTTCGACATAAACCAGCTTTCCGAGACTATCGGCAGGGCGGTCAGCGAGAAGCCCGACAATAAGCATCTGGTGACCAGAGCAGCCCATGCAATGCAGTCCGAACCTTATCTGCGGAAAGTATCGCTTGAAAGCGTCCGGGCGCTGGTCCGCGCGGTAGAAGCCAAGGACCCCTATACGCGACGGCACAGCGAACAGGTTACGCACTATGCCGTGAGTCTGGCTGAGCACATGGCCGTTCCGCACGACTTCATGGAGACGATACGCATAGCATCACTTGTTCATGACGTCGGCAAGATAGGCGTGCCGGACCGTATCCTGACCAAATCCGGTCCGCTGACCAAAGAGGAATACATGCAGGTTCGCACACATCCGGTTCTTGGCGCCGAGATTCTGCAGAACATATCGGTTTTCTCCGAGGAGGCCCACCTTGTCAGGCATCACCACGAATGCTGGGACGGCACGGGGTACCCGGACGGCCTGGCGGGGGACAGTATACCCCTTGGAGCCAGGATTCTGAACGTCGCCGACTCAATCGATGCGATGTTGATGCGTCGCACATACAAACAGCCTTATTCGTTAAAGAAAGTCATCGACGAACTCCGCCGATGCGCCGGCACGCAGTTTGACCCGAACATCGCAGCCGCTGCCATCGAGTGGATCGATGCGCATCCAGACAAGATCATACTCTCGGCAAATGCGGCCTGATGACCACCCCGGCTGAATTTCAAGCGGTAAGGAAAAGGTTAACTTGTTAACTGGTTGACTGGTTGACTGGTTGACTGGAAAAGGACTGCATGGGTTTTGGACCGAACCTGCCCGCCAGCAGGCGGGGTTATATTTCCGGATTTTTCATAGTACTTTGTTTTATCGCCACAGGACTTATTTCTGTAATTTCTTGCCGATTAAGAAGTTAACGGGTTAACAAGTTAACCAAGTTAATCTGCCAATCAACCGGCCAAATCGGTCAGTCTTAGTAATTACCGTTGCTTTCCTACTGCACAGAATCTATAATTCATTGGTGACTGACCAGTCAGTCACCAATGTAACTTCTTATTTGGCAATAAGATTAACTTAAATACATGCCGGGTATCGTGATGACGAACGATGATCATACCGTAAAAATGCGAGAGAAAATTCTTTCTGCTGCGGAGAGGGTTTTCGAGGTGGGCGGCTATACGCAGACCACCATAGATGCCGTCGCCGCCGAGGCGGGCATAGCAAAGGGCAGCGTTTATAACTATTTCCGCAGCAAGCGGGACTTGTTTATCGGCGTTTTTGTCAGGGCCATGGATGCCCAGCGCCAAGAGAGCGAGAAACTTCTGCATGATCGGTTATCGGCTTCGCAGAAGTTATTCGGCATTCTGGACCAATGGTTTGCCGGGATGCCTTACCACAGACGGTTAGGCGGGCTTTTTCTGGAATTCTGGGCTACGGCAGCCAGAGACGAACAGGATGGCCAGGTCGCCGCGACCGTCAATCGTATTTACAACACATGGCGGCAGGTGCTTATGCCAATAATCGTTGAAGGCGTCGAAGCCGGCGAGTTCAAAGGACAGTTCGACCCGGAGATGGCCGCCACGCTGATTATGTCCATTGCGGACGGAATAACGGTTCACGCGATTCTGGACCCCGCTCTTAATATTGATGAAAAACTGCTCGCGGCAGTCAAGCGGGCGATTACGGCCGGACTCAATGCGACCGAATCGGCCGAGTGATATCGAGGATATTTGTCATGCGTATTCCTGCAATACCGAAAAAATTCATACCGCTCACTATCGTGCTGGGCGCATTGCTGCTGGTTATCCTGCTTGCCGCGGTTCTGCCGCAGCGGGACGACAGCAAGCCGCCGACAAAGCCTGAGCCTACGCCGGTCAGCACAATCGTAATCAAGGCGCTGGCCGAGGAGCCTGACGACCTTACGATCGACGGAGAAGTCGAGCCGAATCTTGTCGTCAATATTTCGGCAGAGGTTGCCGGCCGCGTTGACCGAATCGAAAACGCAAAGGGCGAAACCATCAGGGAAGGCGACATGGTGGCCCGCGGCGAACCCGTTGTTTTTCTTAACACCGATCTGCTCAAGGCTGAATACGACCAGGCAGCCGCCAACAAGGCATTTTACGAGAACGAAGAATCGCGGGTCAAAATCGCCCAGGAAAAAGGCGTGGCGACCCCCAAAGAAGTGGATGAGGTCATGAACAACAAGGCCGCCGCCATAGCCCGATTTGACCTGGCGGCAGCCCAGTTGAAGCGGGCGACCATCGTCGCGCCGGTGGCTGGACGAATAAACAGAATTCCCGTGGACGTCGGCGAATATCTCCAGCCGGGCATGGAGGCGTTTGAAATCGTCGACATGGATACGGTCAAGGTAATCGTGTATGTGCCTGAAAAGGACATACAATTTTTCTCGCCGGGTCTGGAGGCGAAGATCGTCGCGACGGTCAAGGGCGAGAAAGTTGAAATGACCGGGAAAATCACGTTCATTGACGCTCTCGCCGACAAGGCGACACGCAAAACCCGCATCGAGATAACGGTGAACAACCGCGAAGGGCTTCTTCGCAGCCGGCAGACGGTTGATGTGACGCTCCGGAGGAGAATGCGCAAAAACGTCATCCTTATTCCGCTCGGCGCGGTGATTCCAAGCGGCGACGAAGACGCGTCCGGGCGGTACATCGTCTACGTGGTCGACGGAGGCAAGGCGTATCGGAAATACGTTCAGTTCGACGGCATGAAAGGTAAAGACGTTTTCGTAAACGGCCTGTCGGACGGCGACCACCTGATTGTCAGCGGGCAGCAGTATGTCGCCGACGGCCAGGAGGTAGACGAAAAACCGAAAGCTTCCGACAAGGGCAGCGGCGAAAAAAACGCCCAGACCCAGCCGGAAGACGCCCCCGGCGATGCAGCCGGTTCGAATCCGTAGCAGAGGTTGGTTATATGCTTATTTCAAACGCGGCAATCAAGAACCGCACGACTGTATTTGTAGGTATCGCGTTCATCATAATCGCCGGCGTATACAGTTACATAGTGCTGCCTCGCGAAAGCGCTCCTGATGTCAAGGTGCCGAATATTCTCATAATGACCACGCTGGAAGGCGTTTCGCCCGAGGACGTCGAAAGCGAGGTGACCAACGAAATAGAAAAGCAGCTTTCCGGCCTCAAGGGCCTCAAGGAAGTGACTTCGACCAGCGCCGAGGGCCTGTCGCTGATAAACGTGGAATTTCTTCCGGACGTGAATGTCGACGATGCGCTGCAGCGAGTGAAAGACAAGGTGGATCTCGCCAAGCGGGATATTCCCGAAGAAGCCGAAGAGCCGGTCATCAGCGAAATAAGCATCGCCGAGTTTCCCATTATCATGCTGAGTCTTTCCGGCGACATTTCGCCTGTCCGTCTCAAGAATATAGCCGAGGATATCCAGGACGCCATTGAGGCCCTGCCGGGCGTGCTAGAGGTCAATGTTCTCGGCGCGGTGGAGCGCGAAATTCGCGTCGAGATGGACCCCGACAAGGTCGCCGCCTACGGGCTGAGCGCCGAGGAGATACTTTCGGTAATTCCGTCGGAGCACGTCAACATTTCGGCCGGAAGCCTGGAAACCGAGGGCATGAAATTCAACATCCGCGTGCCCGCGGAGTTCGACGAGCCTTACGAAGTTGACAAAATCCTCATCGCCAGCCGCGACGGAAAACCGATTTACCTCTCGGACGTTGCCGTGGTTCGCGACACACTGAAGGACCGAAGCAGTTTTTCCCGCCTCAACGGCAAGCCCAGCATCACGATATCGATAAAAAAACGTGTCGGCGAGAACATCGTCTACATCGCCGAGTCGGTGAAGCGGATTCTTGATGAAGCGAAAAAAATTCTGCCCAAAGGCGTGACATGCCAGGCGACGTTCGACCAGTCGAACGAAATCAACATGATGGTGAAGGACCTGGAGAACAATATCTTCACGGGGCTGATACTCGTCGTCGCCGTGCTGGTGCTGTTTATGGGATGGCGGAGCAGCATAATCGTGGCGCTTGCCATACCGCTGAGCATGCTGATGAGTTTCGCGATTCTTAAAGCGCTTGGCATCACGCTGAACATGGTCGTCCTGTTCAGCCTCATCCTCGCGCTCGGCATGCTGGTGGACAATGCGATTGTGATTGTCGAGAACATATATCGCCACGTTCAGATGGGCAAAACCCGCCTGAAGGCGGCGATGGAAGCCACAGCCGAGGTCGCCTGGCCGGTCATCACGTCGACTTTGACTACGCTTGCGGCGTTTGCGCCGCTGCTGTTCTGGCCCGGCGTGGTGGGCGATTTCATGAGCTACCTGCCGCTTACGGTGATGATAGTGCTCAGCTGTTCGCTGTTCGTCGCCATCGTGATAAGCCCGACGATCTGCTCGATTTTTTCCGGTGGGCTTAAGAAGGAAAAACATTCCGGAGACCACAGGTTCATCGCCGCCTACAGGCGGCTGCTGGACCTTGCGATACATCACAGGTTCGTCACGCTGTCGCTGTCCATACTTCTGCTTGTCGCCATATCGATTGTTTATGTGCGTCTTGGCCGGGGCGTAGAGTTCTTCCCGGATATCGACCCGCAGCGTGCGGTTATCAACATCCGCGCCCCGCAGGGCACGAACATATACGAGACGGACCGGCTGGCGAGAATCCTGGAAGAGCGGGTCGATAAGTACAAATACGGGATCGAAAACGTCGTGACCACCATCGGCTCGTCCGGCGGCGATTCTTTCGGGCCGACGGTTGGAGGCCCGCATGAGGGCAACCTGACAATCACCTTCCCGGATTACGAGGTTCGGGAGATACCGTCGGCTGCGATCATTGAAGAGATGCGCGAGTCGGTGAAAGGCATCCCAGGCGCGGAAATAAAGGTCGAGAAGCAGAAAGAAGGCCCGCCGACCGGCGCGCCGATAACCATCCGAATAATCGGAGAGGACTTCAAAGAGCTGGAAAAGCTCGGCGAGCAGGCCAAGGCCCGCATAAAGAATATCGCAGGCCTGGTTAACCTGAGAAGCGATTTTGAGGCCGCCAAGCCGGAACTCAAGTTCATTCCCGACCGCACCAAGGCGGCGACTCTGAACGTGAAGACAAAACTCATCGGCGATTTTCTCCGGACGGCTGTGTTCGGTTCGGAGGTCGGCAAGTTCCGCGAATACGACGAAGACGACGACATCACTGTCCGCCTGCCGCTCAGCCAGCGAGAGAACATCGACGACCTGCTGCGGCTGAGGGTGCCGACCCTGACCGGCGACTCCGTGCCGCTCAGCTCGCTGGGCGAGTTTGTGTATGCTCCGGGCTTCGGCACGATATATCACATAGATCGCGACCGGGTAATCACGCTGACGGCCGACACCGAAGGCCGGCTCACGTCGGATGTGCTCAGGGATGTGCAGGCCAGGCTGGCCGACTTCCCGCTGCCCCAGGGTTGCAAAATAGAATACGCCGGCGAAAAGGAAGAACAGGATGAGGCCAGTGCCTTCCTCGCCAAGGCGTTTGTGGCGGCGATTTTCCTGATTGTCATTATCCTCGTCATGCAGTTCAACACGCTGACGATTCCGCTGATTATCATGACTACGGTCATCATGTCCATGGTCGGCGTGTTTGTCGGACTGCTGGTTGTGAATCTGCCTTTCGGCATCATCATGACCGGCATCGGCGTGATAAGCCTCGCCGGGGTCGTGGTGAACAACGCCATCGTTCTGCTGGATTACACCCGCAAGCTCCAGCGTGATGGAATGGAGATGACCGCAGCCGCCATCGAGGCCGGCGTGACCAGGCTTCGCCCGGTCATGCTGACGGCCGTCACCACGCTTCTCGGACTTGTGCCGATGGCTTTGGGAATAAGTTTCGACTTCCACACGATGGAGCTGGCGACCCGCAGCGAGTCCAGTCAGTGGTGGCAGAGCATGGCCGTCGCGGTGATATTCGGCCTGGGCTTCGCCACGCTGCTGACGCTGGTCTTCGTGCCGTGCCTCTACGTTTCGCTCTATCGCCTCGCGGCGAAGATGGGGCTTGGCGGCCTGAGACATTTCGGCGACGACGTCAAGCCGGAACCGGCGGGCGAAACCGAAACGAATCAATGAGCCGAACCAGCCGGCGAGCTTGACACCTTACCCCTCAGCCCGCGACAATCGCCGCATGGATAAGTTGTATTTCATTCTTGGCTGCACGGCCTGCGGGAAGGCGGCGGTCGGCAAGGAGCTCGCCCGGCGGCTGGGCGGTCACATCATCTCCGTCGATTCGATGAAGATATACCGCCGCATGGACATCGGGACGGCCAAGCCGTCGCCGGAGGTCCGACGGGAAATTCCGCATCACTGCATCGACATCGCCGAGCCAAGCGAGGCGTTTTCAGTCGCACAGTATGTCGAACATGCCGACCGGGCCGTTCAGGCCGTCCTTGCCGCCGGGGCAGTACCGCTGGCGGTCGGCGGCACGAGCCTGTACATCAAGGCGCTGTCGGAAGGGCTGTTTGAAGGGCCGTCGGCCGAGCCGGAAATCCGCCGGCATCTCGCCGCCCGAGCCGAGGCCGAGGGCCTGGCCGCTCTGCATGCCGAGCTTAGCCGGCTGGACCCGGAGGCGGGCCAGAGAATCCACGCCAACGACCAGCGGCGGATAATCCGGGCGCTGGAGGTGTTCCAGCTTACCGGCATGCCGATAAGCCGGCTGCAGAAACAGTGGGACGCCGGCCCGAGACGGTACGACTGCGTGTTCATCGGCCTGCACCGCCGGAAGGAAGACCTTAACCGCCGCATCAACGTCCGCGCGAAGCGAATGGTAGAGATGGGCCTGGCCGACGAGGTCGCCGCGCTGCTTGCCGAGCCGAAGCCTGTTGCCATGCAGGCGGCCCAGGCCGTCGGATACGCCGAGATGATAGACTACGTTCAGGGCCGCTGTTCGCTGGAAGATGCGCTGGAGCGGATAAAAATAAACACCCGCCGGCTCGCGAAAAAGCAGCGCACATGGCACCGCCGCTGGCGCGACGTAAGATGGTTCGAGCTTGCCGACGACGAGCCGGTCGCGCAAACTGTGGAGCGAATACTGGCTGAGACAGACTTCAGCCGCTAGAAGCTGTTTCAAAACTACTTCTTGGGTGCCACGGGTTGCTTGCAACCCGTGTACTGCGTCGAATGAACACGGCCCCTGAGGGGCCGTGGCGCCCCTGACGTACACAATGTTTTGAAACAGCTTTCAGAGGACACATATGACCGTCGAGTACAAGATAATAAGCATCGGCGCACTGTCTCATAACAAGCTGTGGGGCGAGGGCGCACCGATCCGCACGGCCCACGCCACGACAACGCTCATACGCGACGGCGATAAGCTGATTCTCGTCGACCCGTCGCTGCCGGCTGCCGTGCTGGCGGCGAGATTCAACGAACGGACCGGCATGACGCTGGACGATGTGACGGACGTTTTCTGCACAACGCTTCGGCCGGTGCACCGCCGCAGCATCGAGGCCCTGCCGAAGGCGAAATGGTGGACCGGCCCGCAAGAGCTGGAGGCATATCGCGAATATCTCGCCGGGCTGGAAGACTCGGCGGAGCGGCTGAACGCCGACGACCTGGTTAACATAAAGGCCGACCTCAAGCTGCTCGAGCGGTTCAGCGGCGCGCCGGAGCAGTTCAGCATGCAGGTTCAGCTTTACCCGCTTGCCGGGCCTTCTGTCGGGTCGGCCGGGCTGCTGCTTACCCCGGCGACGTCGACTGTCCTGGTTGCCGGCGACGCCGCCCTGACGGCTGAGCATGTAGCCAGAGGGCAGGTCTGGGAAGGCTGCGCCGATGTGGACGCCGCGATGCGATCCCTTGAAGACATGCTCGAAGTGGCGGACGTGATTATCCCCGGGCACGACAACATCATGTTTGCCCCGGCCAATTGGCTGTAGGAAAGGTCCGTGCTATAATCTTTCAACGGCAGATGGACGAAGAATCCGAACAATCCGACCGCCCTCCGGGACCGGGAAACGGCGTTTCGCCGGCAGCTGAAGGAGCCGGCCTGTGACGTGGGGGCAATTCATAGCGGAATATTCCTGGCAGTTCGTGCTGCTTGCGGCGCTGCTTGCGGCGTCGGCGTTTTTCAGCGGCACGGAAACCGCCCTGTTCAGCCTGACCCGCAGCCAGCTTTACAGGCTTCGACAGAAGCGGTCGCTGGCCGGCCTGGTGGGGGCACTGACGGCCCGCCCGCATCGCATACTCAACACGCTGCTGCTCGGGAACATGCTGGTCAATACCGCGTTCACAGGCATATCGGCCGTCATGATAATCAGCATGGAGCGCGACGGGCTTGTCAGTCCGCTGGGCGCGACGCTGGTGTCGCTTGTTCCGCTGCTGGCGCTCATTCTTATAGGCGAGGTTGCGCCCAAGATGCTCGCCTTCGTGGCGGCTGAGCCGTGGGCGAAGATAGCGGCCGCCCCGGTCGCGGTTATCGGCCGCGTGCTAAGGCTGCCGCTGGTGCTGCTGGATTCGCTGCTGGTCTGGCCGCTGACCCGCATAGTCGCACCGCAGGGCGGCGGCAGTTCGGTAATCACAGCCGACGAACTCAACGAAATTCTGGACCTGTCGGCCAAACGCGGCGTCATAGACCACAACGCCAGTTCGCTGCTGCAGGAAATCATAGAACTGAGCGACCTTCGCGTGCGCGACATCATGGTGCCTCGAGTCGATCTTATCGCCTACGATGTTAATGCGCCGGCCGGCGGCCTCGTCGAGCTTTTCCGAGAGACGCGACTGCGAAGAATCCCGGTTTTCGACGGCGGAGTGGACAACATTCTCGGCGTTATCCATGCCAAGCAGCTGCTGCTGAAGCCGCAGACGCCGCTGCGGCAGCTCGTGGTCAAGGTGCCGTTCGTGCCCGAAGCCGGCGTCGTCGAGCGTGCGCTTCTGCAGCTTCGAGTGACACGGTCGCAGATGGCGATAGTCGTCGATGAGTACGGCGGGACGGCCGGGCTTGTAACGCTCAAGGACATACTCGAAGAAATCGTCGGCGACATTCCCGATCCGCACGACGTTGACCGCGGGCCGGAAGTCGTAACCGTCGGCGACAGGGAATATATCATCGACGGCGACCTGGCGATTCATGAATGGTCCGACGCCTTCAAGACGGACCTGACCGGCCGCAGGATCAGCACGATCGGCGGGTTCGTCACGTCACTGCTCGGCAGGATTCCCCGCGCCGGCGATACGGTGACATACCGCAACCTCCGGTTCACTGTCGAGTCGATGCGTCGGCGGCGGATCGGCAAGATACGCCTCCAGCTGCTGGAGGCGGAGTCATGATGGATGCCCTTACGATACATGCCGGAGCGTCAGCCCCCGTATGGGCCTGGCCGCTGTGGATACTGCTGACTCTTGTCAGTGTTCCCCTTGATTCGCTTTATTGCGGTATGGAAACAGGCGTGTACGTGCTGAACAAGATTCGTATGGACCTGCGCGCGGAGCACGGCTCGCGCTCGGCCAGAACCGTGCAGAAGCTGCTGTCCAATCCAAACAACCTGCTGGCTGTCCTGCTTATCGGCACGAACCTGTCGCGATATGTCGCGACGTTCAGCATAACTTCGATGTTCGTGCTGGCCGGTTTCGGCCCAAGCGCCGAATGGTACACGCTGGCTGTCGCCACGCCGATGCTTTTCGTTCTCGGCGACGCCGTGCCGAAGAGCGTTTTTCAGCGGCTCGCCGAGACGCTGGTCTATCGTTTTGCGTGGTTCATCAGGCTGTCGGACCTGGTTTTCAGGATAACCGGCCTGTCGCTGATGGTTCGCGGCATCTCGGCTGCACTCATGACCGTTACGGGCGCGGGCAGCCGCCGTCCCGTCGTGCACCGCGGGCTGAGCTGGTGCCTCGCCGAGAGCAGCGCAAGCGGCGTGATGACTCACAGCCAGTCCGTGATGGCCGACCGCATCATCAACATTTCAACCGTTACCGTGGGCAAGGTTATGGTTCCGATGCGGCATGCGCTGGCTGCGCCGGCAACCGCGACGGGGGCGGAAATCGTGGAGCTGGTTCGCGGCAACAATTACTCGCGGGTCCCGCTGCTCGACGATACGGGAAAAGTCACGGGCATACTGGATGTTTACGATGTCCTTGTGCCGGCTGCCGGCGGCGAAGTAGCGAGAGCAGGGGATGTCATGTCCAGGCCGCTGAGGCTGTCCGACAACATGCAGGTGACCGACGCCCTCTACTGGATGCAGCGCGAGCATGCCGTGATGGCGGTTGTCTCGGACGCGGCGGGGCGGGATGTCGGCATAATCACCATAAAGGACCTTGTCGAGGAAATCGTCGGCGAACTTGCGGCGTGGTAGCAGATGCTAAACGCACTGCTTTGCCGATACGGCCTTGACGGCCGTCGCCAGACGCTCTATGCCCGCGACGACGTTTTCGATGCTTTCCTTGCCGTAGCACAGTCGCATGGTGTTGTGCGGCGCCTTGCGGGTCGGGTCCGGTCCGAAGCAGAATTCGCCCGGCACGTAAAGCACGCCTTCTTCCAGCGAGCGGGCGAAAAGTTTTCCGTCGCGGCCGGTGTCTATCGACTCGGGGAAAGTCAGGTAGACGTACAGTCCGCCGGTCGGGCGGGTCCATTTCACGTCGCCGAAATTCCCGTTGCCGAGATGCTTTTCGAGGGCTTCGAGCATCGCGTCGCGCTTGGCGGCGTAGCGGCGGCGAAGGTCATCAAGATGCCTGCGGTAGAGGCCTTCCTGCATCGCCGAAAGCAGCATGTGCTGGCAGAAGTTGACCGAGCCGAAGTCGTGGTTGCCCTTCTGGAGCAGCACCGGCTCGACGAGGTCGTCCGGCAGCAGCGTGTAGCCGGTTTTTACGCCGGGTGCGAAGGGTTTGCTGAACGTCTGTGTGAGCGCGACGAACCGGTTGTCGCGGTCGTAGCTCTTTATGGAGGGCGGCGGCGTGCCTTCGTAAGTAAGCTCGCGATACGCGGCGTCTTCGATAATAAGTATGCGGTGCTTCCTGGAGAATCGGCGTACTATGTCGAGGATTTTCGGCCGGCGGTCGGCGGCGAGCGTCAGTCCGGTGGGGTTCTGGTGATAGCTCTGGACGTATACGATTTTCACGCGGTCGAGCTTGCCGGTCTGTTTGAGGTTGCCGAGAACCTCTTCCAGCGATTCCGGGATTATGCCGTCATCGTCCATATCGACGGCCCGGACTTCAACGCCCATCGATTCGAGCGTGCCGGTATAGACGAAGTAGCTAGGCCAGGCCGTGATTACCACGTCGCCCGGGTCGATCAGTATGTCGCTGAGCAGGAACAGCATCTGCTGGCTGCCGGTGGTTATCACGACGTTTTCAAACGTCGCCGGCATTTCATCCGGCCTTATGCCGTCCAGCTCGGCCATGTGCTCGAGCAGCCGCTCGCGAAGGCCCACCAGGCCTTCGGTCGTGCCGTACTGGAGCATCTGCTCGGCGGTCGGCCTGTCGGCGAGAAGTTCATCGAGCAGCCTGCGGCATTCTTCAGCCGGCAGCGTGTCATAGTCGACCAGTCCGGCGGCCAGCGAAATTACATCCGGGTTGTCGACCGCCTGGGCCATCAGGTAGGCGATAGGCTGCCGATGGGTGCGGTTTTTTCTGGCTGAAAAACTGAATGGCGCGATTTTGTCCGGCATAAGCTCCCGTCCTGCAATCTGAATTCCAGAGTGGGAACATAGTGCCATCAAAACACGATTGTTGCAAGAGCAAGCCTTGCGTTTCAGCGGAGCGAATTGATAAGGATGCGGCAGATGTCGTCCTGAAGCTGTTTCGCCTGCCTGATTTTTTTGCCGGGCAGGTTGTTGACCATTATCGAAAAGGCGAAAACAGGCGCCGATTTGTCGTCGAGGACGTAGCCGCTCAGACACGAAACTCCGTTGATATAGCCGGTTTTTCCGAGGACGCGGCGGATGCAGTCTTTTTCATTCAGCCTGCCGGAAAGCGACCCGTCGACGCCGGAAATGGGGAGGCTGTCCAGAAAAACCTTCGCATCTTTGCGTTCAGCGACGACGGAGAGAATTTTCGTCAGCGCCGCCGGTGTGATGCGGTTTTTGCCTGACAGACCGCAGCCGTCCCGAATCACAAAATCGGCGGCTTTCAGCCCGAAAGTTTCGGTGAGTATTTTCGAGGCTGTGCCGCTTCTGTCGTTCCAGTCGCAGCATCGCAGGAAAATGCACTCGGCGGCCATGTTCAGACTGCGCTTGTTGGAGCGGTTCATCGCGACGCTCAGCGGCGTGGTCGTTTCGGCGATGAGTTTCGCCGTGTCGAGTTTCTGTTTAAGCCCGTCAGGCTGCGTGCAGGCAATCCTGCCGTCGAACCTGACGCCGGCCTGGTTTATGCGTTCCGCAAGCGCGTAGCCGAACAGGCTGGCGGGGCTGTTGCAGGCGACGTCGAGCGGATATCTGGTTTCCGTTTTCACCGTGCCGCGAATCGTGACCACCGAGTCGTCGGCGCTGCTTGTCAGCGACCAGACGTGCCTGTCGCCCAGGCGGGTCCGGTCCACGATTTTTATGAATCGGCTGGCCGGCGCAATCTGCGGAATAACCCGGCTGTTCTGCACGTCGAACGTCACGCTGAAGCAGTTGTTGTTGAAGTTCAGCGGGGCGACCGGCGCGGCGTACCACTGGTGGTGCTGGTTTTTCGGCCAGTCCGGGTGCCGTCCGCCGGATGCGGACTGACCGACGAATATGTCGCCGTCAAGCGTATCGCCGACGCTTTTTGCAAGCAGCTTGCCCCAGCGGTCGAGTTCCGCGTAGATGGTCTGTCCGGCCTCCTGCGCCAGCCGCGGGTCGCCGAGCGTCGGGTCCCAGTCGCCCTGAACCCAGAGATTCTCTCCGTCCAGCAGGTAGAGTTTCGTGCTGAATTTGTAGTCGCCGCCGAGTTTCACGAGCGCCAGTGCGCCGGTGACCAGTTTCTGGTTGCTGGCCGGTGCGAAAAGCTCATCCGCCCGCAGCGACGAGATTTTCTCTCCGTTGCGCAGGTCCACGATCGACACGCCGACGGTGGCGTTGGAATCTTTCTCGAAGTCGGCTGCAAGAGTTTGGATTTGCTGCGATGCGGTTTGTGCGCGGACAACCTGTGTGTACTGTGTTGCTGCGAGGATGAATACGAATACCAAAAACCCCCCCGCATTGCGGTTTTGTGACTTCAGTCGGAACATAACAAACTTTCGGGTTAGTGTTTCAATCGCCAAAACTGGTGCCGATAGCCCTTGCCGCCCTTATAAGTATATGGTCGAGCGGAACCGTCCGGACCTTGCCGGCTATCTCGGTCAACGACACAGAGTCTATCTTACCGTCACGGTACACTACAACCCGATTAAATCTGTCGGCCATCATAAGTTCAAAAGCGTGGTATCCGAATTTTGTCGCAAGTATGCGGTCGTGCGATGTCGGCGAGCCGCCTCGCTGCACGTGCCCAAGCACTATGGAGCGGCTTTCCAGGCCGGATCGCTTTTCAATTTCATCGGCCAGATACTTGGCGATGCCGCCGAGGCGGATCGGGTCCGGCGAATTTTCGACAATGTGGTCTACGAACAGTTTGCCGCCGACGGGTTTTGCGCCCTCGCCAGCTGCGATAATCGTGAACCGCTTGCCGTGCCAGCTGCGGTGCATGCACTTGTCGATGACTTTATCGATATCGAACGGGATTTCCGGTATGAGTATAACGTCCGCTCCGCCCGCTATGCCCGCCCGCAGCGTCAGCCAGCCCGCGTAGCGCCCCATAAGCTCGACCACCATGACGCGGTGATGGCTGGACGCGGTCGTGTGCACCTTGTCCAGCGCGTCGGTCGCTGTTGCGACGGCCGTATCGTGGCCGAACGTTATATCCGTGCCCCAGAGGTCGTTGTCGATGGTTTTCGGCACGCCGACGATTTTAAGCCCGCGTTCGACAAGCTCGGCCGCTCCGCTCATGGTGCCGTCGCCGCCGATTACCACCAGCGCGTCCAGCCCTGCGGCCTTGTAGTTCGCCACGACCTGGTCGCGAACGTCTTTGGCGACCCATTTGTCGCCTTCGCGAACCAGATATTTCGCCGGATTGGCCTTGTTGCACGAGCCGAGAATCGTCCCGCCTTGGGTCAGAATTCCGCTGACGCTGCTGTTCGTCAGGGTCTTCATGCGGTTTTCAATCAGGCCGAGATAGCCGTCCTCGATGCCGATGATTTCACGATGTCCGTTGTCGAGGGCCGCTTTCGTGACAGCCCTGATAACGGCATTCAGGCCGGGGCAGTCGCCGCCGCCGGTCAATACGCCTATTCTTTCAAGTTTTGTGCTCATATCTCTTTCCTTATCGGCGATTTCGTCTGAATCTGTACTGCGAACATTGTTAAAAATCGCTGATAGCCTTTTTGCCCGTTTTCTGATACACTTTAGGGGAGAGTTGCAGCGTTCAGGAGCGTTTAATGGGACAGGCCCCGACAGCAGATCGCAGGAAGCACCAGCGTTATCCGCTGCCCGCAAGCGTAAGCTTTTTCCACGCGCCGTCACATCGGGATTTCCCCGGCAGATGCGTGGATGTCTCGGCGGGAGGGCTGCTTATGTACGTTCCCGCCACCGTTCCGGTCCATCCCGGCCAGCCCGTCCGCATGAGCGTGGGAAGCATATCCAGACCCGAACTTGTAGGACTTGGCGGCAAGCCCCTTGATGCAACCGTGGTCCGTGTGGACCGCCACAACCTGCTGGATATGGGGCAACTGGCCGTCGGCGTTAAATTTGCGATCTCCTGAGTCGGCATCACTTCACGTAAAGCCTCTCTTTTGCCGTCGCCTTTGTCGGCAGCTTGCCCGTACGGGGGTTTGCAATCGGTCGGCCGTTCAGCCCGTGTTTTATGATTATCCTGCGGATGCTGGCGTACTGCGCTTCCCAGGCGCCTTCGCTGTATCCGCCGCCCAGCGTCATGACCACGGGAATATTCCGCTGTACGCATTCGTCGACGACCATCGAATCCCGCTCCGCGATGCCCTGAGGCGTCATTTCCATGCCGGCCAGCGGGTCGCCCGCCAGCGTATCACAGCCGCCCTGAATGAAGACGATGTCAGGCCGGGCGTCGTCGAAAATTCTCGGCAGCGCACCCATGAGGTGCCGCAGATACGCCTCATCGGTTGTTCCGCGCGGGAGTTCTATATCCCAGTCGCTGTGCTCCTTCGGGATGGGGTAAATGTCGTTCTCGTGCATCGAAAACGTGTATACGTTCGTGTCGCCGGCGAAAATCACCGCGTCGCCGTTGCCCTGGTGAACGTCGAGGTCGATTATCGCGGCCCGCTTTATAAGCCCCTCGCGCTGGAGAACGCGGATGGCGATGGCGATATCGGCATAAATGTTGAATCCTTCGCCGGCGTTCGGCTTGGCGTGGTGATAGCCGCCCGCCAGATTTATTCCGATGCCGTACTTAAGCGCCTCGCGCCCGGCGAGTATCGTTCCGCCGGTTGCGTAGCGGAAGGCGTTCAGTATGCCTGCATCCACCAGGCCGGCCGGCGCTGCACCGACCACCGGAGCCTCAAGGTACTCCGCCACTTTTTTGGAATCTTTCAGGCTCCTGAGAAACTCGCGCGAATGAACCAGCAGAATCTGCTCCTCGGTGGCCGCCTCCGGCACGAAGACGTCTTCCGGCCGAATCAGCCCGTCGTTCTTGAGCTGCAGGTATATCTTGGCGTATTTGCGGATATCGAACGGATGGAGCCTTTCCGCCCCGCCCATGTTTATCTGGTAGTGTGTCGAGTATACGACCGCCACTTTGTCTCCGATGGCCTGGCCTGTGCGGGACTGCTTGACCTGTTGGAACGACTGCGGCGGAATGCATGAGACAGCCGGAAGCAGAAAAGCCGCAACAAATAACGCCGCAAAATTTCTATGTTTACGCATATCCGTCCCCTTGTTCCTGCCTGCGGCATGGTAGCAGATATCAGGGCCGGTTAATAGTGGGTTCAGCCTGTGAGGCTTTGGTTATAATAATCTGGCATGGCCAAGCGAGCGGAAATCATGGAGCATCTGCGGCGGCAGGCGGGCGAGCTGCCGACCGGCCCGGGCGTGTACATCTTCAAGGATGCTGCGGGCGTGGTGCTGTATGTCGGCAAGGCGAAGAATCTTCGCAGCCGCGTCGCCAGCTACTTTCAGCCCGGCGCTGACCTGACCGCGTCGCGCGGGCCTGAAATCAGCCGCATGATAAACACGCTCGCATGCGACATCGACGTGCTGGAGTGCGAAAGCGAAGTTGACGCGCTTCTCCGCGAGAACCGGCTGATAAAGGACATTCAGCCTCGCTTCAACGAGAGGCTGAAGGACGACAAGAGTTTCCCGTACCTCCAGATAACCACCGGCGAGGATTTCCCGCGGGTTTCGATAACCCGCGCCCCGCAGGCCAGCGGCGTCAAGCTTTACGGGCCGTTCGTTATAGCCGGCGAACTGCGGGCGGCCATTCCGCTGATGCAGCGGGTCTTCAAGTTCCGCACGTGCAAGCTGGATATCGACGCCGACGAAATAAGCAGGGACTTCCGCCCATGCATTCTCTACAACATAAAGCAGTGCACCGCGCCGTGCGCCGGCAAGGTGTCGAAGGACGACTACGCGGTCCAGATATCACACCTGCGGCAGTTCATGGAATCAAAGGCGTCCCAACTTCGCCGGGAGCTGGAAACCCGTATGCACGAGGCGGCCGAGAAGCGGGATTACGAGCGAGCAGCCGCCCTGCGCGACGAACTGCGGGCGCTTGAAGGCCTGCAGCGGCGGGGACTCGTCGGCGAGGACGTTCAACCGGAGGTGTTCTACATCGACCCGACCGAGGGGCTCGCCCGGCTGGCCGAGTTGCTGGGGCTTGAAGCTCCGCCGCGAACCATCGAGGGCATCGACATCGCGCATCTCGCCGGCAAGGAAAGCTGCGGGTCGCTCGTGTGCTTCATCGACGGCAAATGCTTCAAGAGCGGCTACCGGCGATACAAGATAAAGACGGTCGAGGGCAACGACGATTTTGCGTCGATTCGCGAGGTGGTCTGGCGGCGGTACAGGCATGCCGGCATGAACGAGGGGCTTTTCCCGGACATTATTCTCATCGACGGCGGCAAAGGCCAGCTTTCCGCGGCCTGCAGCGCGTTCGACGATATGGAGTTCCGTCCCCCGATGCTTATTTCGCTGGCGAAGAAAGAGGAGGAAATTTTCGTCCACGGGCGGGAAGCGCCCATACGCCTGAGGCGGAACGACCCGGCCCTGAGGCTGCTGCAGGCGGTCCGTGACGAGTCGCACCGCTTCGCCCAGCATTATCATCACATTCTGCGCCGCAAGGCCACGCTTGAACAGGACGCGCCGGTCAGGCGGCGTCAAGGCCGGGGCGGCCCCTGAGGGGCAGCCGGGCGGGGCGGTTTTTCAGGCGGGAAATCACCGCCTCTCTGACGATATATTTGTGTGTCTGTAATAAGAGATGATACGACATGTCGGCCGATTGGATTCATGGCGATCAGCCGACTATAATCACTGCAGTCTGGGAGCAAAACTATGCCTGGTAAAATCAGATGCCTGCTGGGTGCGTCCGTGCTGGCGTGCGTTGCGGCGATTTGCATTATCGCGACCGGCCAGGACAAACCCGTGGAAGAGAAAATAGAGCTCGACAAGCGATATGTCGATACGCTCCGCGGTTTTTCGCTGCGTCCGCCGGCCGGGACGGAACGTCGGCGCGACCGCGTCGCGGCGAGGCTTGTCAGCTGGTCGAAGCGAGACGAGGAGTCCGGAGCTATCGCGTGGACGCTCAGCGTGCTTCAGGCCACCAACGACCAGAAGAACATCGACATGAAAAAGTACGCCGAAACGCTGAAGCGTCAGCTGGAGCAGGGTGAGGACTTCCGGAACGTCACGACCGAGCTTTCCCCCGTGGCGAACAAAGCGGCCATCCATATCCGTGGAGTGGCCGCCGGCGTGCAGATGTGGCAGAGGCAGGTCTGGATACTCGCAAGCGCCGGCAGGTTTCTTATCATCAAAATCACCGGCCCGAAGAACAACGCCGATCAGCTCGACAAGATATGCGATGCGGTCCTCGCCACGGTTGAAATCACCGACCCGAATGAGCTGAAAAAACATCGCAAGGAAATGCTCGAAAAAGGGCAGGAACTGCTCGCCGGCATCACGGACAAGGAGCTTGAAAAAGCCGTCGACACCGAGGCGAGATGGTTCCTGATGAAACTGGACAAGAAGGATGTCGGCTTCATGCTCGTCAGGGAAGCGATCACCCGCACCAAGGGCGAGCACGGCTACGAGGTCAGGCAGTGGATAATGACGCAGCTTCCCAAGGATCAGCCTCGCCTGATGCGGAGCGTCATGTTCACCAACGCCGACCGGAGCCTGGAGCGATGGACGCAGAGCCTCCAGATCGGCTCCGGCCAGACGGCTGTTCAGATCGGCGAGGACGGCATGAAGCAGAAAGACCTTATTGTCTGCGACGTGTCGAACGCCGGCAGAATATCCACGCAGCAGAAATCGGTGCTGGACAATATCTACCTGCCGAAGGCGATGGCGTTCATGCTGCCCAGGCTGGTGGACCTCGACAAGAAGGCTGCTTACGGTTTTGCGACTTATGCCTCGCAGTCCAACAGCTTCGACATGAGGTCGTTCACCGTGGTCGGCCCGGACAGCATTACGGTGGACAGCCGCAAGGTGAACGCCATTCACATCATCGACAGACCGGCGGAAGATGCGGACGCCTCGGATGTATGGGTTGACGAAAAAGGCAAACTGCTGAGAATCGAAAGCCCCGACGGCCTGATTCTGGAGCCTGCAAGCAAGGCAGCCGTCCTGAGGCAGTTCCCCAACGCCGAGACGATTGTGAAAAAACTGGGAGAATAACGGGCTTAAGTCATGGAAGGAACCCGGATGGTCAATAACGATGTGTTTGACGTGATTATCATCGGCGCCGGGCCTGCAGGTCTGGCGGCCGGGCTGTACGCAGCGCGGGACAGGTACAAGACGCTGCTGCTCGAGAAGAACGGCCTGCCCGGCGGGCAGATTATGCTTACCGAGCAGATAGAGAACTATCCCGGCTGGGAGAAGATAGGCGGCCCGGACCTGGTGCAGCACCAGATAAACCAGGTGAAGAATTTCGGTGCGGAAATCGCCGTCAACAAGGCGGTCACGTCGATTACGCGGGGCGAAGACGGCCTGCTGACCGTCGAAGTGAACAAAGGCGAGAAAATCTACACGACCCGCGCGGTAATCCTCGCCCCGGGCAGCGATTATCGCCAGCTCGGCTGCCCCGGCGAAACCGAGATGCGCCAGGCCGGCAAGGTAAGCTACTGCGCGACCTGTGACGGCGCGTTTTATCGCGACAAGCACGTGCTTACCGTCGGCGGCGGGAACACCGCCGTCGAAGACACCATCTACCTGGCCACACGATTCGCCGGCAAGACCACAGTGGTGCATCGCCGCCGCGAGTTCAGGGCGCAGAAAGTGCTCGTCGAGGAACTCTACGAAACGGCCAAACACAGGAACATCGACATCAAGCTGCCTTACGTGCTTGAAGAAATAGTTCCGAATGCAGACAAGAGCGAAATCGACCACGTCAGGATCAAGAACGTCGAGACCAACGCGGTCGAAAAGCTGAAAGTGGACGGCGTTTTCATGTTCGTCGGCATGATTCCCAACACGAAATGGCTCGAGGGCATCGTCGAGCTGAGCGAGGCCGGCTATGTCGCATGCGACTGCACCACGCTGAAAACCTCCATGCCGGGCGTGTTCGTAGCCGGCGACTGCCGCCAGCACGCCGCGATGCAGCTCGCCACCGCATGCGGAGACGGCGTGGTGGCTGCGATGCAGCTGAAGGAATACTTCCGCGACCCGAGTACGTGGAAGGCGACCATGCCGAAAAACGGCATCGGCAGCGGCTGGTGACAACAGAAACATACCTTTAAAATCTTATTGAAGGGGAGCTGAAATGGCTGATTACATGGACAATCAATATGCCGTAGAGCAGCAGGCTGCAGCGGAGGTGAATACTTTTGTCAGCAAGGTATTCGGCTGGATGGGCCTGGGGCTTCTGATAACGGCGATCGTGGCTGTTATTACGGCAAGCACGCCGGCGATGGTGAACGCGATTTTCGGCAACCAGGTTCTGTTTATCGGCCTGCTTATCGGCGAACTTGCACTGGTGTGGATTCTTTCGGCAAGCATACGCAGTCTGTCGGCGGCGTCAGCGACGATAATGTTCATCGTGTATTCCGGATTGAACGGACTGACATTATCCGTATTGCTGCTGGTCTACACGGCGTCTTCAATTTATTTGACGTTTTTCGTGACAGCCGCCATGTTCGGCGTGATGGCCGGCTACGGCTACTTCACCGGGCGAGACCTGACCGGCGTCGGCAGCTTCATGCTGATGGGGCTTATCGGCCTGATTATCGGTTCCGTCATCAACCTGTTCTTCTTCAATGAAACGATGTACTGGCTGCTGACGATAATCGGCATAATCGTGTTTATCGGCCTGACCGCCTATGACATGCAGAAGATCAAACGAATCGGCGCGGGTATAAATGCCGCCTCTGCCGACGGCCAAAAAGCCGCCATCATGGGCGCGCTGGCGCTGTACCTCGACTTCATCAACCTGCTGATACTCATGCTGAGGATTATGGGCAGGCGAAAGTAAGCTTCACCGGAAATAAAAACGCGCCAGCCGCAAGTTCCTCGGGGACTCGCGGCTGGTTGATTTATATGAAAACGTTTTATTCTTTCACCCGCTGGATATTCGCTCCGAGCGAGTTGAGTTTCGCCTCGATGAATTCGTAGCCGCGGTCGATGTGATAGACGCGGTTCACGGTTGTCTCGCCCTTCGCCACCAGCCCGGCCATCACCAGGGCGGCCGACGCCCGCAGGTCGCTGGCCATCACCGGCGCGCCGATGAGCTTGTCCACGCCGGCGACGATAGCCGTCGCGCCTTCCTTGCGGATGTTCGCGCCCATTCGAAGCAGCTCAGCGACGTGCATGAAGCGGTCGGGGAAGATTTTCTCCGTCATTATGCTGTTTCCGTCGGCCAGGCAGAGCAGCGTCATCAGCTGGGCCTGCATGTCGGTGGGGAATCCTGGGTAAGGCTGGGTCGTTACGTCCGTTGGTTTGACGCGGCCGGTGCACCTGACAGCCACGCCGCCGTTGGACCGCTCCACGGTCACGCCGATTTCGCGCAGCTTGTCGACCATGGCCATCATGTGGTCCATTCGTGCGGTCGGAAGCGTCACTTCGCCGCATGTCAGAGCGCCGGCCATCATGAACGTGCCCGCCTCGATGCGGTCCGGGATGACCGTGTGCTCGCAGCCGTGCAGCGATTCCACACCCTCAACCGTTATTCTCGGCGTGCCGCCGCCGGTGATTTTCGCGCCCATCGCGTTGAGGCAGTCGGCCAGGTCCTCCACTTCCGGCTCGCAGGCGGCGGACTCGATTATCGTCGTGCCCTTCGCCAGCGAGGCGGCCATCATCACGTTGGCCGTGCCGAGCACCGTCGAGCCGAACGCGCCGCCGAGAAAAATGCTTTCGCCCTTGAGCCTGTCAGCCGTCGCGACGATGTCGCCGCTGTCGAGTTCTATTTTCGCGCCCAATGCACGCAGGCCTCGCAGGTGCAGGTCGATAGGCCGCGAGCCGATTGCGCAGCCGCCTGGCATGGCGACACGCGCCTTGCCTCGACGCGCCAGCAGCGGGCCGAGCACGCAGACGCTGGCGCGCATCTTTCGCACGCGGTCATACTGCGCGTGAATGGGGGCAAGGTCGTTTACGCAAATGTCCATGCTGCTGCCGTTGCGTATGACCGACGCGCCGAGGTCGCCCATGAGGTCGGCCATCGCGCGGATGTCGGCAAGGTCCGGCACGCGGTGAATTTTTGTGGGTCCGTCGGCGAGAAGCGCCGCCGCCATTATCGGAAGTGCGGCGTTCTTCGAGCCGCTGATTTCAACGCTGCCTGAAAGCCTGGTTCCGCCGCTTATGATGAATTTATCCATACCGCAAATTCCTGTAACGCCCTTGATGGGCGAAAAACACCATATAACGCGCTGCGATGAAATATTCAATTTCCAGGCGGACTTCGCCCGGACCGATGCGTATATTTATTTATCGGGCAATACACGCTTTCCGGGTTAAGGAGAACACATCATGGCTAAGATTTGCAGGCAGATAAAGGTCGTCGTTCCGGACGCAGTCGGCAAGCTGGCCGAGGTTACGGGGAAAATAAAAGCCGCGGGCGTGAACATAAACGCCATGGTCGCATGGGTGCATGAAGGCAAGGGACACCTGCTGCTGGTTTCCGACGATGCCGAAAAAGCATGCCAGGCCGTCAAGCCGGTCGTCGAAAAATGCGAATTCGGCGAGGTGGTCTGCACGTCAATACCGAACAAGGCGGGTACGCTGAACGCGGCCGCGACAATCCTGTCGCAGTCGAACATCGGCATAAAGATGGCCTACGCGACAGCCGGCAGCGGCGACAAGGTCACACTCGTGCTCGATACGCAGGACAACGCCAAGGCCGCCAAACTGCTGTAGATATTTTTCGACATTTTTTCGAGACTATGCCGGCTGGTTCAGAAGCGACCAGTACTTCTCCAGTGATACGACCCTGCGGGTTTCCGCGGCTTCGTCGATGGCGAAGGCTGTCATGGCCGACTTAAGCCCGTCTTCCATGCCCGTAGCCGGCGGGGCGCCGTTGAACATGCTGTCGGCCAGTTCCCCGGCGAGAATTTCGTCGCCGCCGCCATGCCCCCCGCTGCTGCCGGTTTCGACATTTTCGATGCGGGTGTCAAAACCGATTCGCTTCAGCTCTATCGTGCCCGGTATCACGTCGGCCCGGATTGCGCCTTCCGTGCCGAGGATATACATCCGCCGCTCCGGTATTCCGCTGTTGCAGTTGGTGTGGAACGTCGCCCGCACGCCGTTTTCATACTCTATGATCGCAACCTGGTTGTCGTAGATGTCCTTGTCCGAAGTGAACGGATTCATCGCCGGGCCGAGATTGAACTGGCTGGTCCACGTTTCATAGGCCTTCTGGCCTTTGCTGTTTTTGCCGAGCCGGTCGGCATGGAAGGCGTTTTCCGGCGTGAAGAAATTCAGTCCGCCGAACGACGCGACCTGCCTTGCCCGGCTGCCCGTCAGCCAGTTGGCGAGGTCAAGGTCGTGGCAGCATTTTTCAAGCAGATGCGTTCCGGCGTATTTCGTGAGCCGCCGCCAGTCGCCCATGATGTAGCCGCCGTGGTTGAAGTCCAGCGTTTCGTTGAATTCGAAGCTGACAATCCCGCCGATCGCGCCGCCGCTGACAAGCTCGTGGATTTTCCGGTAGTGGGGCGAGTACCTCAGCGTAAAGCCTATGTTGAACATCCGGTCCGTCCGCTTCCACCGGTGATACATTTCCGCACAGTGCTCGGGCGTGGTAGCCAGCGGCTTCTGGCAGAAAATATGCTTGCCGGCGTCGAGTGCGGCGAGAACCTGCTCGTGATGAAAACAATTCCACGAAGCTATCAGAACCCAGTCGATGTCGCCGGCGGCCAGCATATCGTGGTAGTCGGCGTAGACGCGAGCCTTGAGGCCGAGGACGGATTGGCAATTCTCTATAGCTTTCTGCTGCGGATCGAACAGGCCGCGAAGCTCGATTCGGGAATCCTGCTGCAGAAGTAATTTCGCAACAACAACCCCCATTCCGCCGCAACCGATCATGCCGACACCAACGCCAGACATTCCTCATTCCTTCTCTGAAAAAGTTCAAAAGCAGGCAATCCGAGGCCTGCTTTCGATTGTACGAGGTTCCTTTTTACGTTGCCTTGCCGGAGGCTGCACGAAATAACTGTAATATCAACTCATCAAAATCCCGCGGGTTGCGGTTTTTCTGACGCGTTTATTATTCCAAAATTGTCCGGCGGCCTTCCTTTGCCGCCGCACAGGCATCTTATTACATGCAGCTTATTTCCGACTGCCTTGAAGCTGCTTAAGCGCCGTCTGGACGGCTGCGGCGTCGAACATCTCCGCCAGCAGCAGCATGTCCACTTTTTTCTCGAGCGCCTCTGCGGTTTTGCCTGCCTGGGTCAGCTTATCCGCCTCGGCCTTGATGGCGTCGGTACGGGCCTTGACCGCCTGGACCAGCATTGTCTGTGCGGCTGCGTCGGCCAGTTTCTCGACGAGCTGGTCGCGCACCGTCGCGTCGTCGGGCAGGCTGAGCGGCTTTTCCGCCAGACCGATATTCGGGTTTGCGCCCTCGATGGTCGTGTCCGTATTTTCGCTGGCGGATTTCAGGTCGAAATCGCCCAGGCTTTTGCCCGCAGCGTCCCTGACGGTCAGCAGCCCGCCAAGCTCGCCGGTTTTCCTGAAGCTTTTGAGAATGTACTTCCACTGTGCGGGTTCCTGCACGACGACCGTCGCCGGCGTGTTTTGCAGCTGGTCGCGGAGATCGCGGATATACTGCCTCTTGTCTCTCAGGTCGCGGTCGCTTACCACTTCCACCCGTCCCGTGCCGTCACACCATGTGCAGTCGCTGTCCCGGCTGAATCTGCCCGTGCCGTTGCAGTGGCTGCATCGCTCGTAGCGGTGATTTTCGGCGTATTCAAGGTCGCGCCTGGCGTCGCGAATCAGCGTCTCCAGACGCGCGACTTCGGGGTTGGGAACGGTCTGGTCAATCTTGTAATCGTAGAGTTTTTCTTCGCTGCCGGTGATGGTGGTGTCGATTTTGATCGTTTTGGAAACCAGCGACACTTCGTAGTCAACGGCTTTCTGGGCGCCGATGGTTATATAGTCGGACTTTCTTTTCGCCAGGGCGGGCGTCAGCTTCGCGCTGAGTTCCTGGGTGGTGACGCTCGGAGTTTCGGTCGGCTGGTTGATTTTGACCAGGAGGTTGAAGCTTATCCGCTTGACTACGGCGTCGTGTGCCCTGGCGTAGGCGTCTTTGTATTTCTGGTTCGTGGAGTATTCCTGCGCCTCGATGTACCACAGCAGGGCGCTGCCCCAGTTGCCGGCCTGGGCTTCCTTGTCGCCCCGGCCGCCGTCGACCATCGCTATGCCTTCCTTCGCCGCCAGCATGTCAGGCTGATATTGCAGCGCGCGGCGGTATTCCTTTTCGGCGTCGTCGAACTTGCCCTTGTCCAGCAGGCCGTTGCCTGCTTCGTAATGTGCTGCCGCAGCGTGCTGATTAGCCCTGGCGAGCAGCGCCGGCGAGTCGCTGTGATAGGGGAATATATCGACGCTAAGCTTTGCGATGGCGGCGGCTTGGTCCCAGTCCTTGTCCTCGGCGAGTTTGACGGCCTGCTGATACAGGTCTTCAGCCCGGCTGCGGAGGGCCTTCGCGTCGGCGAGCTTGTTGGTCGCGTTGGGATGATAGGGCCAGATATCCATCGCCGCGGTGAATTTGGCGATTGACTGGTCCAGCTGCTTCTGGCTGAGCAGTTGGTCGCCTTCGTTGAACAGGGCGTTGGCCTTGTTCATGTTGCCTTGGCATTCGTATTTCAGAACGCGGGCTGGAATATGGTTCGGGCTGGCCTTGATTGCGGCGGTCAGCGTTCCGTCGGCCTGCTCCCAGTGCTTCTGGGCGGTCTGCTCCAGGGCGGTTTTGTAGAAACCGTTAGCATCGATGAGCCGTGCGCTGTCGACGTTGTTTATCGAATCGGACGCGTCACGGGCGTCGGTGTTGGCGGTGTCAAGCTCCACCGCGCGTTTGACGAACTGCTTTGCCTCGTCCAGCTTGCCTGCGTCGGCGGACTTTATCGCCCGGGCGTGGAAGTCGGCCGAGGCGTCTTTTTTCACCGTCGCGAGCCTTGTTTTCGCGTCTTCAAAGGTGGGGTCGATCTGAATCGCCTTGTTAAGCTGCTCTATGGCGGCATCCCAGTTTTTCGCATTGGCGAAGTTTCGGCCTTCCATGTAAGCGGCCCGGCTGCCTGCAAGCTTCATCTTGCCCTGGAACTCCGGGTCATCCATGAGTTCCGGCTTCTTGTCGAGGGCCTTCTGGTAGTACTTCAAGGCCTCGATGGCGTTGCCGGCCTGCATGGCCTTGTCGCCTTTCTTGACGTAGTTCGCACATCCGCCGACGGTGAACGCCGCCGCCAGCAGCAGGGCGAGTGTATATCTGCGAACCATGGTTCAGCTCCTTATTCAGCCGCCGGGTCCGGCCCGGCCGGACGCCTTCTGGGCGGAAATGAGAGGTTGTTTATACCCCAGATAAGATAACCGAACAGCCGAAAGGTTAGAAGTTTTTTGAACATGATGAAAAAGGCTATTTCCGGGCGACGGCGACGCGTTCGATCTGCTGATGGTCGCGGATGATTCGCGGCTCGGCGAACCGGCCGGTCGCGACGATGAGGTCGCGGACCTCGTCCGCCTGCCCGCAGCCGAACTCGAAGGCCAGTATGCCGCCGGCATTCAGCAGGGCGGGCGCGTCGGCGACGATGCGGCGGATGCATTCCAGACCGTCCGCGCCGGCGTAAAGTGCGACGGCCGGCTCGCGCTTGACGCTCTCGGCCACCTCGTCGCCAAGGGCGACGTAGGGCGGGTTGGCGGTTATCACGTCGAATGTTTTGGGGCCGGTCCAGCCGGCCGGCAGCGCAAGCATGTCGGCGGCGAGGCAGGTCACGCGGTCGGCGACGTTCAGCAACTCGGCGTTCTGCTTTGCTACGGCGACAGCCTTCTCGCAGATATCCGTTGCCAGGAATTTCGCATCCGCAACCTGCGCCGCGGTCGCTATCGCCACGCAGCCGCTGCCGGTGCAGACGTCCCACATGCAGCCGTGCTGCGGCAGCGATTTCAGATGTTCCGCTGCGACGTTGACCAGCAGCTCCGTTTCGCAGCGAGGCACGAGCACGTCGGGGGTCACGCGGAAGTTCAGCGAGTAGAATTCCCTGCTGCCGGTTATGTACGCCAGCGGCTCGCCCTCGGCGAGGCGTTTGACCGCCTGACGGTACGCGGCGAGTTCTTCAGGCCCGGGCTGGTAGTCGTATCGCGTGTAGAGGGTTATTCTTTCGCACTGCAGCACGCCGGCGAGCAGCACCTCGGCCGAAAGCCTGGGCGACTCTACGCCACACCGGACAAAATAATCCTTCGTCCAGTTGATGAGATTCAGCACAGTCCAGGCAGTTGGTTTGTCGGCGGCCATGCGGGGGTAGTTACCACAGCCGCCTGCTTATAGCAAGAGCTTGCCCATAAAGACGAGCCGTGGGCGTCGCAGACGGCGGCGATCTTATAATCGCCGGCTCGCCCGCTTCTGCCTGCCCACGTCAAGCAGGCAGCGTCACGGCTCGTCAATTCCGATATTCGTTACTTACCGCTCCCTATTTGCATAATACGATATTCCTGCCGCTGCCGCGTTTTTCTGGGCAGGATGATTTTTCGGGTCGGGAGGAACATCGATCCCTTGGCTTCCATTCTGCGGTATGCCATGTCCGCAATATCGGTGTTTATCGCCATAACTGCGTCTGAGGCGATTATGACGCCATGGCCGCGGCTTCGCAGGCCGACGGCGGCCTCCACTATTCCGCCGGCTACTCCGGCTCCGCAGATTATGAACGTCGCGTTCTGCAGTTCGGTTACCAGACGCTCAAGGCGGGCGTGCCTGAAGATATCGGTATGCCGCTTTTCGACTATCACCTGCTGATATTTGCGGAAAATGTCCTGCGGCAGGTCGGTCGTGTTAAGCAGGCCCAGGTTTATGTGGCTGGGCAGGATGGTTCTCGCAAGCTTCTGCTCGCCCGGGCTGTCTTCGATGCAATATGGTGCGGCTGCAAGCGGACTTATATCGCTCCGCCGCAGCCTCAGCACGGTGCTTATCACAGGTATGCCGTAAGTTCTGGCCCATCGGAAAAGTCTGTATATATTTTCGGCGATGAGCTTCGATTCGGGCCTGTAGCAGCTTCCGGCCGGGCTGAAGAAGTCGGCCTGCGTTTCAATATCCAAAAGTATGCGTCTGCACTTCATTGCCGCCTCCTTCCATTAATACTTGCGGGCCGGCGGAATTGTTCTGTCTCTGAACAATTCTAGGCGGGGCGGCGGCTGAATGAAGGAATCAGCAAAAATGGAGTTTTATGTGAAATAAAGCGGGGAATAGGCGGGGATTACGGCCAAAAATTCTGGATAAGCCACAGGGCGGCCCCCAGCAGAATCAGGCCTCCGTACATCAGGCCTATCAGGACGACGACCTGCCTGACGAATTGAGACATGTTGCTGATTCGGACGGCCTTATATATGACTGCGACGACTGCGCACAGCGGGAATATCATCCATAGCTCGACGGACTTCGGCATGATAAGCGGATTTGTGAATAGTGTAGCCAGCATCAGGTTTGATTCGCCTTTTTCTTTGTGTCGTATTCTTCGGGCTTCTGTTCGCCGTATATGCCCATGAGGGCCAGCATCGCCGCATCGAATATGCACATCAGGTTGAGCAGACCGGCTATTCCGGTGTAAGCCCGGGCGAATATGCCGGAAGAGCCGACCAAAGCGACTCTGCCTTTGTCGTATTCGTCCTGCAGCCAGCGGTCCGCATAGGCGTTTCGGAGCGGGTCGTTTGAGGCCTTGTCGCCCGGCAGGTTCTCGTTGAGATATTCTTCAAGCTTCTTTTGGACGGCTTCCTGCCTTTGCCAGCCGACCAGGCCGTGTACGCCGGTGAACATCTGGGCGACGAACCACCATCGTTCTTCGTGCCTGTCCACTGTCATTACGCCGCCGACGGCGACGCCCGCCCAGAAGGTGGCCGCGATGGTGACCATGATGACGATGCCGCGTTTTATCCGGCCCATGTATATGTGGCCGGTGCCTGGAATAATCCAGGCCAGCAGAAGCGCCAGCAGCGGGACCGCCTGATGTTTTTTTGACTTGTCTCTGGGCATATCTTTTCGCCGGGAATCTGAGGTGGCAGTTTCGCCGAGGTTGGCTGCTGCGTCAAGGCCAATCATTGGACGCTGTGTGCAACCGTCTTATGCGAGCATGTCCATGGCGAGAATGGTTATGTCGTCTTCCGGCTGGTCGCCGTCGAGGTAGGAATCGATCCATGCGGTCAGCTGGAGCAGCATTTCGTCCCGGGACACTCCGGCCAGCGGGGCGAGAACATCCATAATCGTTTTTTTGCTGCTGCAGCGGAGAATGTCTTCCGCACCGTCCGTGTAGACAACCAGGCGGTCGCCCGGATTTATTATGACCTGTCTCGACTCGAACCGCTCTTCCGGAAATATGCCGAGCAGGCTGCCCGGTGATGAGAGTTTTTCATGCGTGCCGTCGGCCCGCAGCAGTATCGGTTCGGGGTGACCGGCCCGCGAGTAAATCAGCGTGGAGGAGGCAGTGTCGAACACTCCGTAGACGGCTGTGCAGAACTGGCAGCTCGAAAGGTTCTGTTCGCAGATGTCGGAATTGAGCTGCTGCAGCGAAACTTCCGGCGAAACGATTTCGTATGTGTTGCCGACAATCCGCTTTGTCTGCAGCGCCTTCTTTATGAACATCGTCAGCAGCGCCGCAGGCATGCCGTGTCCGACGGCGTCGGCGATATAGAAGCCGACATGCGTTTCATCGAGCCGGGCGACATCGTATATGTCGCCGCTGAGCCAGCCGGCCGGGCGATAGAGTATTCCGAAGCGGACATTGCCTATTTCAGGCAGCCTTCGCGGCAGAAAGTCACGCTGGAGCCTGGCGGCCAGCCGCATTTCCTCGTCGAACTGCTCGAAGCTTTTGGTCGCCGTGGCGTTCAGCTCGCGGGCGGCTGCGAGTTCCGCATGAAGCTTTTCAATACCTGGCTGAAGGGCCGCTGCCGCCGATATCGCAGCCATCATTTCGCCGGCGGAAGCGTCGTGTTCGATGCAGATGAACTGCCCGGCGCGCGGCGAGAGCAGGCTTTTGGCGTGACTGGCGTGGTCGGAATCTTCCGGCAGCAGAAAAACCGCCACGACCGGGGTCTGATCCAGCTCGGAGACGATCGGGCCGAGCCTATGGAGATTGCCTTCGACCTGTATCACCGCCAGCGTCGCATCGGCGAGCTGGCTGCTTAGCGGCAGGACGTGCGTATAGGCGCAGATATCCCAGTGGCCTTCGGCTGCTTCGCGCAAAGCCTCAGGGATGTCGGCGTCGCCGATCCAGAGTAATTTTGAGTTGACCGCTACTTTCATAAGTCCATTTTGAAAACTAAGGTTACGGGGCTGGTTCAGGCCCCTCCTCGTCATCGTCACGGACTCGGCTTGGCTTTAGCAGGGTCTGGTATATCCCCCGAAAAAATTACTTTGCTGCCGGGCTGGACACCGGCCTTTTTCAATGCTCCGGCAGGCACTTCAAGTGCAAATTGGGCGGGCCTGTTCGAGCTGTACAGCGTCCGGCCGTCCGGATCGACGGCCATTGTTTCAATGTTGATTACGCGCAAGTCCTTGTCAATAAAGGCGATATCGAGCGGAATCAGGCAGTCTTTCATCCAGAAGGTCAGTACTTCTTCCCTTGGATAGATAAATAGCATCCCGGCGTTGTCGGCCAGCGATGCCCGTTTAGACAGTCCTTTCGCCTTGGTTTCGCTGGTTGTCGCCAGTTCGACGTTCCATGTCGTGCCGTTTATGGTGACCTGCGGCCGGGCTTTCCTGTTGAGCAGCCACACCGCTAAGACAGTTGCCGCGACAACCAGCAGAAGCGATACTGATACGACCAGCGTTTTCTTCCGGGCCTTCTTCATTCGTTTTCAGCCGATCCTGTGCGCAGCAGGGTGATTGCGGATTTCATCCAGCATGCGCTGCACAAGCTCAATCGGCAGGCCAACCACGTTGGTGAAGCTGCCTTCGATCTTCTCCACGAACTTGTCAGCCGTCTCCTGGATGGCGTACGCGCCGGCCTTGCCTGCGGCTTCGCCGGATGCGATGTAGTTTTCTATTTCTTCTTCGGTCATCGGCCGCATCGTAACGTAAGTGAGATCGGACGCTATTATGCGAGCTCCGCCCGGCGCGAGGACCGCCACGCCGGTGATGACCTTGTGTCGCGTGCCGGAGAGCGTCGCGAGCATGTTTCTGGCGTCGGCGTCGTCTGCGGGCTTGCCCATGACTTTCGTGCCCAGCGCGACTACGGTATCGGCCGCCAGGACAATAGCGTCCGGATGCATGTCCGCGACGGCCCGGCCCTTGAAATAAGCCAGCGCCTCGGCCTGCTGCGAGGGCGAAAGCCTGGCCACTGTTTCGTCCGGTTCCGGCAGGGGCGGGTCGACGACTTCAAACTTGACTCCGGCTTCGGCGAGAAGCTGCCGACGGCGGGGAGAACTCGATGCGAGAATTATTCTTGTTTCCGTTTTTTCACTCATTTTTGCTGACTGTTTTCCGAATAGTAAATTACCGCTTTTGCGGATTTGAGCCTGTCATGCCCCGGTGGATTCTAACTGTCCGCCGGCCAAAAGAAAGTAAAACCTGCACCGATGTCACAGGTGTTGCCCGGTGTAAACATATCTATTGCATTGCAGCATCATCCGGTTTTTCCGCTGGTTGCGGGCGGTTAACGGCTTTTGTGCGCCTGCTGCGTTTATAAAAATCAACACGCCCGCACATCCTGAATATCTCCCGGAGTCTGACACGCCGAATTTTGATATCTAACCTTTTGGCGCCTAGTATTTTATGTCAGGGCAATTTTGCATGTCGCACCTTCGGGCTTTAGGCATCGCGGTTGCAGATAGTTGAGTGAAGCGAGTTTGCAGACCCGCGCATTTGTGCACAATTTGTACAGGAGAAGCTGCCATGGAAGAGGCGGCAATAAAACAGAAACTGGACGACCTCATCGAAACGGTGCGGTCGGCCACCCGTGTCTCGAAGGACGCAAAGTCGTCTACGGCTTACGGTATGTACGTACCGTCCGCCGACCCTGACGCCTCGGTCGAGAACGCCCTGGACGGGCTTAGGCTCCAGATTAAATATCTGCTGTTCGACCTTGAGGCTACTCGGCGCGAGAACCGTTATTTGATGCAGATGCTTGAGAATCGTAACGGCCGCGACAGAAGGCGAGACACGGACGAACCATAAAGGCTCGAAAACGCTCAGAGGAACCGCAGCAGCACAGCCTCTGCCCTCAGCGCACGCGTGGGTGCGTCCGGCAGGGCGTAACGCAGTTGCCGGGCATGGCGCTATTTTAAGTTCGCCATGCCTATTTTTTGCGCTCTGCGGGTATTAAACGGGGGCCATGCCGACTTTTTATTTCGGGATATTGCAAAAACGTCGGTAGGGGCGGATGCTTTATGTGTTCTGTCTCCACTGAGGATTTTTCCGAAACAGACCTGATTATTGTTTTGGAGGCGCCGAAATGAGTTTCTGCGGAACTGCAATGCGGTCGAACATAGTGGCGGGTGATTTCAGCAAGTTGAAACCGTTGGCTGCGGGGCGCGTGCTGCCGGAAGGCTGGCTGCGAGAATGGGGGCAGGTGAACGCTGACGGCTGGCTGCTCATGCAGGCGAAAAACAAAACGCCGCTGGTTATCGGAACATTCTGGCGGCGGTTCAAAAAGGTGCGGTTCTTCTGGGACAACGCGCCGGACTACTCGGCGTATTTCGGCGACAGCCTCGTCCGCTACGCGGCACTGCTGCCGGACTCGAAGCTGGCCGGCATGGTCGATGCCTGGGTGGATAAAATTCTCAAGTCGCAGGATGCTGACGGTTATATCGGCGGTTTCATCCCGCAGGCGCGCTGGCGGATGGCCCTTGAGATATTCAGCGACGCACTGATTATGGAAGTGCTGCTGCAGCGCTACATGCAGTCGGGCGACAGGAAGCTGCTGGCGGCCGTCGAAAAATCGGCCGGGTGCATCATTGGTCACTGGCGGCGCGAAGGCCGCACGAAAAATCTCGCCATCTACAGCGGCCACGGCGCGATTCTCATCCGCCCGCTGCTGCAGCTGCATGAAATAACCGGGCGTGAAAAGTATCTCTCAGTCAGCCGCGAGATTATGGACAAATGCGGCCGGCAGAGGGATTACCTGAGATATTACGACGCGGTCAGGCGCGCAAAATCGCTTGGCAGGCCGTGCACGTACGACGCCTGCTCCAACCAGCACAACGCGGTGGAGTCCGAGCACGTCGGGCTGCCGGCGATTCTCTACGAACACGGCGGCGAGCAGGACATGCTCCGCGCCAGCCAGGCCGCCTGGACGATGCTGGCGAAGAATCACCTTTCGTTCGACGGCACGCCGCACGGCAACGAGGGCATGCTGCGCACCGGCCCGCGCGAAAACTCCGAGCAGTGCGGCGCGGTCGAGTGGATGGACGCCGGACACGCGCTTCTCCGCGCGACCGGCATGGTGCAGTACGCCGACGCGGTCGAGCGGGCGATGTTTAACGGCTACCCCGCGCCGCGAACGCCGGATGGCATGATGGTTGCCTACATGCACACGCCCAACCAGCTCGTCGCCAGCCAGTGGAGCAAGCCGCAGTTCGACGACCCGGACCGGCTGCACTCGGCGCAGTATTTTTCGACGGCTCACTGGCCGCTCTGCTGCAACGTCAATGGCCCGCGCGGCTGGGCGCACTTCGTCGAGTCGATGATAATGCTCCGCGGCGGCACGCCGACCGTCGTCTATTACGGACCCTGCCGCGCTGCAATCGATCTGCCGACCGGGCCGGTTGTCATAGAAGTGAAAACCGCCTATCCGTTCGAGGATGAAGTTCGCGTTGAAGTTTCGCCCGCGACCCCGGCCGCCTTCGCGATGGAGTTCCGCATACCGTCCTGGTGCTCAGCCGCGACGGTCAAGGTCAACGGCAAGTCCGCATCGGCCCGGCCGAAGCCAGGTACGTTCCTCCGCATCCGCCGCAAGTGGAGCGCGGGCGACGTCGTCTGCATCCGCTTCGATGTGCCGATAGAAATCGACGAGTTCAAGGAAACCGGCATACGGGAAGCCGGCTTCGCCGTGAAGCGCGGGCCGCTCGTGTTCGCGCTGCCGGTTAAAGCGATTCGCAAACCACTGCCCAAACCGTGGAAGAAAGGCCCCGGCAAACAGATTTCATTCGAGCTGCTGCCCGACCCGAAATGCGCGTGGAATTACGCGATGGTGCTGAACCACAGACGGCCGGGCGAGTCATTCGAGCTTGTGCAGCTGCACGCGCCGGCCAATGCGAAACCGTGGGAGCACGCGCCGCTCGGCCTGAGGGTCCGCGCCCGAAGAGTGCTTAACTGGCATATCGAGGGCGACGCGGAGCACCCCCTCACGCCCGGCCTGCCGTTTACGCCCATGAAGCTCGCCGCGAAGGTCGAGACTATAACGCTCGTTCCGTTCGGCTTCACACGCCTGCGAATGAGCTACTTGCCTGCAGTGCAGAGATGAACCTTCTGCCGGCAGCCGGTCATTCCTTCGCGTCGTCGGGCGCCGTCGGGAACAGTTCTATTACGCGCGGGTTTGCGGAGATTTCCGCGTATTGCCGCGGCGTTCGCCCGCGCGAGTTGGCGGCCTTGGGGTCTGCGCCCTTGTCCAGCAGGAGTTTGGCAGTCAGGTCGCTTCCGCTGCTGGCGGCAAGATGAAGCGGCGTGTTGCCGAACTTGTCGCGCGCGTCGACATCGGCGCCTTTTTCAATCAGCAGGGCGGCGACGGCTGAGTAGTTGCAGGACGCGGCGGCGTGCAGCGGAGTCCGGCCCAGGTTATCGACGGCCTTCACATCCGCACCCTTGGCAATCAGCGTCTCGGCCACTTCGGTGTTTCCCTGCGAGGCCGCCCAGTGCAGCGGCGTGTAGCCGGTCTCCGGGTCTTTGGCGTTGACGTCGGCGCCTCGCTCGATGAGCAGTTCCGCGACTTCGGGCATGTCGCACACGGCGGCGCCGTCCAGCCGTGTCGTTTTCATCTCGTCCCTGGCGTTGGGGTCGCCGTTGGCGTCGAGATAAGCCTTTGTTTCCTCGAACGCCTTTGCGCGTTCGGCGGCGGCCGGGTCGGTCGATTGTGCGGCGTTTTCCGCGGACGACGACTTGGCCGGAGCGGCGGATTTTTTACTGTCGCGGTCGTTGCAGCCGGCAAGCAGCAGGGCGAGCAGGCACGATGTCAGCAGTGTATATCTTCTTTTCATTGCATTCTGTCCTTATGGTCCTCATTTGCCGACGGCCTTGCCGAAGTTGGCCATCATGTCGCGCATGTCGTGAACTATCTCGGGCAGGTCGTGCCCGGTCAGAAGCCGCAGCCTGCGATTGGCCTCGATGGGATTCTCGCCGGCGGTCTGGAGGATTTCGCTTATCTTCTTCCACTTCTCGATGTTTTTATTGATGTTCGGCGCGTTCTTGGGGAATTTCTTGGACGCCTCTTCCAGCACGTATATAAGCTTGGAGTCGATATCCTTTGCCGTGCCGCGGCTGGCTTCGACCATGCCCTGAAGCTTGCTCAGGGCCGGGTCGCTCATCATTTCGCCCGCCTTGACGGCCGTCACGTCGGCGGCCTGGCCCGCCCAGTTGGCTTTAATCTCGCCCACGTTGACATGCTTTGCGCTCTCATCGCCGAGCCAGGCCAGGTCCTTGTACGACTCCTTGTTGGCGGAGGTGGTGAAGGTTTCCCCGGACGTTCGGGCGTTGCGCCCCGTGACGCGGTGATACGCCTCGTTCCATGCCTTTTGCGCATCCTCATTCATGGCGCTGGTGGACACGCGACAGCCGTCCTTCACCCATGTCATGCCTTCCTCGAGCACGCCCTTGTCGTAGTCCATGCCCACGCTGCCGGCCGATGCGGAGTTGCGGAAGTCGCGGAACAGCCAGCGGTCAGCGTCCTTGTAGCCTCTTTCCTGCATTATCCTGATGAATTCCTTCTCGGCCTCGGCGTGGTTCTGGCCCATGCGGAAGATGAAGTCATCGATGGCGCTGGCGTTCTGCCCCTGCTTCTGCATCTGCTTCATCAGGAGTTTTGATTCCATGCAGCTGTTCAGGCTGGCGGCCTTCTGCTGAAGCTGCCTTTCCATGGCCGCTATCTCGGCTGCCGAGCCGCCGAACTGCGTCACTCGCTGGTACTCCTTGTAGGTTCGCGCGTAATCATCCACCAGCGATGCGCCGTCGGCGAGCTTCTGCTTGTACTCGGCGAGCTGGAACTGCTCCTTGACGGTGGGGCGTTTCGGCATCTCGCCGGCCTTCGGCGGCGTGCCGAATATCTTGCCGCAGCCGTATTCGATGGTCTTCGCCAGCAGGAACGCCTCGCAGGCCCGTTCGACTGCGCCGGCGACTCCTTTTTCGCTGCCGATGTAGCCGCCGTGCACGTAGCCTTCCATCGCCTCGCTGGCGACGAAAGTGGCGGTGTTGTACCATGCCGCCCCGCGCTTGACGCCCTCGAAAATTCTCGCGCCCAGC
Source organism: uncultured Planctomycetaceae bacterium (assembly GCA_964631565.1). Taxonomy (GTDB): domain Bacteria; phylum Planctomycetota; class Phycisphaerae; order SM23-33; family SM23-33; genus CAZVYJ01. The sequence goes on from CAZVYJ010000022.1 coordinate 41,704, forward strand.
GACGGGTCGGTCTGCGGGCCGGCCTTGGTCGGCGGCGGCCCTTCGATGAAACCTGTCGCCCCCTGATACGCCACCATCACGCCATGCCCGCCGCCGAGGGCCAGCACGAACATCGAACGGTCGCAGGTGGTTTTTATCGACTGCACGTAAGCCAGGTTCCGGTCGGCGTCGATGGCCGCTTCCTCGGCCTTGGCGGCGTCCTGCTCGAGACTGCCCTGAACCTTGTTGCAGACAATCTGCGTGAGCTTCTTGAGCCTGGACATGTCCTGGCCGGCCATCGTCTTGGCGTCGAGATTCCTGTTGATGAACTCGCGGAGCTTTTCGCCGTCTTCGCCTTTCAGCAGCCTGGCCATCCGCTGAATGCCGTCGGAGTAGCGCTGGCCGGCGGCGAGGTTGTTGACTTCCTCCCGGCACTTGTTGACGAACTGCGCGTGCAGCACCTCGTCGAGCGTCGTGCGGGTGTGCACCAGCTGGCCGGTCTTGATCGTGTCGATGCGGTCCTGCTCGGCCTGGATGTCCGCCTGGGCGTACATGAGCCTTCGGGCCAGCTCGCTGCGGCGGTCGGGGTCGGTTTCGCGGGAAAGCTCCTGGCGGTCCTTCTCCATGTTCCGCTTGATGATGACGATGTTCGCCTCGTAGAAGGCTATCTGCTCGGCCTGGACGGCAGGGTCGATTTTTTCTGTTTCGTCAATATCGCCCGGCTGCTGGTCTCCGCCCTCGGTTTCTGTTTTCGGCGGCGGCCAGGCGCCGGCCTCGTTGGTGTCATCGTCGGCGACGGCGTCCGGGTCGTGCGAGTAAAGGTAATAGACGCACCATCTGGCGCCGCCGACGTTGAACGGCCCGCCGCTGGTCGAGACCTGTATCCTTACGAGGCAGTCGACGTCATATTTTTCCCCGGTCTTGCTGTCGTGGTCGGTTTCGCTTTGCCAGCCGTACATCGTCAGCTCACCGGTCTGCGTCTTGGGCGTCCTCTCATCGATACTCTTGGCGTACCCGCCGGCGAAAGCTATGATGCCTTTGATTTCCCCGGTCTCCCTGTTGATCATGCAGACGTCGACATTCATTGTGCCCATATTGTTTCGCTGGCCGGGCTTGGAGAGATTCTCCATCCGGCACATTCGCTTGGCCGCCTTGGGAGAACGCATGGTCATTATCAGCGGCAGCGGCTCCCAGCTGAACCGGAACAGGCAGGTTTCCATTACCTCGTCGCTGTCGAAGTTGGCGGGATAGACCGACTTGGCGATCAGGACGTTGTCCTTCAGCTCAGCCTCCCACGATGACAGGTCGTATTGCTTGTTTTCGTTGGGGTACGCGTTGATGTTCGGCCGTTGCGGCAGCGTTCTCTCGACCCATCGCTTCTGGAACACCCACGCGCCGGGCTCGTCCTCTTTCGGTGCGGCGTACTTGCGGGCCTGGGCGACCATGTCCTTGAACGCCTTGCGCCGCCGGGCCTTTTCGGTCAGCGGGTTGGGCGGGTCGCCCAGTGCGGTAATCGCAGCCGTCACGTCGTTCATCTGTCGGCTGAGCGAGGCGAGCATGTTCTTGCGGCTGTATGCGACTTCAAGGGCGTCTTCAAGAACGTCCGGCAGGTTCATCGCCGCCGCCGTCGTCGCCTCCTGCCATGCCGCGTCGAACTCCAGCGACGTCTGCGCCATCGCCGCGCGGATCGTCAGGAACTGGCCCAGCAGCGGGTTGAGCCTGTTGAGGTAAGCGACGCCTTCCTCGAACGGGAAGTCCTGCATCGGGGCCCAGGCGGCCTCGAAATCCCTGGTCTGCTGGGGCGTCATCTCGCCCTGCACCAGCCGCATCGCCTCCATGGCGGCAGAAACCTGCCCGGCCCACATCGAGGCGGTAATGTTGTTTATCTCCAGGAACGGAGCGAACTGGGTGGCTTCGGCCTGCGGCGCCGCCGCTTCCTGGCCGGTCGCGACAAGACAAACCAGAATGACCATCACCAGGAACAGACAGCACGCGCTTACGTTGCTGAATCTGTGTAAATACATGATTGCGTCTCCTGCCGTCGATATGGAATAAACCCGCCCGGCGAAATCCCTGCTGCCCGGCGGATTCCGGAACAGCGATAAATATCCGCCGAGATATTGTCCCCTAAAAATAAAGTTTGGCAAGAGGCTTGGCACTCTGTCAAATATGATTTGAGGGTGCCACGGCTTGCTCGCAAGCCGTGTTCGTTCAGGGTCAACACGGTATGCAAGCATCCCGTGGCACCCACCGATTGAGCACAGACAGAGCTCTATTTTACATCTTGCCCCATACCCTGCGCGGAGGCTGAGTCATTGATTTTCCGCCGCGACGCGCGCCCAGCGGAACTTGGCCGAGCTGCTGCGCGGGTTCCGGTAAACCTCCCGGCCGCTCGGGCGGATGACCTGCCCGCTGTATGCCTCATAGACGCCCCGGTCGTAGCCGTCGCGAAATGCGTTTTTGACCAGCCGGTCCTCGCCGCTGTGGAAGCTGATGACGCCTATCCGCCCGCCGGGCCTCAGGCACTGCGGCGCGACGCGCAAAAGCTGGCGAAGGGCCGAAAGCTCGTCGTTAACCAGTATCCGCAGCGCCTGAAACGTTCGCATGGCCGGGTGGGCGTCCTCGTAGGCGGCCTGCTTCTTCCAGAGCTTTTCAACCGTTCCCTTGGCGTTGAAGACCAGCCTCTTGAGCTGGCCGGTCGTGGTTATCGGCGACGCCTGACGCTGGCTCACGATCCACCTGGCGATTTTTGCGTGGTCAGGCTCGTCGGCAAGCTCCCAAAGCGCTGCCGACAGCTCCGCCTCGCTGAGCGACATCAGCAAATCAGCCGCAGTCCGCTGCCGGCGGAGGTCCATCCGCATGTCGAGCGGTGCGTCGTCGTGCTTGTAGCTCATGCCGCGGGCAGGGTCGTCTATCTGCATGCTCGATACGCCCAGGTCGGCGAAAATTATGTCAAAGCCGTCCAGGCCTTCCTCGGCCATCACCTTGGCGATGCCTGCGAAGTTGGCGTGATGCGCGCTTACCGGCAGGCCCGCCGCCTCCAGCCGCTTGCGCGTGCGCTGCAGCTCAGCCGCGTCAACGTCGAAGCCGATGACCCGCCCATTCGGCTGAACCGCCTTTGCGAAGGCGGCTGCGTGCCCGCCGTAGCCCAAAGTGCAGTCGGCGACAATCTCGCCGGGCCGCGGCGCGAGAAATTCAATCGCCTCCGCCAACATCACCGGCACGTGCGCGCCTGCCGGCGTGCGCCGCCGGCCGATTACGTGCTGCATCATCTCCGCATCGCCGGCAAGCTCCTTGTACCGCTGTTCGAAGCGGCGCGGATGCGTGCCGGGATATCGCTTGCGGCGCTTATGCTGTCCGCCGCCGGACTGATTATCGTCTTGCCTTGCCATTGTCCGCGGGATTATAGCCGTTTGCTTTCCGTAGCACAGCCCCATACGGGTAGACTGTCTCGGCTGTGAATTTTTCGTGGCACAACTGTCCCGCCTGTGTTCATAAATTCAAAATATGAAGCACGAGACTGGCGGCAACCCGGAACATGGAACCCGGAACCCGGAACCCGTAAAAAACCGCAATTGATCCGCCGCCTATTTAGCCGGCCGTCCTTGGACGGCCGGGGTCTTGCTCGCTGCTGTCAAGAAGCTGTTTGATTCGGATTGATTTTCCCGTAGCACAGATGTTTCGGCCGTGTCAACAGGGCCAGGATGGTATAGCCGCGTCGATCTCGTCCATGATACGAATCGTCTGCCGGATGGATTCAGTTATCTTCAGGTATGTTTCTATGTCGTCGTAGCTGAGCGTGCGCCCCTTGCGGTCCTTGAGCCACTTTTCGCACACCTGGTAACCGCCTACATGGAACTCCCACACTTCCGGCGGGACATTGTCGAAATACTGGGCGTCGTTGATGTAAACTCGACCCGGCGTTTCTTTTGTCGGCGGCTTGTACGCGCCGCTTCCGGTGCGCGTCACCTTGTTATCGCCCTTTTGCGGATACACGGCCTGCGGCCTGGGAACCTGCTCCAGCAGGTGCAGGCCGACAAGCTCGCCGCCAAGTTCGCACAGGCGGGCGAACAGTTTCTTGTCGCCTGTCAGAGGCAGGCGGGGGAAATCTATCTTGAGGAATTCGGCGTACCTGCTGCGATACGTCGGGCTGTGGAAAACCGCGTATGCGTAATGGAAGATATCCTCCGGGCCGAACGTCTTTTTAAGGTCGCCGCGCCCGTCGCTGACGAATTTAAGACCGAGTTTCGCCGCGAACTCCTCGACAAACTTCGGCTCAAGATTAGGCCGACGACCGCCCTTGCCCTCCGGCCAAGGCGATGATTCCAGCATCTTCTCAGGGTCGGGATAAAGATAAAGGGGGAAAAGTGAATTGATATCGTATGCAGAACACGATTTGTGGCCACAAATATTTTTTGTTACATAAACATCCCATTTATCCCGTGTCTGCCTTGTTGCTATAAGACCAAGATTCTCCCCCGCCAGCATGTGGCGCATGCCTTCCGGTCGAGGCATACAGATAAAACCTCTTGTTACTCCCGTGTAGTATGTATATTTGATGTCAAAAGGCCGATAAAGGACTGGAACCACTTTAGACTGGTTTGGCCCGGAGTTGCGTATATCTTTTTGCGCCAATTCAACTTTCCAGTCTCTTACATCTTTCCCCAGGTTGTATTCTGCGCGAGCTGTCTCCGGTGGAAGTTTGACGAAATTTTTTACAACCTCCCATACTTTTTCAGGCGAGTCTTGTATGGTCAAAGCATCTCTCGCGGTAACGATACCGACTGAATTAACTTTTATGACGTCAGTTATTCTCCAGCCTTCATCGTATTCTTTAAGCAGTGTGATATCCTGCGGTGCGAAGAGGTAGAACGGTTTTTGCGGCCGGGCTTGCACCCACTGCGTATCAGTCACATCATGAATGTTGAGATATTCGTACTTGTCCGGCCTTGCACCCCACAGGTCGGCGTGAAAAACATTTGCGGCCTGTTTTTTGCCGGTTTTGTCCTTAGGCGGATGCTTGACCATCAGGCATATCGCCACACCCTGCTGGATATCGAAGACATTCTCATCTTTGCCTCCGTCCGGTGCGGTTTCTCTTTTTTTGGCGTTGCCGTGCAGGTCGAGTATATAAATTTCGTCGAATGTCTGCATGAGGCTCTGGCGCATGCCGCGAAATGTCGGGTTGTCAATGTAGCCGTGATTCGTGATGAAGCCGAGAACGCCGTAGCCGGTCCGCTCTATGCGGTACTGCGAAAAGCGTATGAACTTGACGTAATCATCGTTCAGCCACTTGGGATTCCGTTCGCCGAGGCCTGCGCCGTCGCATTCAAAATAGCTCGGCGCGCCCGTGGGCAGTTTTTCGTGGATCAGGTCTTTCGACCACTGGTTGTTGTTCGCGGAATGGCCCGAATAAGGCGGGTTTCCCATGATGACCATAATCGGAGACTGGGTTTTGACCCTGCTTGCGGCGTTGGCTTCCAGTACAATTTGGTTGGCAAATGGAAAACGTGGAATTGCTTCTAAATCACTCTTTTCCAGCGTGTTTGTGAGGTACACATGGAGGCGTTCGGTTCCGTGGAAGTCATAGCCTGTTTCGCCCAGCAGCCAGCCGAGCTTGAGATGCGCCACGGTGTACGGCGCCATCATCAGCTCAAAGCCGTTGAGTCTCGGCAGCAGGTGCTGTGAAACGTATCCCGCCCAAGCGCCGCGATTGGCGGAGAGCGTATCGTAAATTGTTCGCACAGTTTCAAAGAGGAACGTTCCCGTGCCGACGGCCGGGTCAAGTATCTGCACGCGGTGGACTTCCTGTTTTCTCTTGCCGTTCTTCTTTGTGTCGTCAGCAATTTCGATTGTGACCTTGCTGCTGTCGGCCAGCCCGGCCGGACAGGCGAAGTCGCGCTTGAGAATTTCATTGATGCTGCGGACGATGTATCCGACGACCGGCTCGGGCGTGTAGTACACGCCTCGCGATTCGCGCAGTTCGGGGTCGTATGCAGCCAGGAACGTCTCGTAGAAATGCACGATAGGGTCGTCCTGTCGGGTGGCCTTGCCGAAGTCCTTCAGGATTTCAGACATTGCGCATCGCCGCAGCATGTTCACAAGCATTTCGACGGCCCAGACGATGCTCTGGTCAAGCTGCGTGCCGGCGATGTATTCGAAGACCGCACGCAGGAAGGGGTTGGTGGCCGGCAGGTCGTATGCCGCGTGCTCGCGGGTGAATTTGTGGGCGTCCTGGTCGGGGACGTTCACACGTGCGCTGAACATGCCGTAGCATACGGTCTGCGCGTACATATCGGCGAATTCTTCCGGCTTGATGTTGGCGAGGATCGTCTGGCGGAACGATTCGTACTCGCCGTGCAGCGTTCCGGCTTCGTCTTCAAGCGCGAAGGCTTTTGTGATGGCGTCGCGTATGATTTGGGCGACGTTGGCCATGCGCGCGGCAAGCTCCCTGGGCGTGCCTATGGTTTTGCTGCTTGCGGAGAAGAACGCATTAAACAGGGATTCAAGATGCTCCTGCGCACCGGCGAGCGATTTGATTTTGCCTTTGGCGTCAACGGCGGCCAGGCGAACCTGCATGTGCAATTCGCCGTTGGTGTAATAGCGGAATTCGAGATAGTCGGTGAGAATTAGGTTATCGAGGCTCTCGCGATAACGCTTCAACTGGTCGGTTTTTTCGATATCGTCGAGCTGGATGCCTATGTCCTTGCATTCGACATAGCCGACCGGAACATCTTTGCGATTAACAATGAAATCCGGCGCGCCGCATTTAATTCGCCGGGGTTCGTTGACGGCGTTAATTTCTTTCGATGCGGATTCAAGCAGAGCCTGCAATGCCGGACGATGCGAGTGCTCGGTGGCATCTCCGGTCGCCAGTTTGCTTGATATCGCCTTTAAATAGCCTTTGAAATCCATTTATACCCCAGTCTCGCTGAATCTGATTAACGCCGGAAAGATATCAGAAGCGATACGGATTGTCGATTGCGAAAAACAGGAAGCAGGGCCGGTCCGCCGAGTTCCCCCCCTATCCCGGATGAAGGTTCTCGGTTCAAGGTTCAAGGATCAAGGTTCTCTAATGCCGGGTTCCCGGCTACGAGTTACGGCATCTTCTTCGCCCGAAACGTCATCCCTGTTTTTGAACCAACCCGCAAAATTCAAAAAAATTTAGCAGGGATGAAATCAGAATGCCTAATGCCTAATGACCAATGTCTAATTAATGACTAATGCCTGATGTCCAAGAATTTGCGACTCGCGATTCGAGATTCGCAATTC
>CAZVYJ010000023.1:0-47288 GCA_964631565.1 uncultured Planctomycetaceae bacterium
AAAGAAAAAACAAAACTCCTGCCGGCGGACGGTAAGTCAGCCGGCAGGAGTCGTTATCAGATTTTCACAAAAAACTTATTTCCGTCTGCGACGGAGCAGCGCCAGGCCGCCGAGGCCGATAAGGCTCAGCGTGGCGGGTTCCGGCGTAATGGCAACCTTCTTTCCACCGGCGACGACATAAGCTTTGTTAAGGCTGTCGTTGGTGTTCCACAGGTCGGCCAGTGTGGGAGTAACTCCCGTCGGAACTATGACCTGCAGCACCGGTGCCGACGCGAACGAACCAACGCCGTTGGTGAAACTGAACGCGGCATAAAGATTCGACGTCTTCAGCCACTCCTCATCCGGAGGCGTCACATCATCTTCACCCGACTTTACAATCGTCAAGCCGGATGAGAGGAACAGGAAGCAGGTGTCGACGTCATAAGACGACGCCGGGCCGCTCTTGAAAATTCTGCCTTCACGGTACTGTTCGTTGTAGAAGTAATCCGTGGCGACAATCTTCAGGTCGATCGCAGAAATCAAACCTTCGTCGCTGGTGAGAGTCAGCGTGTACCTGGTGCCGGTAAAACCAGCATTGGTTACCGCGACGCCGTCATCCCACGTGCCTATCACTGATGCGTTAGCGAGCGATGTGCACGCGAGGACAATCAGTACTGCACATATCTTCCTCATTCTTTTCTCCTTAATCCGTTAATTAATATTGTTATACATGCAAAATGCCACACCATCAAGGGTTTTTTACCCTATAAACATACATTATTTTCTGCGGCGACGCAGCAGCGCCAGGCCGCCGAAGCCAAACAATGCCATCGTCATGGGTTCCGGAGTAACGCCTACTCCAGCAACGCCGGAAAGGCTGTTGCCCCACGCGTTCGCCAGAAGGTTCAGGTCCAGAATGTCCACGAGATTGTCGCCATTCAGATCGCCACCGGCCCAGCCAACACCGTTGGCGCCCCAATTTGCCGCTATGGCATTGAGGTCAAGAATATCCACGACGCCGTCCATGTTGGCATCGCCCCACAGACGCACGCTCTGGCAGATGTCGTCACCCGCACCGAAGGTGAAGGGCAGAACATCCGTGAGTGTCGTCCATGTATCAGTGGCGATGTCATACTGGAAGAGGTCATTGCTGCCCTGAACGGCCGCAATGAGGGTATCATTGCTGGTATTTGCAAGGCTAATCTCATAGATACCGGCCTCGCCCCATACCTGATGGATAACGTAAACAGAGGCGAACTTCGGATCGATAAACGTCAGACCGTTCTGTTCGCCGCTGGTTGCCGTGCCGACCGGAACGGGCATATCGGCCAGATCGCCGGCAGCGCTCCACGTGTTGGCAGAGATGTCAAGACGATACAGTTCGCCGTTGCCGCTGGTGCCGCTGTTGGAACCTATCTTGTAAAGATAGTTGCTTCCATCCCCGGCCATGTCGCCGGCCATTCTCGCGCCCGGTGCACACGGGACGTTGCTTATGGTCTGCGTCGATGTAAACGTGCCGCTGGTCGTATTGTAAGCGGCCATGAAGCCCTGGCTGTCGGGACCGACAGAATAAGTCGTGTCCCCGACCGACTCGGTTGCATACATGATTTCATAAGTTTCGCCGGCAGCGCCTGCGCGACCCGGGCTCATCGTCCATGTGTCGGTGGCAATGTCATAAACATAAGCATTGCAGCCGGTGTCAAACTGATCGCCGGCATACACAACGATCTTGCCGTTGGAATCGACAGAAATGCCGTGTCCCTCATGCTGATCATTATGAGTGCCGTTAATTGTCGGCCTGGAGGTCAACTCCGTCCATGTATCGGTAAGGACATCGTAACGATAGAGGCTTCCGTCAGCGCCCGATCCGCCGGTGGCATAGAGATACCGGCCGTCGGTGGTGATGCCGCCCTGCAGACCCTTGAAACCGGGAAGCAGTGTAGTGTAACCGCTGGGAAGTCCAGGCAGAGGATCGGCAAAACCGTTCTGGGCTATAGATATCTCGTCAATATCCTGGTTGCCGCCGTAGAAGTCGAGGCCGGTGAAACCTTCAGACTGAAGCGACCAGTTTGTATACACACCGGAACCGACGTCGTTGACGAACAACTGGGACTGACCCATCAGGCCGTTTGAACTTCTGGCGATAACCTGGACCGTAATCTTGTTCCATGTCGTGCCATCAGCCACAAAACCGCCCACGGACTGAGACCCCATAGACACCGTACCGGCTCCGGAATTCGTAAATATCCCGCCGCCGATGGTGTTGGAGTAAATCCTAAACAAATCATACTCAGCAGGACCGGTTCCCATCGATCCGGCATACATTTCCATTGTGCCGCCGTCAGAAGCACTGCGGACATAGTAGGTGAACTCAACAATCCTGTCTTTTGCATCCAACGGGTTGCTGAACCAGAGAATCGGTTCGCTGGATACATCCAAATACTGCGATGTGCCAAGGGCGCCGCTGCCGGCTACAACATTCGAACCGCATGGCGAGCCTGGTGTTGCCGCGTAGGCCCATTCATACCAGCCGTTGTCGGTCGTCGGCGGAGTGTTAGCCGTGTAAGACTCGAAGTCTTCGCTTACACCTTGGCCGTAAGCAGCCACGGCAATCAGCAGAGGCAGCAATGCAATCAACCTCTGCGCCCAAACGAATTTCTTAGACATGTGCTCTCTCCTTCCTTCAAAAAAAAGATTTGACAGATAAAGGCTCCTCGGGCTCCGTTTACCAGCAGCCCCTCACGTTAAAATTGCTGAAAACACTTCCAGTATTCTAACCTACTTAGGGAAAATGTCAATTGTTTACCTTACGAATGTGGCGTATCACCCCTTTTAGGATGCCATGGTGCAGCACCCTATTGTTTTGTAATGTATACCCTATTTTTCTAACCGAAGTGAATGTATGAGGTTACAGGGATACTCCCCTATTCCAGCGACTAAAATCACCAGAGGCTAAATCTGTCCATTACCCAGGCGGCTGCATAGAAAAAGTGCGGTTTTTGAATCGCTTCCTACTGTCGTGCCGCCGTTTCGGCAGTCCAAGGAGGAAAGAGGGGATAAGGCCACAAACGCCACAATGGGTAGATGTGTGAAATATCCTCAAAACTGGGATAAAAAGATTATTCCGTCGAAAGGACTACTTTGTATTCGTCGGCGCGGCGAAAAGAATCCATCTGCAACGGAGTGTCGCCGGCAATCCGGCAATAAAATATGCCGCAGCAGAAGTGATTAATCGTATGGAAATACGAGATTATGACCGGCGGGTTTCCCGTTTGCGGTTCGACAGCAGCAGCAGGTCGCGGAGATGTTCGGCATTGGGGGCGTCAATCCATCGTTTCCTGAAATCCTTCTCCTGGACAATCTGTGCGATGGCCATCAGCGCGCGAAGGTGATAGTTGCGTTCGTCCCTGCTGCCGGCCAGCACGAATCCGACCCGCACAGGTTCAAACTCGTTCGGAAACAGCACGCCCTTTCTGCAGCGGATCAGCAGTATGTCGAACAGCTTTTCGCCGTCGACGATGATATGCGGAATCGCCACGCCGGGCTCGACGACGGTGCTGGACTGGGACTCGCGATGCCGGAACAGCGTCATGAGTTTTTCTTTACTCACGCCAAGCCTTGAAGCCAGCTTCTCCGAGGCCCGATGGAACATCTCATCGGCGTCGATCTGGTCTTCGATATCGAGTATTTCGCATTCGCTGACCAGACGATCAAAGCGATCGTGAATCACTTCGTCGCGTTCGAGGGCGATTTCCTTTAGTTCCTCCTCCAGTTCGCTGCGATAAATCGCCCTGGATGCGATGTTCTTCACCATGTAAACCAGCGCGCTTTCGCGACTGATTCTGCCCCTCGTATAAACGAAATACCACAGGACGGCCGCGGACGCAAAACCGCCTGTAACCATCAGCGGAAGCGTTCCCATATCCGCTATAAGCAGCAGATAAACAATTATGCCGGCAATCTGGAGCCATGGATAGAACGGCGCCTTGTATATCGGCCGGTAGTTCTGTATGCGGCTTTTTCGCATTATCAGAACGGCCATGTTCACCATGACGAACAGCATGAGCATCATGGTGCTGGCTGCTTTCACCAGGTCCGGAATATCAAGCAGCGCGATGACGGCTATCATGAAGCCGGCTGTCAGGATAATGCTCAGGTGCGGCGTGCCGAACCGCTTTGAAACATGCTGAAGCCTCTCCGGCAGCAGGCCGTCGCGGCTCATCGCCATCGGGCTTCTGGAGGCAGCCAGTATGCCGCCGTTGGCCGTCGTGATAAACGCCAGCATGGCCCCGACAGACAGCAGAATCAGGCCGCCCTCGCCGAGGAATTTTTCGGCGGCGTGGCTTATCGGCGTGAGGTTGCCGCTGAGCTGCTCGCCGTCCAGCACACCGACCGTGACAAACACAGTAGCGACATAGATGGCCGTGACAACGAGCATCGCGGCGAACATGCCGGCCGGTATGTTTCTGCCCGGACGATGGACCTCCTCGGCAATGTCGGCGACGCTGTTTAATCCGCCAAACGAAATGAATACCAGCCCAGCCGTCGCCAACACGGCGCCCGGGCCTTTTTCCATAAAGTTGGCAAAATGTATGTGTTTCGACTCCGGCAATCCAAATGCGATAAATGCTCCCAGTATGCCGAACAGAAATGCCACCATGAGTATTTGAGTATGGCCGACGCCTTTGACGCTGAAAATGTTCAATGCCGCGAAAACAACACAGCAGGCGATTGCGACGGCTTTGATGATCCACTGAACGGCCGCCGGGTCGATGTCAGGCCATATTAACTGGGTGAACGCGCCGATACCGATTAAGGCGAACGCACTTTTGAGGGACAGAGCCAGCCATTCCGCCAGCCCGGCCAGAGTTCCCGACAGCGCCCCCATGCTCCGCTCTATGAAAAAATAGCTGCCACCACTGCGAGGCATCGCAGTGACAAGTTCCGCCTGGGACATCAAAGCCGGGATAACAATAACTCCCGCTATGGCATATGACAAGACAACCGCAGGCCCAGCCTGCTGAAACGCCAAGCCCGGCAGGATGAACAGACCGGAGCTTATCATTGCGCCGGCGGCGATACAGAAGACGTCCCAAAAGCCCAGCTTGCGTTTGAGCTTCACACTCAAGCCCTTTACAAGAAAAGACATGCAAAAAACTGGTTGATAAACCGGCCCGATTGACAGTGCGGCGTCACTGGTAAGTATACGCGATTATAATCGTCAGCTACAGCGGGATTTTATACAAACACCGGCAGCAATCAAAATGCCCCCTTATCGTGCATCGCCGGCAGTTTCGCCTGAAATCGGTCACACACTCGCCGTCTTGCGCAACTCAGCGAGTTCAGAGCGGAGATCGACAATCCTCTGAGCCGCACGAACGCGTATCTTCAGGTCCAGCGGTTCGAAAGGTTTTATGAGGTAATCGTCCGCACCGGCGACGAGCACTTTTATGATTTCTTCCTTTTGCCGGCCGCCGGTCAGGATAATTATGTATGTATCCTGCCGCGTCTCGTCGGCCCGGATTCGCTGACAGAGTTCAAAGCCGTCAAGCCCCGGCATAAGCCAGTCCAGAATCGCGACGCTGGGCGGATTGTCGCCCTGGATTTCACGCCATGCTGCGGCTCCATCGCCGACTACGACAATGTCGTAGCCCCACTCCGTCAGTAAATCCTGGAGCAGCGTCTGATATACGGGGTCGTCGTCTGCTATCAGAACTTGCATTACAGTCGTTCCTTTCTTGTCGCAGCTATTGCTTCTTCCAGCCGGGCTATCCGGGCACGCATTTTGGCAAAGGCCTCAGCAGCGCCCTTCAGATTCTTGTTTATCGCCATCATCTCAAGTTCCAATACCGTGTCGATTACGTGGTCCGACGCGAATATGGAAACCGACCCCTTCAATGTGTGAACCGCCTGCCAGAGCTTTTCGGGATTGTTGCCCTCTATGGCCTGACGGATCGACTCCATCAGCCGCGGGCAGTTGTCGAGGAACACTCCAATAATTCTGTCGAGACTGTTCGAGTTGCCGCCGACATGCGACATGGCCTTGTCGATATCAAAAACCTCTCCCTGCCACGATGAACCCTGCCCGGCCGGGGCGATCTGCTTTTCCCCGGCGTCGTCATATACAAGCTGCCTGATCGCCTCGAAAAGCTCCTCAGGCGTAACGGGTTTGGAAACATATCCGTCCATGCCGGCTGCCAGACAATTATTGCGGTCCTCTTTCATCGCATAGGCGGTCATCGCCAGGATGGGCACATGCTTGCCGGTCAGTTCTTCCCGGCGGCGAATTTCGGCGGCGGCTTCAAGCCCGCTGACCTCGGGCATTCTGACATCCGTCAGAACAAGATCGAAATTATCTTTCTCGATGGCATCCAGAAGCTGCCGGCCGTTCTTGACGGCTACCACATCATAGTTCCATTTTTCCAGCGTCAGCAGCGTAAGCTCCTGATTGACCGGGTTGTCGTCAGCAATCAGCACTCGCAGCGGGCGATAGCCCCTGGCAAGCGAACTGATATCCGTCGTCCGCATGGTCTTGTGCCGCGTCTGTGCCTCCGGCATTTTGCTGACCACGCCGAAGCATACGGTGAAGTGGAAAGAACTCCCCCGGCCGACCTGGCTTTCAACCCAGATTTGACCTTTCATCTTCTTCACAAGGTCGGCGCAGATCGCCAGTCCCAGCCCCGTGCCGCCGTATCTGCTCGTCGTGTGCGCGCCGCCCTGCTCAAACTCTCTGAAAATTATCTTCTGCTTGTCCTGAGGAATGCCTATACCCGTGTCGCTGACCACAAAATGCAACACGGCGCTGCCGGCGTCGACGCTGTCGGCATCGACGCTGAGAGACACCGACCCTCGCTCGGTAAACTTTATGGCGTTCCCGACGAGATTGGTGATTATCTGGCGAAGCCTGCCCGGGTCGCCCTTAAGCCAGTCGGGAACTTTACGTGCTATGCTGGATGTAAGCTTGAGGTTTGCCGCCTCGGCGCGAATACGCAGCGGGCTGAGCGTTTCTTCAATGCAGGCGGAAAGACAGAAGTCCTCTTCAACCAGCTCAAGCTTGCCCGCCTCGATTTTGGATACGTCCAGTATGTCGTTGATTATGCCCAGCAGCGAATCGGCGGACTGGCGAACCATCTCGAGATACCGCCGCTGCTCTTCGGTCATCTTCGTGTCGAGAGCCAGTTCCGTCATGCCGATTATGCCGTTCATCGGCGTGCGGATCTCGTGGCTCATCTTGGCGAGGAATTCGCCCTTGGCCCGGCTGGCCGTCTCGGCGATGAGCCTTCGCTGCTTTTCAAGCTTAACCTGGGCTCGCTCGCTGCGATATGAAATGTAACCCGTGGCGAAATACAGCAGCGCCAAGGCGCCTATCAGTGCGTACGTCACACGTTCGTGTGACGTAATCGGAACGGAAATGCTCGATTTCGGCGTGCCGACGACCAGGCCGTAATGCTTCTCGCCCAGCCGCAACGGCGTGTACGAAACCAGCTCGCCGCCTTCGACTCTGTCGTCAAGCTCAGCCGTGCCTGCCCTGCCCCGCTGAATGTCCTGGACAATGCGGCTGTTCACGCTTGATATCGACTTGCCGGCGCCGTCGCCCGTCTGGTTCTCGTAAAGTATATGGCCGTGCAAATCGATAATGCGGCAGCATTCCGTCGGAGCTGCATCCGGACGGGATATGCTCTTGGCATAAAGTTTGGGCAGACTTATAAGACAGTGGACGGTGCCCGCAAGCTTCTGGTCGCGTCGAATGGATATGGTTACACCAACCGTTTTGCTGCCGGCCAGTATGGAATCGCTGTCGATATGCCCTGTCGGGCTGGTGCCTATCAACTGCTGAATATTCTCGATCGATCCGTTACGGATATCGGACCTCTGGAACATTATCCGCCCGTTTGCGTCAGCGACATATATGCCGCTGAGAATATCTTCATGCGTCAGGAAATATGCATCGACAACGCCCTGAGCGCTCGGCTTGAGCCCTGCAACGTCAGGATGCGAGCTTAACGCCGAAAGGCTCTTGAGCATGTTGTCGGAGACTTTTTCCATGGCGCCGGCGAGACTGTTGGTTCCGCTGAGCTGGTACTTCTGGAAGTTCTCCGCCAGTTCGGTGACGAACTTTCCGTGATGCCACCGCAGCAGGCCGACAAACGCCAGAGCCGCCAACGCCGCCAGCAGAACCGGGCGGGCATTCTTCAGAAATTCCCGAACTCGCGATATACGCGTATGCGGAGAAGATACGGAGCGACTCACGTCATCCGATACCGCATTTTCTGACCTATTGTCACCAGTCAAAGCTGCCTCCGCCTTGCGGCAGGTTGCGCGCCCGCGTAACTCATCCATGAACAATCGGACACCGATATGTTTCGCTGCCGGCTTCCTGCCGACGACAAAATCGACATCAACGAAATCCAAAATCCAAAAACGCAATACACCTGCACCGCGAGCGTCTCAGAATCCCCGAATACACTGATTTTTATCGGTCTTTACCGACCCCTACTTAAGTTACGCCAGCCGCTGTAACCCCCTGATATGACATATACCTGCGGCCTGAAAGACCCTGCCGGAAGCCAATGCCGATAAGTGCTTTATTGACAGGCCGCTACGTTACTTTACATGGTATGCATACTAAAAATTACTTACGCAGAATCCGTAAAATTGCCTTAAAATCGCTGAAATTGTTTGTTATCGCCATAAAACTTATTTTAAAGATTTCTAGGAATTATCTTAATTTTAGGCAATCGCAGAGTCGATAGTGTTAATGTGTCTCACAATTATTGAAGTACGTGCCTCGGCAATCAATATGGGAATACTCGGAAAGTTTAAAGGCCGTATTGGTTAAGCGAGGTGAGCAGTAAACTTACAAAAGAAAAGCGATGGGTGCGCCGGCAATCGTAAGCTAGCAGAATCCCCGACCCCTGCACCCGCTCGATTGCCTGGCTCTGCGTGGGGGCCTTTTGCGCACCTGTCTTATTCTCGGCCGGTCCTCTTCTCAGGACCGGCCTTTTTTATTGTCATTATTATCGTCGCCCGATGAAAAACTTTAGGAGGATTTTTCACATTCAGCCATTCAGCATACGAAATACGAAGTCTGCAGAGTTGCAGCATTAAAGATGGGGATGAATTAATAACTCGTTGCCCTTAATGTCAGACGAGTCCGGCCATGGTGGCCTACACAGGCGCGAAAGGAGCAACGAGTATGATTACGTCAGATTATAAACGCAAAGAAGGTGTTCGTGGGAATCGATTATCATCAGGATGGCATTCAGGTTTGCGTCATGGACGCGGCTGGAGAAACGCTGGGTTCGAGGTTTATATCATAAAATGAAATGAAAGGATATGGCGTTTTCGTGTCGTGAGGCGGCAAGCTCGACTCGCGGCTGGGCACACCTTGGTGAAGCTCGATACCAGGCCTTCTCGAAAACAACCCACTTGGGCTACCGGCTACGGGATGCTCGGATAGAAGATTGGGAAGACAACCGCAACTCCGTCTTGACACGAGTTATTGATTCATAGAAGCCCAAGCACAAGCGATCAGAAACCTTAACGTGACAATCACGACGATTGCTTCTCAACTTTGGGCGGAAAAGTCTGGAAACAAAGCGCGTAGTTCTGTAAATGTTAGGCGCAGCACATTGAGAGTTTGTGTAATTCGTGGACACTGTCTTGCTGTGTAATCTGTGGACTCGTGGACTATGATAGCAAGAATCTCAGGACGGCTTGAAGAGCTTAAAGACGGCGCAGTCCTCGTCGATACCGGTGGAGGGCTGTGGTACGAGCTGCTTGTGCCCGCCTGCGACTGCGAACGTCTCGCCCGCCGCGTCGGGCAGGATATCGTCCTCTACACCATCCACTATTTCGAAGGCGACCCGGCCCACGGCGTCCAGACGCCGCGGCTGATCGGTTTCCTCGCCGAGGCGGACCGCGATTTCTTCAGGGTATTCACCAAGGTCAAGGGCATCGGCGTTCGCAAGGCGCTGCGGGCGCTGGTTCGCCCGCCGGCCGAGGTTGCAGCCGCAATACAGGGCAAGGACGCCAAGTATCTCGTCGCCCTGCCGGAAATCGGCAAGCGGACGGCAGAGCAGATTATTGCCGAGCTTACCGGCAAGGTTGACAAGTTCGCCGGCGAGGCGCCCCGGGCGGAGGCGGAAATGCCGGCAGCCGCGGTGGAAGCCGTCGCCGTGCTCGTCCAGCTCGGCGAGAAGCGGCCCGACGCGATGGCGCTCGTCGATCGCGTGCTGGCCGTCGCACCGGAACTAGATTCCCCGGAAACTATCATACAGCAGGTATACAAGCTGAAAGCGGGAGGCGGATAAAGCACGGAACGCGTATAACGGAACCAGGAACCCGTCAAAGAAATTGAGCGAAAGGAACGTTTTGAAAACCCATTACGGCAACAGCCCGTTTGGATTTGAGGATTTGGAAGTATACAAAGCCGCTCAATCGTTCCTGAAAAGAATATATTCACTGTCCGCTCATCTGCCTCAGGATGAGAAATACAATCTCGTTCGGCAAATGCGCAGAGCGGCAGTTTTGCTGACAAATAACCTGGCTGAAGGCTACGGAAGATTCACGTGGCAGGACACCAGCCATTTCTGCCGTCAGGCACGCGGGTCTTTGATGGAACTTGTTGATGACATTAACATATGCCGCCAGATGGGATACGCTGACGAAAAAGCGGTTGAATCATTACGGCAGGATGCCGAAAGGCAATTGCAGCTCATTAACGGCTACATAAGATATTTGCAGAAGAATAAACGAGAAGAAGAGTCTCCTAAATAACCGGGTTCCGTGTTCCCGGTTCCGGAATACGAAAATAAATGGCTCGTGAGAAAATAATCTCGAACGATTCGACCGGCCCGGAAGATGAGCGGTTCAATGTCGCGCTTCGCCCGGAAACGCTGGACGAATGCATCGGCATGGGCGACCTGCTGGATAAGCTGCGCATCGCCATCGACGCCGCGCGCGGCCGCGGCGAGCCGATGGAGCACGTCCTGCTGCACGGCCCGCCGGGACTCGGCAAGACCACGCTGGCCTACGTTATCGCGCACGAGATGCACAGCACGATAAAGGTCACCTCCGGCCCGGCCCTGACGAGGCCGAGCGACCTCATCGGCATACTCACGAACCTGGAGGCCGGCGACGTACTTTTCATCGACGAAATTCACCGCCTCACCCCCGCCGTCGAGGAATATATCTACCCCGCGATGGAGGACTACAAGGTGGACTTCGTGGTGGATTCAGGCATGCACAGCCGCACCATCAACCTGCCGCTGAAGCCCTTCACGCTGATAGGCGCGACGACGCGCGCCGGCATGCTCAGCCCGCCGCTGCGGACGCGGTTCGGCATAAACCATCACCTGGAATTCTGGAGCCGCGACGAACTGCTGGCCCGCGCCAGGATGTCGGCCGAGATGCTGAAAATCAAATTTGAGCTGCCCGCACTGGAGATGCTCGCCGGGCGGGCGCGCGGCACGCCGCGAATCGCGAACCGCCTGCTGCGCCGCTGCCGCGATTACGCGCAGGTCAAGGGCGACGGCAAACTCACCGTCGAAACCGTCGACGCGGCGCTCAAGCTGGAAGGCATCGACGAACTCGGCCTGGACGAACTCGACCGCCGCTTCCTGCAGATTATCATTGACGTCTATCACGGCGGGCCGGTCGGCATAGAAACCGTCGCCGCCACGCTCGGCGAGGAAACCGACACGCTGGTCGACGTCGTCGAGCCGTTTCTGCTGCAGACGGGCCTGCTCGCCCGCACCCGTCGCGGCCGGCTGGCGACTTCAAAAGCCTACGAGCATCTCGACATCGAATACACCGGCGACGAAAACGCCAGGCTGTTCGACGCGGAATAACCTCCGCAGGCAAACCGGGAAGTTTTTTCAAAAAACCGCCTCACTGAAGTGAGGCGGCCTAAAATCTGAAATCTCAAATTTCAAATCCCAAATCCGCAATCCGAAATTAAAATCCGAAATTATTCTCTACAATCCCCACGCCTTTGCGAACGCCTCAAAGCTGCGGTCGTAGGTTTTCTCCGCATCGGGCGGGAAGCAGCAGCCGGGCAGCTGCCTGCTGGCGAGGTGATAATGCAGGCAGTCGCAGCAGACGCCTTTTTTGTCGCAGCCCGCGCTGCACGTACATTTCTTGAGGTTGCTCTTCTTTTTGCAATCCATGAAACTTACTCCTGTCTGTCTGAATCGACTCTGACTAACTCTGCTGTTTGTCCAGCAGGTGCTCCAGTGCGGCGAGGGCCTCGATGGCCTCGCGTATTTCCTTCACGGTGATGGTCGGCGATCGGCCCTCGGTGATGGCCACGATCGCCTCGGCCGACTCCTTCACCGCGTTGAGGTTGGCGCTGTGCAGTCCGTCGGGCCGGCGGACAAAGTACCCGCCCTGCCGCTTGCAGATGAAATCCACCGCAGCCTCGGTTTCATGCAGGCCGGTCGCGGCGATGGCGTCGCAGAATCGCGATATCGGATTCGGCTGCGCCCCGTTAAGCATCCGGTGAATCTGCCGCGTGCTGAGCGACATCTCGGCCGCAAACGCCTTCGGACCTACCGACTCGACCATCGCTTCAAAAAGCTGCTCACAAGCTGTTTCTGACATGTCCAATTCTCTCTTTAATATGACTTGTTAGCATCCACCCAAACGAAATAAAACAATGGCGTCGTCAGTCGGTCCCGGCGGGAAAAGCTGACGGTGCAGACTGGGGGGCATCTCGGCCGGACCCGCCGGGGCCGCTGCATTTTGACAGTATCGCCTCCTTTCAATCGCGCAGCAACCCAAATTGATGCAAACTCCGCTGCCTAACGCGGCATGCCAATGTATAATGCCGGCCTGAGTTATGTTCCTTTCCGAAAAGACAATCCGATGGTCGGTGTTTTTTCTCCTGGTCGCGGCAGTCGGAACCGCCCAGTATCTGACCGCATCCTCCGGCATGCCCACTGAGCCGCCCGCATGGTGGTGGTTCTTCGCGAACGCACCGAGATATATGGCGATTTCGGTATGCTGCGACATCTTCGGCCTCAGCCAGGAGGAAGCAATCCAGACATGGTGGCCGTGGATGGGGTTTATATACTACGCGGTGCTGCTTGTCCCCTTCTTCAGTGCGCCGCTGGACCGCCCCCGCCGCGAATGGACGCTCGCAGCCATTTTCGTCACGATGCACCTGCTGCTTTCCGGCGCGGTCTGGATGCTGGAAACCGGAAGGCTTAACGACTTTTTCCTTAAGACGGCATGGATGAGGGAGTGGCTCTAAGCGAGCGGGTTTGTGCGAGATGGTTTGGAGAAAGCGAGGCGTAAAATCATCATCGCCGCGCCGGCACACAGCCAGACAATGTAGGGCAGCTTCGCATCGAGATACAGCGAGCCGCTCCTGTCGGCGGCGGCGTCCCATGCGAAGGTCGCCGGCGCCAGCAGCCACAGCCCCTCGATTGAATCCGGAATCGCCCCGATAAAATCCCTCAGTATGTAGTACACAACAGGCATGCCGACGGCGACAAACAGCAGCAAAAGCATGACCGCCGGCCGAAACGGTTTGATGCCGGCGGACACTGCGGCGCATCCCAGCGCAAAAAAGGCAATCACGATAACAACCAGAGCGGTTCGCACGACATCGGCTGCAACCGCATCGCCCAGATACGCCGCCGCAACGTAAAACGGAATCGTGACCAGCAGAAACGTCGGCAGGTCAGCCGACGCCTTTATAAAAGATTCCCCGGCCAGGCTGCGGCGGAGAATTATCACCGGGTATGCCAGCAGGAAAAAAACCGTCTGTGCGACTGCGAGCGTCTGCAATATCGGAAGCGGAGCGCCATGATGCAGGTCGGTCCGCTGCACGACATCCGGCCAAAGCCCTAAAGCAAACCCCGCCAGGCACGCGGCGACGTAGACAAGCCCGGCCGGACTCCAACGCCAGCCGATCAGCCGTGCGAAAAATCTAATTGCGGCTCGGGATGAGGTACTCGTATCTGAGGTCGAGCCAGTCATAGGTCCCCGCAATCATGCCGTTGTTTTTCTGGACGAATTCATCCAGATTCGCCATCTTCCGCTGCGGAGACACCACAGGCGGGGCATCGTCGGACGGGAACTGGCCCCACTTGACCAGCGTTGTTTTTCCGTCGCCCACCTGGGCGTAAACGATAAGCCGCGGCTCGTATTTGCCGCCCTCGCCGTAATAGTTCCGCACGTCAACTATCGAAAACTGGTTGGCGTATATTCTTGTCGACAGCAGTTCGACCAGGCGGATTCCATCGGCGAGGTCTTCGCCAGGCCATTTCTCGCCGACGGCCGGGCACGGAGCCTTGACGCCGTAAATCGTGATGTAATGCTGCCTGTACAGGCGGTAGTTTCTAGGCGCCTGGGTTTCATCGGCGAAATAAATGTAGCGAACGTTGTTGCCGTCGTCCGTCACCTTGACGTAATACTGCGGGGCATTGTCGAGCGGCAGGCGGACGCCCTCGGTATCTACGTAAGACTCGGTCATACCGTCCGAGTGCAGTACTTTAGCGACCGGCCGGCGGAATTCGGCCCGAACCGTCACAACGTACTGCCCGTCGGCGGCATTATGCTTCTCGACGCGGTTAACTTTGGATATCCACGGGTTTCTGGATGCCCGGTCGCATATCTCGCCGGTCAGGTTGCGATCGTTGAAACTCATGCCGCCATCGCGCAGCGACTGCTCTATTTCCTTCACCAGCGTCGCAGGCGCCCATGAAGGAACATCCACAAGCTGAACCTGGTAGTTGCCCGGTTCGCAGGCGCCCGGGGCCGCCGCGGTGGCCGTCAGAACATGATTCTCAAGAAAAATCATGCCCATGACCGCCCCGCCTACCGCCGTGATAACGATAACGATTTTCAGAAAATACGATGCGAAAGCGTCACGTTTTGCCTCGTCTATGCCCGACCACCACCGCGACAGGGCGGACGGCTTTTTGACTTTCGGCTTGGTTTTGTTCTTGTTTCGTCCCATATCACACTGCTCCCGTCAGTTGGCCGGACAGACCGACCTCTGCATCGCCATGGCTGCAATGCGGTCAACAAGCTCGTCAAAACATATGCCGACTCTGGCAGCCGCCATCGGCAGCAGCGAATGACTGGTGAAGCCGGGAATCGTGTTTATTTCCAGGAACTGCGGCACGCCGTCGGCGTCGAGAATGAAGTCCGAGCGGGACATATCCCGGCAGCCCAGTTCGTTATGCGCCGTGAGTGCAGCCTGCTGGATGCGATGGACGGTTTCGTCATCCAGACCGTGATCAAAAACATATTTCGTTCCGGAGTCGTCGGCATATTTGGCGTCGTAATCGTAGAACGGACGGGCAGGGATAATTTCCAGAACCGGCAGCGCCCGGTCGCCCAGAATACCAACTGTGATTTCACGACCTTTCACAAAACGTTCCAGCATTACCCGGCCGTAATCGTCAAGCAGTTCGGAGATGGCCTGGTCGCGCATGTCGGCATTATGGGCAATGGTTATATCCACGCTTGAGCCGCCGTCAACCGGCTTGATGACAACCGGCGGCTCGATTTCGGTAAGCCACTTGCTGAACAACTGCGGAGAATGGTACTGTTCGATAATCATCCAGTCGGGCGTCTCAATTCCTGCCCGCTTGACTATCTGTTTTGCGGCGGCCTTGTCCATCGCCAGCTCGCTTGCACGCGGCGGCGAACCGGTGTACCGCAGGCACCTGTTCTCGCAAAGCTCCTGCACCTCGCCCGACTCGCCGAAATCGCCGTGCAGCGCGATGAAGACCACGTCGATGCCCTTTCTGTCAAGAGCGGACGTGTCTTCAGGGGATATGTCGGCCCGCGTAACGCGATGCCCGCACCGGACCAGCGCATCGGCTATTGCCTTGCCGGAAATCAGGGAGACCGCCCTCTCGCTGGAAGGCCCGCCCATGAGAACCGTTATATCCAGCGGCCGGCTGGTCTTATACTGACGTGAAGCGCCGTCCCTGACAGCATTACGATCGTCCATATCACCAAACCTCTAATTCAAGCTCCAGATAAACCTCGCTGGTCTTGTAAACCGTCTCGCGAATTATATTGATAAGCTTCAGGAAGTCCGAAGCCTTCGCCCGTTCGTCCGCGAGAATGAAGTTCGCATGCTTCTCGGAAACGTAAGCGCCTCCGACCCGCCTGCCCTTCAGACCCGCACGGTCTATAAGCGCACCGGCCGACAGGCCGCGCGGGTTCTTGAAGATGCATCCGGCATTACGCTTCGCCAGCGGCTGGGTGTTCTTTTTGTATATCCATATCTGCTTGACCTGCTTGAGAATCCTGTGCGGATCGTCCTCGACGAGCCTGAACTCCGCGCCGAGAATGAATTTCGACGTGATGTTCGTCGAACGATATGCGAACGCCAGGTCCTCGCGATATCTTGTGAAAATCTCGCCGGCGTCGTTCATGACATCGACGGATTCGATAACGCTGCCGATATCGCCGAACGCGCCTCCGGCGTTCATATGGACGCAGCCGCCCACGCTGCCCGGAATGCCGGTCAGGCATTCGATTCCCGACAGCCCTTCGCGCACGCACCGCAGCACGAGCCGGCCCATGTCGGCGCCGGCGCTCGCGCGTATGCCGCCCTCGACGAGGTCAACGGCGGTGAAGCTGCCCTGTTTCAGGCGAATCACGGCGCCGTTGACGCCTGCGTCGTCGACAAGCAGGTTGGCCCCGCTGCCGAGCACATACATAGGTATCTCATTTTCGCGGCAGCGGCAGACGACCTTTTTCAGCTCGTCGATGTCGCGAGGTTCAAGAAAATATCTGGCCGGACCGCCTATGCCGAGCCACGTGTGCATCGACAGCGGTTCGTTTTCCTTAAGAATGTCTTCCAAGCCAGCGAACAGTTTCATCGGCTACTTCCCATATATTTCCCGCACCCATGGTCACCACCAGATCGCTTTCCCGCAGCGAACCCCGGAGGTAGGTTGCGATGTCTTCGAAATTTTTAAGATAAACAGCCGCTCCGCCGTTCAGGCGAATCTGAGCGACAAGGTCTTCGGATGAAATGTAATCCTTTTCCCGCACGCTGTCCCGCACGAAATAAATATCCGGAACGATAACTTCGTCCGCCGCGGCGAAACTGCGGGCGAAATCCTTCAACAGGAAACGCGTCCTGCTGTGCTGGTGAGGCTGGAACACGCAGAACAGCCTCTTCGGCTGATAATAATCGCGTATGGCCCGCAGCGTCACCTGTATTTCGGTCGGATGATGCGCATAATCGTCAAGCACCGTAATACCCTTTACGCAGCCTTTGTAAGTCATCCGCCGATATGCACCCTCGAACCGAGGGAGAATTTCCGCTATTTGCGCCGGCTCGAGGCCCGCCTGATGCAGCAGCCCCACAGCCGCAAGTGAATTATACGCATTGTGCAGGCCCGGCAAAGGGACGTTCAGCCGGCAGAACTCACGCCCGCGGAACAGAACGTTCATCGTGTACCTGCCGTGCTCGGCGGTCAGGCCGGCGCCCTGCCACGTGCAGCCGTCGGCAAGTCCGAACGTCTGCACCTCGCACGTTGCCGTGCGGACGGCCTCGGCCACGCTGCGGTCCTCGCCGTTGGCCACCAGCACGCCGCCCATGCCCACCAGCGAGGCGAACGAGCGAAACGCCTCGATTATGGCGCCGAGGTCCTGGTAGCAGTCGAGATGGTCTTCTTCGATATTGAGTATCGCCGCGTGCTGCGGGGTGAGGTTAAGGAAGCTGCGGTCAAATTCGCACGCCTCGGCGACAAAATATTTTCCGCTTCCAACGCCGCTGGGACCGCCAAGCTGCGGGACAGTAGCGCCGACTATGAAACTCGGCTGCAGACCGGCCTCTTTCAGCACGTAGGCCACCATCGCGGTGGTGGTGCTCTTGCCGTGCGTGCCGGCGACCGCTATGCCGACGCCCTGGGCCATCACCCTGCCGAGCATCTGGCTGTATTTCAAAACTTCTTTGCCCTTGCTCCTTGCGGCGATGAGTTCAGGGTTCTGATCGTGAATTGCGGCCGAGTACACTACGACGTCGCAGTCGTCGGCGATGTTCTCGCTTTTGTGTCCGACATGTATGGTCGCGCCGCGCTCGGCGAGCCGTTCGGTGGCGCCGGCCGTCGCGATGTCCGAGCCGCTCACCACCGCATTGTGCTCAAGCAGCACCGCCGCCAGCGCACGCATACCGGCACCGCCGATGCCTACGAGGTGCACCTTTTTCCCGGCAAAAGACTGCGGTGACTGCCGCGTTTGTTTCTTCTCTTCGGTTTCCATACCGCCTGCATCCTATTCCCCCCGAACCAATCTGTCAAACAGGGCGCAATCCTTGCGCACAAAGCGAAAAACGCCTTTGATGGCGTAAATTCCCTTACTATTGTTATCGCCTTACGAAGGGAAATTTCTTTAGCTAAGTGGTTGCAGTAAGCCAATTAGCCACTTCCCTCCCTGCATCGGGCCTGGCCATGACCCTGGTAGCCTCGGCCATGCTGGCAAGGCCGGGCAAATCCCGCAGCAGAGGCAGAAGCGTATGCCGCAGGTTTTCGGCGTTCTGCTCCGCCTTGCCGGTATCCTCGCATGTCATTGCCGCTCCCGCCTCGACAAGACCGGCTGCGTTGAACCACTGCTGCCTGTCGGAGTGATGCGGATACGGCATGAGAACCGACGGCTTGCCCGTTACAGCCAGCTCGGCGACGGTCGAAGCGCCGCTGCGGCACAGTACGCAGTCGGCGACGGCGTAGGCGAGGTCCATGCGGTGGCAGTAGTCGCTGACGACGGCGTGCATGTCGCCGAAGTCGGCCTCCTTACCCTTGTCCGGGCCGCAGAACCACAGCAGCTGCCACCTGCCGGCCAGCGCAGACAATTCGCCGGCCAGCGCCGCGACTGCCTCGTTGATGGATGTCGCACCCAGGCTTCCGCCGTAAACGAGCAGCGTTTTGCGATCGGGTCTGAGGTTGAAATGCCGCAAGCCTTCGGCGCGGTCGCCAGAGAATATGTCGCGGCGAATCGGGCAGCCGACGCGGTGAATTATCGGCCGCAGCCACGCCGGGTAGCTTTCAGCCGTCATTACGAATTGCGTGAAAATCGCGTCGACATGACGCGCGAGGTACCTGTTGGCCTTGCCGACGACGGCGTCGGGGCTGAGCATTCCGACGCGAACATGCGCCCTTGCCGCTTCGCGCACCACAGGCGCCGCCGCGAAACCGCCCAGCCCCAGGACGGCTGTCGGCTTCAGGTCGCGGACCATCGCCTTGGCCTGCTTTCTGGCCTTGGCCCAGCCGTGCGCAAACGAGCCCCATCCCAGCGGGTCGCGGGGCATGGCCTTGACGGCCTGCGTAACCACCGCGTAATCGAGCGGGTCCAGGATTTTCCGGTCTATCGCCCTGTCCGAACACGCAAACACGATTTTCGCGTCGCCGTCCAGACGTTTAAGCTCCTCTGCAACCGCAAGTCCGGGATAAAGGTGCCCGCCCGTGCCGCCGCCCGCGAAAATGTAGATGTGATTACTCATAAATAATCCTGGCAGTAACCCGCAACAGATTACCCGCCTCCTGCGCCGGGGGCCAGTGTAATAAGTAATGAAAAAATCACCATCCTGACGGAATCGAATCGTTGTGCGAACCTACGGATACGATCATGGCCGTCGCAACGGCCATGATTATAAGCGCCGTGCCTCCGGCGGATATGAACGGCAGGCACATGCCGGTCGGCGGCGCGACGACCATCGCGACGGCCATGTGCATGACCGCCTGAATGGCTATAAGCACGCCAAACCCTCCGGCCAGCAGTCTGCCGAACATGCAGGTCGACCTGGCCGCGGTCCGCCCGGCAAGGTACATCCAGACGATAAACAGGCCCATGAGAAGCGCCGCCCCGACAAGCCCCCACTCCTCACAGAAGGCGGCGAAAATGAAGTCCGTGCTGTCGTCCGGAAGGAAGCCGAGCTTCTGCATGCCGCAGCCAAGCCCCTTGCCCGTCCACCCGCCAAGAACTATCGCTATCAGCGACTGCTTGGTCTGGTAGACTCCTTCGGGGTTGAACATGGCGGTGATTCTCGCCCAGCGGTTCGCGTTCTGCATGACGAGAAAATAAAACGCGCCCGCCGCCGGCGGAACGAGCGCTAGCAGGTAAAGCATCGGCACGCCCGCCAGCAGCATGACAATGCAGGCCGTAACGCCTATAACCACCGCCGTGCCGAAGTCCTGCGTTATGATCAGCGCCATCGACAGGCCGATAATGCACATCGCGGGAATGAACGTGGCCGTGAAGCTGCGGATTTTCTCCTGCCTTCTGCCCAGCCAGGCCGCCAGGAAAAGTATCAGCGCGAACTTGACCAGTTCCGACGGCTGGAACTGCAGGCCGTAAACGGGCGGTCCGATGCGGATCCATCTCCTGCTGCCGCGTATCATCTGTCCGATTCCCGGCACCAGCACCGCTGCGGCAAGCACAAGCGAGACAGCCAGCACAATCGCAGCCAGTATCGGCAGCTTCTCGCCCGCGCCGAACCGCCGATAGTCTATGCGCCAGCATGTAAACAGGACTATCGCGGCGATTGCGGCGTAGAAAATGTGCCTTATCTCGCGGCGAGAATACCACTGCTCGTTTTTTTCGAGCGACATGGACGCGCTGTAGACGGCCACCACGCCGATGGCCAGCAGCGCCATCGTCGTCAGCAGCAGCGCCTGACCGTTTTTTTCGCCGGCAAGGTCCAGAGATGTTTTATTAGATGTTTCCGGCGTCCGCGCCATTTTTTATTCAGAACCCACAATAAAATGAACCACAGAGTTCACGGAGGACACGAAGCAAAAATACGAAAGCCTTTAAATACTGCATTTTTTATTCTCTGTGTTCTTTGTGCTCTCCGTGGTTCAGTCTGTTTCTTCGTTATCTGAGTTTCAGCGTCGCAAGCGCGATGGCGGCGAAGATTACTCCAAGCAGCCAGAACCTCACAACTACTTTTGTTTCAGCCCAGCCGCCGAGGTGGTAGTGATGATGCAGCGGGGCGCATCGGAACAGCCTCTTGCCCTGCATGCCGCCCGGCGGCTTGGTAAGTTTGAAATAGGTAATTTGCAGGATTACGCTGCCGGCCTCCATCACGAAAACTCCGCCCGCGATAAGCAGCAGCATTTCCTGCCTGGTGATCACGGCGATATACCCGATAAGCCCGCCCAGCGGCAGCGAGCCGGTGTCGCCCATGAAAACCTGTGCGGGATGCGCGTTGTACCACAGGAAGCCCATGCACGCCCCCAGTATCGCGCCGCAGATGACGGTCATCTCCGCCGAACCCGCCACAAGAGGCAGACTGAAGAACTGCGCCCACCTCGCCACGCCGACCAGCCATGATATGAGCAGGAAAAAGCCGGCGACGATCATGACGCAGCCGCTCGCCAGGCCGTCCATGCCGTCGGTGAGATTCACCGCATTGCATGAGCCGACCATGGTTACGACCGTTATCAGGACATAAGCCACAGCCCCGAGGGCTATCGGTGCGCCCTTGAACGGCAGGTAGAAATTGTGAGCGGGGTTGATGAGCCTGCCTTCCGTGTCGATTATGTCGCTTTCGCGGCCGTAGCTGCGAATGAAAATCGACAGCAGCGTTGCCAGGGCTATCTGGAACAGTATCTTTTCCCACATTTTCAGGCCGTCGCGCGAGCCTTCGCCGGATGCCTTCCTCAGTTTCAGCCAGTCGTCCCACGCTCCCAGGCCGCCCAGCCAGACCAGCGCAAGCAGCGCCATGGTTATGTAAAAGTTCGTCAGGTCGGCGAACATGACTACCGAGACGAATATCGCGACGACAATCAGCGCGCCGCCCATCGTCGGGGTGTTGGACTTGTGGCGGGTCAGTTCGTTGAGATCGGCGTGGTCGAACTCCGGGCGATCTCCGACTTTCTTTTTGACGAGAAAACGGATAACGGTCGGGCCGAGCAGCCAGACGACCATGAAGCTCAGCACCGCGGCGCCTGCGATTCGCAGGATCAGATACCTTCCTTCAAACAGCCAGGAGATCAACTTTTGGAGCCCTTGTTCTTTGTGGCCTTTTTCTTGGCGGTCTTGCGTTCAAACGCGGCACGAATAGGAGCAAGCAACTGTTCCATTTCCATCGCCCTTGAACCCTTGATAAGCACGATATCGCCTTTTTTGAGCAGGTCGGGGACCTGCCCGGCGGCTATCTGCACAGATTCAAAGGCGACAGTTCGGGCGCCCGCCTCTTCGGCGCCCTTGGCGATATATCGTCCCAACTGGCCGATGCCGATTAGCAAATCGATGTTGCGGCGAGCGATATCGGCGCCGGTCGAGACGTGCAGCTGCTCAGCCTGGCTGCCGAGTTCACGCATGTCGCCTACAATCATAACGCGCCTGGCGGCGTTCTGGTCCGCAAGAACATTCGCAGCAGCCAGCACGCTGGCGGGATTGGCGTTGTAGGCGTCGTTTATAATCGTGACCGGGCCGCACTCCTCGCGTTCCAGCCGCATGTGAACGCCGTTGAAATCCGCGAGCGCCTCGGCCGCGGCGGCCTGCTCAAAACCGAGCCGCTGGGCGACGGCGATGGCGGCCAGCGCGTTGACGGCATTGTGCCTGCCCGGAACCGGCAGATTAAACCACGCCCGCCCGTTAAGCTGGAACCGCTGGCCCGTGCCCTCGGGCTTGTAACCGGTAATCCGCAGCGCCGCCGAGTCGGACTCGCCGAATGTAATCATGCGGCAGTTGTACGCCTTCAGCGCCTTTGCGAGATGCTCGCTGTCGGCCCAGACGACGGCCAGCCCGTCAGCTTCCATCGAAACCAGCATCGACGCCTTCTCAACGGCCACGTGGCGGATGTCTCCGAGCTTTTCCAGGTGCGTCGGCCCGACGGACGTTATGACCGCGATTTTCGGCTTCACCAGCCGCGAAAGAGCCGCTATCTCGCCGGGCGCGTTCGAGCCGACTTCGCAGATGACGTAGTCGTCGTTGCCGTCCGCGCCGAGCAGCGTAAGCGGAACGCCGATTTCGTTGTTGAAGCTCCTGGGGCTTGCCGTGCCCTTCAGGCGCCGGCGGAGAATGTGGTCTATCATCCGCTTGACGGTCGTCTTGCCGTTCGAGCCGGTCACCGCGACGACGGTCGCCGGAATAAGGCTGCGATAATACGAACCCAGCCTGCCCAGGGCAGCCGTCGTGTCCTGAACGCCGATAAGCCCGCCGGCGAACCGCTCCGCAACCTGCGGCGGCGGCTCGGACGCCATGCGGACTATTGCGGAACAGCAGCCCGCCTCGGCGGCGTTTTCAAGAAAGTTGTGCCCGTCGAAGCGGTCGCCCTTGATTGCAATGAACAAACTGCCCGGTTTTGCGTCGCGGCTGTCGGTTGTAACCGACGAAACCGATATTTCGCGTCCAAGCTTCAGCCATCTGCCGCCGACCGCGGTTCGTATTTCCTCGATCGTCAGCGACTTCATCGCCCTGCCTCCATGCACCGCCTCGCCTCCTCGGCATCATCAAAATGAATCCGTTCGGTTCCGATAATCTGGTAGTTTTCGTGCCCCTTGCCCGCGATCAGGACAACGTCGTCCGCACGCGCCGCCGCTATCGCCGCGGAGATGGCTTCGCGGCGGTCGGCGATTACTCTTGACTTTTTCCTGCCGGCGGCGGTCAGACCGGCGACAATTTCGGCGATTATCACGTCCGGCTGCTCGCTGCGAGGATTGTCCGAAGTGATAACGATGCAATCGGCGAGCTTCTCGGCGACGGCTGCCATGCGTGGCCGCTTCGTTCGGTCGCGGTCGCCGCCGCAGCCGAACACCACAATAAGCCGCCCTTTCGTCAGCGGCCGAAGCGAACTGAGGACGTTCGTCAGTGCGTCGTCGGTATGCGCATAATCCACGAAAACCCGGTATGAGGCCGGAACATCAACTCTCTGCAGCCGGCCGGGCACATTCCGCGTGACCGCCAGACCCGCGGCGACGGTTTTCATGTCCATCCCAAGCGACAGGCACGCGCCGGCCGCCGCAAGACAGTTCAATATATTGTGCCTGCCTATCAGCGGCGTGCTGACACCGATTGATTGCCCGCCAAAGCTCATGACAAATTTCGAGCCGGTGACGTCGCTGGTTTCAACGTGACCGGTCAGGTCCGCGCCGGCGTCAAGCCCATACATGATAACCCTGCCGTTTGAGGCCGCCGCCATCGCCTCGCCGGCGGGGTCTTCCATGTTCACGACGGCGGCGCTGTCGGGTCTGGACCGTTCAAACAGCCGCCGCTTGGCGGCGAGGTACTGCTCCATCGTCTCGTGGTAGTCCAGGTGGTCGCCTGTGAGATTGGTGAAAATCGCCGCAGCGAAGTCCACGCCGGCAATCCGTTCCTGGTCGAGCGCGTGCGAAGAAACTTCCATAACCATGTGCGTCCTGCCGCAGCGGACCATCTCGGCCATCATGGCGGCCAGGGCGATCGGGTCCGGCGTGGTCGTGGAGGCGGGTTTAATCTGCCCGCCGGTTTCGTATGTTATCGTGCCGAGCATGGCCGGGGCGCAGCCGGCCGACTGCAGCACGCCGCGCACGAGATGCGCGACCGTCGTTTTGCCGTTGGTGCCTGTGACGCCGATGTTGACCAGCTTGCGTGCCGGCCAGCCGTAAAAAGCCTGCGCTATGCAGCCGACCGCGGCGCGGGTGTCTCTCACCACGGCGCACGGTATATTGGCCGGAATGTTCGCAACATCCTCGCACACAACTGCAGCAGCGCCGGCGGCAATCGCGGGCGCGATGTATTTGTGGCCGTCGGCTCCCGTGCCGCGTATCGCGACAAAACACGCGCCGGGCGCGCAGCTGCGGCTGTCGGCGGTCACGCTTGTTATCTGCGCGTCGCCCCGACAGAAGGCCTCTACCTGTGACGAATTCAGAAGCTGCGAAAACTTCATGGCAGTATGATACCCTGCCCCCACTTGCAAGTCGCGGTCCTCCTGTAATCAATCCCGTGTGGAGGTGCGAGTTTCACTCTTATCCGGCGGAACGTCAAGGTACGACAAGGTCCGCTCCAGAACGCGTTTAACATACGGCGCCGCTACAGTTGCGCCGTAATAGCCCTTGGATTTCTGCGGCCAATATATGGATATCAGGCAGATTACTTCCGGCTTGCCGACAGGCGCGCCGCCGACAAAGCTGCCCGTGTAGGCATCCGGCACATAACCGCCGGGGCCGGGTATCTGAGCCGTGCCCGTCTTGCCGAAGCTGGTCCAGTATTTCATGCGGCAGGCCTTGCCCGTGCCTCGATCGACCACCTGCTGCATAACGTCGATTGTCTGCAGTGCGACCGACTCGGAAAGAACCCGTCTGACTACCTGGGGCCTGCTGCGGAAAACTTCCTTGCCGTCCGGGTCTACTATGTAATCGACGAGTATCGGTTTCATGAGCAGCCCGCCGTTGGCGATCGCGGCGTAGGCCATGGCGAGCTGAAGCGTGGTGACAGAAATTTCCTGCCCGAACGGCACGCGGCGCAGACTGTAGCCATCCCATTTTTCCAGCGGGCGGAGAATGCCTCCGCTCTCGCCGGGCAGCTCGATGCCGGTTTCCTCGCCGAAGCCGTACAGCCTGGCGCCTTCATACAGTCGCTCGTTGCCCATTTTTTCGCCGACCTTCGCCATGCCGATGTTGCTTGAAAAAACGTTCACGTCGCAGAGCGTAATCAGGCCGTAGGCGGCGCCGTGGTCGGATATTCTTCCGCCCTTATGTGCATGATAAACGCCGTTCTCGCAGAATATTTTCGTCTCGTAGGTCATCAGCCCGTTTTCGACGGCGAGTGCGGCGAACAGCGGCTTGGCGACGCTGCCCGGCTCGTAAGGCATGTTTATCGCGCGGTTGTTGAAATAATCCACCGGCGTCGTGCTGAAAAAGTTCGGGTCGTAAGTGGGCGAGGAGCACATCGCAAGCACTTCGCCGGTCGACGGGCGGATAACAACGCCGGCGCCCCACTTTGCGTTGTATTTCCCGACGGCGTCAGCCACCGCAGACTGCAGCTCGCCCTGGATATTCGCATCCATGCACAGGAATACGTGATGCCCGTCAGTCGGCAGAATTGTCTGCGAGATCATCGGGTAAATAGGCCTGCGAAACGCGTCGGCCAGCATCACCCTCTTGCCGTCGGCGGCGGCGAGATACCTGTCCATTGAAAGCTCAATACCGTGGCCGGCCACGCCGTCCTGGCGGCGAAAACCGAGCACCGTGCCGGCCAGCCTGCCGTTGGGATACTCGCGACGCCATTCATACGTAAGACCGATCGCCGGAATGTTGAGCTTTTTGACGGCCTGCGCCTCGGCGTCCGTGATGCCTCGCTTTACCCAGACGAATCTGGCGCTCTGGCGGTCGTAAAACTTGTCCTGGAGTTCGCCAGCATCGACATCAAGCGCGTCGCTTATTTTTATGGCGACCTCGTTTATCTGGTCTTCCGGAATAAGATGCGGGTCGGCGTAGCAGCTGGGCACCTGCCTGCTGCTGGCCACCAGAACATGCCCCCTGCGAACGCGTGCGAAGATGTTGCCCGGCCGCCCCGGCCACGGCGTAACGATCCGCTGCTGCCGCAGCGCCTGCTCCGCCGTTTCACCCTGCGAGCCGGCGACCAGTGTCGCCAGCCAGCCGAACAACCCAACCACGGCGAGAATCAACACCAGGAAAACAATGTTGAGCCGCCATATACCCGGGTAACCCATTTTTATTTCATCCGTGAAATTTATCTGTTTCCGCTGGCCACGTCCCTGCCGGGCTGGCGGGAATAAGGATCATCGGTGAGTTCAAGCGGCAGCTGCTTCGCCAGATTGCGGATTCTTTCCGTCTCTATGAGCTTGCCAAGCTGCACCTGCTGCTCCCAGAGCCTCTTCCTCAGTTCGTCCTGACGTATTCGCTGAGCCTGAAGCTCGTGACGGCAGGCGAACTCCTCGCCACGCAGGTGCACCATGGCCACTGCAATCGCAGCCACCACTATTATCACAAACACAAAACGCATTTTATCAACCCGGTATCCGCAGCTTCATACCGACCCTGAGGTCATTGGGATTTTCCAGCACGTCGCGGTTCGCTTCGAACAGTTTCTGGACGGCCTGTCTGCTGTCATCCTTCAGTTCGGCACGAGCGATCTTGGTCAGGTTGTCGTTCTGACGAACGACGTAAGTTCGGATTTCCTGCCTCTGGCCGGCCCGACCGAAAGTCTGCTCGGCCTGCTCCAGCGTCAGTTCCTGATATCTTCTCGCCGGCGCTTCCGGGCGCGCTTGCGCAACTGCCGGCGCCTCGGACTGAGCGGGCAGCGGAGGAATTACGAGCGTCTGTCCCACATAGACAACGGATTCATTGCTGAGGACTTCGCGATTGGCCTCGAAGATGCGCTTGTAATACTTTTCGTTTTCGCGGCCGTAAACTTTACGCGCAATCTTCCTGAGCGTGTCGCCATCCGCGACAACGTAAGGCTGACCCGCTGCTGCCGCAGCAGCAGGCGCCGCTGCCTCCATCGCCACCACGGGCGATGTTTCTTCACGAACCAGCTCGCTCTCGTAGAAGCCTTCGCCGGAGGGCGCTTCCTGCAGGGAAGTCTCTATCGTCTCGTGCGGCGGGTCAACCGCGGCAAGCGACGGCGAACTGCCGCGCCTTTCTTCCGTGAAATGGTGCTCCGGCGCTTCGCCCGCGACTTCCCGCATGGCCACCTGCTTCGGACCACCGGCGGTTTTCAGGTCGTCCGACGATTTCTTCGACGGTTCCGACAGTTCGCCCAGCACAAGCCCGAAGGCGATAATGAACATAAGCCCGACAAGAAGCCCGATTCGTGTTTCCGTTGTCATTGTGCCCTACCTCCATCCATGAGGTTTTCGTATTTTCCGTATTGTAGTTTTATCAGCTGACTTTCTCTATCACGCGGAGCTTCGCAGACCTGCTCCTCGGATTAAGGGCGACCTCTTCCTGCGAGGCCGTCACCGGTTTTCTCGTTACAAATTTTGCTTTTCCGGTCCCGACAAAGTCAGCGAAGGCGCGTTTCACACGCCTGTCCTCAAGCGAGTGAAAGCTGATAATTCCCGCCCTGCCTCCGGGCGACAGCACGTCCGGCAGCACGGCGAGCAGTTGTTCAAGGTTTTCAAACTCGCGATTAACCGCGATTCTCAGCGCCTGAAACGTTCGTGTCGCCGGATGAACGCCTCTGCGCGTTTTTCCGACGACGGCAGGCAGGCAGCGAGTGACAATATCCGACAACTGCTTCGTGGTTTCGATTCGTTCCGTCCTGCGGGCAAGAACTATTGCACGCGCAATTCGCCGGCTGTATCGCTCCTCACCATAATTATAAATAATGTCCGCCAGCTCTGCTTCACTGAAGTTGGATATTATATCTGCTGCTGTGCAATCCTGCGATATATCAAGTCTCATATCCAGCGGCCCGTCCGCCTGAAAGCTCAGGCCCCTCAGGGGGTCGTCAAGCTGGCTGGAGGATATGCCCAGGTCAGCCAGCAGCAGGTTTACCGTTTGATGGCCTGTTTCAGCCAGCACTTCGCGAACCTGTGAAAAATTGGCGTGAAACAGCCTTACGCAGGGGGCAAACGCGGAAAGCCGCTCTTTGGCGGCTCGAAGGTTTGATTCGTCGAGGTCGATTCCGATTAATGTGGCGTTTCCCCCGGCGGCCTGAAGCAGCGATTCACTGTGCCCGCCCAGCCCGACCGTGCAGTCCAGAATGATATCGCCGCTTGACGGCGAAAGCAGTTTTACTACCTCGTCACGCAATACCGGCACATGTGCCGCCGGACGGTCCATAGCAAGGCGCCGCCTTTCTATGCCATCGTTGCGTACAGCGCCGACTGGGCGTATTCGGAGAGATCAACCCGGCCATACTCACCGCCAAAAGCCCGAACCCTTGCCAACCTTTCAGCCAGTTTCAGCAGGCGCTGCCGATGGCTATTATCCAGGTCCGACGGTTTCTCCAGTTGGCATCGAAGTTCAGCGAAATCCGCACGGGCGCTTCCCTGTCGCCCCTGCCGCTCGCTACAGGCTTGCTTGGAGATGAGCATGTCGCGATTCCTTTCGTACCGGGCCGATATCTCTTACTTACCGGTGGAGTAACGTCTGATCCGTCAGACAACGTACCACCGGCGCCGAATCCGTTCGCTATTCAGTGCGACCGCCTGATACGTTCATGCGGTCGGAAGCTTCGTAAAGCACCTCTCCATACTGCGGGAGGCTTTCTTCCACGTGACGTTCCCATTCCTCACGCGGCCATATCTCTATGTGATCGAATACGCCGACCAGCGTCACCTCGTCGGTAATCACTGCTCGCTGCATCGACTTCTCCGGAAGAACTATTCTGCCCTGGCTGTCGCACTTGAGAACCCTCGCCATCGCAAAAAGCAGATCGATGCGGCGAGTCTGGCGGTCCGGCAGCGGAGAACGCTTCATCGTCGCCGCAAGACGACGATAGTAGAGATCCGGGTACAGCCACAGATGACGGTCAGGACCGAGAACGAGAATGAAATTGCTTCCGTCCTCGTCGGGCGACACCTGCTCACGCAAGGCCGAACTGATCGCAAGCCTTCGCTTGGCGTCTATCGTCTGCTCGAACTCGCCTATCAGAAGCGCCACTGTCAGGACCTTTCCACCATCTAATGGGAATTATAGGGAAATATAACCACTAACAGGGATATCGGCAAGAAAAAAACTTAATGAAAATACTTTTTGAGTGCCCTAACCCCATGAAATAAGCTGACTTCCACAATTTATGGGGGTCGAGGAGAGTTTTTCTCACCATATTTAGTGTAATATCCGCCCGGAAATTTCCTTCTGTTTATCGGGACCAAATTGCCAAAAAGCGGTTTTGAGCGGGGCATGGCTATCCCACACCCATAAAGGCCCGTACTTCGACATATCGGTCAGGTGACTTGATTTGCATTAGGCAGAAACGCCCCGGCGGAAAAGTTTTGATTTTTTCGTCTCGGAACTTCCGAACAACCTCATGCAACACTGAGACACAGAGATACAGAGAAAAATTCAAAAGCTGAATATATTATTTTTATGTCCCCTCTGTCTCTCAGTGCTTCTGTGTCGGATGTTGTTTTTTAAGATGTCCCCCCGCCGACAAACTCATCCGCAGATCAGTTCCGCGGCGATTTCGGCATAGAGCTTTTCGTGTGCGGCAATATTCGCGGCGATGTCGTACTGCTGCACGACCCTGGCCTTGCCGGCCCGGCCGAATTTTTTCCGCAGCGGCTCATCGGCGAGCAGATTTTCAATCGCGTCGGCCAGCACCGCGCCGTTGTCCGGCTCGACGAGCAGGCCGGTCTCGCCGTGAACAACGACCTCCCTCAGGCCTGCGACACGCGTGGCGATAACCGGCAGTTCAGCCGCCATCGCCTCAGCCGCCGCCAGGCCGAAACCTTCCCACCGGCTCGGCATGACAAACAGGTCCACTGCACTCAGCAGCGAGCGGACGTCGCCGACGAATCCAAGCATCCTGCACTGCTTTCCGCCTTCCCCGTGCTTGACGAAGTTGGAAACTATCTTTCGTTGCGGGCCGTCGCCCGCGATAACCAGGTTAATCGGCGCTCCGCGTGCGGCGAGGTGGCTTGCGGCGGCTATCAGCGTATCAACGCCCTTCTGGTAATCCAGCCGGCCGACAAACGCCGCGCACGGCTGGTCGTCGGCGAGGCCCCACTCCTGCCGCAGCTTTTTGCGGGCGGCTGCGTCATGTGCGAACGCCGCAGCCTCTATGCCGTTGGGTATCACACCGTATCGCCACAACGGCAGGCCGGTTTTGCGCGAGTGAAACTCACGCACCGACTCCGAGACGCACACAAGGCGGTCGCATGTGTTCGCCATTATCCTCGCATAAGCAAACTGCCACGGGCGGAATCTCGCCTCTGCAACATGTATCGTGTGCACGATGTGCGGCACGTCGGCCAGGTACGCAGCCGGCCGGCCCACCAGGTCGGCGTGAAAAAGGTGCGTGTGCAGCAGGTCTATCTGCTCCTGCCGCAGCAGGCGTGCGAGCTTGCGGAATTTCAACATGTCGAATCTGCCGTGAACGCCGAGAACGGTGACCTTGATGCCGGCCCGCTCGAGCCAGTCGCCCACCTCGCCGTCTCGCAGTGCAACCACCTGAACGTCGAAGCGGTCCCTGTCCAGCCGGCGCGACAGTTCATAGACGCACCGCTCGGCGCCGGCGGGTCCGAGTTCCGTTATGAGTTGACATACACGCAGTCGGCGCATAATAGTCCTGTTAATAAGCTGCGATCGAAAGCCGCACGCAGTTTATCGCATGAAACTCAAAGTCGCACAATATTGCAACAATGAAGGCGCACTGCAAGCACCTCTGTGGAGAGCATCGGCAAATGACGGCACAAAATATTACACGAGATGAACTTGCCGCGACCATAGACCACGCCGTTCTCAAGCCGACGGCGACGCTGCAGGACGTCCGCGATGCCTGCGGGCTGGCCGCAGAATATCCGCTGGCGAGCATGTGCGTCCGGCCGTGCGATGTGGCCGCGGCTGCAAAACTGCTTGCCGGCACGCGAACCGTCGCATCGACCGTCATCGGCTTTCCGCACGGGACGACCAGTACAGCCGCCAAGGTCGCCGAGGCAGCTCGCGCAGTCTCCGACGGCGCGGAAGAACTCGACATGGTGCTGAACATCGGCCGACTTATCGAGGGCGATATGAAGTTCGTGCGGGACGACATCGCCGCGGTCGTGTCGGCTGCCGGCGGAAAATGCGTCAAGGTGATAATGGAATGCTGCTGCCTGACGCGCAAGCAGATGGCCTCAGCCTGCGATGCGATAATCTCAGCCGGCGCGAACTTCGCCAAAACATCCACCGGCTTCGGCGCCGGCGGCGCGACTGTCGAAGACGTGGCGTTTCTCCGCAAAAATCTTCCGGCGCACATCGGCGTGAAGGCGTCCGGCGGAATCGCGACGCTCGCCGACGCGATGGCTATGCTTCACGCCGGAGCAACGCGACTCGGCACGAGCAAAACGCAAAGCATCATGGAAGAAATCGGCTAGCCACCCCCTCGCTTGTCCTTTCTTCCGCAAACTGGTTTGTGTAAAGCTCGTAATACCGCCCTCGGATGCTGACGAGTTCCCTGTGGTTACCCTTCTCAACTACTCGTCCGCCGTCGATTACAAGTGTCAGGTCGGCAGAGTGAATCGTGGACAGCCGGTGAGCTATGATGAAGCTGATCCGGCTCATCGAAGGACTCCTGTCGTATTGCTGCCGGGCAGGATTGCTTCTCGCCCTGCAGGCTCGAAGGGGCGTCGCCGCATCCTTCGACAAGGCTTTGGAGGCCAAGTCGCTCCGCGGGAACTGCGACCTGGGCATCCTCACTGCGAGGAGTTGAAACAGGATTGCACTTGCCCTCGGCTTAACCGCTGCGCGGTCGCCTCAGGCTGCGTGGAACCCTGTCGCATTGCCGCAACACGGCAATGGGCCTTGCACACTTGCACAGCAAGGCCATCCCGATAAAAAAAGCCATCCGTAATGGACGGCTTTTTTCAATCGGGGCGAGAGGATTTGAACCTCCGGCCTCCTGCTCCCAAAGCAGGCGCTCTAGCCAAGCTGAGCTACGCCCCGTGCACAATATTCTATTTTAACCCGCGGCCTTCCCTAAGGGACGCTCTAGCCAAGCTGCCCATACGGGTCCCTCAGGGAAGCTACGCCCCAGAGAATCGCGAGTTGCGAGTTGCGAGTTGCGAATTATCTATTCTGTTTTACGAAACGGCCGAAACCGGCAGCCGGTAAAGACCGGCGGATTGTCACAAGATATCATCATATCGTCAAGGCCCATGTAAAATCGCCATGTCCGACGGCAATTTTATCGCGTAAAAAACACAAGACCCGGCGAGAAACGGAAGGTACACTTACGCAGGCGGCCGAATCCCGGCCGCAACAGGGTGACAAGGAGACTCACTATGACAGATCAGGCCCCGCAGCAAACATTACCGCCGCCGCAGCCGCCTGCAGCACCGCCGTGCACGCCGCCGATGGTAATGTATCCGAAAAAATCCAGCCTGCTCGGCAAGTTCATGCAGACGATATTCATCATGACGTTCCTCGGGTCGCTGGCGCTGAACATCGTCATGATATGCGTGGTGTACGCCATGTACAGGGACACGACGTTTGAATCATCCGTCATCGACGACGGCAAGGCAGACGAGGAAGTGGCGGTCTACACGATCCAGGGCACGATAGATTCGCAGCAGGCCGCCCTGTTCGACAAGTTTTATCGCAAGGTTCGCGACGAGAAAAACATCAAGGCGGTGGTCATTCGCGTCGAATCGCCGGGCGGCGGGGTTTCAGCCAGCGACTGCATAATGGCGAAGGTGAAGGCCATCCGCGAGAAGCTCGGCAGGCCGGTCGTGATTTCCATGGGGTCGGTGGCGGCCAGCGGCGGATATTACGTCTCCGTGCCGGCCAACGCCATTTACGCCGAGCCGAACACCATGACAGGCAGCATCGGCGTGCTTGCGGTCTGGCCGATACTCAAGGACTTCCTGGACCAGCACGGCGTGGACGTCCGCATCGTCCGGTCAACGCAGGCGAAGCTCTGGAAGGCCCGAAGCTTCAACCCGTTCGAAAAGCCCGACAAGTATGTCAGCGAGGACATAATCGACGGCCTGACGCGCATGCACGAGATGTTCGAGCAGGTGGTCAAGGACGGCCGCGGCGAAAAATTGAAAATCACCACAACCGACGTCACCATGACCGACGAAAACGGCCAGTCTGTGACGGTCCAGGACACCGCACCGTTCAACGGCAGGGTTTACATCGCCGAAGACGCCATACAGCTCGGCCTGGTCGATAAAATCGGCTACATGGATGACGCCGTCGAGGCCGCCGCCTCGCTGGCTGGACTATCCAGGCCGAAAGTTGTTCAGTATACTCGTCGCATTCCGCTCAGCGAGCAGGTAGGTCTGGCAGGCGCCAGGCCGATTATCGACAAGGAGCTCGTCGAAGACCTCATGACGCCGCAAATCATGATGATATGGAAGGCGGAGTAAACTTCTAACATGGTCGGCTGTAAGTTCGTCATAAGGCATGCTGCTGCGTTCATGGCACTGGCCGCCCTGTCGGCTTCGGCTGCACGCGCAGACGACGCCGTAAAGGACGACAGTTTCCACAAGGACCGCGACGCGGCGATGGCGAAGGCCGTCGCGTTTCTCTCTTCGATAATCGACAAGGACGGCGTCGTCGAGGATGAATATCCCCTCGACGATTCCCGCTATCTCTACGGCGGCAAGACTGCGCTGGTCGCCTACGCCCTTCTGACGGCGGAGGTTGACTACAACAAGGGGCCTTTGTCGCAGGCCGTCAAGTGGCTCGCCCAAGCCAAGCTCAACGGCACGTACGCGGTCGCCTTCCGCGCCTGCGCGTTTTCCATGATGAACAAGAGGCCCTACCGCCAGATTGTCGGTTCGGATGCGAAATGGCTGATGGACCACATCGACAGGAAAGGCTCTTACACTTACGGCGAGCCGGTCAAAACGGACCCGGAAAAATACGACAACTGCAACAGCCACGTCGCCGTGATGGGCATGTGGGCGGCTTCGCAGGCGGGCGTGCCCGTGCCGCTGAAATACTGGCAGTCGGTCCGCAACCACTGGGAGGACGAGCAGCAGGGAGACGGCGGCTGGGGATACAATATCCCGCGCGGCGGCCACACCGCGTCGACATACGGCTCCATGACGGCCGCCGGCGTCGCGACGCTGTTCGTCTGCCACGACGTGCTCAACCGCAAAGATTTCGTCCGCTGCAC
This sequence comes from uncultured Planctomycetaceae bacterium, assembly GCA_964631565.1. Lineage (GTDB taxonomy): Bacteria > Planctomycetota > Phycisphaerae > SM23-33 > SM23-33 > CAZVYJ01. Next base: position 34,681 of record CAZVYJ010000023.1, read on the forward strand.
GCTCACCAAAGACCCGGAGCGCATCAGCAACGGACTGGCCTGGCTGAACAAGCGGTTCTCCGTGACGGAGAACCCGGGCAAGCGGCTGAATTACTATTATTACTGGCTGTTCGCGCTGGAGCGCGTCGGGCTGATCAGCGGGCGGAAGTACATCGGAGAGCACGACTGGTACCGCGAAGGCGCAAAGGAGCTTATACGAACGCAGAACACCAACGGCAGCTGGGGCTACGGCGACCGCGTGGCCGACACGGCGTTCGCGCTGCTGTTTCTGGCACGCGGGCGGCATCCGGTCATGGTCAACAAGCTGCAGTACCCCGGCAACTGGAACGCCCGCCCGCGCGACATGGCGAATCTGACCGCATGGATGAGCCACAACTTCGAGCGGCCCGTAAGATGGCAGATCGTAAACGCCGACTCGCCGATGGCCGACTGGCACGACGCGCCGATTATGTACATATCCGGGGCCGGGCCTATTGAACTCACCGTGCCGCAAATCGAAAAACTGCGAACCTTCGTGATGCAGGGCGGAATGATCGTTTCGGAGGCTGCGGGCAATAACGCCGATTTCACGCTCGACATGCAGAAAATATACAAGCGCATGTTCCCGGAGTTCGCTCTGACGCGGCTGGCCGACGGCGACCCCATCAACACGCTCTACTTCAAACCCGAAGCCGGCAGGGGCCTGTCCGGAATTTCAAATGGCGCGAGGCTGCTGGCCATTCACTCGCCGCAGGAAATGTCGCTCGCCCTGCAGCTAGGACCGATCGACAACTACAAACCGTGGTTCGAGCAGTTCGCGAACATATATCTTTACAAAACCGACCTCGGCAAGGTTCAAAGGCCCGAAGGTCTTTCCTGGCCGGTGGCGAGAAAATTCAAGCCGAAGGCGACCATCCGAGTGGCCCGACTGAAATACAAGGGCAACTGCGACCCCGAGCCGCTGGCGTGGCAGAGATTCGCCGCGATTGTCGGCAATAAATACGCAATCAGTATCGAAGCATCCGAGCCTGTCCCGGCAGAAGAGCTTCACCCGTCAAAGTGGCCGATTCTCTATATCGCCGGAACCGAGAACGTCAAATTCACCCGCCGGGAACTGGCGTTTCTCAAGGCATATTTAGCCACCGGCGGAACGATTATCGCCGAGGCGGTCGGCGGGTCGGGCGAGTTCGCCAAGGCCGTCGAAGACCAGCTTTTCTCCCTGCTGCCTGGCGCGTGGGCCGGGTCGCTCGCGTCGCGCGTATCTCTGGAAGGCCCCGCCGCCGCCAAGAGAGTGTACTACCGCAAACCGTATGCCGACACGCTGGGAGCCACCAAAGACACGCCGCGGCTGAGGTGCGTAATCGATGACGATAAAATCAAAATCGTCCTGATAACCGACGACATCAGCGGCGGGATGATGGGCTACCCGTGCTACGGCCTGCGTGGATATACGCCGGAAAGCGCCATCGTCGTGATGACAAACCTGCTGTCGAACCTTTCAACTCAAAAACGGCTGGAAGCGAAATCGCCGGAAACGCAGCCCGCCGATACGCAGCCGGCCGAGACACAGCCTGCTTCACAGCCGGAATCGCAGCCAGGCCAATAGCGGCTTCGCTATTTCATATACACCCGGCGGCCGTAGGCGGCGATTTCGTCGCGCATCGCTTCGACGAGTTCCGGATCGAACGGCACGGAGTGGCTGGGGCTTGCGATATATCCCCCGCCGGCGGCCATCTCGTCAATCCGCCGCCGCACCTCGGCCCGCACTTCGTCAGCGGTAACGCCGGGGCGGTCGAGCACGAACTGGCTGTCGATCCCGCCGATGAAAGTAATCCGCCGCCCGAAGTTCCGCTTCAGCATCGCCAGGTCGTTGCAGGGCTGGCATGGATTCCACATGTCGGCGCCGATTTCGACCATGTCGCCGAAGACGGCCTCGATGCAGCCGCACGAATGCTGGTTCACCATCACGCCGCGGCGGTGAAGGCAGTCGTAAATCCGCCGCGTGTGAGGCTTGATGACGCGCCGCCAGATTTCCGGCGGAATGAACAGCCCGTTCTGCGTGCCCCAGTCGTCGCCGTACCACATCGTGTCCAGCGGCGCCTCGTCGCAGAAACGTTCGATGAGGCGGATTTTGTAATCGGCGATTGCGGCGATCATGGCTTCCATCTCGTCGGTGGCCGTCATGTAAGCCATCAGCGCCTCCTCCATGCCGAGCAGCAGGTACGACCGCTCGAACAGGCCCATTTCGGTGAAGCCTTCGAGGATGACCTGCTCTCGATCGACGGCCGCCACCTGGTCGCGCACGCCGCTCCAGTCGAGGCTGTCCACGTCGGGCAGATGAATCTGCGACCGCCATTTGCTGATATCCGTGACGGTATGCCCGCCGACGGCGGGGTAGGTGCCGCCTTCAGCCCCCTCTTCCATCGCCCATCGCACGCCGAACGCATCGAACCCCGGCTGCTCAGGCCGCTCGACAATCGGCGGCCAGATGCGAACCAGCGCTTCCGCATTTGTCGGCACCCATTGCGGGCTCTGACGGCGAATCGCACGCAGCTTGTTCTCTTTCGGTGTCATGCAGAGTTCCTTATCCATCATTTATAAATGCGCCACTCGCGTACGCGACTTTCATTCACGTATAAGACGGGTTATGAATTCCACCTCGGCCGGGTCATACGGCGTTCCGTCGGCGCGCAGAACGTCGTGGAACCACAAGGCCGGCTCTGGTGCGCCCTGCGGCGAACCCCACGGATATATGGTTTGACTCTTGCCGCTTACAAAACCCCAGTTGTAGCACCCCACATGCTCCCGCTTGAATATCGGCAGATGCGTGGTGAAAAGGCTGTTCCGCGTGCGGGCCATGTATTCGGTGCAGATTACCGGCCGGCCGAATGACTTCCAGCGGCTGACGGTTTCCGCAAGATTCGCGGCATCCGAGTAATTATGGAACGTAATTACATCGGATGCGGCAAGCTGGAATTCGCTTATCGCCGCATTGCTGAACCACACGCCGGACGTCAGCGGCTGGCTGGGCCGGGCGGCGTTGGCCCATTGAAAAACAGCCTGCAGCAGCCCAAGCGACTGCTCAACCAATTTGTTATTGCCGGGTTCGTTGTACAGATCCCACATAATTATCCGCTCGTCGTCGCCGAATGCGCCTAGGACGCCGCTGACATATTTTTCCAGGCGCGACCACTGCCCTGGGTCAGTCACAATCGCCGAGCCGGGACTCTGCACCCAGCCGGAATTGTGCACGCCGGGAACCGGCGCCGGCTGCGGACCGAGCCTGGGCGACGTGTTCCAGCAATCGTCGAATATCGTAAACAGCGTGCGGATGCCGCGGCGGGTCGAAATCGCCAGGTAGCGGTCCATGCGCTTCATTAAACCGTCGGCGTCGGCATGCCAGAGCGGGTCGTGCAGGAACACTCGCATCGTGTTGAACCCGATGTCGGCGGCCCAGCCCAGTTCGCGGTCAATCGTGTCCGGATCGAATGTCTCAGCCTGCCACATCTCAAGCTGGTTGATGGCGGTGCTTGGGATGAAATTGCAGCCCACAAGCCACGGCTGGCTGCTGTACCACTCGTTGGCCTTTTCAATACTCCATCGCTGCTCGCGCATGTTTTCGCCCTGTTGTGCTTTTTTATTTCAAACGGCGGATTTCGGCAATCGTCTCGATGAGGCTGCATACGTTCTCAAACGGCGTGCCGTTGTCTATCTCCACGTAGAACCACGCGCCGCCTTCGTCCATCTGGAACGCCTCGGCCAGCCGATAAACGGCGTCCCTGACTTCCTTAGGCTTGCCGAACGTCATCAGCTGCGCCGGGTCCGACCGCACCTCGACCGAAAGCTTCAGCTCGCGGCAGCGGCGGGCCAGCTCAGATCGCGGAAGCAGTTGAAGTCCTGCTCGTAGCGCCGCCACAGGTCTATCAGCGCCTGCCCGTGCTCATACAGACCCGCGGGCGAATCGTGATATTCAACCGGCACAATGTCAGGCCGCCTGAACGCAAGGCACGCCTCAACACGCTCTCTCGGCAACATCCAGCGGCTCCTTGCCCTGTGCGGCGGAATTTGTCATATATCACCGCACCCACATGATGGTTTGCCATGCCATGAGGTCGTCAAAACCTTATAACCCGACTGACGGCTGACCGGTTCACTTTTCCGGCAAACAATTTTAAAAACCTTTTTCCGCGGCTGAATCGCAGGCAATTCGCTTCCTGCGGCGCCGAAGCCCGGTAAAATCATGAAAGTCACCGGGCGAAACGTTGATCGCGGCCCACGGTTAAATTTTCGGAAACGATTCCGCAATCGTTCTGACACAAAGGATGATCGTGAAAATCAACGTTGGAATAATACTTGCAGCGGCAGGAGTGATAATGATGGTTGGATGCTCGCAGCAATCGCCGGACCCGGCGATGAATTTCAGGGATGAATGGGTAGCCGGCCACATGACGAATCCGGTCAAAACAACACCGGCAGGCCGCGAGGCGGTTGACCGCACGAGCAGCCTGCCTTTCTCGTTCGTATACGACGGCAGGCCGTCCGATGAGCTGCTGGCGGCCTGGCCGAAGAAAACCAGGAAGCAGAAACTCGATGCCTGCCGCACGCAGCGAACATGGACATGGACCGACCCGGCGACCGGCCTGGAGGTCAAATGCGTCGCAGTCGAATATTCCGATTTCCCGGTGGTCGAGTGGACCATCTATTTCCGCAACGGCGGCAAAGAGAACACGCCGATTCTCGAAAACATCCAGGGCCTCGACACGACTGTGCAGCGCACGGCTGACGGCGAGTTCGTCCTGCACAGCATAAGGGGCGATTCGTGCACGCCGGACAGCTATGCCCCCTACCATCTGCCGCTCCGCCCCAACGCAAACCAGCGGTTCGCCCCCGTCGGCGGACGGGCGACCAACGGCGCCTTCCCCTACTACAACCTGCAGATGCCGGATGGCGGTGTAATTATCGCCGTCGGCTGGCCGGGACAATGGGCGAGCTGCTTCGTCCGCGACGCCAACCGCAGCCTGCGCATAATCGCCGGTCAGGAACTGACTCGCATGTACCTCAAACCCGGCGAGGAAATCCGCTCGCCGCTGACCGCCATGCTGTTTTGGCGCGGTGACGATACGGTGGCGGCGCAGAACATCTGGCGGCGATGGATGCTCGAGCACAACATGCCCCGCCCGGACGGAAAAACGCTTAAGCCGATGTACGCATTCTGCAGCGGCGGATTCTTCCCCGGTCTGAAGGTGAGCGAGGCTGGCGAAAGACAATTCATCGACACGCTCAGCCGCGAAAAAATCAAACTCGACTACTGGTGGATGGACGCCGGCTGGTACGCCTGCAACAACTGGCCGGAGGTCGGAACATGGGAATACGACACGGAGCGGTTCCCCAACGGCATAAGGGCGATAAGCGACTACCTGCACAAAAAAGGCACAAAGCTGATTCTCTGGTTCGAACCGGAGCGTGTAACAGGCGGTTCATGGATCGCCAAGAATCACCCGGAGTGGCTGCTGGGCGGAACGCTGCTGAATCTCGGCAACACCGAGGCCCGCGCCTGGCTGACGAACCATATCAGCGAGTTCATAAAATCTCAGGGCATCGACCTGTACCGGCAGGACTTCAACATGGATCCGCTGGGGCTTTGGCGAAACAACGACGCATCGGACCGCCAGGGCATCACAGAAAACCTGCACGTCCAGGGATACCTTGCATACTGGGACGCACTGCTGAAGCGAAATCCGGGCCTGCGCATCGACTCGTGCGCATCCGGCGGCCGGCGGAACGACCTGGAAACCATGCGACGAGCCGTGCCGCTGCTGCGAAGCGACTACCAGGCGTTCGACGGAAATCCCGCGTTCGCTCCCGGCAACCAGGGGCACACATACGGCCTGTCGTCGTGGATACCCTTCTACGGTCAGGGTGTTTATCACACCGCACAGAATTTTGTGTACTGCGTACGCAGCCACATGTGCCCGTCATTCGTGATTGCCGTCGATGTCCGCAAACCGGGTATCGACTGGGACCAGTACCGGATGCTCGTGGACCAGTGGCGGCAGACGGCGGACTGCATGCTCGGCGATTTCTACCCGCTGACGCCGTACAGCCTCGCGGAAGAAAACTGGATCGCCTGGCAGTTCGACCGGCCCGAAGACGGCGACGGCATGGTGCAGGCATTCCGGCGGACAAAAAGCGAAGATACCGCCATGTCTCTGCAGCTTCGAGGGCTTCAGCCGGATGCGACCTATGAAGTAATCAACTTCGACGACAAGTCGCCGCGAAAAGCCTCAGGCCGCGAGCTGACGGAGCAGGGTCTGAAAATCGAAATCGGCGATAAACCGGGCTCGGCGCTTATAAAGTATCGCCACGTGAAAGATTAGCAGACGCGACAGCAATTTTGAAAATACCGTTAATAAAGACCGCATACAGATTGCCCCGCAGGAACCTGTCCCCTACTATCTGTTTCTGAAACATTGTTATGGGCGACTGACATGCAATACTTATGGCTTCTGCTGCTGGGTCTCGGCGTAGGTTCGTTCGGCACGTTAATCGGGGCCGGCGGCGGATTCATACTGATGCCGATCCTGCTGCTGGCTTATCCTGACGGCGAGCCGGCGGCACTGACGGCGATATCGCTGGCCGTCGTCTTCTTCAACGCGTCCAGCGGCTCATACTCATACGCGAGAATGAAGCGGGTGGACTTCAAGTCCGGCCTGCTTTTCCTCCTGACGGGTGTGCCTGGGGCAATCGCAGGCGCCTATATAGTCAATTTCATTCCGAGAGATGCGTTCAATTACGCCTTCGGCGTACTGCTGCTTGCCGGCGGGTTTTTCGTCTTCTTCCAGACGTACCGACACGATTGGCACAAGCACGCTTTCAGCCAGAAGTTCATGCGGACGCTCGTCGACGCCGAAGGAACCCGCCACGTCTACGGATACAGCCTCGCCGGCGGCATGGCGCTGAGTTTCGCGGTAGGTCTGGCCTCCAGCATACTGGGCATCGGCGGCGGCATTATCCATGTGCCGGCCATGGTCAACATACTGAACTTCCCCGTGCATATCGCAACGGCCACCAGCCATTTCATACTGGCTGTCATGTCGCTTGCCGGTACGGTGGTGCATATTTTCGACGGCTCGCTTTGCTGGGCCGACGCGCCGAAACTCCTGGCGCTGGCCTGCGGTGCGGTCGTCGGTGCAAGGGCCGGCGCGTATATGTCAAAGCACATCCACGGGCGGTGGATAATGCGCGGACTCGCGATAGCTCTCATGCTGGTCGGGGTGCGTGTACTTGTGCTGGCAATCGCGTCCACAATGCCCCATCCATAGCCGCCCTGTGAAAAATTTATGAATAAAAAAGCCGGCCGCCCCGCGCGGGGACGACCGGCCGAGTTTTGCTCAGAGGAACCGTTTCTGAGCAAAAAGCTGTCGCGGTGTACTTATTTCCTGCGACGTATCAGCAAGCCAAGACCGCCGAGACCAAGAAGCGCCATCGTCGCCGGCTCCGGAACAGCCTGAATGGATATCTGGTCGATACCGACGGCGTTTCCCATGCCCATGTTAAACGCGGTCAGAACGTTAGGACCGAGGGTCGGGTCGACACGGCCGGCATAGACGCCGCTGCCGGTATACGCCTCAACGCCATTCACCTTGAAGCTCGTGAGGTTTACATAGCCGTAGTTCGCGTCGATAGCCGTGAGAACCAGCGTGGTTTCTATCTTATTCCACGTGCCGTCCTGGTTGAAATTGTTGGAAAAAACCAGGCCTGCGTTAGCGTAATTAACGAACCATATCCCGTTTCCGTCGACTGCATCATATCGAACGGAACCGGCGTTCCAGTTGCACCATAGCTTGTTTGAGCCGTCCTCGTTGCCGAGGTGGACCTGTATGGCGCCGCTCGCGCCGGCATTGACCTTCAGGTAGAAGGAAACAGTCACTTCCCGGCCGATAACGCCGCCGAACGGATCCGTCGTCAAATACGCCTGATTGTGCGCATCGCCGACCTGCAGCACCTGCGCCCATTGGCCGCCGTCCACGGCGCCGCCGCTGGTCACAACGGACAGGTTGTCCGAGCCGGAAGGCGGATTCGGATTGGTGCCGCGCCAACGGCTCCACTGACCCTCAACAGGCGAACCTTCGTCATAGCTCTCGAAATCATCCGAGAAAAACACCGCGGCGTTCGCCGATTGGGCCAACGCGAGTACAAAAATCGCACATAGCAAACTGCTTAGTTTCACAACATTTCCAACCTTCATAGATTTTCTCCTTTCAACAAGACAGCTTTCGCCTTTTATTATGTGGTTCCTGCTCCCTGAAACTGTCGGCCTCCTGCCTTTACGCATTCGCAACACAACTCGTTCAATGCCCCGGTTCTCCCGACTTCCGCCGCACGCATGGCGGCAAGAATCGCTTCCGCTCCGTTCCTCCTTTCTTCTCGAATAACGCGAACCGGGCGCTTCTAAAGAAAAGATCTGTGTCCTCTGAAAAACGCTTCCTATGTGTCCAGTTCAGACTCAAAAATCGCCGGAATATACGTGACAGGTGGCGGCGTGCCGCCCTGCCGCTGGACTTCTATCAGTTCAACGCACTTTCGCAGAAAGATGCGGCAGTCAAACCCCAGCCGCGTCATCGGCAGAACCGTCGACGCCGGCGCGGGGTAGTTGTAGTGCGTGAGAACTTCAAGGTCGTCGGGAACTCTGACGCCGGCAGCCATCAGGCCGGCCGTCGCGTGGTCAATAAGGTTGTCGTCGTGGATTATCAAAGCATCGGGGCGCTTGTCACCTTCCAGCTGCATAAGAACGTTCACGACGTTGGCCGTCGTTTCGTCGGTGAATTGCGGGTAAATGGAGTGTACCCAGTAAGGCCGGACTTCAATGCCGGTTTTTCTCAGCCACTGCACGATCTCCTGCAGCGGCCTGTTCTCGTTCGTTATCATCAGATGTGCGATACGCCGGCAGCCTTTTGACGTCAGATATTCCACGGCCCGGTTGGGGAACGATTCGAGAAGATCCATGCAGACCGCGGGAATATCGCATTCCGGCAATGAATGGCCTCTCACGCACGGAATGGTTTTCTGCTCCAGGATAGGCGTACACTCAATATCCGTTAACGAACCGGTGAAAATCAAACCTCCCACCCGACGATTAAGGATGTCCCTGCACAATCGCGTGATAGCTTTGCGGTGCCCCGCCTGGGATGAAGTCAGATATTCGTAGAACCGCATGGTGTCGTTCTGGCACATGTCAGCCGCTCTCTGAATGGCCATGTGCATGCGCGACCACTGCGATTTTGCAGACGTCACCAATCCATAATTACATAAATAAGGAAGATTCTTGGCCACGAAAGTTCCATGCCGACGGGCGCCCATGACTACATAGCCGTCTTCCGCCAATCGGCTCAAACCTCTTTGAACGGTGGAAACAGCTATGCCCATATCCTCAGAAATCTTGGACATGGACGGCAGGCGATAACCGGGACGGTAATCCCCGTTAATGATGCCGTCCCGAAGCGTTTCGATTACGTTCTCAAACTTGTCTTTGCTATGTTCTCTCATGAGCGGAATTTTATCTCCGAGACAATAATACTATTATATCGAAGATAACTTCCTCGTCAAGAGACTATTCCGTAAATTCAGTCCTTATAGCGCATTGCATAAGGGTATAGGTGGCACGGGCATCTCCGCAGGACGCTGTGCGTTGCCCGTGTGCTCTATGGGCGTCCCGCCCGTTGTTGACAGGGCCAAGATGGCCCTGCGACTCATGGCCGAGACAGCCTGCCCGTATGGGGCCATGCCACGCTACAGGCTAAAGCAAAATGCTCTAGTACTTTGTAACACGTACTTTTGAGGGTGGCACGGGATGCTTGCATCCCGTGCCACCCTCGATATGAATTTTTAGTTTTGAGACAGAGCCTAGAATGCCTACCGCCGCGCATAAAAAGCGGGCCATGCCGGATGGGATGGCCCGCAGCGCCCAGAGGAACCTTTTCTGAGCGGGAAATTGACGGTGCTTAATCTGCTTTATCTTTTTCTGTGAATAAGCAGGCCGACACCGCCAAGACCAAGCAGCATCATGGTTGCCGGTTCCGGAATCTGGTAAATCAGGAACTGGCTGCCGTCCTGCACAATCACGCTACCGTTGGCGAAGGTCATTGAATGGTTGCATTGGCTATCGCCGTCGCCGGTGGCCGTGAAGCTCTCAAGTTCCTCCCATGTGTCAGTGACGGTATCGTAGCGAAGGAACCAACCGGACGTGCCGATGCCGGTGACATATATATCCGTGCCCGACAAGGCGATTGTTATGACGCCGCCCCAGCATTCCGTGGTCGAGAGGTCCGAACTCAAAGTATAGGTGGCCGAACTGCCGGATGCTCCGCCTGACGGCGTGGAAGACGTTGCGAAGTCATACCACGACAGTGTCACCGATGTGCTCTGCGGATTCGATGTCAACAAATAGCTCTTTGCGCCCACGGTTTCAGCGTGCTGGAATGACCAGAATGACCAGCCAGGCCCTATGTAGCTGAACGTAGATATCGCGCTCCATGTTTCAGTGACGGGGTCGAAGGCCGAGTAATAGCATCCGCTCTCCGGCGCGACGGCATCCGTCCACATGGTGTAGTATTTCCCGTCATAGCTGTTATAAACGCTGCCCTGGGACCAGCTTTTCGTGTAATCATCGTCGGAATCGCTGGTCGGCATGGTTACAGTGCTCCAGCTATCAGTGCCGGGGTCGTACGCCTCAAAGTAGTTCTGCGCTCCGCTATGGTAGAAATAGAACTGCCCGTCGACGTTGTAGGCCTGCGTGTAGGGGTCTCGTCCGACTATGTAGCCGCTGTTGGTGCTGGAGGCCAGGGCGGACCACGTGTCGGCAGCCCAGTTGTACTTGCTTGCCGACGTCCCGCGGAAATAGTACAGGTCGTCGCCATTTGCGACGAGCGCCCCGTCGCCGCCCAGCGAACTCCAGCTTGTGCTCTTGTCGACCCACGTGCCGGCGTTCGCGGGCAACACAGCGCCGAGCAGGCACAAAAGTGCAACAATTACCTTGAACCTTCTCATATGAATTTCTCCTTTTCCAAGAGGGTGTGATTCCGGGGCCGCTTTAACGGCCCGAAACGTGCATCTTTTCTGCTAAATACGATTCTCTCCTTTCCGGTTTCCCCTGTTGTTCATGTTCTCGCGGCTTTCACGCTACTTTGCACGGCTGAGCGATACAGATTCATTCTTTTTGAGTTCGTCCTCGAAAATCGCCGGAATGGCTGTAAACGCCGGCGGCTTTTGGCCTTTCTGCTGCATATCGAATATTTCGAGGGACTTTTTCAGGAGCACGCGGCAGTCAAATCCCAGACGTTTCATGGGCAGTGAGCTGGGCTCCAGCAACGGATAGTTGAAGTGTGAGACAATCTCCAGATCGCCGGGAACCTTCACGCCGGCCGACAACAAACCAGTGACTACGTGTTCGGTAATGTTGTCGTCATGGATAATCAGCGCGTCGGGACGTCTGTCGCCTTCAAGATGCATCATCATGTTTACAACATTTGGCAACGTCTCGTGCATCAAACCGATGGAAACGGCCTGGAACCAGTATGGCTGAAACTCTGTACCGGTTTTGACAATCACGTCCTTAACCATCGGCAAATGGCTGTATTCGCCGATCAGCAGCACATGTGCGATCCGCCGCCGGCCGCGAGCCGTCAAGTATTCAATCGCACGGCTGGTGAACGACTCCACCACGTTCATGTAGACGGCCGGGATATCCGATCTCATCTCGAACAGCGCCCGCACACGAGGCATGCCTTCCTGCTCCAGGGCGGGCGTACCGGCGAGATCGTCGAAGGACGCCTGGCCAATAAAAAGCAATCCGCCAAGGCGGCGCCTGTAAACGTCTCTGCATAATTCCGTAACATCACCGCGCAACGCCACTGCGGTCGAAGTGAAATATTCATGAAATTGAACAGTCGAATCCGACTGCATCTGCTCTGCAGCCTTGTGCATGGCCTGCTGCCATCGCGACCACTGACCCTTTGCCGGAGCAATCAGACCATAATTGCTCAGATGCGGAGGGTTCTCCGTCACAAAAGTACCGGCACGAGCCCTTGCCCTGATAAACCCATCCTCCGCCAGTTCATTCAAGGCTCGCTGAACAGTGGCTGCCCCGACTCCATGCTCCGCTCCAAGCTCCACGCGAGTGGGAAGGCGATGGCCGGGACCATAAACGCCTTCCACTATTTCTCTTCTTATGCTCCGCACCAGATTCTGGTACTTACTATTGTGTCGCTCTTTCATAATTATATACCGATTTCTTTTATTAAATTCGGAGTATAATTTTAGATTATATTCCCATATCCTTTATTGTCAAGGCCAAACTCAAAAGGCTGATACGGGCACTTCTTCGAATCCGCAAACCGATTAAACAACTTAAGGCGTGTATTTAAAGGATGTTACGGCAGTTATTCCACGATGCCTGCGAACGAACACATACAACGACGCTTCAAGGGTGGAATTATCAGCGGGTCCAGTTATTTGCGAGGCGGACCATAGTCCGGTAATTGGCAAGGGCTGTCGCAGATAACTTCCGTCCGTATGGGGACTTTATGCGCTTTGCCCATCTTACCCATTGCGCCAAAAAGAGTTCGCGTCCA
>CAZVYJ010000024.1:0-42822 GCA_964631565.1 uncultured Planctomycetaceae bacterium
ATAAGACTCGCAAGAGATACGTACTTGGGGAGGCTTAGTGCATAATGTCCTTACGCGCGCGGCTCGTCAACTAATGCAAACGGTTCGTGGCTAATGAAAATTTCTCTGGTTTAGGGCGTTCGGGGGAAACTACAATACCCCTGCCATGAACGAAACATCGACACCAGGGTTTCAGCGGGACATTGACGCCTTCCGGAAAGACTGTGACGCGATTATCGCCCAGGTCCGGTCGGTCATCGTCGGCCATCAGCGCGTCATCGACGAGGTGCTCGCCTGTATGCTGTGCGGCGGGCACGTGCTGCTGGAGGGCGTACCCGGCCTGGGCAAGACGCTGCTGGTCCGCACGCTGGCCGAGACGCTCAACATGGCGTTCAGCCGCATCCAGTTCACGCCGGACCTCATGCCGGCCGACATCACGGGCACGAACATTCTCACCACCGACGCCAGCGGCGGCAAAAAATTCGCCTTCGAGCCGGGGCCGATCTTCGCCAACCTGGTGCTCGCCGACGAAATCAACCGGGCCACGCCAAAGACGCAGTCAGCCGTCCTGGAAGCCATGCAGGAGCAGACAGTCTCCGTCGCCCGCACCACGCACAGGCTGCCGCTGCCTTTCTTCGTGCTGGCCACCCAGAACCCCATCGAGATGGAAGGCACATACCCCCTGCCGGAAGCGCAGCTGGACCGGTTCATGTTCAAGGTTAACGTCGCGTCGCCCTCCATCCAGGAGCTTACGGCGATTCTCGACCGCACCACCGGTGAGGCCGCCCCGAAGCCTTCGCCGGCGGCCGACGCAAAACGCATCCAGCAGATGCAGGCCATCGTCCGACAGGTGCCGGTGGCCTCGCACGTGAAGGATTACATATCGCGGCTGGTCTCGGCGACCCACCCGGCCAGCGAACACGCGCCGGAAATCGCGAAGAAATACATCCGCTACGGCTCATCACCGCGCGGGGCGCAGGCGATAATCCTCGCCGCCAAGGTCGCCGCCCTCCGCGACGGCCGGGCCAACGTGGCTTTCGACGACATTCGCGCCGCCGCACTGCCGGCCATGCGGCACAGGCTGATACTGAACTTCGAGGGCCAGGCCGACGGCATCGACACCGACGCAGTCATAACCGAAGTCCTCAACCACGTCCCGCAGGCTACGGGCGTGTAGTTTTTGTAGGATTCTTTAAATTAATGTGCGCATCGCAGACCCAGAACAGCCAGCCACACGCCGAGTATTATCAGCGCGATATACAACAGGTATGGAAACAGCGGGCTGCGGAAAAATGGATTCTCAAACCATGACCGCATCGGCTGATTACCTCTAAGCTGGTTTGTTCATATTATAAACTCGCGTGGTGCTGCTGCACGCGTTTCCACTGGACGGCTGTCCGCTCGGCAAGCTCTCGCATCGTGATGTCCTGGAAGCCCAGCATCCGGGCCTTGATGGTGTCGTTCAGCCGCCCGGCCAGCGTGTTATCGAACGCGGCCCGACCGGCAGCGGCGCCGACAATCGAGCCTACGGTCGCGCCGTTGCAGTCGGTGTCCAGCCCGCACATCACGGCGACGGCCGGCGCTTCCAGCGTGTCCATGCGGCCGCAGCACATCGCCAGCACGCAGATCAGCGCGTTGTTTATCGTGTGAATCGGGTGCATGCCCGGAATGTCCCGGTCGCCCCAGCGGTAGTCCGGGCTTATCTCCGCGCACAGCCGCTCCACTTCGGCCATGCAGTTTTCCCAGTCGCGGCGGCGGGCGATGTATTCCAGCATTTGCCTTGTCGCCCGCGCCAGCCGGCAGTCGCGCGGAATTTCCGACAGCCCGATTTCCACCAGCTGCCGCGGGTCGTGCTCGACGAAGGCCGCAGCCTCGATAGCCGCGAACATCATTTCGCCGTATATGCCGCTGCGCTCGTGCGTCCACGATGCGTCGCGCCAAGCGAACTCGGCCGCCAGCTCCGGCTTGCCGGCGCAGCACCATGCGAAACCGTCGGCGCGAATCTGCGCGCCTATCCACTCGCGGTAGGGGTTGCGGTGCCTCCGCGTGAACTGCGGCGTCGCGGCGTAATTCGGCGCTTCCGGCCAGCCGCACTGCGTCCGGTTCTGCAGGTTGAGAATCGCCTGCTGCTCAGCCGTGAAAATATTCGTCACCGGGATGTGGTCCAGCCAGTACCGCGCGACCTGCCGCCAGTTGAAGTCCGGGCCGTACGATTCCAATATGCCCAGGCCCACGAGCGAATAATGGATGTCGTCGTCGCTCTCCATGAACGCGATTCTGTCGCGCGTGCTGGGCGACGACGGCATTTCCAGCCCTGCGGCCTTGCCGGCCGGGATAAAGTCCCGCAGCGGCCAGGCGCCCATCGCCTCCAGGTACCGCTTGATGCGCCGCCTGCCGTCCGGCTTGCCGTCAAGCTCGCTCATGCCCCAGCCTTCGACCGGCTTGCCGAGCGCGCAGCCGGTCGCCCGGCCGGTCCACGCGCCGTGCAGCCTGTCCAGAAGCTCCGCATCGCACGGCGTCCAGTGCAGGTCCCTCGGCCCGCCCGGCCGAAGCGAACGTATCGCCGCCAGGTCGTTCGGCTCGTTGGCGGCCAGCGCAGCGTCTTCGGGCATGGCCATCAGCTCGTCGTAAAGCGGCCAGACTTTGTCCTCGTTCCACGCGTCCTGCTGCGGATTCAGTGCGGCGACAGCTTGGTGAAATGCGGGCGGAATCTGCACGCCTTCGTCGCGTCGCTGCTTCATCTCCATCATCAGCAGCCCCAGAGGTGTTTCGCTGCCGGCCATTTCTGTTCCTTCCTTAAAATGCGGTTATTAACCGCCTTGATATAATAACCGCCCGGCGGTCCGCAAAAGACTGCCTTTCCATAAATTCAGATGAAAACAAGGTTAAAAACCTTCGGATAATCCCATTGACGCCTGTGGCGTATGCGGTTAGATTATCCGCCGCAATAGTGATTAAAAGGCGTCTTTCGTTCGCACGGGGCGCGTCCCGATTGGGATAATGGGCTTGCACTTACGCGGCCGCAAGCTCAGGCCTCCGAACGAATCCCCTGCCGCGGCACCATTGGTTCATGCCGTAATCGCAGGCGCCTGAAATATGTAACGGCTGAGCTTTTTTGAACTTGTTTGAACTTGTTTAAGTTTTTGGCTTATTTGACTAAAGACTCTTACCCGGTGGTGTAATTGGTAACACAGAAGGTTTTGGTCCTTCTATTCCAGGTTCGAGTCCTGGCCGGGTAGCGTAATATAGAGCGGCTTGATCCGTGATCCCGGATCCTTGATCCGAGATACCCGACCTGCAGGCGGGTTTGAGAAATTTTTGTGTGGGTGTCGAACAGGACGCCCTGACGTGAAAGGTAGCGAAAAATCAGCAGTACAACGGCGATAATACTGGCGGCAGGCAAAGGCACGCGGATGAAATCCGACCTGCCGAAGGTCCTGCACAAGGTTTGCGGCAAGTGCATGCTGGAGTACGTATTGGACTCCTGCCGTGCGGCCGGCTGCAAAAAGCTGGTATGCGTCGTCGGCCACGGTATGCAGCAGGTCTGCGACGAGTTCGCCGGCAGAGACGGCGACATCGTGTGGGTCGAGCAGTCCCCGCAGCTCGGCACCGGCCACGCAGTGATGGTCTGCCGCAAAGAGCTTGAAAAGTTGAGCGGCCCGGTGCTTGTGCTGGGCGGCGACGGTCCGCTGGTTCGGCCGGAGACGCTGCGTCAGCTGCTGGCGACGCACAAGGCCGAAGGCGCCGCCTGCACGCTGGCGACGAGCATCATGCCGGAGCCGGGCAAGTACGGGCGAATCGTCCGCGACGAAAACGGCGAGATGACCGGCATCGTGGAATTCCTCGACGCCGACGAAAAGCAGCGGCAGATAAAGGAAGTAAACGTCTCGCTGTACTGCTTCGACGCCGAGTCGCTGACGGCCGTGCTGGACAGGCTGACGAACAATAACGCAAAAGGCGAGTATTATCTGACCGATACGCTGACGCTGCTGCGGAATGCCGGCAAAAAGCTGGCAGCCGTCGCGTCGGTGCCGCCGGAAGATACCGCCAGCATCAACACGCTGGAAGAGTTGAAGCAGGTCGAGCAGGTGCTTGCAGGCCGGCTTTAGCGAATAGCATTACGGCAATATGGATGGAATCCGCGGGACGGTCCCACGGAGCGACACCAGGAAGCTGAATAAGGAACAAGGCCATGAGCAATCTGAAGTTGTTTGCCGGTCGAGCCAACGAACCGCTGGCCCGCAGCATCAGCGAATACCTGGGTGTGCCTCTGGGCAAAGTGAATATTCAACCGTTCCCCGACGGCGAACTCCTCGTGAAGATCGAGGAGGACATTCGAGGCCGGGATATATTCATCATCCAGCCGACGTGCCAGCCGGTGAACGATTCGATACTCGAGCTGCTGATTTTCATAGATTGCGCCCGCCGGGCCTCGGCAGAACGTATAACGGCCGTCATACCCTACTTCGGCTACGCCCGTCAGGACCGCAAGGACGAAGGCCGCGTGCCCATCACCGCCAAGCTGGTTGCTAACCTCATAGCAACCGCCGGCGCCGACCGGGTGCTCACGCTGGACCTCCATGCGGCACAGATACAGGGCTTTTTCGACATACCGGTGGACAACCTGCTGGCCGAGCCGGTCCTGTCGCGGTACTTCAGCGACAAGAAGCTCAAGGACCTCGTGGTCGTCAGCCCGGACGTCGGCAACGTCAAGCGGGCGAGGATTTACGCGCAGCGGCTGGGCGGCGAGCTTGCGATCATCAACAAGCGGCGCACCAGCGGCTCGAACATCGAGCTAGGCCACATCATCGGCGACGTTAAGGGCAAAAACGTCCTGATGGTGGATGACATGATATCGACGGCAGGCACCGTGTGCAGCGCGGCAGTGCTGTGCAGGGACAAGGGCGCGAAAACGGTTTACGTCGGCGCGACGCACGGCGTTCTGTGCGGGCCGGCGATCGAACGTCTGGCGAAAGCGCCGTTCGACGAGGTGGTCGTCACGGACACCATCCCGATATCGGATGAAAAAATCGACGGAATCAAAAACATCAAGGTGCTGACAGTGGCTGAGCTGATGGGCGAAGCCATACACAGAATACACAACGACGAATCGGTAAGCAGTCTGTTCAAAGCCGGAAACGATCGGCCCTAGAAAACATATCAGCCGGTCCAGGAGAAATATCAATGGCAGTAGTACTTAAAGCAACGAAACGCAGCGAAAAGGGAACGAACAAGGCGCGGGCGATGCGCAAAAGAGGCAATATTCCCGGAATCATTTATGGCCACGGGCAGGAGCCTGTAGCCATAACCTTGAACGAGCACGACCTGGAAGTCGCCGTTCAGCACGGCGAGCACGTTCTCGAGCTGGACCTCGAAGGCCAGCCGGAAAACGTGCTGATCAAGGAGCTCCAGTTCGACACGTTCGGACACGAGATCATTCATGTTGACCTCGCCAGAGTCGACCTCGACGAGCGCGTCGAAGTGACCGTGCCCATCGTGCTCCGCGGCACTCCTGCCGGCGCGAAGGACGGCGGCGTGCTGACGCAGGTTCTCTCGGAAGCAACCATCGAGTGCGTCGTCACCGCGATACCGGAAGACCTGAAGCTCTCCGTCAACAACCTCAACATCGGCGACACGCTCCATCTGCGGGACCTGCCGCTGACGGAAGGCATGGTTCTCGTCGGCGACCCCAACCAGCTTATCTGTTCGGTGAACATCGTAGTCGAGAAGGAAGTCGCCCCGCCCGCCGAAGGCGAGGAAGTCGCAGCCGAACCGGAAGTCATCAGAGAGAAGAAGGAAGAGGAAGGCGAAGCCGCCCCGGAAGGCGAATAGCCCAACCTTTATTTGCGAGATATTTTTGTGCCAGGCGAATCCGACAGACCGAAATTCGTCGTTGGCCTTGGCAATCCCGGCAGGGAATACGCCAAGACGCGGCATAACGTCGGATTCATGGTGCTGGAAGTCCTCAGGCGCCGATGGCAGGTCAGCCAGACGCGGGCGGCTTTCAGCGGACAGGTTGCAGATGCAGTGCTGACGGTCCCGGGCGATTCGGCCCGGACGCAAAAAGTGACGCTGCTGGCGCCGGCGACTTATATGAATCGTTCCGGCAAGGCGGTGGGCGAACTGGCCGCCTTTTACAAGGCCGAGCCGCAGGACATGCTTATCGTCCTGGACGATTTCTCGCTGCCGCTCGGCCAGCTGCGGGCCAGAGCGGACGGATCGGCCGGTGGGCATAACGGCTTGGCCGACATACTGGCCGTCCTGGGAACCCAGCAGACGCCCAGGTTGAGAATAGGCATAGGCCTGCCGCCCGGCCAGATGGACCCGGCGGATTTCGTCCTCAGCCGGTTCGGAAAGGACGAACAGGAAGTAATAGACATCGCCGTCCAGACGGCGGCGGATGCCGTTGAAGCGTGGCTGTTCAACGGCATCAGGTTTGTGATGGACAATTACAATCGAAAGGCCACCAGTTGATGGCCTGAACAGCAAGGTAGTCACCTAGAACGGAAGTCATGAAATGAGTGGAGCAATGAAAACATACGAAGGCATGTTCCTGCTGGATGCCGGCAATCCCGACTTCGAGGCCGCTAGCGGGCCGGTCCGCAATATGCTGGCGAAGTACAACGCAGAGCCTCTCGCGATCAAGCAATGGGAAGATCGCAGGCTGTGCTACGAAATCGAGGGCCGCAAACGCGGCCTGTACATCCTGGCCTACTTCAAGGCCGCCCCGGAAGTCATCTCCGAGATCGAGCGCGACTGCCGGCTCAGCGACGAAGTTCTTCGCGTCCTGATCCTCCGCAGGGACAAGCTGACGGAAGAGGAAATCAAGGCCGAGACGCCCGCGACCTCGATGTCGCACAGGACGGTCGAAACCAGACCCGAAGAACAAGACGAGGAAATGGAAACGCCCGAAATCCCGGACGAAATCATCGACGATGAAATAGAATAACCGGCACGACGGGGCGAAAGTCGAAAACCCGCTGGCGGCACGGCAAAGGGAGCAGGACATGGCGAACTACAACAAGGTCATATTGGTAGGAAATCTCACTCGCGATCCGCAGATGAGCTATCTGCCGTCCCAGACGCCCGTGGTCGAAGTCGGCCTGGCCGTCAACAGGAAATGGCGAAGCCAGGACGGTCAGCAGCGAGAAGAAACATGCTTCATCGACTGTCGCGCTTTCGGCAAGCAGGCCGAGACCCTCAACCAGTACATGAGCAAGGGCCAGCCCATTCTCATCGAAGGCCGACTCGTGTTCGACCAGTGGGAAGGCAAGGACGGCTCAAAGCACAGCAAGCACCGGGTGATTGTCGAGAAGTTCCAGTTTCTCGGCACACCGAGCGGCCAGCGCAGAGCGCCCGCCCCGTCGCAGACGGATGACGTCCCCCCGCCTCCGGGCGCGCCGGGATACGATGACGCCGGAGCAGATGATATACCGTTCTAGATGATGTTTTCGTGATTTGAGATTTGAAATTTGAGATTTTTCAAAACACAGAGATCACATAAACACGCATGAAAGGCAGTTAGATGGCTAAAAAATTTGAACCAAAAAACAAGAAGATGTCAAAACGGCGAAAAGCCCGCTTTTTCGAGCAGGCGAAGTGCCGCTTCTGTCGTGACAAGATCGAGGAAGTGGACTACAAGGACCTCGCCTCCCTGACAAAGCTGACGACCCAGCAGGGCAAGATGTTCTCCCGCAAGCGCAGCGGAAACTGCGCCAGGCATCAGCGCTCCTGCAAAAAAGCGGTAAAGCGAGCCAGATTCATGGGCCTGCTGCCCTACGTCGGCTAAGTAACGGTTTTGTAATCTGAATACGTAAGTCGCAAGTAATCTTGAAACGAGGACAGACGCATGAAAGTGCTGCTTCGAAAGAATATTCTGAAACTTGGGAAGATTGGCGAACTGGTGGAAGTCAAGGCCGGCTACGCACGCAACTACCTGCTTCCGCAGGGGCTGGCCGTCGAACCCACCAAGGCGAATCTACGGGCTGTGGAAATTGAAAAAGAACGCTACATGGCCGAACTTGCCGCCCGCAAAGACGAGTTCGAAGCCAAGGCCGCCGCTTGCCGGGGCAAGGAAATCACAATCCAGGCCCGCGCGAACGAGGAAGGCCACCTGTACGGCTCGGTAGGCCCGGCCCAGATTGCCGCGGCTCTGGCCGAACAGGGCGTGATTATCGACGTCGAGAACGTCGTGCTGGATTCGGCAATACGCAAGATAGACAAGTACGACGTCACCATCAGCTTCACCGATGAAATCAACGCGACGATTTCCGTCTGGGTCGTGCCGCTCAAGGAAGAAGGCGACCAGACAACCGCCGCACCGGATGAAACCTCTGACGAAAAAACGTCAGAAGAATAATCAACAGGTAACAATAAGCCCTAAGTCGCACGCAGACATTAACTAGCCGCGATTACAAGCGAGCAGACGTTGCGAACCTTCATGCAGACGCAGCGTTTACTCTCTCCAAATCGCGGCTTGTCGTTTATTTCCTGCTTGTTCAACCACACCTTCCCGCATTAAACTAGGGCATAAGCAGTGAGGTTATTTGTTATCATTTATCCCGGTTGATTTCACATTCACTTCCGCCATGGAAGGCAGCAGATGACGACAGTCGATTCCAGCGTAGGGCGATATCAGGGAGACAACCCCGGCACGCCGAGGTCGAAAGCGTTCGAGCGCGTTCCCCCGCAGTCCATCGAGGCCGAGGCCTGCGTGCTCGGCGCGATGATACTTGACGCCACATGCATCGACATCGTCGTTCAGGCTCTCCGCCCTGAGCATTTCTACCGCCCCGTTCACCAGTACATCTTCGAAACGCTCATCGACATGCGACGCGACGCCAAGCCTATCGACCTGGTGGTCGTCCGCGATGAGCTGAACCGGCGCGGGCAGCTGGAACTCGTCGGCGGCGTCGAATACCTCGTCGCCATGGTCGAGGGCGTGCCGAACGCCGCGAACGTGGAATATTACGCAAAAATAGTCCGCGACAAGGCGCTGTTGAGAGACTTGATCGTAACCGGAACGGAAATAACCCGCGAGGCTTACGAGACCCACGACGAGGCCATGGAAGTCGTCCAGCAGGCGGAGCGGAAAATATTCGAAATCGCCTCCGACCAGATAGGCGATCAGGCCGTCAGCATCAAGGGCCTGCTGCAGCAGACGTTCGAAATGCTCCAGGACCAGGACGGCCAACTCATAACAGGCATCTCAAGCGGCTTCCATTCGCTGGACGAACTGACCAGCGGATTCCAGCCCAGCGAAATGATAGTTCTCGCCGCTCGCCCGTCGATGGGCAAGACAAGCTGTCTGCTGAACGTCGCCGAGCATATGGCCGTCGTGGACAAGGTTCCCGTGGCCCTGTTTTCTCTGGAAATGTCCAAGGAGCAGATAGCCCAGCGCCTGCTGGCCTCCCATTCGCGGTTCGACCTGAGGCAGATGCGCCGCGGCATGATATCGGCCGAGGACTGGACCAAGCTGCAGCTGGCCGCCGGCGACCTCGAACAGGCGCCGATGTACATCGACGACTCGCCGACGCTCAACATGCTGCAGCTCGGCGCCAAGGCCCGCAGGCTGAAGGCCGCCTTCGACATCAAGGTGATATTCATCGACTACCTTCAGCTCATAAGCTATTCCGGCCGGGCCGACAGCAGGCAGCAGCAGATAACCGAGATTTCACAGGGGCTTAAGGCCCTTGCCCGCGACCTCCGCGTGCCGGTAATAACCGCTGCACAGCTTAACCGAGGCCCGGCTGACCGCGAAACCCACAGGCCAAGGATGAGCGACCTGCGGGAATCAGGCTCCATCGAGCAGGATGCCGACGTCGTCATGCTTCTGCACTGCGAAGATTACTATCATCAGGGCGAGATAAACTACACGCCGACGGGCATTACCGAGCTTATCGTCGCCAAGCAGCGAAACGGCCCAACAGGTATCGTTCGGCTGACGTTCCTGAAGAACTGCACGCGGTTCGAGTCGGCCGCCCCGGAATCTTTCGGATAACGGGAAAAAGCGGCCCAACGCCCCCGCCGGAAGCAAAAACTCATTGAAAACTAATTTGACTTTCGCTTTGCGCGATATTAATTTCCGGCCTGTTAATCTTATCGAAATTCTGCTGCCTTTAGGGAGTTAGGGTTGAGCGGACGGATACGGCTCTTGCTTTTGGTTGCGGCCTTCGCCGCGATTGCCCCGGTGTTATGCGGCGCCGATGTCGCACGCGCCGCCGGCGACAAGGTGATCGAGGTGCGGGTGGAAGGCAACAACGTGCTTTCGGACAACGCCGTACTCGTGCATGTCAGACTCGAACCCGGCGATGAATACGACGAAGGTGTGGCCAAGGCCGACAAGGACCGCCTCCTCAGCACCGGCCGGTTCTCCAGCGTGGTCGTCCAGAAAACCCAGGCCGAAGGCGGAGTAATAGTGACATTCGTCGTCACGGAACGCCCAGTGGTCGCCAAGCTGCTGATCAAGGGCAACAAGGCGTTCAAGACCAATGAACTGACCAAGGAGCTTACCTTCGGCGTCAACGACCCGCTCAATGAGTTCAGCGTCGAGGCGGGCAGACAGGCCATACGAACCAAATACCGCAGCAAGGGCTTCCACCGGGCGGAGGTCACCTGCGACGCCGCGGCGCTTCGCAACAACGAGGTCATATACCAGATAGTCGAAGGCCCGCAGGTCTTCATAAAAAAGATATCCTTCGAGGGCAATCACCACTTCGGCTCGCTGAGGCTGAAACAGCAGATAGGCCTCAGCCAGCGGCTCTGGCCGCTCATCCCGGGGTATCTTGACATCGACCAGGCGGACAACGACGTCGGCGCAATCCGCACACTGTATATCGAAGACGGCTTCCTCGATGTCGAAGTGGATCGCAAGCTTGACTTCTCCCCCGACAAGACAAAAGTCACCCTCACCTTCCTCATCAACGAAGGACCGAGGTATCGCGTAAGCAAGCTGACATTCAAGGGCAACACGGTCTTCAGCGGCGAAGAGCTTGCCGGCCGCCTGAAGCTCCAGCCCCAGACGTACCTGACGTCGCTGGCGCTCCGCCGCGACGAAAAGACTCTCGCGGACACCTATGGCGAAGTCGGCTACATCGAAGCCGCCATCGTGACGAGAAAGGTCTACGAGGAGCAGCCCGGACTGGTCGAACTTGAATTCACCATCACCGAAAAAGACAAATACAAGGTCGGCAAGGTTATCATCCGCGGCAACGACATCACGCAGGAGCGGGTCATCCGCCGCCAGCTGGGCATATTCCCTGAGCAGCTTTACAACACCGTAGCCGTGGAGAAGTCGAAGCAGGAACTGCTTGAGTCCCGGCTGTTCAGCGACGTCACCATCACGCCGGTCGGCGATACGCCCGGAATCCGCGACGCCGTCGTTCAGGTCAAGGAAGCCATGACCGCCCAGTTCATGATAGGCGCCGGCGTAAGCACCGACAGCGGCCTGCTGGGCAGCATTTCGCTGACCGAGAAGAATTTCGACATAATGCGCTGGCCGACTTCGTGGGCCGACTTCACGTCGGGCCGGGCGTGGCGAGGCGCGGGGCAGACGTTCAGCATCGTGGCCGAGCCGGGCATCGAACTCATGAGGTTCCACATAGAGTGGTTCGAACCGATGCTCTTCGACAAGCCATACTCCCTGGGCACAAAGGCGTTCCTGTTCAATCGCGACCGCGACAAATATGAAGAAACCCGCTACGGCGGCGTGGTCAGTTTCGGCCACCGCTTCAAGAACCTCTGGTACGGCGAACTTGCGACGCGAATCGAAGACGTGGACATAAGCAGCATCGACAGCGACGCAGCCAGGGAAATTTTCGACGACGAAGGCTCGCACCTGCTTCTCGGCTTCAAGGGCAGCCTCATCCGCGACCGCACCGACAGCCGCTGGCTGCCCACCACCGGCGACAGGTTCCGCATGAGCTATGAGCAGGTCACAGGCGATTACAACTTCGGCAAGGCCGAGGCCCAGTACAAAATCTATCGCACGCTTTACGTAGACGCCCTCGACCGCAAGCACGTGCTGTCAGGCCGCGTCGCGTTCGGCGGCATCGTCGGCGACGCACCGATATTCGAGCGGTTCTACGCCGGCGGCATCGGTTCGGTCAGAGGCTTCGAATATCGCGGCATAAGCCCGCGCGGCACAGGCACCGACGACGCCATCGGCGGCGACATGATGCTGCTGGTCGGAACCGAGTACGAATTCCCCATCATCACCAACCAGCTCCGCGGCGTGTTGTTCGTGGACACCGGCACGGTCGAGGAAAATTACGGCATGACCGCCTACAGGGCGTCCATCGGCGCCGGCATCAGGTGGACGCTGCCGCTGTTCGGACAGGTGCCGATGAGCTTCGACTTCGGCATCCCGGTTCTCAAGGACAGCGAAGACGACACCCAGATATTCAGCTTCTCGCTGGGCGTATCGTTCTAACCCGCCGGGACGAAACCCGCTGTTTTCAGACCGGAATCGCTCCATTAAATTTAACGGAATCTGAATATGCATTCAGGTATGATATCCCCCTGCCCGCAGAGCGTGTTCTGACGGGCCTTTTACGCAGACATCGCAAACAGACATTCGGAGCTACATGATGAAACTTTCAAAAATTATTGTCCCGGCCGCCTTCGTCGCGGCAATCTGGGGAGCCGTGGTCATCAACAATCTGTTCGCCCAGGACGTCCCGAAGCGGCAGGCCCGGGCCACCACCGTCGCGGTTTGCAACGTTTTCAACGTGCTCAAAAACTGCCAGGAAACCAAAGATCGCACAGCCAACACACTGGCGATAGAGGCTTCGGTAAAGGCCGAAATGCAGAAACGCATCGCACAGGTCAACGCCCTGAAAGCCGAAATGGAAGGCCTGGACCCCAACAGCAAGGAATACGATAACCGCATGGACGAGATCGAGCGGCTCAGCCTCGATGCGGAAACATGGCACAAGCTTACATCCTCCAAGGTGATTCGCCAGGAGATCAAGGCCCACGTCGCCATGTACGAAAAACTCCAGGAAGCCATCCGCCAGATAGCTTCGGAAAACGGCATCGACATAGTCCTGTTCCAGAGCGAATTCGACATGCCGGAAAATCCCACAATTCAGGAAGTCAGCGGGCGAATGAGGGAGCGCATCGTGGTTTACAACAACGACCAGGTCGATATAAGCGATGCGGTCCTGGTGAGGTTCAACGAGCTGTATAAGTCCGCCAAAGACAAGGAATAACCGTTCAAAACAACTTCGGGCTCCGGCTGTCGGTCCAAAAGGCGGACAGCCGGTTGTTTATTCGTTCTCACGGCGTCCTGACAACCCTTGCAGCGGGCTTCGCCGGCAAGTAGTATCATTGGGCTTTTTGAAGTTACTCATCATGACACGGAAACCATTGACAATAAGCGAAGTAGCGGAATTTGTAGGCGGGCGGCTTGCCGGCGACGGTTCAGCCAGAATTACGGGCATAGCCCCCATAGACCGGGCCGGGGCGACGGAACTGACCTTTGCCGAGGACGCCAAGCGGGCCGCCGACATAGCCGGCTGCTCCGCAGCGGGAGCGATAGTGGGCGAACAGCCGGAATCGGCCGAAATCCCGCTTATCCGCGTGGGCAACGTGAAGGCCGCTGTGGCGAAGCTGCTGGCCGCCTTCGCCCCGCCGGAAGACCTTCCGCCGGTCGGCGTCGATCCCTCCGCCGTGATTTCGACCCAGGCGAAAATCGCACCGGACGCCGCCATCGGCCCGAACGTCGTGGTTCAGGCCGGCGCCGAAGTCGGCCCGGGCAGCACGCTGTGCGCCAACGCCTTCGTCGGCAGAAATGTCAAAATCGGAAGCGGGAGCATACTGTTTGAAGGCGTGGTGGTCCGTCACGGCTGCGTCGTGGGCAACCGCGTCCGCATCGGCAGCAATTCGGTCATCGGCTACGACGGTTTCGGGTATTACACCGAAAACGGCGTGCACAACAAAGTACCCCACATCGGAAACGTCGTTATCGAAGACGACGTTGAAATAGGCGCATGCAGCTGCGTGGACCGCGGAAAATTCGGCTCGACAACCGTCGGCGCCGGGACGAAAATTGACGATCTCGTCATGGTGGCCCATAATGTGCAGCTCGGGCGCGGATGCCTGCTGGCCGCCCAGTGCGGAATCGCGGGCAGCGCGAAACTCGGCAATTACGTCGTGCTCGGCGGCCATGCGGGCGTAAGGGACAATATAACGATAGGCGACGGCGTGCAGGGCTCGGCCTTCGCGGCGGTCGCCGGTGATATCGACGCCGGAGAAATCGTCGCCGGCGTACCGGCGATGCCGGCCAGGGAAATGCTGAAAATAGTCCAGGCCGAGAAGAAACTGCCGGAACTTCTGAAGAGAGTAAAACAACTCGAATCGAGGTTGAGCAAACTTGAGTCGACAGAAGACCATTAAGACTGCGGCGACTGTTGAGGGCAAGGGCCTGTTCAGCGGCGCACCGTGCAGGCTGAACTTCAGGCCGGCGCCGGCCGGCAGCGGCATCGTGTTCGTCCGGACGGACCTGCCCGAACCGGTCAAGATTTCCACGAACGCAGCGAACCTGGCGAAACATGCCCGACGAACCACCCTGACCAACGGCTCGGTGGCCGTCCAGACCGTTGAGCACGTGCTGGCCGCCGTATACGGAATGGATATCGACAACCTCGTCATCGAGGTGTCCGCCGAAGAAACACCCTCCCTTGACGGTTCGCCGCTTCCGTTCGTCAAGGCGCTGCAGGAAGCCGAAACCGTCGAGCAGGACGCGGAGCAGGCGGTCCACGTCATTACCGAGCCGGTGGCGGTCTCAGCCGGCGACGCGATGCTTGCGGCAATGCCCGGCCCGACCGAATGCCTCGACGTGCTTTACGACCTGGACTACAGCAGCGTGCCGAGCATCGGCAGGCAGGTGCTGGGCTTCAGGCTTGGAACCGACGATTTCGCGGCCGACATCGCGCCGGCGAGAACGTTCCTGCTCGAGGCCGAGGCGAAGGAATTCCAGGCGCGAGGCTGGGGCAGGCATCTCAGTGTCCGCGACATACTGGTTATGGGCGATAACGGCCCGATAGAAAACGAGCTGCGATTCCCCGACGAGCATGTGCGCCATAAAATCTGCGACCTTATCGGCGACATGGCGGTTCTCGGCAAACAGCTTCGCGGCAGGATCGTCGCGTACAAGAGCGGGCATGAGTTGAATCACGACCTGGTTCGCAAGCTCGCCGAAAACGCCGCCGCACGCAACAGGGAAAAAACCGTCGCCGGCGAACCCGTAATGGACATCCGGCGGATAATGAGGCTGCTGCCCCACCGCTACCCGTTCCTGATGATAGACCGCGTGGTGGAGCTGGACGGCGACACCCGGGCTGTCGGCCTGAAAAACGTCTCAATAAACGAGCCGTTCTTCCAGGGGCACTACCCGTCTCAACCCATCATGCCGGGCGTAATGATACTCGAAGCGATGGCCCAGCTTTCGGGCATACTGCTGAGCCGCCGGCTCGAACACACCGGCAAGGTGGCGGTGCTCCTGAGCATGGACCGCGTCAAGATGCGCCACACGGTCCGGCCGGGCGACCAGCTTGTGCTGGAGGCAGAAAGCCTGCATGTCCGCTCGCGCACCGGCCACTGCCGATGCAGGGCCATGGTCGGCGAACATCTCGCCGCGGAGGCCGAAATAAAATTCATGCTCGTCGATGCCGAGCCTGTTCAGTAATCGCCGCAGAGAAAGGAAAAAATGCCGGAAATTTCACCAAAAGCCTTTGTCGATCCTTCGGCGCAACTCGCCGCCGACGTGAAAGTCGGGGCGTTCGCGTTTATCGGCGCGGGCGTGAAAATCGCGTCGGGCTGCATCATAGACAACAACGCAACGGTAATCGGCAACACCACTCTCGGCGAAAACACGCACGTATTTCCGATGGCCGTCGTCGGCACGTCGCAGGACGGTGCGGAGAGCGTCGGCCGCTGCATCATCGGCAAGGCCAACAACATTCGCGAGCACGCCACAATCTGTGCCGGAACCGGCCAGCCGACAATAATCGGCGACGATAATCTCATCATGATCGGCTGCCACATCGGCGCCGGCGCGAAGATCGGCAACCACGGCATATTCGCAAACTTCACGCAGTTCAACGACGGCTCGGTCATAGAGGACTATGTCCGCACGAGCGGATTCGCGCTGGTGGAGAATAACATCCGGGTCGGCGCCTACACGTTCATATCCGGCTACGCGGGCATCGAGTCCAACGCCCCGCCGTATTCGATCGTCCAGGGCAACCCGTTCCGGGTTCGCGGCGCTAACAGCGAAAACCTGCGCCGCTGCGGATTCGGCGAAAAAGACATCAAGGCCATCAAGAGCGCGCTGCGCGAGATGTACAACGGCGTCGGCCAGATTAACGACAAGGTGCTGAAGAAGTTCGCCAAATCAGCATCCCCCAATCCTTACGTCAGGCGACTGGCGGAATTCATCCAGGCCGGCATCGAAGGAACCGAATAGTGGCCACCGATTTGACGGTAATTTGCGAGATAGCCCCGTCGGCACGGGTCGCGCCCGAGGCCGAAATAGGCCCGTTCTGCGTCGTCGGGCCGAACGTGACCATCGGACCGGGCACGGTGCTTACTCGCCGCGTTTCAGTGTCGGGCTGCACGACTATCGGCTCGGGCAACCGGTTCGGCGAGGGCTGCGTCATCGGCGCAGCGCCGCAGGACATGAAATTCGCCGGCGGACAGACGCTGGTGGTCATCGGCCACAATAACAGTTTCGGCCATGACGTGACGATACATCCCGGAACGGAAGTCGGCGGCTACGTGACCCGCGTAGGTAACGGCAACGTGGTGATGGACGGCGGGCACATTGCCCACGACTGCTACGTTGACGACCAGACGCACATCGGCCGAAACGCCCTGCTGGCCGGCCACATTCATGTGCAGACCGGCGCAGTCATCGACGACCTGGTCGGCGTGCATCACTTCGTGACCATCGGGCGATTCGCACGCGTCGGCGCCGGCTCGCCGGTCAGGCGCGACGTGCCGCCCTTCACCTACTTCTGCCACACGGGCGACATCGGCTCGACCCCGGCGATAAGGGGCATTCACGAGGAAGGCATCGCCGCCGCACAACTGGATGACGACGAGGAAAAGGAACTTCGCAGGGCGCTTTCGGAACTTTTCGAAGACGAGGCCGCCCTTCAGACAAAAATTGAGCAGTTGATAAACCTTGGCGTTGAAGGCGAGGCCGCCAGGCTTTGCCTCTTCTGCCAGCAGAGCCTCAAGGGAGTTTTCGGGCGATATCGTGAACTGTTCCGCGGAAAAATTCCGCCGGAAGCGTATGACTATCTGCCGCCCGAAAAACGTTCGGAAATCGGGAGAAGCATTCAATGAGCTGCAAAATAGCGGTCGCCGGCGCCGGCCGGATGGGCAAACTTCACGCACGTATTTTAAGTGAAATGAGCAATGTGAAACTTGTCTGCGTAATCGACAGCAATCCCGCGACCGCAAAGGCCGTCGCCTCGCAGCGCAACTGCGAGGCCCTTACGGATGTCGCCGGCGCCGTTGACAAGGTGGACGCAGCAATCATCGCCGTTCCGACGGTAAGCCATTTCGAAATCGCCCGCCCGTTCGTGGAGGCCGGCAAGGCTGTACTCATCGAAAAGCCGCTGACCGATTCGGTGGAAGAAGGCGAGAAGCTTCTGGCGCTGGCCGAAAAAACCGGCGCGTCGGTGCAGGTCGGGCACACGGAGCGTTTCAACCCGGCCGTCGTCGCGATGCAGAAATACGCCATCAGGCCGAAGTTCATCGAGGCGCACCGCATCAGCCCGTTCACATTCCGCTCCGCCGACGTCG
Organism: uncultured Planctomycetaceae bacterium; assembly: GCA_964631565.1. Lineage (GTDB taxonomy): Bacteria > Planctomycetota > Phycisphaerae > SM23-33 > SM23-33 > CAZVYJ01. The sequence goes on from CAZVYJ010000024.1 coordinate 17,794, forward strand.
GCGTCGTGCTGGACATGATGATCCACGACATCGACCTGGTGCTGATGCTGGCCGGCAGCGAAGTCGTGCACATAGACGCCGTCGGCGTAAACGTCATCGGCGACAACGAAGACATCTGCAACGCGCGACTGCGGTTCGCGAACGGCTGCGTGGCGAACATCACCGCCAGCCGACTCGCAATAAAAACCGAACGCAAAATGCGGATATTCTCGGAAGAAGCCTACCTGTCGGTCGACTACGCAAAAAAGGTCGGCATCGTCATCCAGAAAAACAACAACCTCGACCTGATAAACATGGCCCGCGAGCTTGACGTGGACGACCTGGCGGAACTGGCCGGCAGCGTCGACTACAAGGAACTGCTGAAGTTCGAAGAGCTGGTGATCGACGACTCCATCGAGCCGCTGCGCCGCCAGGCCGAGGCGTTCCTCAACACGGTGGTCAACGGCGCGAAACCCGTATGCTCGGCAGCCGAGGGCCTCGCCGCCGTTCGCGTGGCGCACGGCATAGTGGAGGCACTCAAGGCGCACAAGTGGGACGGCTCAAACTCCAGCCGCGCAGGCCTGGGCGTGATAAAAAAATAAAGTCCCCATGGTAATCAGTCAGAGCCGGTTTCATGTCCGGTTTCAACATTATCCTCAGCAACCGGTAATTTGTTTTCCCTTTTCAGGAACACTTTTTTCTCACACGGGCCTTCCCCATCCAGTATTACCTTTTGCGGGATGTACCCGTCGGAGCCGACTTTTACTTTAATCGGACCGACGGTTTGACACACAATTTCCTGACCATCTTTGCTGCTTACCGTAGACACAATGCGTGGAAAACCCTCGGTAATTTGCCCGAACCGGCTGGCCGGCTGCGGTCCGTCGATGGACCTTTGTTTCAGCGGCTGACGCGTATCGGCATCGTAAACCGAAATTGTCACATCGATTACTGTAATATTTTTCAGCAGCGATTCGTGATAGGCGTGAGAATACACTAATCTGCCCACCAGAATCATTACAGACAAAACACACCAGAAGAGAACAAGATAAATATTTCTTACTCTGAAAAAGCGGGCTTTTCTTCTGCGAAGAAAAATCCAATATATTGCACTCAAAATAAAAACAACCATGGTAATCGTAATATCAAAAACCTTTTTGGCGATGTATATGCCAGGCAGCCAATATTCGCCATTAAGGCCGCTGACAAGTTCTCTGACCATCCCGAAAATTGCAATAACGGTCAGTACCAAAGCCATCGCAAGCATAGGGCGTGTGAACATCCAAAGTGCGGAAAGTATCGGCGCCCTCGAGTCCCACTGGCTGTCTTTTTCCGTTTTGTCACTTTCCATGAGTCAGCGACTCCCCTGTCATCATTACCCCAGCGCCACGTCGAGCGTCATCATTATCGCAAAGCCGACGATAACGCCGCCGGTGGCGAGGTCCACGTTATCCTTCCGCTGCGATTCGGGAATAAGCTCTTCGGCGACGACGAATATCATCGCACCGGCTGCAAAGGCGAGCGCGTAAGGCAGCAGCGGAGTAACCAGCATCACCAGGCCGGCGCCGAGGACGCCTGCAATCGGCTCGACCAGACCCGAAAGCTGCCCGTACCAGAAACTTTTGCCCCTGCTCAATCCTTCCCTTCGCAGAGGCAGCGCGACGGCAGTGCCCTCAGGAAAATTCTGCAGGCCTATGCAGATGGCCAGCGCTATCGCCGCGCCTATCTGCGCGTTGAATTCCGCCGAGCCGGCTGCGAATTTCGCCGCCGCTCCGAACGCCACGCCGACGGCCATGCCTTCCGGAATGTTGTGCAGCGTGATGGCCAGCACCAGCAGCGTGCTGCGATGCCACGAAGTTTTCGGGCCTTCGGGAACGGCCAGCCCCGGGTGAAGGTGAGGCAGAATCTTGTCTATCAGGCGTATGAATCCGGCCCCGACCAGAAAGCCGATAAGCGGCGGCACCCACATCCATCTGCCGTAAGCCAGCTGCTTTTCATCCCTGCACATTTCGATAGCCGGTATCAGGAGGCTCCAGCAGCTTGCGGCGATCATGACGCCGGCGGCCATGCCCAGGGACGCATCGAGGAATTTCTGCGAGTAGCGCTTGGTGAAGACCACGACGGCCGCCCCCAGTGCGGTAACGCCCCAGGTGAAAAGCGTCGCCAGCAGCGCCTGCCATGCAGCGTTCAATCCATAGAACCACTCTGCCATTAACCAGGCCCCTGTCTGTGAAAGAAACTGCTACTTGCCGTAATACTCGGCGACCATCAGGTCGAGGACGGTTTTCTCGAACTGGGCGGACTGGAGTATCGTCGCGCCTTCGTAGAGACGACGATAATATTTCGCGACAAGCTCGTTGAACTCCTGCTGGCGAAGCGTGTCGGCTATTACGCTCTGGGCGTCCTTGAAGCTGACCAGCTTGCCCGGCTTGACGCGGACGGCCTTCACGATGTAATACCCGCTGTCGGTCTCGATAATATCGCTCACCTGCTCCTGCTCGAGCTGGAAAGCGGCTTCCTCGACTTTCTTCTCGCGGAAGCTGCCGGCCGGCATCATCGGCCAGTAGCCGCCGGTCTCCGCCTTGATGCCGCGGGACAGCCTCTTGGCCACGCTGTCGAACTCCTCGCCGGATTTGATGGCTTCCTGGGCCTGCGTGATAAGCTCTTTCGCCTTCGCCTTGGCGGCTTTGAGTTCCAGCTCGGTGGGCTTGCTGCCCATATCTTCGGGCAGGAACGACTGGAAAGGAGCAGCCACTATCTGCATCTGCACTTCCTTGGCCATCGTGAAGTCGGCCTTGTGCTTGTTGTAGTAGGCCCGCAGATCCTTGGGCTTGATTTCGATGGCCTTGTAGAAACGATCATGCAGATACGCGTGAACCACCATCTGCTCGCGCTGACCCTTCAGATACTCTTCCAGCGTAACGCCGTCTTTGGCCAAGTCGGCTTCGAGCTTGGTCTTGCTCCCGCCGGCAGAGGCTATCATGCGCTCACGGAGAGCTTCCATCTCCTTGTCAAGAACCTCATTCTGCGCATCCGTCAGGCTTTTCTGGGCCTCGGCGAGAACAAGTATGTTGTCTATTTTGAAATGCAGTTCTTTCTGGAGAACCTCGTTTGCCCGCATCCGGAAGGCCTTCTCCGGAAGTCCCTTCGGCAGTTCGGCGAGTTTCGGGCGGATAACCTGCATTATTTCCTTGACGGTGATATATTTGTCGTTCACCTGGAGCACCGAACCTGCGACCAGTTCCGTGCTGCCGGAATCCTCAGGCGTCTCCGGCTTCGGCTGAGTGTCGGGAGTCGTTTCGGCCGGCTCTTCCGGCTTGACGACGGGAGTTTCAGGTGCGACTTTTACCAGCGGCCCCTTGTCCGGCTCTTCGACAACAACCGGCGGCTCGGACTTGTCCGGCGTTTTTATAAGCTCTTCGGGTTTCTCCTCAGGCACTTCAGGCTTCGGAGTCTCCTTGTCGGGAGTTATTTGCGGTTTCGTGCCTGTGTCCGGCCTGGTCTCGATTACGGGCGGCTGCTTTTCAACGACGGGAGGCTCTTCGATAACCGACGGCTTGAGCCTGTCATCGACCTTAGATTCGACGCGGGTTTCCTGCGTGGAGGGAGTTTCCTCTTTTGTCGTCGGAGCTTCTTCCTTTTTGCTTTCGGCGAGGATTTCGGTCTTTGAAACCTCGACCGTCTGCGGTTTGACCGGGGGCGTCGGCTTTTCGCCGCTTACCACCGCCCTTGTCGATTCAACCTGCGGAGGCTTGACGGCCGGCGCGGACTCGCTGGCAAGGTCCTGCAGGAGTATCGGCTCTTCGAATCCGGCTGTGGTGCCGGCGGTCGTATCGCTCGCCGTCGAGACGCCTTCGGAATCCGACGGCTTTTCATCGACCTTGGCGGTTACGTAAGTTTCCGGCTGTGGAGCGGTGGCTATGTCCCTTTCGGTCTCATCGCCGACAGCCAGCGGCTCGGTGAGGGGAATTTCCTTTTCCTTCTCCCAGGGCCAGCGGACCTCGCTCATATTGCAGCCGGCAATCGTCGCCGCAACCGTTATCAACAATATCGTATATCTGAAACGCATCTGCGTATCCTGTATGCCCGAATTCCCCTCCCTCTTAAACGGCCTATAATTATAATCTTTCCGCAGCCTGTCTCAATCTTCTTAACAGAACATTAGTCAAGGTCGGCATCTCCATATAGGCCGGCGGCGGACGCCAGTAAACGGTGTGGTCGTCAGGCAGACGGACGCTTCCCATGGCGTTGTCGAACACCCGTTTAGCGCGGCTGAAATCACGAATGTCAAAAACCAGGTCCGGGTCGTGGCGGATAATGCTCTTTATCCCCAGCATTGAGGCGAATATGCGAATCGCCGCAAGGTCAAGCACAGTCTGGACTTCCGAAGGAACCGCACCATATGCGTCGGCCAGGTCCGCCGTAAGCTGGTCAAGCTCGGCGCTGCTGTGGCACTGGGCTAGCCGCCGGTAAACTTCCATTCGCTGTCGGCCGGAGGGTATGTAGCGGCTTGGGATGTAGGCATCGATGCCGAGTTCGATGTGCATGTCGCAGCTTACCGGCTGCGGTTTGCCCTGAAGTTCGCCGACGGCCTGCTCGAGCAGTTGGCAGTAAAGTTCGTACCCGACCGTTGCGATGTGCCCGCTCTGTTCGGCGCCGAGAATGTTGCCTGCGCCGCGGATTTCAAGGTCGCGCATCGCAATCTGGAAGCCGGCCCCGAGGTCGCTGAACTCTTCGATCGTTTTCAGGCGCTTCGCCGCCGCAACCGAAACGGGCCTGTCTTCCGGCAGCAGGAGATAGCAGTACGCCTTGTGCTTGTACCTGCCGACGCGCCCTCGCAGCTGGTGCAGTTCGGCCAGCCCGAAGCGGTCGGCGTCGTGGATTATCATCGTGTTGGCCGTCGGTATGTCCAGGCCGGACTCGATTATCGTCGTGCATACAAGCACGTCGATTTCGCAGCGGATGAAACGGAGCATGACCTTTTCCAGCTCGCTGCCGGTCATCTGCCCGTGCGCGAAGTCTACGCGGGCCTCCGGCACCAGCTTCTGAACGTGGTCGGCGACGGACTTGATATTGAACACGCGGTTGTGAACGAAGAACACCTGCCCCTCGCGGTTAAGCTCGCGGAGAATCGCCTGGCGTATGAGCCTGTCGTCGTAGTGGACGACCTCGGTGTGAATGGCCCGGCGGTCCAGCGGCGGCGTCGAAAGCGAGCTTATGTCCCGCAGCCCCAGCAGCGCCATGTGCAGTGTCCGGGGAATCGGCGTCGCCGTCATGGTGAGTATTTCCAGCGTTGCGCGCATGGCCTTGAGCTTTTCCTTGTGCTCGACGCCGAACCGCTGCTCCTCGTCGATAATCGCCAGGCCCAGGTCGCTGAAGCGGATGTCGTCGCTCAGCAGGCGATGCGTGCCGATGAGAATGTCTATCTGGCCCAGCGAAAGCCGCCTGATGATGTCAGCCTGCTGCGACGGTGTCCGGAAGCGGCTGATGACTTCTATCTCGAACGGGTAATCGGCGAACCGCTCCCTGAACGTGCGGTAATGCTGCTCGGCCAGGACCGTCGTCGGAACAAGAACGCCGACCTGCCTGCCCGCCTCGACAACCTTGAACGCAGCCCGCATCGCGATTTCGGTTTTGCCGTAGCCGACATCGCCGCACAGCAGGCGGTCCATCGGCCGGGTGCGGCTCATGTCTTCGTCCATCTGTGCTATTGCGGCAAGCTGGTCCTCGGTCTCGGTGTAGAGAAATTCGTCGCTGAACCGCCGCTGCCAGTCGGTGCCGGCCGGGTAGCTGACGCCCGGCTGCGACGCCCGCATCGCCTGGATGCGGAGCATCTCGGCCGCAAGGTCGCGGACGGACGCGGCCGCACGTTCCTTCTGCTTCAGCCAGCCCCTGCCGCCCAGCGTGCTCAGTTGCGGCCGACGCTGACGCGAGCCAATGTACTTCTGCACGAGGTTTATCCTGCTGGCAGGCACGTTCAGAACCGCGTTCTCGGCGAAACGCAGGACGAGGTACTCCTCGCTCCTGCCGTCGCGCTCGAGCTGGCGAAGGCCCTCGAACTTCGCGATGCCGTGGCCGACGTGGACGACGTAGTCGCCGTCGGACAGATCCAGCAGCGACTCGATGGGCCGGCCCGCACGAACGCGGCGGATGCGGCGCACCTTCGCGTAGCGGTGGAATATCTCGTGATGGCCGACGACGACCAGCCGTTCGTCCGGCCAGTAGAAGCCCGCATTGACGTGCCCAACGGCCGTTTTAAGCCGGCCCGCAAGCTCCGGATGCGAGGCCGCGAGCAATTCCTCGAACCGCATCTGCTCAGCCGCCGTCTCGCAATATACAAACACATCCGCCGCACCGGCCAGTTCCCCAAGCTCACCGAGGGCTTCGTGCGTATTCATCGCCAGCTTCTGCAGCGAGCGTATGCCCAGCGCGAAGTTCGCCCCCGTCGCCCTGCCGGAGAATGGATGCATCTCGACCGTGCGGAAGCTGCCGATTTTGTCCAGCACGTCGTCCGGCAGCAGCAGCGTCGCGCCTTCCGGAAGCTGCTCGATGGCGCGGTCGTAAAGCTGGCGGGCGAGTTCGCGTATCTCATCAGGCTGCGACATGCAGATGATGGCGTCTTGCGGCAGATAGCTCAGCAGGCTGGTCATTTCGGCCAGCGGCGCGTCCAGGCCGGCCGTCATGCGGTTCAGCGTGCAGCCGGCCAGAGGCTCGGTGCTGCGGAGCGTGTCCAGGTCGAAGCGGCGGATGGATTCCATCTCGTCGCCGAAAAATTCCACGCGGATCGCCTGCGGCTCGCCCGGCGGGAAGATGTCGATGATTCCGCCGCGACGCGCGAACTCGCCGTGAACATCGACCTGGTCTACGTTCTCGTAGCCGGCGTCTACCAGCCACTCCGCCAGCTCGTCTGGCGGCATATGCGCGCCGGCGACAAGCTCGAGCCTGCCCGCGGCGAGCGTGTCAGCCGTCGGCACGGGCTGGAGCAGCGCCATTATCGGCGCGGTTATGAAATTCACCCGCTCGTCGCGCTTCGCCTGAGGCTGGCTGAGCAGCCCGCACAGCCGCAGGCGCTCGGCCACTATCTCGTCGTTGACGTGCTCCGTGCCGATATCCACTTCCCACGCGCCGAAGTTGTGCACCTTCGCGCCGGTGAGCACCTCGACGTCGTCGGCAAGCTCGTCGGCGTCGTCCAGGTGCGCCGTGACCAGCAGCACGGTCGCCTTTGCCAATTGCCCCACCGCCCCGGCGAGCAGCGCAGCCGACGAGCCCCACACGCCGCCCAGCTGAATCGACCTGCCGAGCGAAAGCTCGTCGGCCGCCCGCTGGAGGGCTGCGTTTTTCACCGCCTTTTCGAGTATTCCGGGCATTTTCAGTGCTTTTCTTTCCATGCGCGCAGCAGCACACCGGGCAAAACCGAAAAACAGGTCCTGCCGGCGCCGTAAAACAACCCAGTTTGTCTACAACTCTCATCGGCCCGTTGGGGCTGGTGAGTTCAGCATCTTATCTTCGAAATCATCCCAGAATACCCCGGTAATTGCAACGCCGCAGGTGTGGGTCTATAATCGCGGCGACAAGGAGCACGAAATGAACGTACTGCTGACCGGCGGAGCCGGATATATCGGTTCGCACGTGGTTCGGGCGCTTCAGGCGGCCGGCCACGAATGCGTCGTCTACGATAATCTCGACAAGGGCCACAGCGGCGCAATCGAGTGCGAGCTGGTGGTCGCCAGCGTCACCGACGGCGACGCGCTCCGCAACGCACTGAGCGAATACAAAATCGACGCAGTCATACACCTGGCCGCCTTCATGGAGGCCGGCGAGTCGGTGGAGCAGCCGGCAAAGTATTTCCACAACAACAGCTTCGGCGGCCTGACGCTGCTGGACGCCATGCGCGACTGCGGCGTGAAGAAAATGGTCTTCAGTTCGACGGCTGCCACCTACGGCACGCCCAAGCGCGTCCCGATCGAGGAAACCGACCGGCTGGAGCCGATCAACCCCTACGGCGCAAGCAAGCTGTGCACCGAGCTGATGATGCGCGGCTACGCGCCGGCGTACGGGCTGGGCTTCGTGGCGCTGCGGTATTTCAACGTGGCCGGCGCGCACCCCGACGGCGACATCGGCGAAGACCACAACCCCGAAACGCATCTCATTCCGCTGATTCTCCAGGTGCCGCTCGGCAAACGCAAAGACATCAAAGTGTTCGGCAGCGACTACGACACGCCGGACGGAACATGCATACGCGATTACATCCACGTCTGCGATCTGGCCGACGCGCACGTGCTGGCCCTGGACGCCATCGAGCCGGGCGAGGTCAAGGCGTTCAATCTGGGCAACGGCGAGGGGTTCTCGGTGCGGGAGGTAATCGAGACCTGCCGTAAAGTCACCGGCCACGCGATACCGGCTGTCGATTCGCCGCGGCGGGCGGGCGACCCGGCAAGGCTCGTCGCATCGTCACAAAAAGCGATGAAGCAGCTCAAATGGAAGCCGAAATTCCCCGATCTGAAAACCATCGTCGCCCACGCTTGGAACTGGCACAAAAACCATCCCGACGGATACGGGGAATAGAATCCCTCGCAGAAATCAATCCGCCTTGACGCATCTGTCCTGCGCCCACTGGCGGATGGCGGCGATTTTTTCGCCCATCACTACAGACAGCGGGCTGGTGGATTTGATTTCGTTGGCGATATCCTCGGTGGTGATATCCCTGCCTTCTGCAAATGCGGCGTACATGGCCGAGACGACCGCCTGCTCTATTTCCGAGCCGCTGAAGCCCTCGGAAATTTCCGACAGGTGAACCAGGTCGTAGTTGCCTGCATTGCGGCCGCGTTTGGACAGGTGAATGCCGAAAATATCCTCGCGCGCCTCGGCCGACGGCAGATCAACGAAGAATATCTCGTCGAACCGTCCCTTTCGCATAAGTTCGGGCGGCAGCGCGTCGATATTGTTTGCCGTCGCCACCAGGAACACAGGGTCCCTGCGGTCCTGCATCCACGTCAGCAGTTGGCCGAACATCCGCTGGCCCAGCCCGCCGTCGCTGGCGGCCCCTGCCGCACCCGAACCGGTCGACGCGAACGCCTTTTCGATTTCGTCTATCCACAGCACGCACGGGGCCATCCCGGAGGCCGTCTGAAACGCCTGCCTCAGGTGCCGCTCGCTCTCGCCGATGTACTTGTCGTAAAGCGAGCCGACATCCATCCGCAGCAGCGGCATCGACCAGCTCGCCGCGACGTACCTAGCCATCAGGCTCTTGCCGCAGCCCTGCACGCCGAGCAGCAGTATGCCGCGAGGCATCTCCAGGCCGAACTTGCGCGCCTCCGGCAGAAGCGCCTTCTCGCGGAGCTTCAGCCAGCGGCGGAGATTGCTTATGCCGCCGACCTTCGGGCACTGCTCCGGCGGCGGAATGTAATCCAGCACGCCGGTCTTCTGAAGGTTGCGGCGCTTGAAGTCGATGACGCCCGCTATGTCGTCGCGGTCCAGGCACTTGTCCCCGAGCACAGCCTCGGCCACCACCTGCGAAATTTCGCCGCGCGAAAGTCCGCGGAGGTTCGAGATAAACTTGCGATAATCATCTTTGGAGATGTTCAGCTTGTACTTGCCGCTTGAAGACAGCTCACGGACGCTGTCCTTGACGAGCTGGTCGATTTCATCCTCGTCCGGCATGGCAAGCTCGAACGGAACCGCCAGATGGCGGACCGATTCCGGAAGCTGTCCGCCGGCATCTATCATGAAAACCGTCCGCTGGTCGCCGCAGAAAATCTGGCCGACCTCGCGCAACAGCCTTTCGGTGGCCGGGTCGGAGAGATACTTCATCGCATCCTTGAGCACATAAACGTAGCTGCCCTGACTAATCTGCATGTGCATGAGGGCGGACATGAGTTTTTCGGTGCCGCTTACGCCCTTGGCGTCGGGCACGGTCACCGGCCTCAGCCGCTGGCCCACGGCCCACTCCAGTATGCCCATGCCCATTTCCTCGGCCGCCCGGACAATCAGCCTCACCGCATACTGCTCGTCCACGGTGTTGATGGTGACAATGGCGTGACGTGTGCGGATAAGCGTCTTGATGTCTTCCAGCAGTCCTGGCATTGGAGACCCTTTTTTTCCGTGATGGGGCCAGTTTACCAGCAGCGGAAGCGAAAATGCAAATCCCGATGCGGCACAATGCGAGTCAGGTTTGGGTAGAATAATCCGCCATGTTACACTAGAATCTTGCTCCTTCGCGTCCGTCCGGGCCGCGACAGGCGAAGGCAGAAATAAGGAAAACTGAAGAATCATGTTTGAAGTATTAAGTAATGAAGAACTGGCCCCGAGCGTGCATCGGCTGACGGTCGAGGCGCCGCGCATCGCAGCTGCACGCAGGCCGGGGCAATTTGTAATCGTTCGCAGCGGCAGCCACGGCGAGCGCATACCGCTGACAATCGCCGACGCCGACAGCAAGGCCGGCACAATAACGCTGATAATCCAGGCCGTTGGCGAGAGTACGAAAGAGCTTGTCGCCATCAAGGTCGGCGGCGGGATACTCGACATCGCCGGCCCGCTGGGCGAGCCGACCGACATCGAAAAATGGGGTAAGGTCGTCTGCGTTGGCGGCGGCGTCGGGACGGCTGTGCTGTATCCTCTCGCCAAGGCGCTGGCCGAGGCGGGCAATGAAGTAACTACGATCATCGGCGGGCGGAGCAAGCCGTTCGTGATTCTCCGCGACGAGCTTGCCGCTTTCAGCAAAGAAGTTCTCGTTACAACCGAGGACGGCTCGCTGGGAACCAAGGGTTTTGTGACGGCTGCCCTCGGCGAAATGCTGGCCGACGACGCCCGCAGGCCAGACGCGGTGTTCGCGGTCGGCCCGGTGCCGATGATGGCCGCCGTCGCCGAACAGACACGCCCCTTCGGAATAAAAACCATCGTCAGCCTCAACCCGATAATGGTTGACGGCACTGGCATGTGCGGCGGCTGCCGCGTCACCGTCGGCGGCAAGACGAAATTCGCCTGCGTGGACGGACCGGAATTCGACGGCCACCTCGTCGACTTCAGGGAACTGGCCAGCCGGCAGAATATGTACAAGGAAGACAAGTGCAGACTCGACGCCAGGCTCCGCGATATGGAGGGCCGGGGCAATGAGTAGCGAAAAACTGACCCCCAAAGAGCGGATGGCCATCGGGCGAACAAAAATGCCTGAGCAGAACGCCGCCGCCCGCTCGGCGAATTTCAGGGAAGTAAATCTCGGGCTTGGCGAAGCGGAGGCAATCCGCGAAGCAAAGCGGTGTCTCATGTGCAAGAACCGCCCGTGCGTGGACGGCTGCCCGGTCCGCGTGCGGATACCGGAATTCCTGGAAAAAGTCGCCGCCGGCGATTTCGCAGCCGCCGCCGAGATTCTCCGCACAGACAACGCCCTGCCGGCAACTACCGGCCGAGTCTGCCCGCAGGAAAAACAGTGCGAAATAAAATGTATCCGCAGCAACAAGGGCGAGCCGGTGGCCGTCGGCTGGCTGGAGCGATTCGTCGCCGACTGGGCGATAAAGAACTCTCCCCCGCCTCAGCCGCCGGCAAAAAAAAGCGGCTTCAGGGTCGCGGTCGTCGGTTCAGGCCCGGGCGGGCTTACCGCCGCGGGCGAACTGGCGCGGGCCGGCCACGATGTGACCATTTTCGAGGCCCTGCATGCAGTCGGCGGCGTGCTGCGGTACGGCATACCTGAGTTCCGCCTGCCGAAGAGCATCGTCGATGTCGAAGTAAACAACCTCAAATCGCTCGGCGTGAAAATCGAGTGCAACGTGGTGGTGGGCAAGACAATCACAGTCCCGCAGATAATGCAGGAGTTCGACGCGTGCTTCATCGCCAACGGGGCCGGCCTGCCGATGTTCCTCAACGTGCCCGGCGAAAACTTCAAGGGCGTCTACTCGGCCAACGAATATCTCACGCGCGTGAACCTGATGGGCGCGTACCGCCCCGACAGCAGAACCCCCGTCGCGCGGGGCCGGTCGGCCGTCGTATTCGGCGGCGGCAACACGGCGATGGACGCCGTGCGCACGGCCAAGCGGCTCGGCAGCGAGCGGGCGATACTCGCCTACCGCCGCAGCCGCGATGAAATGCCCGCGCGTGTCGAAGAAATTCGCCACGCCGAGCAGGAAGGCATCGAGTTCCTGTTCCTCGTCGCACCGCTCGAGGTTCTCGGCGACGACAAGGGCTGGGTCCGCGGCGTCCGCCTGCAGAAGATGGCTCTCGGCGAGCCGGACTCGTCAGGCCGCCGGCGCCCCGTACCGATAAAGGGCAGCGAGTTCGAGCTGCCGGCTGACATCGTCGTGGTGGCTATCGGCACGATGGCCAACCCCCTGCTTACATCCACCTGTCCCGACCTGAAGCTGAACAAATGGGGCAACATCGAGGTGGACGAAAAGCAGATGACCAGCATTCCCGGCGTTTTCGCCGGCGGCGATATCGTTCGCGGCGGCGCGACGGTCATACTGGCGATGGGCGACGGCAAGAACGCGGCGGCCTCCATCGACGAATACCTGCGCAAAAAATAATTCCGCATTCTGAAAATGTTCAAAAACTTTGCATATGCCCACGGGAAGCTTCCCGTGGGCGTTCTTTTAATCGCGTAATAACGCTTTTTTTGGAAAACCAGCGCGATGATGCTATTATTCTGGTAAAGAGAGTGTGGGAGTTTTTGTAAAAAATACATCTTTGAAGTTTCAGGGAGACGAACAATGCACGATATGACTGCAGCTAATCTCCGCAGCGCGTTCGGCGGCGAATCAATGGCGCACATGCGCTACAAGGTCTGGTCGGACAAGGCGGCCCAGGACGGCTTCCCCAATGTGGCGAGGCTTTTCATGGCGGTCAGCCGGGCCGAGCAGGCGCACGCGACGGGGCATTTCCGGGCCCTGGCGAAAGTAGCGGGAGCATTCCTCGTGCCGGCCGGCGGGGGGTTCGGACTCGGTACGACGTCTGAAAACCTTGCCGGCGCAATCGAAGGCGAAATGTTCGAAATCGAGGAGATGTATCCGGCCTACCTCGCGGTCGCCGAGGCCCAGGGCGAAAAGGCCGCCATACGAAGCATGACCTACGCCATCAAGGCGGAAAAAATCCACGCTGAAATGTACAAGAAGGCCAAGGCCGCCGTTGACGCCGACAAGGACATGGAACTCGGCAAGGTCCAGATATGCGTCGTCTGCGGGCACACGTTCGAGGGCGAAGTACCCGACCGCTGCCCCATCTGCGGCGCGTCGAAGGACTGGTACGTAACTTTCGAATAATATAACCTGCTGGATGTCAAAGAGTTAACGATGCTGCGCGGCGGCGACTTCATACGCATGCCGCGCGGCTTTTTAATTACACGCGAAAGCTCCGTTTGAAGGGTGTATGATTGTGTAGCGGTTGAATTTGTAAAATGCCACTTAAACCACACAAGTCGGAGCTTGACGCGATGTACCGCCGGTACAATCGCCGCCAGTTCGTTCACCCCGACCCGCTGGAGTTTCTCTACAACTACGACGACCCCGGCGACCGGGAAGTCGTCGGCGTCATCGCAGCCATGCTGGCCTACGGGCGGGTCGCGCAGATTCTCCGCAGCGTATCGACCGTGCTGGACCGCATGGGCGAAAGCCCGCGCGAATTCCTGCTGCGGACCCCGCCGGCGAAAATGCTGACTGTCTTCGCCGACTTCAAGCATCGCTTCCAGACCGGCCGCGAGCTTGTCGCCCTGCTGAGCGGCTGCAGATCGGTGTTGAAGCGCCGCGGCTCGCTGCAGGCGTGCTTCGCGGCCGCCTCGGCGCCGGGCGATGAAACCGTCATGCCCGCGATGGAAGGTTTCGTCGCCGAACTGAACGCCGGCGCAACGGGCTGCTGCGAGCAGCTTCTGCCCGACCCGGCAAAAGGCAGCGCATGCAAGCGGCTGCACCTGTTTTTACGGTGGATGGTCCGCAGGGACGATGTTGACCCGGGCGGCTGGAACGATATTCCGCCGTCGCGGCTGATAGTGCCTCTGGACACGCACATGCACCATATCGCGACCACGCTCGGTGCGACAGCCCGCAAAAACGCCGACGCGAAAGCGGCCGAAGAAATAACCGCCGCGTTCAGGCGAATCTCGCCCGACGACCCGGTGAAGTACGATTTCGCGTTAACAAGGCTCGGTATTCGTGACGATACGGACATGGAGGGATTTTTCGCCCGCTGCGGAAGGTGCAGCGGGCAAAGTTCAAAAGAGATGAAAAATGCCTGAACAACTGCTCGACATTCTGATGAGATTCTGGTCCGTGCTGGCCGAGATGGCGCCGTACCTGCTGTTCGGATTCGGCGTCGCCGGCGTACTGTCGGTAATCGTCTCGCCGCAGCTGGTGGAGCGGCATCTCGGCGGGCGCGGGCTTTTGTCCATATTCAAGGCTGCCGCTTTCGGCGTGCCGCTGCCGCTCTGCTCATGCGGCGTGATACCGGTTTCCGCGTCGCTTCGCAGGCACGGCGCCGGGCGGGGCGCGACGACGGCATTTCTCATCGCCACGCCGCAGGACGGCGTCGACAGCATGCTGGTGACATACAGCCTCATGGGGCCGGTTTTCATGATATTCCGCGTAATCACGGCGCTCGTGAGCGGAATTATCGGCGGAATCTTAGTTGCGCTGTTCGACCGCGACGGCGGCCGGGCCGATAAGCCCCCAGTCTGCGAAGATGAATGCTGCACAAATCCCAACGGCAACAGGCTCGTCCGCGCAGTTCGGTACGGTTTCGTCACGCTGCCGGCCGACCTGGCCAGAGCGCTGCTCGTCGGACTGGTAGTGGCTGCCCTGATTTCAACATTTGTCCCCGAAGGTTACTTCTCCGAAAAACTGCCCTACGGCGTCGCCCAGATACTTCTGATGATGGCCGTCGGTATCCCCATTTACGTCTGCGCGACGGCGTCGGTGCCTATAGCCGCCGCTCTGGTCATCACAGGCGGTGTTTCGCCGGGGGCGGCCTTCGCTTTCCTTATCACTGGACCGGCCACCAACGCCGCGACCATCGCGACCGTATGGAAAGTCATGGGCAAACGGACAACCGCCATTTATCTCATCACGATGGCCGCCACCGCCTTCGCGGGCGGTCTTATACTCGACGGTCTGATAAGCCCCGGAGATATCCGAACCGCATCGGCCCACGGATTCATGCTGCCGGACTATGTGAAGTGGGCATGTGCAGCCTTACTGCTGGCGATACTCGCCTACGGCGCGATTCGCCGCAAACCCCACAGCCGCGAACATACCCACGAACACGGCGAAACGCTGGAGCTGACCATTTCCGGCATGCACTGCAGCCACTGCGAGGAAACGATCCGCCGGGCGCTGCTGGAGACGCCGGGAGTGACCTCCGCCGAGGTGAACGCCAAAAGCGGCAAGGCCATAATCACCGGCGGCGATTTCGATATCCAGGCTCTGGGCAAAAGCGTTGAATCCGTCGGCTACAGGCTGATTGAAACAGGCGAATAGCCGGCCGGGCCGATGATGAAAATCAATATCTTCATGTCTCAGCCGCCGTTACGCGCTACAATTTAATGAAAGGAACAGTCACCGATGTATACAACGCTGTTAATTGGCGCTGCAGCCGGCGGAGCACTTGGCTGGCTTCTGGGCCGGCTGAGACAGAACCGCAATATCAAGGAGCAGCGGAAAGGCATACCGCTTGGCGGCATAATCGTCGGCGCCGCTCTCGGCATAGCCGTTGTTTTCGCGTTCTTCAGGCCCAAGGGAACAATCACGGAGATTCAGAGCAAAGAACATTTCGAACAGGTCGTGCTGAAGGCGGAAAAGCCGGTCGTGGTTGATTTCTTCGCGACGTGGTGCGGCCCCTGCCAGGTGCTGGCGCCCAGAATGGAAGCTCTGGCCGACGAATACAGGGGAAAGGCGGACTTCGTCAAAGTCGATATAGACAAGCATAAAAGCCTGAAGGACCATTATGGAATCGAGGGATATCCGACGGTTCTGATTTTCCACCATGGCGTTGAGATGGCGAGAATCCCGGGCCTGCGGGAAAAAGAAACCTACAAGGACATAATCGAAAAAATACTGAAGCAATAAAACCGAAAGGATGAAATATCATGGAAGAACGCAAAGGGGCTGTGACATTCAAGGGCAACCCTCTGACGCTGGTCGGGCACGGGCTGAAGGCCGGCGACGACGCCCCAGACGTATCGCTGCTGGCGAACGACCTGTCAGAAGTGAAGCTGTCATCCTTCAAGGGCAAGGTTGTCATAATCGCATCGGTGCCGTCGCTGGATACGTCAGTCTGCAATACCGAAACCCGACGCTTCAACCAGGAAGCCGCCTCCTTGGGCGGCGACGTCGTGATACTGGCCGTCAGCGTCGATCTGCCCTTCGCCCAGGGCCGATGGTGCGGGGCAGCCGGCATCGACCGCGTCAAGACGCTTTCCGACCATCGCGAAACGGCGTTCGGCCGGGCTTACGGCGTTTTGATCAAGGAGCTTCGACTGCTGGCCAGAGCGGTTTTCGTGGTAGGCCGCGATGGAAAAATAGCCTACACCCAACTGGTTAAGGAAGTCGCCGAAGAGCCGGACTACCCGGCCGTCCTGGCCGCCGCAAAGAAGGCCCTGGCGAAATAATGTTTTTCGACGACTCCATCTTCTTTGTTTTCTGTGCCTTACGTGCCTAGAATAAATAAACGCGACTACCACACCTCCAAAAGAAAGGACAAATCATATGATAAGCAAGAAATTTCAGGACGCCGTGAACGAACAGATCAATGCTGAGCTTTACTCGGCCTACCTTTACATGTCCATGGGAACCTACTTCGAATCGCTCAACCTGTTCGGATTCGCCAACTGGATGAAGGTCCAGGCGCTCGAGGAAATGACCCATGCGGACAAGTTCCATCATCATGTCGTCGAGCGTGGCGGCCGCGTGCTGATGAAGGCCATCAAGGCCCCCGCGACCGACTGGGATTCGCCGCTGGCTGCGATGGAGGCCGTCTACAAGCACGAGCAGCACGTCACCGCCCTGATAAACAAGCTCGCCGAACTGGCTGAGGCCGCAAAAGACCGGGCCGCCTACGGCATGCTGCAGTGGTTCATCGACGAGCAGATAGAGGAAGAAGCCAACGCCGACGCCATCGTGCAGAGGCTGAAGCTTATCGGCGAACATTCGATGGGCCTGCTGATGCTCGACAAGGAACTGGGCGGGCGCGTGTTCACCCCGCCGGCAGCAGCCCAGGATTAGCCGCTTGCGGTAATACAATAATTGGCGCAAAGAATTGGGCCTCATCCCGAGGGGTGAGGCCCAATCTGTTTTCCGAAGTTGCCAGTGTCCGGCATGACAACTTCGCAGCAGATTAGAATGCATCGGCTATCTGCGCCGACGCAGCAAAGCCAGACCGCCGCCTGCTGTGAGCAGACCAAGCGTTGCCGGTTCGGGAACGCCTTCGAATACCTGGATTTCGCAGAAACTTGTCGTGTTATCGCCGTTGGAAGCGTGATCAACCACGTAGTCAATTCTCAGCGAACCGGTTTCAAACGGCTGACTGAAGCTGGCAAGGAAATAGTCCACGCCGCCGTACTGGTTCGAACGGTTGCCGAGGCCCTGCGTAACGATGGTGAAGACGCCGCGAGTGATACCCTGATCATCCTTGATGGTATACGTGCCGTCATCACGGTTGATGTAGCCCATGTGGATTTCGATCTCACCGACCGTCACTGTATCAGCGAATGTCAGCGTGACCGTACCCGTATCAGGTGTCGGAATGCAGCAGTTATTTGTTCCAAAGTTACCATCGTTGACGAGGTTGAAGCCATAACCGCCATAAGTGGCCGGCCCTGTCGGCGTGAACGTTATCAGATCGCCGCTGGCCAGGCTGGCATAGTTGGTATCCTGAACACCGTCAACAGCATTACCGTGGGCAATTTGAGTCAGTCCGCTGTTGTACATGACGCTGGCCTGCGCCGGAACGGCCACAGCTAGTGCGGCAACAATTAGTGCAGACATGAATAGAAGTCTCTCCATTTGCGTTCTCCTTATAATTTCCAGAAATATGTTCCCGTTTCACCTGTACTAAGGAATTGACCTGTATTCACAACACATATATCATAAGATTGAAGTGCATGAAGTACTATACGGGAAACCATGAAGGGATATGGCCAAAACATGTACCAGAGTGTCGCAGGAGATGAACTATGGCTTCTTTTCTGAAAATCCCCGCAAGCGCCATAACCGGCACGCGATTGACCTATCTCGATGCCGACGAGTATCTCGCCAGCGGCCTGACCTTCGCCAAAACCGAGCCGTGCACGATTCTCTGCCAAGCCATCGACGGCGGCTACGAACTGAACATCGGCGGGCACGATTTACGCACTAAGCCCGGCGAAGTCTGGATAGCCCCGGCCAACTGGCCTGTGAGAGGCAAGGAGCCGGGCGATCCATCCCGCGGCGGCCGCGCCAGGATACGATGGGCGTACCTGCACTTCCTGCTGTACGATTCACTGGACCTGCTGAGCCTGCTTGACTGCCGCTGAAGCCCCCTGCCGACATCTCGGAGCGGCTCGGTGAGCTGATATCCGAAATCAGCCGCTCAAGCCCGCAGCGGAAAGGCCACATCATGCTGCAGGACATCGGCCGCTGCCAGGCGCGGGCGTTCGACATACTGCATTTGCTCTGCACGGTGGCCAGGTTCAGGCCGGAAGCAAAGGCGCTGCTCAATGCGTCGGAAGTGATACTGCCCGTGCTGCAGTTCATCCACCGCAACTACGGCAGGCACATCACAGTCGAAGACCTGGCCAGAGCGGCGCACCTTTCCGTCTCGCGGTTCCACAAACATTTCAAGACGCACCTGAAAACTTCGCCGATGGAATATCTCAAGGGCGTGCGGCTGGCCGAGGCATGCCGGATGCTCCGCGAACGCGACCTGACCATCGGACAGATAGCCCTGCGAACGGGGTTCTGCGACCAGTTCCATCTCAGCCGCGAGTTCAAGAGCCGCTTCGGCTCATCGCCCCGCGCATATCGCAAGCACATGGAAATGGGCCGGCCGTAATTGCGGCGGAATCGCCGTCGTTTATTTTCTGGTGCCGTACCGGATGCCTCCGAGCTCATCGCGACGGTACGCACGCCAGCAACAAGATGAAATCCGAACCTATGCAAAGCTTTTAAGAAGAAATTACAGGTGAACACGGACAGACGCTTTGCTGAGTTGCTCGATGCGCACGTTTTCGCAATCAGATCCAGCCTCGACATCCGCCCAGTCATCCTTTCCATCGTCGGGATGGGTCACTGTTATGATCATGCCTTTATCGACTTCGACATTCAAAACGACCGGATTCCGACTATCATGCTCTGAACTACCAATAGAGACGACATTCGTGCACTTTCCGGTACCAAGATTGTAGTCGAAAACATCAATGGCTGTTGAAGTGGTGTAATGATAAGGCGACGAATGCGATATCTCTAATAACCGCACTACGTTATCCCCACTACGCCACCAGAGTCGGATAGGATTATCCTTTCCCAACCCTAAAAATCCTTCAGCAATTTTAGTGGCTAAAATCCGATCCTGCCACATGACGGATGTGACTTGAGCATCCAATTCCCCAACTCTGGCGACTCCCCGTTCCATAAATTTTCCAACAGCAACTAAAAATAGACTCCCTCCTACTTTGCCACCATAATACTCGATGTCTAATAACTCATAATCAGAATGTCGCAGTTCGGAATCCATTTGTTTTCTTTGTGCGCGAAGGGGACCAATACTATCGATAATTGCATCGTGAAGCTTAAGTTTCTTTTCACCAAGTTCCTCGGCGGAATATTTCCTAACTTTCACTTGTTGCCACTTTGCTGTTGGAGCAGAAGTCTCCTGCTCGGTACACCCAGTCAACCGGGTTCCTACCGCAGCCAAGAGAATAAGCGTAAAAAGTCGATAATGAAATGTAGATATAGTCATCGAACGGCCTTGTTTAGTCCCCGGACCAGTTGCCTGCATTCGTCATCTGATAATTGGTCCATAGATTTGCCAGCTTTCTTGAGAAATTCGTCAAGAAACGTCTTGCCTGCCAATACGGATTTTGCATAGGCATCGCCAGCCGTTTTGTCAGGGCTGTGATAACCACTCAGTTTTTCCTCAAGGGTTGTCCCCGGCCCATTCTGCAATATGAACTGTGCGCCTACCAATGCAGGCAGTGCGCTACCAGTAGATTATCCTGATGAACTTGTTCCGCTCCGCCGCCGGCAGGTCGCTTACGCTCGGGATAAGGTAGCGGTTTTCGTTGACGTCAATGAGGACCTTGCCGGCGTTTCCGTAATCCAGCGCCTTGTCCTGCTGCCATCGCATGAGAAAGTCGATCGGCCCCTTGTCGGTATCGACGGACAGCGCCACGAAGCCATGCTTCCAGCCGATATCGTGGATCTTGGTTATCTTGTGCACGAAATAGCGGCGAGCCAGGGCCTCGCGTATCAGCTTGGCCTGGTCGGGCGGAAACTGCTCAAGGTCCTTGATGATTCCAAGCTCCACGCCGGCGCCGTCTTCGCGGCTCTGAATGAGCGATATGTAATTGGCCGGATAAGCCACGGGAAACACGTACGCCGCGTAGACGCCGCCGTATGTGCCCTCGCCGCGGATTGTGGCGCTCAGCGCCCCATGCTCGCCGAGGTGGACTCGGCAGTCGCCGGGGCCCAGATAGCGGGCCACCGTCCGGTCCATATCGTCAGGGTTGGCAATTCTTTTAACTGATGCATCGCTCATCTGTCAGCCTCTTGCAGCATGCTCGCTCAAAAGCGTTATTTTTTCCGGAGCCTGGTCCTGGCCGCAACGGCGTCGACGGCCGGCTCGGCGGAAAGCTCCGTCTGTATCTTAACAAGCCTGTAGTACAGGCCTTCATTTCTCAGCAGTTCCTCGTGGGTGCCTATTTCGACGATGCGCCCGCCGTCCAGAACGATTATGCGGTCGCAGTTCCGCAGCGTGCTCAGGCGGTGCGCTATCGTCAGCGTGGTCCTGCCGACGGTTATCCGCTCCAGCGCTTCCTGGATAAGCTGCTCCGACTCGGTGTCGACGTTGCTGGTAGCCTCGTCAAGCACAAGAATCTTCGGGTCGTAAAGCAGCGCCCTGGCAATGGAAACCCGCTGGCGTTCGCCGCCGGACAGGCCCGCCCCGCGCTCGCCGATGTAGGTATCGTAGCCGAGCGGGTGGCGTATGATGAATTCATGCGCGTTGGCGGCCTTGGCCGCGGCGATGACTTCCTCCGGCGTGGCGTCGGCCCGGCCGTAGGTTATATTGGCGTATATAGTCCCGCGGAACAGGAACGGCTCCTGCAGAACGATGCCCACGTATCTGCGAAGCTCAGGCAGCTTCAAATCCCGCACGTCCCTGCCTCCAATAAGTATCCTGCCGCTGTCCACGTCGTAAAAACGGGCGATGAGATTTATCAGCGTCGTCTTGCCCGATCCGCTCTTGCCGACAATGCCGATGTGCTCGCCGACCTTGGCGACCTCGAAACTGACGTTCTTCAGAACCGGGTCGTGCCGGTCATATCCGAAGGTCACGTTCTCGAAACGTATGCTGCCGTCGCACTGCTCCATCGACACGGGGTTGCTCGCATCAACCACCTGCGGGCGGGTGTCCAGAATTTCAAAGACACGCTGACTGGCGGTAAGGAACTGCGTCAGCCAGTTGGTCATCTGCGTCAGCTGGCTGAGCGGAATATAGAACATCCACAGGTAGCCCAGGAAGGCCATCAGCTTGCCGAGCGTCAGGTCGTGCCCCAGCACCCATCGGCCGCCGATGTACCACACCAGTATGCCGCCGAGCTGGAAGAACAGGCTGATTATCGGGTTGAACGTCGTAACGACGTATTCGACGCCTCGAAAACTGTTCCGCACGTAGCCGCTGCTGCGGTGAAAACGGTCCTGCTCGCGATTCTCCTGCCCGAATGCCTTCACCACGCGAATGCCGGACAGAATCGTGTTCAGCACACCGTGCAGCTTGCTGTTGGCGTCCCATATGCGGTAGTAGCGGGGATATATCCGCCGCCAGAAAAACAGCGCCGACATGATGACCAGCGGCGCAGGCAGCAGTGTTACCAGCGCCAGTTTCCAGTTCAGCGCAAAAAGCATGCCTCCGACGCTGACGACAGTTATTATCTGGGCGAGAAAACCGGTTGTAAGCTGATGGACGAAACCTTTCATCTGCTCGGTGTCGGTGGCTACGCGGGTCATAAGCTGGCCGACGTTGTAGCGGTCGAAATATTCCACACCCAGCCGCGACAGGTGGCAGAACACGCGGCTGCGCATGTCGTAGGTTATCTGCGTGCCGACGAAACTGGCCAGCCGGCCGTTTATCATTTCAACCGTGGACGCCAGAGCATAGGTGCCCAGCAGCGCCGCCACCAGCCACATGAGCATTCGCGTGGCGTCCGCCATCGGCAGCGGCTCGTGGCCCGCCTGCGCGGGCGCCAGCACCCAGTCGATGAGCAGCCTGACAAGCTGCTGCGGTACAAGCGACAGGCCGATGGCCACCAGCACGAGCGTCATCATTATCGACGCCTTGCCGGCGTAAGGCTTCATGAGCTTCAGCGCCCGGACGAAGACTGCACCGCCCTTCATGCAGTTGCGGCAGACGTCGCCCTTGAACTGCAGCGGCATGCCGCACACGGAGCATATCCGTGGGTTCACATCGTCTTCGGGGCTTATTTCAGGAATCGCCCCACTGCACCACGCCTTAAGCTTGGTTACCGCTTTGTGAAACGTGTCGGCGCGGGCGTTCGAGAACGATATCACCTCGACGTAAACATCGTTGACCAGCGCCTCGACAAAACCGCCGCCGATGCCCTGTCGCGTCCGGACATCCTGTATACTCTGACGCTGCAGCATAATGCGGACAGGCGAATCGCCGCTGCGGGCGGGTTTGGAAAGCGTGTACAGGAAGCTGTCGTCAGCGAGCAGGAAGACTTCACTATACTGGCCGCTCAGGTCCAGGTCTGTGCTCGTGACCAGCCAAGCCTTCTCGGGAACAAGCCCGGCCTGCACCGCAGCTCGGGCTAACTCAACCGGAAGTTCCATGTTTAACAACAAGGATTTACGAACAGACATCAAGTAAATGCCTTACTGGTTCCTCTGAAGCATATAAAGTTCGCCGCTTCAATACAACTTATATCGAACCCCGAAGCAAACGATTTGGACCTGCGCAATTAGCATAAAAATAAGGTATTTTCTCTAGTGCCCGGAATTTTCAGGGCATCAGCGGAGTGCCGGCTGCGGACAAGCGATGCCGGCATGACGAATGTTGGAATCCGACCCGACAGCTTCCAGAAGGTCTTTCAGCGGCGTTATTTCCCGCAGATTGTCCGCGAAATACATCTCGCCGGGATTAAACCGCTCGCTGGAAAGGTCGTATTCGGGCTGGTACGCACCGGGATCGTTAAGCCCCGCCAGCCCCATAAACGTGTGGGCGAGCATGTCGTGGGTAATAAGCACGTCCTTGCGTTCCAGAACGGCCTGGACCTCTTTCGGCCGCTGCCGGACGAACTTGCCGTTGAAGCAGCAGACCATGGGGATGTTTATCTCATACTTGGTGATTTCCCTGACGCCGTGGCTGAAGTTTCCGTCGCCGCTGTCGTTCAGATTTTCGCCGTGGTCGGACGTGTAGAACACGAAGGCCGGCTCTTCCAGCCGCTCCGCCATTTCAAAAATCTGCCCAATAACCCAGTCGGTATACAAAATGCTGTTATCGTAGGTGTCCACCTGCTTGCCCCTGCCTTTGAATTTGTCGAAAGTTTTGGGGTAGCGTTTGGCATATTCAAGATGGCTGCCCTGCAGCTGCATGACAATCAGCTTCTTGGGGGCCGGGTCCGCCAGGAAGTTTTCCACCACATCGAAAAGCTGCTCGTCAAACGGGTCGTATATTCCCATCTGGTCCAGATGCATAACAACTTCGGAGTCGCCGAGCATCATGTTAGGCAGGCCCTCGTAATAGCCCGTGGAAGGCTGGGCCGAAACGGTGAACGTCTTGAAGCCGGCGTCCCTGAACACCCTTATGAAGCTCGGATGCTTGTAGAAATTCGGATATTCCGAGGCATTGACGACCGACAGCAGCGAGGGCACGACCACGCGGGTGACCCGCCCGGACGCCACGGGCCTGCTGAACAGAACCGAACTGTTCGTGTGGCAGTCGAGCCAGCGGCGAACCACGGGCGTCGTGTCCCGGTCGTAGCCGTACAGGCCCCAGTTCATGCTCCTGGCCGACTCGCCGATAATCAGGATGTACGTTTCGGCCTGGCTGTTCACCGGATCGCCCTGGTAAACGTGCTGGACCTTCTTGTATTCTTTGCGGACGACGTGCACTTCGGTGTAATAATCGATATTCTGGCAGATGAGCTTAACCGGGTAAACGTCGGAGAAGTCGTTGCCGCACACCTTCCACGTGGTCAGAAAAACGCCGCCGAGGACAGCCAGCGTCACCAGGATTTTCCGCGAAACGAACACCGGCTTGACAGCCCACTTGCGGTTCCACTTGCAGTGCAGCAGGTACAGGGACAGGATAAAGAGCACCACGAAGAAAATCAGGCCCGAGGAAATAATCGGCGACTTCAGGAACTCGAAGGCTTCCTGGAATGTGGTTTCGTACATCGCGGAGATCGCATGATAGCCGACGTCAAAACCCGTCCTCCACACGAAGCAGCTGTAAACCAGCGACACGAGCACCAGCGGCGTCAGCCACCACCTGGACAGGCGGACATAAACCATACCCGCGAAAAGCAGCGCAAGCAGGCCGGAGAACACGAGCATGTCGTATTCCCAAGGCGTGTCATTGCTGGAAATGGTCATATTCGCCACGAGCGGCAGGAATATGAGCACGCCGGCAATGATATATTGTAAAATTTCGCCTCTACAGATTTTCATTACAGCAGTCGCTTGTTAAGCCGATTCGCTTACTAAACTCACCCCTTGGTGCGGCGTCTTTACGCCAACTGCGCAGAATTATAACGCAATCTTAACTTTATGCCAATATCCCGCCCCGCGGAATCGCGCCCATACGGGCGGCCGGAGCGTCAGCCCCCGTATGGGTATGACCGAATCACGAATTGCGAATCGC
>CAZVYJ010000025.1:0-41110 GCA_964631565.1 uncultured Planctomycetaceae bacterium
CGCAATGGGTAAGATGGGCAAAGCGCATAAAGTCCTGACGGTCGCGGCTCGTTAATGCGCAAATCGCCTGTTATTTCAGCGTATCTTTTCCATTCTGCCTGTGTATGAACGCGGCGTTTCTGTGTCAGACAGGCTTTCACTGACCGCTCCCTCACTGTTGCGGCTCTTTAGTCTATGTATCTTACAAGGTTTTTGTGAACAGGCTCTTTACTTCGCTTCTATCTTTTCCATGCCGTTCATGTAGGGACGCAGCGCCTGCGGCACGGTTATGCTGCCGTCGGCGTTCTGGTAAAGCTCCAGGATCGGAATCAGCACGCGCGGGCTTGCGATGACCGTGTTGTTCAGCGTGTGGCAGTACCGGATTTTGCCGTCGGCGTCGCGGTATCGCATGTTCAGCCGCCTCGCCTGGAACTCGAAGAAGCGGCTGGCTGAATGCGTTTCGCTGTAGCTCTTGCGGGACGGCATCCACGCCTCGATGTCGAATTTCTTGACCTGGCCCATGCCGAGGTCGCCCGTGCAGACGTTCACGACGCGGTAGGGCAGGCCTAAGGCTTTCATTACATCCTCGGCGTTGGCGAGTATCTCTTCATGGTGCTTTATCGATGTCTGCTCGTCGTTTCTGCAGATGACGACCTGCTCGACCTTGTCGAAGTAGTGCACGCGGTACAGGCCGTAGGTATCCTTGCCGGCAGCTCCGGCCTCCCGGCGGAAACACGTCGAAAGCGCAATGTACTTCTTGGGCAGTTCAGCCTCGTCCAGAATTTCGTCACTGTGGTAGGCTGTCACCGAAACTTCGCTGGTGCCGACCAGGCTCATGTTGTCGCGCTCGGCGAGGTATGCCTGCTCGCGCCCGACCGGGAAGTAGCCCGTGCCGTACATTACTGATTCGTTGACCAGTACCGGCACGGTCAGCAGCTGGTAGCCCTTGGCTATCATCTTGTCGACAGCCAGCCGGAGAATCGCCTGGTGCAGCATGGAGCCTGCGCCCTTGAGGATGAAGTTTCTCGAACCGGCCAGCTTCACGCCTCGCTTAATGTCAATTATCCCCAGCGCCTCGCCCAGCTGGACGTGGTCCTTCGGCTCGAAATCAAACTTGCGGACCTCGCCCTCCTTGCGGATGACGACATTTTCCGTGTCGTCCTTTCCGACGGGCACATCGTCAGCCGGCGGCTGGGGAACAAGCAGCATGAGATCGTTGAACCGCGACTCAAGCTCGGCTATTACGTCGTTGAGCTGCTTGGCGCGGGCCTTCAGTTCGCTCATTTTGGTGACGACGGCCTGCTTTTCGTCGCCTTTAAGCTTTGCGATTTCCTTGCCGGCTGTGTTCTGGGCGGTGCGCAGATCCTGAAATTCCCTGCGGGCGTTCATGAGCTTCGAGTCGACGGCCAGCAATTCGTCGATATCAACGCTGAAGTTCTTTACCTTCGCCGCATCGGCGTATTTCTTCGGATTTTCGCGAATAAGTTTGATGTCAATCATCTGAAATCCTTCCGTCAGGGCGTGTTCAGCAGCCCTGATTAGCCTCTAAGACGTACCGGCAGAGACGCTTTTGGTCAAGCTAAACTTCGCTGTAGTGCTGTGATGCGCAATTTGTTGCAGGCCGCCAGTGGGCCTGGGGAGGGGGGAATTTCATTGACTGGGCATGTGGGAGTTCTATAATCAACCACTTAAGCGGCTGATAGAACCGTTTTTTGTGTGTTTGAGCCGGCCTGCCATGCAGTTCAGGCAGGCGGAAACGGTTGGTTTTTGCGCGAAAGAGAAGCAGACAGGTAAGTAAGCCGCCGCCGGCTAAGATAAGCCGGTTATGTCGGTTACGACAACATGGTATATGGAATTCGGTAAAGTGATGTTCGTCACAAAGCTTAGAGTTTCAGGTCGGGAGTCACAGACGTGGTGATTCACCAGACCAGGGTGCAGGACGGTGTGTAGGCTCCATGCCAATCCGTCTTTGCCCTGTTTCGTCCCGTTTGGGACGGAACAGCCCGCGTTCAGGCGGGACGATGCGGCGTTGCGCAGGCCGGATAACTGATTCGGCCGGCAGCTTCGATACATGTTTGCATCGGCCCGAGTGGGCCTGAGAAGTGGGCATGGCGACCCACTTTTTTTGTCGCCTTGAAAAGCGAAAAAGTGTGAACGAGTGCGAATGCTAAAGAATCTCGTCCGGATCAGTTGGGCGAGCCATTGAGGACAAGGAATACGCATGAATCAGGAACTTTTACGGATTGTAGACAGCGTTGCCCGGGACAAGAACATCGATGGTGAGACGGTGTTTGAGGATCTCGAAGCGGCCATGCTGTCGGCCATTCGCAAGGCCAATGCGCACACCGAGAACGTCGAAGTCAAGATAAACCGCCAGACCGGCGATATTACGGCTTCCGTCGACGGCAAGCCGATGAGCGTTCGCGACCTCGGCAGGATCGCCGCCCAGACCGCCAAGCAGGTAATGATTCAGCGGATTCGCGAAGCGGAGCGCGACAGCGTTTACGAGGAATATCTCGAGCGGAAGGGCGAGATAGTAACCGGGCGTATCGCGCGATGGGAAGGCGGCTCGCTCGTGGTGGACCTCGGGCGCACCGAAGCCTACCTGCCGAAAGGCGAGCAGATTCCGGGCGAATCGCACCTGCCGGAAGAACGCGTGCGGGCGATGGTGCTCGACGTTCGCGAGCAGCCCAGCCAGGTGAGAGTTATCCTGTCCAGGACGCACCCCGATTTCATCCGCGCGCTGTTCGAGCTTGAAGTGCCTGAAGTGGCCGAAGGAATCATCGAGATACGCGCCCTGGCCCGCGAGGCCGGCTACCGCACCAAGGTCGCCGTCAACAGCCTCGATACGAAGGTCGACGCCGTCGGCGCGTGCGTGGGCATTCGCGGCAGCAGAATCAAGAATATCGTTGACGAACTCGGCGGCGAGAAAATCGATATCGTGCGCTGGAACGATTCGTCGAAAATCCTCATCGCCAACGCCCTCAAGCCGGCCGAGGTCGCGGAAGTGGCCTTGTGCTTCGAGCTTGGCAGGGCCATCGTGGTCGTCACCGACGACCAGCTTTCACTTGCCATAGGCAAGCGAGGCCAGAACGTCCGCCTGGCGGCCAGACTGACCAACTGGGATATCGACATACTGACTCCGAACGAGTTCAACGCGGCTCTCGACATCATGGAAAAGACGCTGCGCGAGATAGAAGGCGTTGATTCGACGATAGTGGACCAGATTATAGCCATGGGCATGGTCAACGTTCTGGATGTTGAAGAAGTCGGCCCCGAACCGCTGGTCAGCGAACTGGGCATGGATGCAGAGCTTGCCCGGAAGATAGTCGTTCGCTGTGCCGAGCGGGCCAAGCGGCTTGCGGATGAACAGTCCAGGACGGAAGCGAGAAAAGCCGCCGAAGCGGCCGCGGCAGAATCAGCCGACGAATCGGATGCCGAAAGCTATATCCAGACGGATGAAAATCCGCCGCAGGCACAATAGCAGTTTGAATGCCGGCTGATTGTATCAGCCGGTTTGTGATAAAGATAACGGCTTTGAATGCCGGGAGGTTTCCTTGGCAACGCGTGTTTTCGAACTTGCCAGAGAGCTTGGCGTAACCAGCAAGGTTGTGCTTGATAAGTGCCGTGCAGAAGGTCTCGATGTGAAGAACCACATGGCGACGCTGTCTGCAGGGCTTGAAGCCACCGTGCGCGAATGGTTCAGTGAGGGCGAAGGCAGCACCGCGATTGAAACCTCCGAGCATGTCGACCTTAAAGAAGCTCGCAAAGAGGCCCGCAAAAGCCGTCGCCGCAGCAAAAAAGCCGAAGAAGAACCGCAGGCAGCCGAGGTTGCCCAGCCCGCAGCCGAAGCGGCGAAAGAAGCGCCCGCAGCCGAGGCGGCTAAGGCCGAAGCCGTCGCGGAGCCGGCCGCTCCGGCCGAACCTGAGGCGCCTGTTGAAGCGCCCCAGCCGTCTGCACCGCCCGAACAACCGCCGGTCGAACTCGCCGCAAAGGCTGCGGAACCTGCCGCCGAACAGCCGTCTTCACGCATAATCAAAAAACATGAACCGAAGAGGCCTCATTCGGTCAAACCGGCCGGTCCGCAGGTTGTTCCCCAACCGGCCAAACTCAAAGGCCCGCGAGTTATCCGCGTCGAGAAGCCCGACTTCATATTCAGGCCTCCTTCACGGAGTACGTTTGTTTCGCAGGGGCCGATTATTGCGGACTCCGCCAGCCTTGCCAAAGAAATGTTCGATGAAAGCGAGCAGGTCCGCGGCAAGAAGGGTAAAAAGCGCAATCCGCGCCGTCGCGGCGCTTCTCGTATGGGCGACAGCGGCGAAAAGCTCAAGGAATGGCGGGACCAGGACCTTCAGGAACGGTCTGAACGCCTTGCCGCTGCGGGCGGCGGGCTGAGACGGCATCGTGCAGCCGTCACCGGCGGAAAGGCCGCCTCCAAGCCCACCATCAAGGCCGGCAGGGTCGAAATCGAAGAGCCGATTACCGTCAAGAGTCTTTCAGCGGCTACCGGCCTGAAAAGCGCAACGAT
The DNA here is from genome assembly GCA_964631565.1 of uncultured Planctomycetaceae bacterium. Classification (GTDB taxonomy): domain Bacteria; phylum Planctomycetota; class Phycisphaerae; order SM23-33; family SM23-33; genus CAZVYJ01. The sequence continues at coordinate 4,508 of CAZVYJ010000025.1, forward strand.
AATCAAATCCCTGATGGGCATCGGTATTATGGCGACCGTTAATCAGGTAATCACGCGTGAGCAGGCGGAACTGATTACCACTGAGTATGATATCGAACTGGTCGTCAACCGTGCCAAGACAGCCGTAGAAAGACTGCTGGAAAAATTTGAATCGCGCAAGCCGGGCAAACTTACTCCTCGCGCGCCTGTCGTTACGTTCCTCGGCCACGTCGACCACGGCAAAACGTCGCTGCTGGACTATATCCGCAATACATCGACGGCCGAAGGCGAAGCCGGCGGCATCACCCAGCATATCGGCGCGTACCGCTACGACAAGGACGGCAATCATGTCGTGTTCCTCGATACGCCCGGCCATGAGGCCTTCACCGCCATGCGTGCTCGCGGCGCGAATATGACCGACGTTGTCGTACTCGTGGTCGCCGCCGATGACGGAGTCATGCCTCAGACCATCGAGGCTATCAGTCACGCCAAGGCCGCCAAGGTGCCTATTGTCGTCGCATTGAATAAAATCGACGCGCCAAACGCGAACGTCCAGCGAGCGCTGGGCCAGCTTGCGGAATACGACCTCCAGCCTCGCGAATGGGGCGGCACTACCGAAGTTATCCAGACCAGCGCCATCAGGGGCGACGGCATGGATACGCTTGTCGAGACGCTCAGCCTCGAAGCCGAACTGCTGGAACTGAAGGCCGACGCCGACGCTCCCGCCAGCGGATACGTAATCGAAGCCGAGATGAGCCAGGGCCGAGGCGCCGTCGCCAGGCTGCTTGTGCGCAACGGCACGCTGAAGATCGGTGATATTATTCTGGCAGGCACGAGCTACGGCCGCGTCCGCCAGCTTGTTGACGATCGCGGCAGGAACATTCAGAAGGCCGGCCCGGCCACGCCCGTGGAAGTTTCGGGCCTGGACGGCGTTCCGGAAGCGGGCGACAAGTTCTTCATCGTCGATGATATCGATGAGGCCCGCGAAGCCGCTGAAGAGCGAAGGCATCTTGTCCGCGCCGAATCGCTCGCAGCCGCTCCCCAGAGAACACTCGAAGGCCTGCTGAGCCAGATAAAGGCCGGCGAGGCCAACGAACTTGCGTTGATTCTCAAGGCCGACGTTCAAGGTTCGGTCGAGGCGATAAAAGGTTCACTGGACAAACTCAGCACGGAAGAAACCAGGGTCAATATCCTGCACGCCGCGGTCGGCGGAATAAGCACGGGCGACGTCGCCCTTGCGGAGGCGTCCAACGCCATAATCATCGGTTTCAACGTGGTGGCCGACGCAATGGCCCGCCAGGAAGCCGAGGCCAAGAAGGTCGATATACGCCTTTATCGCATCATCTACGACATTATCGAGGACATCCGCCGTGCTCTCGAAGAGGGCCTGACGCCGGAGGTAAAGGAAGAGGTTCTCGGTCACGCCCAGGTCCGGCAGGTGTTCAAGATTTCCCGCATCGGCACTATCGCCGGCTGCTATGTGACCGACGGCAAGGCGGTCCGCAATGCGAAGGTGAGAATAATCAGGAACAATGTCGTTATAGAAGACGGCAGATCGCTGGACAGCCTCAAGCGGTTCAAGGATGACGTCAGGGAAGTCCGGTCGGATATGGAATGCGGCGTGAAGGTAGCCGGGTACGACGACATCAAGGAAGGAGACATATTCGAGTTCTACCAGCAGGTAGAAGTGGCCCGCAGACTGTAGGAGACATTTAAAAACTCAAAGAGTGACTGATTCTATGAGTTCTGTAATTTTTAACCAGTTAACCAGACGGCGGGTCGGTCAACCAATTGGTAAATTTTAGTAGAGGCTTTGCCGAAATGTCCACCACCATTGGAGTGGTTCATCTTAGGTTGCACGTGGCGCAGGCGAACAACCTGAAAGACAAGCGGCGTGTAATCAAGAGTTTCAAGGATCGGCTGCGAAACAACTGCAATGTCTCCGTAGCCGAGGTCGATGGACTAGACAGCCACCGGTCAGCGGTTCTGGCGGTGGCGATGGTGGGAAACGATAGACGCTACGTGGAAAGCGGCCTGCAGCAGATTGTGAACGCCGCGGCAAACCACAGGGATATGGTCCTTGTTGAGAGCGAGACATCATGGCTCTAGGCACTGTGCATTTCAGCACAGTGCCCGGAGCGGGTGAGCGGTGGAACAGTAGAACAGGTGATAACAGAGCGGATTTCAACGTTGGTTGATTCGTTGTAAAAGGAATTTATCGCTCACCTGCGGTCTCCTGTTCTCCCGCTCTACTGTTCATATTTTTTGTATTTGCTTGACTGATGGCTTTTTATTTTTCGGGCCTGAACAGAGTAATTGAATGAATCGTAGAACACAGCGTGTTGGCAGCCTGATTCGCAACACCGTGGGCGGTATTCTGCTTGCAAAAATTTCGGATCCGAGGATAGACCCGGCAAGAACGTCGATTACGCGCGTCGAGGTGCCTGAAGACCTTTTGACGGCGAAAATTTATGTTTCGATAGTCGGCACCAAGGCGGAACAGCGCAGCGCAATGCGGGCATTGCATCATGCGGCGGGGCATATTCAGGAACTCATGATGCGAGAAATTTCGCTGAGGAACACGCCGGTGCTGGAATTCGTTCACGACGAAAATTTCCAGAAAACGCTGCAGACCCTTCAGCTGATAGAAGAGGCGATGAACGAAATAAGGCAGAAGGAAAAGGACCGGAACCCCTACCCGCGGCAGGGCGGGTCGGATGCAGATACTGAGCAGGATCAATAAATCATATGAAAGATGCCAGGACATACGAAAAAGAGATAAAGAAACTCATCAAGGCCATGCCGAAGACCAAACCGTCCGCCTCGACTGACGATCCGGTCAAGGTGATGATCGAAAGCATTCTTGCCGCCGATGCCGGCAGGAAGCAGGTATCTTCAGCCATGGCGGCCCTTACCGAAGAGTTCGTCGATTTCAACGAACTTCGCGTGGCCCAGCCCAAGGAAATCGTGGAGTGCCTCGGCAAGGACTTTCCCGACGGTCGGCGCAAGGCCGAAATGATTCTCAGCGCCCTTCACGGCGTTTTCGAACAGCAGTATTCCATGTCTCTGGAATATGCCAGGAAAATGACCAAGAAAGAACTGCAGCGACACATGGCTGAACTGGGTCTGGATGACTTCGCCTCAGCCTGCATGATGATTAACGTGTTCGGCGGGCATGCCATTCCCGTGGACCAGAGCCTGGTCGATTGCCTGGTTCTGCATAAAAGCGTTCATCCGGAAAGCACCATTTCCGATGTGAAGTGTTTCCTCGAACGAATAATTCCGCAGAAGGACGCCCAGTCGGCGCATGAATTCTTCCGCGGCCTGATAGCGAAGAACGCCAAGGCCATTGAGGAAGTCCGCAAGGCCCGCCAGGAAGCCATCGAGGCCGAGCAGCGTGCTCGTGAAGAAGCCGAGCGCAAGAAGCGCGAAGAGGCCGAGCGAAAGGCGAAAGAAGCCGAAGAGCGAAAGGCCGCCCGCGAAGCGGCCAAAAAGCTGGCCGCCGAAAAGAAGGCCCAGAAGGCGAAGGATGCCGAAAAGGCCAGGAAAGCACAAAAGTCGCAGAAAGCCAAAAAGACCGGCAAGGCGACCAAGAAGAAACCGGTGAAAAAGGCCGCCCCAAAAACCGCCAAGAGGAAAACCGCAAAGAAAAAGTAACTCGCGACAGATTGCGAAGAAGGAAGATGCGTCATGGTAAACAGGTCTGCCGAAGATCGTCTGGTTCTGGGAATTCCCAAAGGCTCGCTTCAGGACAGCACGCTGGACCTGTTCACTCGGGCGGGCTACAACATCTCAATTTCCTCGCGAAGCTACTTTCCGACTATCGATGACGACTCGATGTCGGTCATCATGTTCCGAGCGCAGGAAATGAGCCGCTACGTCGAAGACGGCGTTATCGATGTCGGGCTTACCGGTTACGACTGGGTTAGGGAAAATTCTTCCGACGTTATAGAAGTGGCCGAGCTTGTATACGCAAAGCAGAACCTCAAGCCGGTACGCTGGGTGCTGGCCGTCCCGGAAGAATCGGACATTCAGAAGCCCGAAGACCTCGACGGCGGCATAATCGCCACGGAGCTTGTTAACGTCACCCGGAAATACTTCGAGGATAAGGGCATCAACGTCAAGGTCGAGTTCAGCTGGGGCGCCACGGAAGTCAAGGCGCGTCTTATCGACGGCATCGTCGACGTGACCGAGACCGGCAGCAGCCTCAAGGCGAACAAACTGCGGGTAATCGACACGCTGCTTGAGTCGACAACCAGACTGGTCGCCAATCGCAAGGCGATGACCGTGGACTGGAAGCGCCGGAAAATCGAGAATATCGCCATGATGCTCAAAGGCGCGATGGCCGCCCGTGAAAAAGTCGGCCTGAAGATGAACGTCCCGGCAGAGGCCGTCAAGGCGGTGAGCAAACTTCTTCCAGCCGAGAAAAGCCCGACTATTTCGCCGCTGGCCGACGCCGGATGGGTCGCCATGGAGGTTATCCTTGAAGAGCGAGTGGAGCGGGAGCTTGTGCCTGAACTGAAACGGGTCGGCGCAACCGGCATAATCACGTATCCGCTGAACAAGGTAATACCCTGATGACAAAGACCATGCGATACAGCTACGGAGTTCTGGCCGGCTTTCTGTTGATTGCATCTGTCTTGACGGGCTGCGGCCCGAAAGCGACGGAAACTCCTGCCATCTCGCCGCAGCAGAAAACATCGGATAAGGCAAAGGCGCTCGAGCCGCTGCCCCCCGAGGCGACCGTGAAGCTCGACGAGCTGCAGCCGGCGATAGAAAAGCCCGTCAATCCCGCCGATGCCGATAAGCTCGGCGACCGGACCGGCGAAATCGTTCCGAAGGCTGAAAAGGCGCTGGCCGACAAGGATTACACGGAGGCTCGGTCGCTGCTGGAAAGAGCGGTGGGTTTCGAGCCTGATAATCGCCGTATCCTGCGCGGACTCGGGCTTGCATATTTCGGGCTTCATAATCCGGGCCGGGCCATGCAGAGTCTCGCTGCCGCCGTCAAAATCGCCCCAGACGACTTTGAAGCGCAATATATCCTCGGCAAGCTGTATTCGGCCAACAGCCAGACCGACGAAGCCGTCACCGCCCTGCGAACCGCGATGAAATGCACCGGTTTCACAGGCGAAAGACCCGAAGCAGCTGAAACAATGCTTCTGCTCGGCCGGGCGCTTCAGAACCAGAAAAAATGGCGCGCCTCTCTGGACTGCTACGAAAAACTCGAAGAATGGCTCGGCCAGTACGGTCAGGCTTATCAGGACACTCCGGAATTGGCCAAACTGCTTCTCGAGCCGGAAGAAATGCTCACTCGCCGGGGAATATTACTGCTGTCGCTTCGCGAACCGGTCGAGGCCGCCAAACTCCTGGAACGGTCCTACAATCGCAATCGAACACAGATTGCCACCGTGCAGGCGCTGCTTGCCGCATGGGTCGAATCGAAACAATATTCCAATGCTGAAAAACTTCTCATAGATGTCGCAGGCGAATCGGGCCTTCGCCCGTTCCTGCCCGGTATGGCCAAGTCGCTTTGCGAAGCCTCCGGCGACAAGATCATGCCGCAGCGCATCTGGGAAGCCTGCGTAAAAAAGAACTATGCCGACCAGTCGCTGGCGGTTGTGCTTGCCGACTCGGCCAGGCAGCTTGGAGCGGAAAACGAAGCGTTTGATTTGCTCATGTCCGTCCTGAAAAACACGCCCGGCAGCCTGGCTGTGACGCAGTACCTGGTCGATATGTATGTCTCGCAGGGCCGCTTCGACAAGGCGCTGGCGATTCTCGCTGACATGGTCCATGTCAATCCTTCCCTCGGGAGCGCAATTACACGCAACATCGAGAACATGCTGTTTGCCGGAATGTCCGACGAGGCCGTAAAGGCTTTCATGGATAAGGCCGCCGCGGACAGTTCGGAAAAAGCCTGCTCGCTCCATTACGTCGCTGCCGTTATCGCCTACCAGCGGGGCGACGCGGAAACCGCCATCGCCGAGTGCGACAAGGCTGTCGGGCTGAACGGCAAATTCTATCCGGCCTACGAACTGCTTATGGCCGTCTATGTGAACCGCGGCGAAAAAGACAAAGCCGACGATGTGGTGAAGCGTCTCAAGGCTGCGGGCGACGACGAATTCTACGTGTACACCGCCGAGGGCAAGCTGGCTCTTTCGCAGAGGCGTGATGACGATGCGCTGAAGACGCTGAAAAAGGCTTACGAAAAGAATCCCGATGACATTCCGACCATCATCAATCTCGCGATGGCCTGCGTCATCAAATCACAGGGCCGACAGGCTGAAAACCTCCTTAAGGAGGCCGTCGGACTTGCACCGGACAATCCGCTGCCGTATGTCCATCTTTTTGATTACTATCTCATGAATCGGGCTGTAGGTCAGGCCCGCTCCGTCGCCTACGCGCTGTACAGCCGCAACCCCTACAGCGTTGAAGCCGGAATTCTCATGATCAAGCTCGACATGGCGTCCCGCCGCCGCGACCTGGTGATGCAGGATATCAAGACATTGATGGCGCAGGCGCCTTACGACGTCGATGTCAAACTGCTCGATGTCGATATCAGAGTCAACCGGACAGAAGACAAAGGCAAGCTGCCTGACGATGAATTCAAGGAAGTTGTCGGCATCCTCAAGGACATTGTCAGCCGGCTGCCGGGACGGTCGGATGCAAGGCAGAAACTGGCGGAGGTTCTTATTCGCCAGGGCGATTACGGTCAGGCTGCCCAGGTATGGGCCGAACTCTACGCAAGCAGCTCGAATAACGTGCAGGCCGGCAAAAGCTATGCCACTTCGCTGCTGCAGCTCAAACGCTACGATGAAGCGGTAAAGGTGCTCGAGGAACTTCTCGCCAAAGAGCCCAGGGATACGCATCTGCAGGGGGCCCTGTTCGATTCGCTGGTTGAGATAAAGCAGTACGACAAGGCCGTCGAGTATGCCGAAACGTGGATGAAGGAAGCCACCGACCCGAACATCGAGCGATACTATACCGCCAAACTGATGGACATATACAAGACCCAAAAGCAGTACGACAAGATACAGGGGCTGCTTGACAGGCAGATACGGCGGTCCACCAGCGACAAGGAAATCAATCATCTGAAAATGATGAAGCTCGTTGCCTACGACGAGACAAAGCAGTACGACGAGGCCATCGAATTTGTGCAGGAGTGGACCAAGGACTCCCCGGAAAATACTGACCCGAGGCAGTATTTGCTCGGCATGCTCGAGAGGGCCGAACTGTATGACAAGGCGCTCGCGCTGGTCGATGAATGGCTCGCAGCCGCCCGCAGGGACCCCGGCACCGCCAAGCAGGCTGAAATGTACGGGTTCTCCAGGGTTTTTGTGCTTACCGGCGCCAAGCGGTACGACGAGGCGGCCAAATACCTCACCGAATGGATAACCGAAGACCCGGTCGATATCCGCAAGAAAGTGCTGCTTGTAGATGTATTGTCCGAAAACGAAAAATACGAGGAGGCCCTGAAGCTTCTCGATGAATGGATGGCCTGGGCGAAGGCCGAACTTGCAAAAACCGACGATGGGGAAGCCGGCAATGCCGGCGAAAAGCCGACTCCGGAGCAGATGAAAGCCCACGCCGAAGAATTACTCCAGTGGTGCCGCAGCAGGTCGGTAGGCATGCTCATGTATATGGGCAAGTACGATGACGCGATCAGGCGGGCCGACGAATATATCGCACTGCAGGAAGACGACCAGGTGGATCTGATGAGCATCAAGTCGTCGGTGCTCGGCGAAATGGGCCGCGACAAGGAAGCCCTCGCCGTTCTTGAGAAAGCCATTGAACTCGACCCGGACGATGCGAACCTGAACAACAATCTCGGCTATATGTATGCCGACATGGGCATCGAGCTTCCCAAGGCCGAACGGATGATTCGCAAGGCCCTTGCCGAGGTCAAGGCGGACCATATTCTCGATTCGCTGGGGTGGGTGCTGTACAAGCAGGGCCGTTTCGTCGACGCCTCAAGGGTGTTCGAACAGATTTTGTCAAAAACGGAGCAGGGAGCCGGACTTGACACGGTTGTTTTGAACCACGCCGCCGACAACTATTACCGCATGGGCCAGAAAGACAAGGCCGTCGAGCTTTGGCGCAAGGCCCTTGATGGGGCCAAGAAAGAGAAAAGACCGTCCAGGGAAGCCAGGCTGACCATAGAAAGCCTTCCCGGGAAAATCCATGCGGTCGAACAGAATACCGAGCCGGAGCTTGCACCCCTTGGCAAGGACGTAAAACCGGAAGATAAATCAGAAAGCAGTACGGAGAAGTAGATATGTCAGGACATTCTCACTGGGCGAAGATCAAGCGGTCCAAGGCCGCCACCGACTCCAAGAGAGGGCGAATATGGAGCAAGCTGGCCCGGCGCATTATCGTTGCGGCGAAGGCCGGCGGCGGAAAGCCGGACGAGAACCTCGCGCTTCGCTACGCCATCGACGACGCCAAGGCCGCCAACATGCCCAACGATACCATCGACAAGGCCATCAAGAAGGGCACCGGCGAACTCGGCAGCACGAGCTACGAACAGGTTATTTATGAAGGCTACGGCCCGTGCGGCGTGGCGTTCATGGTGGAATGCCTTACCGACAACCGCAACCGCACTGCCCCTGAGATGCGGAAAATTTTCGAAAAGGGCGGCGGGCAGCTTGGCGCATCAGGATGCGTGGCGTGGATGTTCGAGCAGAAGGGCACGTTTGCGGTGGCCAGGGACAAGGCCGATGAGGAATCGCTTATGGAAATCGCCCTGGAAGCCGGCGCGGACGATGTTATAGCGGAAGACGACGTGTTCGAGATTACCTGCCATCCGTCCGCGTTCTCGGCCGTTAAACAGTCGCTGGCCGACAAGGGAATCGAAACCGTCTCATCCCAGATAGCGATGATTCCCAAAAGCACCGTCGCCGTGCCGGCCGACAAGGCCCAGCAGATACTGAACCTGATGGAAGCCTTCGAAGACCATGACGACGTGCAGAACACCTATGCCAATTTCGACCTGCCCGATGACGCCGTAAGCAATACATAGAAATATGCTAAGCCGCTCGCGGCTTAGCGGGTTTTAAACATCCAGGTTCTTGACGTCCAGGGCGTGTTTCTCGATGAAGTCCCTTCGCCGCTCGACGTCGTTACCCATCAGCAGCGAGAACATGCGTTCGGTTTCTTCGGCGTCTTCTTCGCGAACGCGCAGCAGCACGCGGCGTTCCGGGTCCATCGTGGTTTCCCAGAGCTGATCGGCGTTCATTTCGCCGAGACCCTTGAACCGCTTGATCTCCATGCCGCGTGCGCCAAGTTGCCTTACTCCCGGCGCGATTTCCGCGACGTTATCCACCTGCAGCTCTTCGTCTTCATTGATGAGAACGTACTTGGCCGGGGCCATGTCGCCGGTAACCGACTCTTCACGCTTCATGAAGTAGTCTTCGATGCTCACGCCTCTGGCCTTGAGCTTGGAAATGATCTTCTCGATATCCTTCACTTCGTGCAGCTCCGCACGGGTCTGAATCCGCTTCACGTCGTCGCCGTTACCGTTGCCGTTGCCGCCTGCAATGTCTTCGTCCTCTTCGACGATAAGGTGCTCGTATTCGGCCAGCACCTTTTCGTATTCCTTCTCGTTGCTGCAGAAAATATCCTTGCCGTCGATTACCAGCCAGTGCGTCGGCAGCTTGCCTTCCTTGCGGTGCTCCATGAGCGACTGGAAATTCAGCCCGCGGCGTTCGACGATGCGGACTTTTTCAGCCAGGTCTTCCAGTATCTCGACAAGCTCTTCGAGTTTCGACCCGGAGAAGCTGGCGATGATATCCTTGTTTTTCTTGGACGTGTCGCGGATTTCCAGCGTCGTGCCGGCCAGACCGAGCTCTATGAGCGTCTTGCGCATCTCACGCTCGTCAAGAACGTACTTCTTCTGCTTTTTGCGGGAGACCAGATAAAGCGGCGGCTGGGCGATGAATATCCTCCCCTCGTCTATAAGTGTTTTCATGTGTCTGAAGAAGAACGTCAGCAGAAGCGTGCGGATGTGGCTGCCGTCAACGTCAGCGTCGGTCATTATGATGATCTTGCCGTACCGAAGCTTTTCGATGCTGAAATCTTCGGTGCCGATTCCGCACCCCAGGGCCGAGATGATGAACTGTATCTGCTCGTAGTTGAGGATTTTGTCCAGCCGGGCCTTCTCGACGTTCAGGATTTTGCCTCGCAGCGGCAGGATGGCCTGTGTGGCCGAGTCGCGGCCCTGCTTGGCCGGACCGCCTGCCGAATCACCCTCGACCAGGAACAGCTCGGTCGTCGCCACATCCTTCGAGCGGCAGTCGGCCAGTTTGCCCGGCAGCGAGCTGCTGGACAGCGCGCCTTTGCGGCGGGTGAGGTCGCGTGCCTTTCGGGCGGCTTCGCGGGCCATCATCGCCTGGATGCATTTGTTGGCGATCTGCCTGGCGTCGGAAGGATGTTCTTCCAGCCATTTGCCGAGAAGCTCGTTTATCGCCTGCGTGACGAAGCCTTCGACCTCGCTGTTGCCGAGCTTTGTCTTGGTCTGACCTTCAAACTGCGGGTCGGGCACTTTAATGGATACAATCGCGGTCAGGCCTTCGCGTATGTCGTCGCCGCTGGGAACCGCATCATCGTCCTTGAGTATCTTCGCGCTGCGCGCATAGTTGTTTATCGTTCGCGTAAGCGCGCTGCGGAAACCTGACAGGTGCGTCCCGCCTTCAATCGTGTTGATGTTGTTGGCGAACGTGAAAACCGTTTCGTTGTAGCCGTCGTTGTACTGAATGACTGCGTCAAGACACAGCTTGTTCTCTTCGTCTTCCTTGTGAATCGCGATGGGTTTCGTCAGCGTTGTTTTGCCGTCATTGAGGTGCTGCACGAACGCGATGAGACCCTTGTTGTACTGGTAGGTTTCTTCCTTGTCGGTCCGCTCGTCCTTGAGCTTTATGCATATTCCTTCGTTGAGATACGCAAGCTCGCGAAGTCGCTTTGCAAGCACCTCATATTTCATGGAAATATCGGGGAAAATTTGGCTGTCAGCCTTGAAGGTGACTTTTGTTCCGCTGCGCTTTCGCTGACCGATTTTTTTCAGTTCGCTGGTCTTCTGGCCCCGTTCGAAGGCCATGTGATAGACTGTACCGTCGCGGCAGACTTCGACTTCCAGCCACTCGCTCAGTGCGTTCACCACCGATGCGCCCACGCCGTGCAGGCCGCCGGACACCTTGTATATGCCGTGGTCGAACTTGCCTCCGGCATGCAGGTGGCAGAACACGACTTCGAGCGTGGAGATTTTCTCCGTTGGATGTATACCCACCGGAATGCCCACGCCGTCGTCCGTGACGGTGCAGGATTCGTCGGGGTGAATAGTGACGGTGATATTCTGGCATCGGCCGGCCATCGCTTCGTCAATCGAATTGTCGACGATTTCCCATGCCAGATGATGCAGGCCGCGAGTGGTCGTGTCGCCGATGTACATGCCCGGCCGCTTGCGAACCGCCTCCAGCCCGCGCAGCACCTTAATCTGACTTTCGTCATATACGCCCTCAACGGGCGACGTTTTTTGGGGGGCCTTATCCTTGGCCACTTGCAACTCCTTCCGGTCTTTCCGAATGCTTTTATTTCTACTGTAACCCCCTGTAAACAGAGTCGGTTCAGGGGTGTAAATATTATCTCAAAACGCACACTCGACAGCCAGTAAAAATACGCCCTCAAGCCGTGATTTTGGCATATATAACTCTTTTTGCGGCAATAGTTAGCGTCTGGCGAGGAAGACGGGTCGCCGCCCTGTCCGGCGGGGCGGCGGAAGCCTTGTGAAATCGGTCTGCGGCAGCATTATCGGACGTTGGCGCAAGGCGCTTATTTGCCGGATTTGCCCAGCCCTTCGATCTGCTGACGGATGAAATCCTGCGCATGTTTTTCGCCCTGTTTGACGGCGAGTCGCATCGCCGCGTCGAAGGCGATGCGGGCTTCTTCGATTTTGCCGGCCGAACGCAGCGTCTTGCCCAGTTCCACGCGAGCGGCCAGGTGACATGTGTCGATGGCGATGCATTTTTTGAATTGTTCGGCCGCTTCGTCGAAATGGCCGGTCGAGGTCAGCTCCATTCCCAGCCCGTATAATAGAAAAGTGTCGTCAGGCGTTTTCTCAAGCATCTGGCGGATGGTTTTCAACCGTTCGTTCATTTCTGCTCCTTGCCGCGGGCATGGCGATGAACGTATTCTATTCAAAGAGGCGCTGTCAGGCAAACTCGCGCGGAGAACAGCCATGAAAATATACACAACCCAGGGTGACGACGGTTTCTCGACCCGGCCTGGCGGCCGGCGAGTGCGAAAAAATCATCCCATACTTTGTGCCGTGGGCGACATGGACGAACTTAACGCTCATCTGGGATTTTGCGTTTCAGCGGCCGGCCAGGGCGAGATACACAGTTATCTTCAGCGGACCCAGGGCAAGCTGCTTACCGCCGGCGCAATGCTATCAGCCGTCGGCACGAACACGCAGCCGGGCGTGCAGCTCGACGACGAAGATATCAGCGGCATGGAAAGCGAGATAGACGCCGTTTCCAGAGATCTTCGCGAATTGAAGAATTTTATTATTCCCGGCGGCTGCGAGCTTGCCTGTCGGCTGCATGTGGCGCTGACCGTCTGCAGACGTGCGGAACGGTCGATTGTCGCCGCGTCGGCTGCGGGCATGGAAATTCCGCCGATTATCTTCCGCTACTTCAATCGGCTGGGGGATCTGCTCTTTGTCCTGGCGCGGGCGGCAAACAAAAACGCCAGAATAGATGACAGGATATGGAATGTGTAAATTGGATCCGGGATCCGGGAACCTGGATCCGTGATCCTGTGGGGTCATGTCCACAGGTTAAATTGCGGGGTTATACATGGGATATACCTGTGAATAAAAAAGAGCTTTTGGACAGGCTTACCGATTTTCCCGTTCGCATAATAAAACTGACGAAGGCAATGCCGTCAGATATTTCTGGCAGGACGATAGGCAAACAGATTGTCGCATCTGGAACAAGTATTGTTGCCAATCTGGAAGAAGCTTTTGGAACGGTCAGCCACAGGGATTTTCTTAACAAGTATGTTGTCGCTCTCAAGGAAGCCAGGGAAACACTGAGATGGCTGAAGATATTGGACAAGGCCGAAATGGTTAATCACAATCTTCTTGATCCACTTCTTGTTGAAGCTGATGAAATTGTTGCTATTCTGGCCAGTTCGGTAAAGACGATACAGAAGAATCTGAAGAGTCATGTCAGCCGCAATCCTCGCCCTCGGCAGAACCGGGTCAAGGATCTCGGATGAAGGATCTTGGATCGAGGATCATTAGTGTTGCCTTATTTGACAAATGACCTTCCCGGCATCGGCGGGCGGATAAAGGAATATCTCGAAGATTTCTGCGTGGAGGAGATTCCGCTGTATGAACCATGCGGCGAAGGTACGCATGTTTATTTCCGCGTGGTCAAGCGGGGCATTCCGACACCGGCAGCCGTCGACCGCATCGCGAAATACATGGGCGTCAAACCGGCGGACATCGGCTTTGCGGGCATGAAGGACGCCAAGGCCGTCACCAGCCAGGTCATGAGCATTGAGCATGTCGATCCCGACAAACTTGCCGCCTATCGCGACCGGGACATGGAAATCGTCTGGACGTCGCGACACACCAACAAGCTTCGTACGGGGCATCTTGCAGGCAACAGGTTTGCGGTCCGCATACGCGGCGTGGGGCGGGCGCAGCTGGCCGACGCCGAGCGGATACTGGAAGTTCTCAAGACGCGCGGCGCTCCGAATTATTTCGGCCCGCAGCGGTTCGGCGGCAGGGGCGACACGCACCTGCTCGGCGAGGCGCTCGTGCGGAACGACCTCGACGAATTCATATCGATTTTTCTCGGGCGGCCGCAGGATGACGACCCGCCAGACTGCAAGGCCGCACGGGATGCCTTCGATTCCGGCTATTTCAACAGGGCGCTGGACCGCTGGCCGTGGCACTACACCAATGAACGAAAGGCGCTTTCGATCTACAGGAAAAAGCGGCATGTCGGGCCGGCCGTCGCCATTATCGACAAGCGGATGAAGCGATTATATGTCTCGGCGTTCCAGAGCGAGCTGTTCAATGAAGTGCTCTCGCGCCGGATTGACAGCATCGACCGCGTTTTTGCCGGCGACCTGGCGTGCAAAACTGATACGGGCGGCGTGTTCACTGTGGAAGATGTCGCCGCCGAGCAGGAAAGGGCGGATAGATTTGAGATAAGCCCGACCGGCATGGTTCCCGGCTATCGCAGCAGCCTTGCCGAAGGCGAGCCGGGAAAAATCGAGCGGGAAGTTCTCGCCGCACACAATATCGGGCTTGACCAGTTCAAGCACATCGGCCCGCTGAAAATTTCCGGCTCGCGCAGGGCCTTGCGGTTCCGGCTGGCCGACTGCGGCATTTCGCCGGGGCGCGATGAACGCGGCGAATACCTGGAGCTGAAGTTTACTGCGGAAGCCGGCTGCTACGCCACCGTGGTGCTCCGCGAGATTATGAAAAACGATTGAATCGTCTTAGAATCCATAACAGAATGAACCACAGAGTTCACAGCGAACACGAAGTAAACACACAGATACTTTCGAATGCTGCATTCTTGGTGCCCTCTGTGTCCTTTGTGGTTCAGGTTGTTTTTGTTAGGTTTTCTTATTAAACTGCCGTTTATTCTTCGGGCCGGGTTTTGCTGCCGTTTCCGTTTTTGCCTTTTGACCAGTCGAACAGGTTCAGCACGCTGCCGCCCAGTTCTCCGCCGCCTTCCATGCTCGCCTTCAGGAAGTCGACCGTCCCTTTGGCCAGGTCCGTGAGCGGCTCCTTGTGGATGAGCTTGTCGGCAGGGTCGTCCCATTTGCCGACTATGTGGAGGCGGAAAACTTTCTTCAGCAGGCTCGTGATGGGACCTTTGGACAGAATCGGTATTGCCGAGAACGCGTTGCGAATATGGCTGAACTGGGCGGCCACGACATACACGTTGATATCTTTGGTCGTCAGGTTGACGGTTCCGCCCGGCTCGCCTTCGATGGCGAAAGATTCGCTTGAATAGTGGCAGCCCGGCTTGAGGACCACCACCGGCCAGACATAACTGCAGGCCATCTCGATGTCCGACTGGGTCTTGGCGTCATAGGCTTCGACGCCGATGGTTTCGGCGACGTCTTTCGCCAGGCCGCGATTCTGGGAATCGATATCATCCACGAACATTGCGAAGTCGCCGGCCAGATTTTCGAGTTTCAGGTCGGGGCACGCGAAGGTCGTCTGTATTGTTATCGTGCCGCTGGTTGTTTCGGCCTTGCCCTGCAGGGATTTTTGCAGCAGGGGGATGCTGGCTTCTATCAGCGCCATTCGCCCGTCCATGCCGTAGTCTCCGGCTTTTTTGGATATCTCGGCGCTGCCCTGCAGAATTCCTCGTCCGCCCGTTCTGCCGTAAAAAATTCGGATGCCGATAACGCGATTGTTGGCCTGCCCGGTTACGCTGATCGACGCCCTCAGCCTGCTTATCAGTTCTCCGTATTCCGTCGAGACGCTGAATTTTTGCAGGAGGACTTTTTCGTCCTTCGGGACGATTTGGCCGTCTATCGCTATTTGCCGCTGCTGGTGGCGGAAGCTGACTGCATATTCGTCGCTCTCTCGCACGCATTGCAGCGAGAATGCTTCGCTAGGCTGCGGGGCGCCGTCGTCGACTTTCGTAAACGACGCATTTGCGATTGTCAGCGAATGCAGGTCCACGCTTGAGGGTTCGTCTGAGTCGGATTGCGACTCTGCAATCGGCAGGTCGCACTCGCCGTCTATGAAATGCGCGAATATGTCAAACCCGTCGATGTTCGCGTCAGTAAGCATCGGCGCGGAGCCGAGCCAGTTCTCAAGCGTTATTGCGGCGTTTTTGACATGCAGCCAGTCGCGCCCGTCGCGGTCGGTCAGTTTCACGTCGTGAAGAACCGCTGAACCTGACAGGTCGAATTCGACATCTCCGATTTCAACCTTTCCGTCCCAGTATTCAGCCAGCGCGGCGCTGACTCTGTCTCTTATAATGCCTGGAATAATCCAGAATTTCGCCGCTATAACCGTCGCTGCTGCAAGCACGACAAGCAGAAGCAGCGTGTATAAAACGATTTTCCTGAACCATTTTTTTCTGTTCGGCATCCGGCCCTCTGAAAATCTTGTTGCCTCCCGGGCAACCTTTGCAGTTACAATCATTGCCATGAATCGCTTACGTTGCAAGCATGGTTTGGTCGGATTGTTATTTGTTCTGGCTGCGGGGTGCACGCCGGCCGTCCAGCTGGATACATCCGGCGTTACGCCCAGGGTGGACTATTCCGACCTTGGGACGGTTCTGCACGCGGCGGTCGACGAAAAGGGCCTGCTCGTGCCCGAACTGCTTGACGACGTTACCGATAACATCGCCGCGCAGGTCAAGCTGCTTGCCGTCACGGGGCCTACAGTCACGCCGGAGCTTTTCAAAACCCGCCCGGAAAGGCTGGCGTACTGGTACAACGCCAGGGCGCTCTGGGCGATAGAGCTGAGCCGGCTGAAGCAGTTTCCCAAGAGGCTTTGGCCGTCCGAATACCACCAACGTGAGTTTCCGCTCGACGGGCGGCAGCTTTCGCTGGAGAAAATCGACGAGATACTTTCGGCCGACAGCGACTGGAGAACGGTTGTCGCGGCCCCCGACGTTTCGCACGAACGGGCCGGCCTGCCTCAAAAGCCGTTCACGGCCGATGATATCGAGGGGCAGATTCAAAAACGGTTCTCCGACTTCATCGACGACGACCGCCGCTTCATCATAGATGTCGAAAACAGGCAGATAATCATTCCGCCGGAGATGTGGCAGTTCCGGGATATGCTGATTCGCAGGTACAACGAGACGTATCATACCGAGGGGGCCGACTTCATCACGGCTCTGCTGCCGTATGTTGAAGGTTCGCCTCTCCGCCGCCTGCAGGATGCAATCGGGTACAAATGCGTGCGCAGGCAGAAAACCTGGCTGCATTCGCTGCTGAAAGAAGAATAAGCCTGGTTGCAGACTGCCGGATTTACTCGCCGCCGAGGATTTTCTTGGCCTTTTTCAGATCCGCGAGCTTGAAGACGGCAGTCGTGTGTTCGCCGGCCCGGCCGCCCGTCGCGTAGGCGTAGGTGATGTTCACATGATTGTCAGCCAGCTTTTTGGCTATCCTTGAAAATTCGCCGGGCGTGTGCTCGATATCCATCACGAGCACCTCGGCCTCGGTCCAGCGGTCGGAATGCTCGGTGAGAACTTTGCGGGTTTTTTCGGTGTCGTCGCAGACTATCCGCAGCGTGCCATGCTCGCCTGAGTCCATAAGCGCCAGGGCCTTGATGTTGATTTTCGCCTTGGCCAACTCTTCGGTTATACCGGCCAGCACGCCGGGTTTGTTGACGAGGAAAATGGAAAATTGTGTATCAATCTGCATGAGGTCGTTCCTTTGTCAGATGGCTGTTTCCATTCTATACCACAATGGCGAAACCCACAACACCGCTAAGGCTGCTGCCTGAGGTTCCACAGCCTGACGGCCTCCGGCTCGCGCACGTAAACGGGCAGCAGCCTGTGGTATTCGGTGAATTCGCCCCGGGCGGACATTTTCCTGCCGACCCGCCAGATGCTCTCGGCCGTCGGCAGCCGCAGCGATTCATCCGCCGCGGTTATGCCTTCGCCGGTTATTTTATGGTAGTTCAGGGCCTCGCCGCTGAGCGTCAGGGGCGAGGGTGCGGCTGCGATGAACTGCTCAGCCGTCATCACGCCGGGCCGGCCGATGGAGGCTATTTCGCCCCTCGCGTCTGTCCGGGTGAACAGGCTGCAGTAAAAAAGGTCGTCCTTGGCGTCCAGCAGCACGCCGAGATGCCGCCAGTCGAGGCTGCGGGCGTTTTCGGCGACAGCCTGCGGCGTTGGCACGGCGACACAGCGGATTTTCGGCAGCATCTGGCCGAGCGTGCGTGCGACGGTTATGCCGACCCGCAGGCCGGTGAAGCTGCCCGGCCCGGCGGCGACGTAGACTTCGTTGATGTCGGCCGGCTTCAGGGCGGCTTCGGCCAGCAGGTCGCGCAGGCGGGCTACCAGCTGGGTGGCCTGCCTTGCCGACGCGTCAAAATCGTGGCGCCTGGCGAGCCTGTCGCCGATGCCTATCGCAACGCCTCCGGTGCGGCAGGAGGTCTCAATAGCTATGGAAACAACTTCATTCATGACAAAACCTTGTGCGTTTATTCTATTGCCTGCCGCCCCGGCGTCCAGTTCAAACAGCCCGCCGCCGGCAAACGGCATTTGACAGTCACCTACGTTGCCCGCTAAGCTGCGTGCAATATTTGCTTTATTGCACGCAGCTAGGGCAGGAGAAAGTGGAAAGCAGAACGTATAAAAAGCAGTAAAAAACTCCGGGGCAATCGGATTGCAGATAAGAGCGACTCTCCTGCGGTCTACTTTCTCCCTGCTGCTCTCTTAAAATACTATTCAAACGTTGTTGCGTACAGCGTAGCATAAAGTGATTCGCGGAAAAGGTGACTTCGGATGATAGCGGTTATAAGCGACATTCATGCGAATATACCGGCGTTGAAGGCGGTGCTGGACGATATCCGTCCGCGCAATGTCGAGCAGATAATCTGCCTCGGCGACGTTGTGGGCTACGGCCCGGACCCCAAGGAATGCCTGGACATGCTCATGGACGCCGCGTCGGTGACGCTCATGGGCAACCATGACTTTGCCGTGATGTATGAGCCGACCAAGTTCAATATCGGCGCGGAGGCGGCCTGCTTCTGGACGCGCAAGCAGCTCGAGCAGGAGCCTGACGAGGCCAAGCGAGCCAAGCGCTGGCAGTTCCTCGGCAACCTGCCCGTAAAGCACGTGATTTCGGGCGAGAACTACGGCATGGGCGAGCTTGCGTTTGTTCACGGCAGCCCGCGCCGCCCGATTAACGAATACATTTTCCCGGACGATATCTACAACGCGCCGAACAAGATAAGCGGGCTTTTCGAGCGGTTCAGCCACCTGTGCTTCGTAGGGCATACGCACGTGCCGGGCGTCTTCATCGACACGCCGGATTTCTACAGCCCTGACGAACTTGGCGGCATATACGAAGTCGAGCCGAACCGCAAGGCCATGATTAACGTAGGATCGGTCGGCCAGCCTCGCGACCGCGACCCCCGCGCCAGCTACGCTCTTATCGAGCCGGGCGCGATCCGCTTTGTGAGAGTCGAATACGACGTCGAGTCGGTTATCGAGCAGGTTTACGCGATAGATGAGCTTGACGATTATCTGGGCAGCCGCCTCAAGGAAGGCCGCTGAGGAGCAACTAGTGAAAAATTCGCGATTTTTGATCATGATTCTCATACTCGGGGCCGGCCTGATGCTTATGAACATGTACATCAGCAACCGGGCAGCCGAGAATAAGAAAAACTCCGAAGAAAATTCGCCGGCCGCCACTCAGCCGGACCAGTCCGCAACCCAGCCTGACCAGGCTGCAGCCGGGCAGGATAAACCCGAACAGGTCGCCGAAAAGCCTGAAGAAGCGGCTACGGGCAAAATCAAGTGGTACGATAACAGGAAGAAAGACGGCGAAGACGTTTATCTCGGCTCGCTGGTCAAGGACGATGATTACCTTTTGTCACTGCAGATAGACCCGCGCGGAGCCGGTGTTTACTCCGCAAAACTCACACAGGAGTTTGTAACTGTGGAAGACAAACGCCTGTGGGAAAAAGACCCGAAGGAATATGAGAAACTGCAGCAGGCCGAGCCGGAAAAATATAAGGGACACTACAGCGTTCTGAACCCGGTTTATCGCGAGAAAAATCATCTGCTGTCATATGCGACAGGCGAACTGAAGATTTATCTCGGAGAAGACGAAAAGCCGGCCCGGACGGTGGACTTGGCCGGGGTTTACTGGCAGAGGACCGTCGCGGAACCCACAGTCGGGAAAGACAGCCAGAGCATGAGCTTTTACTACAAACTCTGGCGATCGGTCGGTGACGGCCCGCTGCAGGAAATACTCAAGATCACCAAGACCTACACTGTCCGCAAGAATGATTATTCCGTCGGCATGTCGCTGGCCTTTGAGAACCTCTCCGGCGAGAAACTCCGAATCTCGCTGGACCAGTTCGGTCCGACCGGCCTGAGGCGCGAAGACGTGAGCGGCGATACGAGGGAGGTTGTTTACGGCTGGTTTGACCCGGAAAAGGACAAGGTCAACGTAAAGGTGGAGAAAAAAAGCTCAGGCAAGTTTCTGGGCCTGTTCGGAAGCGATAAGCTGGGGCTTAACGACAGACAATATCCGTCGCACAGGTCCGATTCCGACGAGCCGGGGCTTTGGATCGCGGCCACCAACAAATTCTTCGCCTCGATAATGTATATCAAGCCGACCGGGAAAGGCGAACTCAACTCGCCAGACTGGAAGGCGAAATTCTATTACGCCGAGATTGAGGAGTGGAAAGACTCAAGGACATTCCGGACAGGCGTTGAAATTCCGGAACTTGAACTGGCTGTCGGCTCGGCTGTGAAGCGGATGGATTTCGACATCTACGTCGGCCCAAAGAAACGCAGCATTTTCGAGGACAATAAGGACGAATATTTCAGGGAGGAATACAAGGATCTCCAGTACGTCGGCACGATAGACTTCGGCGGATGCTGGTGCACTTTCACGTGGCTGGCGCTGGCCATGATGTGGCTGCTCCAGGTGTTCAGCGCGTTTGTCCACAACTGGGGCGTGGCGATTATCCTGCTGGTTATTCTTGTGCGCGTGGTTCTGCATCCGCTCACCAAGAAGAGCCAGGTCTCCATGATGAAGATGCAGAAACTCGCCCCGCAGATGCAAAAGCTCAAGGAAAAATACGCCGACGACCGCGAAGCGCTGCAGAAGGAAATGATGAAGTTCTACAAGGAGCAGGGCGCCTCGCCGATTCTCGGCTGCCTGCCGATGCTCATACAGATGCCTATCTGGATCGCCCTGTGGACGGGCATAAGCGCGTCGTTCGAACTGAGGCACGCGGCGTTCCTGCCGTTCTGGCTGACAGACCTTGCCGCACCTGATGCCCTTATAAGCTGGAGCAAAGACCTCCCGCTTATAGGGCCGAGCTTCAACCTGCTGCCGCTTCTGATGGCCGTCGGCATGTACCTGCAGACCAAGCTGAATCCGTCGATGGCCGGTGCGGCGGCCACGCCAGACCAGCAGAAGCAGCAGAAAATGATGAAGGTGATGATGCCGGTCATTTTCACAATATTCCTGTACCAGGCGCCGTCCGGCGTGACGCTCTACATAATGGCGTCGATGTTCGGCAGCGTGCTGGAGCAGTACGTCATCCGCAAGCATATCCGGGAAAAGGAAGCTGCCGCAGCCGCTGCCGAGACCACCGTGAAAATGCCCGGCAAGGCCTCACGCGACAGCAGGCCGAAAAAACCCAAAGGCCCGTTCTGGATGAAACAGGGATAAAAAACCGGGATTGCAAATAAAACGCCAGGCCGCCGGACGAACCCGCCGGGACTCGGCGTTTTTTTATTCTGCGTATCTCGCCGGGTCGGCGGCGCCTGCGGCGGCGAAGCCGGCCAGTCGAAGCCGGCACGAATCGCATCGCCCGCAGGCGACTCCATCCGGCGACGGGTCGTAGCAGCTGTGCGTCAGCGAGTAATCCACGCCCAGCGCCAGCCCGGTGCGGATAATCTGCTCCTTGGTCATCTCTATCAGCGGGGCGTGTATTTTGAAATGGCCGCGATTTTCCACGCCGGCCGCCGTCGCGAGGTTCGCGAGCTTTTCGAAAGTTTCGATGAACGCAGGCCGGCAGTCAGGATAGCCGCTGTAGTCGATGGCGTTTACGCCGATGAAAATGTCGAACGCCCCGATAACCTCCGCATAGCCCAGCGCGAAGCTGAGGAATATCGTGTTGCGGGCTGGAACGTAGGTTATGGGAATTTCGGATTTCGAATTTCGGATTTCGGATTTGCCGTTTTTCGGCACTTCGATGGCGTCGGTCAGGGCGCTGTGGCCGAATCCGCCGGCGGCGCTGAGGTCTATTTTTATGATTCTGTGTTCGGCGGCATGAAGATGTTCGGCGACTTTCGCGGCTGCCTTCAGCTCGAAGCGGTGCCGCTGGCCGTAGTCGAAACTGACGGCATGGCAGCGGAAGCCACGGTCGCGTGCGACGGCCAGCGTGGTGGCCGAGTCCAGCCCGCCCGACAGCAGCACGACGGCGGATTTGCCCGTATCATTCATGAGGCACATCGTATCGCCCTTTACCTGTGCTTTCAATCGGTGTAAGCTGGTTGGGCAGGCCGTCCCTGAGGGACGGTCGGAAATCACGGAAAAACATGGCTGACATAGAAACATTCGAAAATCCGCATCCGAAACGCGATTACGTAATCAAACACGTCGCGCCGGAATTCACATCGGTCTGTCCCAGGACCGGCCAGCCCGACTTCGGCACAATCGAGATTGAATACGTCGCCGACAGGCTCTGCATTGAGCTTAAAAGCCTGAAATTTTATCTGCAGGGCTACCGCAACGAAGGCGTGTTTTACGAGGACGTCGTCAACCGCATACTCGACGATCTGGTCGCCGCCTGCAGGCCGCGACGCATGGTCGTAAGCGGCCGGTTCACGCCGCGCGGCGGCATGCATTCGATAATTACCGCCGAATACAGCAGCGATAAATGAGTTTGCTTCCGCCCGGGCCCGTCCCTGAGGGTGAACAGAACGAAAGAGGTGCTGCGTGAAGAAACATCGCGGAACGATTTTGTTGTTGCTCGTGTTGTGCGGCATCGTCGCGCTCGTCGTGGTCGGGTTGTGGAAAATACAGGGCGACAACCCGCTCGTTGTCGTTATCCGGCACCATCCTAAGGGGATAATGGACACCGAGACCAATCTGACCGCGGTCGTCGATATAGATCGTCGCAGGGAAGGCGAAGTCGCGGTTAAGGATGCCGAACAGGCGCTGCGGGATGTCGAAGCGCTGATGAGCCGGTACATAGACCGCTCGGAGGTTTCGCTCTTCAACGCGGCTGCGGCCGGCCAGGTCGTGCCGCTTTCGCCGGATGTTATCGAGGTGCTGCTGGCCGGCAAAAAGCTGCACGAGAAAACCGACGGTGCGTTCGACATAACGATCCGCCCGCTGATCGATTTGTGGAAAAAAGCCGCTCGCGAAAACAAGCTGCCCGATGAGGACGCCATTCTCGCCGCGCGCGAGGAGTCCAACTGGTCGCAGCTGGATGTTTTCAACGACGGCGCGATGAAAAGGGTCGACACCGTAAGCATCGACCTGGGCGGCATCGCCAAGGGCTACGGCATCGACCAGGCCGTCGCCGCGATGCAGGAGGACGGCTGTCGAGGCGGGCTTGTTGATGTCGGCGGCGATATCCGCTGTTTCGGCCTTTCTCCGAGAGGAGACGCCTGGCAGATCGACGTTCGTGACCCGTTCGGGCGGGACGAACCGATTGCGAAACTCAGGCTCACCGACGCAGCCGTCTGCACCAGCGGCAACTACCAGCGGTTTTCGAAGATCGGCGACAAGCATTACAGCCACATTATCGACCCGCGCACCGGCTGGCCCGTCGATATCGCGCCTTCGGTTACGGTAATAGCGCCGACCGCGACGGAAGCCGACGGGTGGGCGACCGCACTCAGCGTTCTTGCCCATGACGGACTGCGGCTGATACCGCCGGGCAGCGGAATAGAGGCCATGCTCGTCATCGGCACGCCGGAAAAATACACGATCCACAAAACGCCGGGGTTTGACAGGTACGTTTTGAAGTAACAACGGCAGCCGCAGAGGCCGCTGTGGTCGCAGAGGAAACAAAAATTCATTTAAAATAAAAATCGCCGCGGCTTTTTCAACTTGCCGCCTGAGGGATGCTTTTGAAACTTTAAAAAAGATCCGGCGGCCTGGAAGACCGCCGGACGTGGTTTGTTGCAAAAGATGGTATTTGCCGTTGTCAAATCGCAATTCGCAAATCGCGATTCGACAATCGTCTCTTTTTTACCCGTGCCATTCCGTGCCGTTTACGGTGGTTTTGAAATCCGCCTGGACGATGGCCGGCGTTTCCTTGTCGGCGACCCTGGCGATGTCTTCCCTGCTGGGCTTGCCGACGGCGACGATGCGCTTCATCGGGCATTTCTGCACGGCGACCGTCATTTCGCCCATTTTCTGCGGGTCGTACTTGTCATAGTCGATGCGCGGAATGTTGTCTTTCACCTTGAACAGCTCGTTGACCCTCTCGCAGGCCTTGCAGCCGATGCAGCCGACCTTGCACACCGCCTTGACGTCCTTGCCGAAATCCTTGTTGCTGCACGCGATGATAAGCATGCGCTCGGACTTGAACGGGACCATCGAGATGATGTTCCTGGGGCACGCCTTTGCGCACGCGCCGCAGCCGACGCATTTTTCGTAGTCTACGGTCGCCAGGCCGTCGACCACGTGTATCGCGTCGAAGTCGCAGGCCTTCACGCAGTCGCCGAAGCCCAGGCACCCGTATGTGCACCCCTGCACTCCGGCGATCAGGTTGGCCGCCCCGCAGGTCTGCTCGCCCTTGTAATCGTGCCGGCCGAGCCGGTCGTCGTAGTGCGCTCCGCAGTGGACGGCCGGGCGGTAGGGGAAGCTGGCCTTCAGCTCGATGCCCAGAATTTTCGCCACTGCTGCGGCGCAGCTTTCGCCGCCGACGGGGCAGAGGTTCACGGGCGCCTTTCCGGCGACGACGGCCTCGGCGTATTCGCCGCAGCCGACGTAGCCGCACCCGCCGCAGTTAGCGCCGGGCAAGGCGCGGCTGACCTGTTCGATTCGCGGATCGATCTCCACATGGAAAGTCTTGTTCGCCCAGCCGAGCACGTAGGCCATGAACAGGGCCAGCACAAGCATTGTCGCAGCAGCAAGTATTACGGTCATTTTTGCACTTCCGAAGCTGATTGTGTTTTTTCAGCGGTTGTTGTCTGTGTCGGCTGGATGAGCTGGGAGAGGCTCTTGTCCATTCCGGTGAAGCCAAGGAACGCCAGCGCCATGATGCCGGCCACTATCAGTGTGATGCCCGCGCCCCTGAGGCACTTGGGCACGTTGCAGTGGTCGAGTTCTTCGCGTATGCCGGCCATGATTACGATCGCCATCGTAAATCCAAGCCCGCCGAACATCGCCAGCGACAGCGCCTCGCCGAGGCCCCACATTTTTCCGCCGCTTGCGCCCCATACGGCTCCGCCGCCGGAAAGATGCTTCATGATTTCCAGGCAGGCGAAGAGGATCGCGCAGTTCGTAGTGATAAGCGGCAGGAACACGCCGAAGCTCTTATAGAGCGGCGGGAAGAATTTGCGGAGGTACATCTCCACCAGCTGCACCGAAGATGCGATAACGAAGATGTACACGATGTAATTGAGTATCTCCAGGTTGATTTCGTGCCCGACGATAGCCGTCGTCAGCGGAGCGCCCGGGCGGAGAATGTAATACGTGAACGTCCAGCTCAGAAATGCCGCCACCGATATCACGAACGTAACGGCGCAGCCCATGCCGAAGGCCATGTCGAGGCGCCTTGAAACTCCGATGAACGGGCATATCCCGACGAAGTAATGCAGCACGAAGTTGTTAATAAGTGCCGCGCCTATTGCTATCAGTATCAGTTCGCCTATATATTCCATTGCAGTGCTCTGTTTCTATGCCGCAGTTTTCTTGGAGCGTTTGTCGCCTATCCAGTTGCCCACGCCTATCAGCAGGCCGAACGTGATGAACGCGCCCGGCGGGAGCACCATCACCGCCCACTTGTAGTTGTCGAACGCCGCGCCGCCCCAGCCGACGTCCAGCCCGAACCACGTGCCGGCCCCGAGAATCTCGCGCACCGTCGCGATGCTCGCCAGCGCCAGGGCGAAGCCTATCGACTGGCCGACGGCGTCGAAGGCGGCCGTCACCACGCCCTGCTTGGCTGCGCAGACTTCGCAGCGGCAGATGATTATGCAGTTGACGATAATCAGCGGTATGTACGGGCCAAGCTCCTTGCTCATGTTGTAGAGGTAGGCCGCCAGCACCCTGTCGGCGATTGTCACGAACGCCGCGATGGTCAGCGTGAAGATGAGTATCCGCAGGTGCGGTTTGAGCAGGTTGCGGATGAGGCTGATGATGATATTCGCGCAGATGAGCACGAACATCACGGCGGCGGCCATCGTCATCGCCGCCTTCATGTTGCCGGTGACGGCCAGCGTGGGGCAGGTGCCCAGCACCTGGCGATATACGGGGTTCTCGGGCAGTATGCCTCGAATGAACCGCTCCATTGGTGTCGGACCGTTATTTGACATCAGACGCCTATTCCTTCTTTTCCAGCTTGTCGAGTTTTCCGATATTTGCACGGAACTCCTCGACAGCGTTGTTGACTATCTTCGTGACGCTTTCCGACGACACGGTCGCGCCGCTGATCGCCTTTATTTCGTTGCCGCCGTCTTTCGGGGCGGCCTTGGTGACGGTAATCGCACTCGACGTGACTTTCCCGTCGAACTGGTCCTGGAACCAGCTGTCCGTAATCTTGCTGCCGAGCGCGGGGGTTTCCTTCTGCTCCAGCACGTACATGCCTGTGATTCGCTCGGCCTTGGGGTCAAGCCCGATGAGCAGCTCGATCTTGTCGGCGAAGCCCTGGCCGCCGGCCCGTATAACCCAGCCGACGTGCCTGCCGTCGGCGCTTATCGCCTTGTAGGCGGTTTTGCCGTCCGGCGAGACGTATTCCTCGGTCTTTTTGTTGTCCGGGCGGATGCATTCGCCGTTTTCGGTGATCTTCACCAGCCTGGGTATTTGGTCGTAGGTTTCGTTCAGCTTGTTCCGGTCGATGGCCGGTTTGAGCGAGGTTTCCACGCCGGCCAGCAGCGCGCCGAAGCAGACCGCCAGCGTTATGACCAGCCATGCCTGAACCAGGTAATTATTCTTCATGTTATCGGTGTCCGTTTACTTTTTTACTGTTACGGGTCTTCCGCCGACCGGCCGGGGTATCGTCCAGCGATTAATCAGCGGCGCCACGGAGTTCATTATCAGTACGGAGAACATCACGCCTTCGGGATACGCGCTGAGCTGCCTCATGAGTATTACCAAAGCTCCGATGCCGGCTCCGAATATCCACTTGCCCTTGTGCGTCAGCGGGCTTGAGACCGGGTCGGTCGCGATGAAAAACGCGCCGAACAGCAGCGCCCCGCCGAGCAGCTGATGCGCGACGGTCCACGGGTCGTCCGGCCTGGCGAGGTTGAAGACTCCGCCCATGATTGCTGCGGCGATTATTGCGCCGGCCGGTATCTGCCACGAGGCCGTCCGCCTCAGGCACAGGTAAAGCCCGCCGATTATGCAGGCGAAGGCGCTGGTCTCGCCGAGGCAGCCGTTCGTGTCGCCCCAGAACAGATCCCACAGTGATGTGAGCTTGTCAGGCGATTCGGCGCCGGCCTGCACGTGCTTGGCTACTGTCATCGGCGTCGCCTGCGTCATTGCGTGCGTCGCCGAGGCATCATGCGAAACGAACGCCCCCGCGCCGAGAAGGGCGGGAAAGGCCATCATCACGAAGGCCCTGCCGACCATGGCGGGGTTGAAAATGTTGTGTCCAAGCCCGCCGAAGATGACCTTCGCCAGGCCGATGGCGATAAACGAGCCGACCACGCCGACGTACCACGGGGCTGTCCCCGGCAGCGACAGCGCCAGGATTAAGCCCGTGACTGCGGCTGAACAGTCGGTGACGGTTATCGGCTTGCGCCGCATGGCGAGGAACATCGCCTCGGCGGCTATGCTGCTGACCACGCAGATGCCAATCTGCACGACCGCGCACCAGCGGAATACGATTATCGACACCGCGACCAGCGGCGACAGGCCGATGAGAACGTCGACCATCATCTTTCGCGTGGTCAGCGATGAGCTTGCAATGTGAGGTCCGGGCGCGACGTGCAGAACCGGCGTCGTGCTTTCCGGCTTAATTTCAGATGTTACTTCAGTCATAGTTTTCAAAATCCTAAATTCGAATATCGAAATTCGAAACAAATCCAAAATCCTAAATTCAAATTCTCAAAACTTTCCGTTTTTGTTTCGTATTTCGAATTTCGTGCTTCGTATTTTCAGTCCTTTGGCATTTTCGCCTTGCCGACACGCATCAGCTGCACCAGCGGAATGCTTGCCGGGCATGCATACGCACAGCAGCCGCACTCGCAGCATGCCGTGAGGTAATATCGTTTCGCAAGTTCCCAGTCTTCGTACTTTGCGGCGTGGGCCATTTTCGTCGGCACCAGGCCGAGAGGGCACACATCCACGCACCGGCCGCACCGAACGCAGGCGGTTTCTGCGGACTTTTTGACGTCCGATTCGGTCAGAATCGTCAGGCCGCTTGTGCCCTTTGTCACCGGCGATTTCAGGTCGCCGATGGTGAAGCCCATCATCGGCCCGCCGGCTACGACGCGTGCGGCGTCTTCGGTCAGCCCGCCGCAGCAGTTGATAAGTTCTTCGTAGCTTATGCCTATCGGCACGAGCAGGTTTTTCGGCTGTTTTATGCCGGCGCCGCTGACCGTGACGACGCGGTGGGTGAGCGGCTTGCCGCGGACCACCGCACGCGCGACGGCGGCGGCTGTCCCGACGTTCATCACAACCACGCCCACGTCAAGCGGCAGGCCGCCGGTGGGCACCTCGCGGTTGAGGACGGCCTTCACCGTCTGACGTTCGCCGCCCATCGGGTATCGCGTGTGGACGGCTGCGACTGTTATGTTCGTACCTTCCGCCGCCTTGCGCAGCGCCTCGACGGCGGCGGGCTTGTTGTCTTCGACCGCGATGATTATCCGCTCCGCTCCGCAGGCTTTTGCAGCCAGCAGCGCGCCGGTGATAATCGGGGCGGGAGCCTCGAGCATCACGCGGTAGTCGGCCGTCAGGTACGGCTCGCACTCGCAGCCGTTAAGCAGCAGCGTGTCGATTGGCTTCTTGTCGTTGCGGCGGAGCTTGACGTGAGTCGGAAACGCCGCGCCGCCGAGTCCGACGATGCCGGCCTTGCGGACCGCGTCGGCTGTCTGCTCGGGTGAATAATTGTCGGTTTTTTTCGGCCAGTCGCCGCCGAAGATATCCGCAAACAGGGCCGCCCCGGCGAGCTGATCGCCCTCGGCCTTGATCGGAACCGCCTGCACGTGCCGCCCGTTGGCCAGCGTGGCCACCGAGGGCATCTGTGCAACGCCGTTTACCGTGGCGTGGACCGGCGCCGAGACGAACGCCTCGCAGTCGCCGATAACTTCGCCGAGCGCCACCTGCTGCCTGGGCTTCGTCAGCGGCGCGCACGGCGCGCCGACGTGCTGCAGCATCGGTATGAGAACCTGCGACGGCGTCGGGATTACTTCTATTGCGGCGTCTGCTGCGAGGGCTTTTTTGTCGTTGGGGTGTATGCCTCGGGCGAATTTACCCTTGCCCGGGATGTCAGTTTTTATCGCACTCATCTTTTCTGTTACCGCTCTTCCTGATAACAATGCTGATAATCGCCGATACGACGAATCCAGCCGCCAGTCCCGCGCCTGCTCCGGCGAACGTCGCATGTTCGCTGGCCCAGAACGTCGGCAGCGAAATCGCGCCGAGGATCGCCAGGCCGATCGGAATTATGAATATGACCAGCGAAGTCATGGTCAGCCGCCAGCCGCAGTAGGCGCCGGGTTCGACGGCGTCCTTCATATTGCACTGGCTGCATTTGCCGCCGCATCCGACCTGCTTGTCATTCGCCGGTTGACTCATATTGCTTTACAAAATATACGGGAAACGCGGAATATTAGCAGTGTATCCCGGTATTGTAAAGATTTTCACGGCAAAGGGAAAGCCAATGCCAGGCAGGCCGGCCGCAGCAAAGGCGTGCAATTGGCCGCGATTCGTGGTATTTGTGTCTCGGCGTTTCGGCGACCGTATTCATCGCATGGCGGCCTTCACAGGCCGCCAGGGCGGATGACTTGAATAAGGTGTCGGCCTGGGAAGGCCGCCACCTGAGCCTGGCACTGGCAGCGGTCGAAAACGGAGAAAAGCAAAATGGCCAAATTTGCGGTAATTGTGCCCGGGGCCGGCTCGGGCAGCCGGTTCAAGGCGGCCGGCGGGCAGTTTACAGCCTCCGGAAACAAGATTTTCCAGCGGATAAAGGACCAGCCGGTCTTTATCCGTACGCTGGAGGCGTTTTCCAGTCGCGACGACGTCTGCCAGGTGCAGCTCGTCGTGTCGGGCGACGATATGGCCGAAGTGAAGGAGAAATACGGCGGCAACCTCGGATTCATGGGCGTTAAGCTCACAGAGGGCGGCGCCAGCCGGGCCGAGTCGGTCCGCAACGCACTGGCGAACGTGGACAGGAACGCCGAATTCGTCTGCGTGCACGACGCAGCCAGACCGTGCATATCGCAGCTGTGGATAGACGCGGTGTTCGACGAGGCTGTCAAGACCGGCGCAGCGATTCTCGCATATCCGGTTCACGGCACGCTGAAAAAAGTTTCCGACGCGAAGGTCATCGACGAAACCGTGTCCCGCAGCGGCCTGTGGCAGGCACAGACGCCTCAGGTGTTCCGCAAAGACCTGCTGATAAAGGCGTATGCCGGCGATATAGCAGACGTCACCGACGACGCCCAGCTCGTCGAGCGACTCGGACATCCGGTGAGCGTGGTGATGGGCGACCCGCGGAACATAAAAATAACCACGCCGAGCGACCTGTCGCTGGCGGCGGCTGTCATAGACACGCTGCCGAAGCCCAAGAACAATCGCGGCTACCAGAATCCGTTTAACGAGGCGCAGTGGTGATAGACATGCTGATCAGACTTCTTGTTATTGGTTTCAGCGGGGCGATAGGCGCTATCGCCCGCTACGGCCTGAGCGGACTTGTGTACAAATACACCAGGGGAACTTTCCCATGGGGCACGCTGGCTGTGAATCTGCTGGGCTGTTTCGTGATAGGCGTGGTTTGGGCGATGTTTGAACAGGCGGCCGTCTCGCCGAATGTCAGGGCGTTCGTTCTCATAGGCCTGCTCGGGGCGTTCACCACGTTTTCGACGTTCAGCATGGAGACGTTCAACCTGCTGGGCGACAGGCAGTACGGCCTGGCGATTGCCAACGTCGCGATAAGCTGCATTGCGGGCGTGGCGCTGGTGTTTGCTGGCATTTTCACATCGAGAGAAATTCTGAGCCTTATGAAATAAGGGGCCATTATGAAACTGCAGGGCGAAGCGACATTACTGAGAATATTCATCGGCGAGACTGACAAGCACGAGCACAAGCCGCTCTACGAGCAGATAGTCCTGAAGGCCCGCGAAATGCAGCTTGCCGGGGCCACCGTGCTGCGCGGCATAATGGGTTTCGGCGCCAAAAGCCATCTGCACACAGCCAAGATTCTGCGAATGAGTCAGGATTTGCCCATCGTCATCGAGATAGTCGACTCGCATGAAAACATCGCGAAGCTGCTGCCGTTCCTGGACGAGGTGGTGACCGAAGGGCTTGTGACCATGGAGAAGGTCAGCGTCGTTGCATATCGCCATTCGAAGGCGCAGGAAAGCTGACGTTCCGCAGTTCGTTTATCTTCGCCCGCTGCTCGTCGTTCAGATGCAGCAGGCTCTCAGGCAGCAGGGCGGCGTCTATCCGCTCGATGGCATCCAGTTGTTCCAGGCATTCGGCCTTTCTCCCGGCTGCGGCCAGCCGGGCGGCGTATTCCAGCCTGTTCGACATGTTCTGCGGATCGCGCGAGACGGCATCGGCAAAATAACCCAGTTCGCTGCCCGGCTCGATTTGTGCGGCGATTCTCGCGGCGAGAATGTAATGGCCGGCTTCGGCGGGGTCGCGGGCGATGGCTGTTTTGGCATAATCAAGGCCCAGTTTCACCATTTTGTCGGCTGGCGGGACCATCATCGCCAGCTTCGCCGTGTCGGCCGCCGCGATTGGGTCGAGCCTGTCGGCATCAGCCGCCGCGGAGGAATATTCCAGCGCTAGGGCGAAGTCGCCCACCCTGGCGGCCTCGGCGGTTTTTTCCATGTCCAGGAATCGCTCAGCCACCGGCCTGTACACGAAGACCAGCAGCAGAACGACGCCCGCCAGTCCGCACGCGGCTGCGGGCCAGCGGATGAATTTGAGAGTTTTCGACTCTGCCGGTTTCGCCGGCCGGGATCCCTGTGCGAGGCATGCGCCGGCCGACGTCCAGAACAAAAGGGCCGTCCCCGGCGTCCAGATGCCGAACTCCACCATGTTGTGCAGCACGAAACCGCCCAGCCCGCACGCCAGTGCGATTCGCGAGATGTCTCCGGCGGCCGGCGGATTTTGCGAAAACTTTCCGCCCGCCCATCCCGCCACCAGCAGGCCGATCAGCAGGACGAGGGCCGGCACGCAGTTGAACATGGCCGTTATGCCGTCGCCGCGAAGATTGGAAAACGCCATCCTCGCCGCGAACATTGCGAGCACTATGAAAATAATCAGCGACAACGTGCGCGGCGGCTGTTGCTCGATGCTCTCGGGCGGCTGGTAAGTCTTCGGCCTGCAGATGCCGACGAGCACGCCGGCGAGTATCAGCAGGTAGAGTGCCCCGCCCGGCAGGCCGAACTGCGCCGCCGCGTGAACTATAACGTTGTGCGGCAGCTTGACGGGCTCTTCCGCTTCCGACCGGCGATGCTGCAGGTAAGCGGTGGAAAAGTTGCCCGGCCCGGCGCCCCAGAGCGGGTTCTCTCGGACAATTTCCGCGGCCCCGGTCCAGTAGTACCAGCGGAACGTCATGGTCTTGGTCGGGAGGCGGTCGTTTTTCAGTCCGTAAGCGGCCGTTGCGGCGACGGCCAGCAGGAAAACCGCCGCTGCCGCGGCGACGGCCTTGCGCCAGTGCCTCGCCAGACGCTCCCGCCAGACGCCGACGCAGACGAACGCCGCGACCGCCAGCAGTCCGGCTGCGATTCCGCCGCGGCTGCGTGAAAGCAGCAGCACCGCCAGCAGCGCCGGCACGATCGCCGCACTGAGCATAGCCGCTATGGTCGGCAGGTGAACCTCGCCTTTTTTGCGGTTCGCCAGAAATTGCCGCCTGTCGCGCCGGGCCGCGATGAGCTTGTCCATCGCAAGGCCTGCCGCAGCGGCGAGCAGAATGATAATCGCCGAAGCGTACATGTTAGAGAGGGCGAAGAAGCCGGTTGGGGTGAGTGTGCGCAGGCGGCTTTCGAACATCTTCGCCTGCGATGAGCCGGGCTTGAACCCCATCTTGTCGCCGTACATTTCGAAATGCCTGATGGTTTCAGGCAGCTCGACGGTCACCTCGTAGATGCCCTTGTACGCCAGGGCGGCGGCGACGCCGGCCAGCACGACCATCAGCAGCGTGAACCGTCCCTTAGGGACGAATATTTGCGCCGCCAGCCAGCACGCTGCCAGCAGCGAAACCTGCTCCAGCCAGACGTCCATCGCGCTTCGCCTGTCGGATGCGTGATGCGCGCAGAAATACGCCCAGGCTGCGAAGGCGACGATAAGCGCCGCCAGCAGGACGTGGCGGCAGTCCTGTTTTTTCATCGCCGCGCCGAGCAGCCATATCGCGGCGGCTGCGAGCAGCAGCATCGCGAATGTGACGCGCGCCAGTTCCGCCCGGTCTGTCTGCCATGTTGAGATGTCTTTGTTGTCGCGAAGCTCCGCATCGAAGACGGCCGCCGGCAGCGGGCTGGTGCGGTATGTCATTTCCTGCAGGAACGGCCTGACTGCGATGCACGCGACCAGCAGCACGAACGCTGTCGTCTGGAGCGACCGGCCTAGTCGGCAGGAAAGCGTTTTGTGCGGATCGCCGGTCATGTCCTGTTGCTGCCCGATTCCAGCATCGCGATGATGAACAGAATCGCCAGCGTCTGTACGAATACCAGCACAGCCGCCGCGCTGTTCGATATGTAAGGCAGCAGCGACGCCCCGATAGCCGTCGCGCCCGTGCATAAATAAATCGTCAGCAGCGCCGTCCGCACGCTCATGCCGCGCCGTACCAGCCTGTGCGAAAAATGCCGCCTGTCGCCGACCAGCGGGCTTTTCCGCTCACGCAGGCGCAGCGTTACGACGCTCACCATGTCGTACAGCGGGACGGCCATCACGACAAGCGGCACGAAAATTCCGTATGCGTAATATGTCTGGCCGGGCTGGGTGTAGGTCGTCAGGCAGCTTACCACGGCCAGCAGGTAGCCGAGAACCAGCGAGCCGGCGTCGCCCATGAAGGTCCTGGCCGGCGGAAAGTTGTAAGGCAGGTAGCCCAGCGTGGCCCCGATGATAAGGCACAGCCAGGCCGAGACGAACATCTGGCCGACCCCGCTCGATGCGCCCAGCAGTGCGGCGGCGCATATCGCCGCGACGCCGGCGGCCAGCCCATCCATGTTGTCCAGAAAGTTGAACGCGTTGGTTATCGCCACTATCCACAAAACGGTGACGATTACGCTTATCGCGCTGCCGGCTACCGTGAGTATGCGGACGTCGCAGATGAGCACCACGGCGACGGCTGCGCCTGCCTGAGCTATGAGCTTGATGATCGGCCCGAGATTTTTCCGGTCGTCGATTATGCCGACGATGTGCAGCACCAGCGCGCCGGCGAGTATTCCCATCGCCATCGGTATCCGCGACGCCAGGCCCGGAATGTATATGGCGATTTCCTGCGGCACCCACTCCGGCGTGCCGTGCGTCGCCCATATACGCGCGACAGCAGTTGCAAGCAGCGACGGCAGGAGTATCGCGATGAAAATGCCGCATCCGCCCAGCAGCGGCGTCGGCCCGGCGTGCGCCTTGTGCCTGCCCGGCATGTCGAGCATGCCGAAGCGGTGCGCGATGCGCCGCGTGACCGGCGCTGCCAGGAACGACAGGACGAATGAAACTGCTATGGCTGTCAAAATGGCCCAGGGGAGCACTTGGTTTTTCTCCTGATTTTTAAGCTGTTTCAAAACACCGGTTGTATACATTAAGGGTGCCGCGGCCCCTCAGGGGCCGTGTTCGTTCAACATGGTACACGGGTTGCGAGCAACCCGTGGCACTCCCAAAATGGTTTTTCTACTTTTTCGATACTTCCTTCAGCTGCTCTTTCAGCCTGCTGCGTGCGGCCGCCAGAAAATCGTAATATCGCCCGCTGCCGTAGTCCGGAAACGTCCATTCCAGCGGCTTCCAGCCGTCACGCCACATCAGCGTAACTTCGCCGAATACGCCGCGGCCGAGGTATATACGGTGCGAAAAATCCTTCATACTTGCAAGCACCAGCTTGGAGAGATCGACATAGCCGGGGTCGAGATTGATCGGCCGCTTCGGCTGACCGCCGGTCCGAGAGGCGAAAATACGCTCGATGTCGTTCGTCATGACCTTGGCGTCAATGAGCCGCTCGCGCGGAACCAGCCGGCGGAACGACAGGAATTTGCGGTGCAGCGGCGAACCCATTTCGCGGTCGTAATAATGGGTGAAGTCGAAGGCCATCGTCTCGCTTTCGCCGTCGCTCTCGCCCCATGCGTCTGCAAGCATTTCCGAAGCCTCGCCGAAGAGCGACGCGTCGGATGCTATCATCCCGCAGATGAGTTTCACCGGAGCCGGTTCGTGTGCTTCAGCCATGGCCGCATTGTCCGATGCGCGACGCCGACTGTCAACGCCGAGAGAATCGCGAACTGCGAATCGCGAATTGCGGATTTAAGACTGCCTGACTTAAGTGGTAGGGTGGATGCTCTGCATCCACGTATTTGCTGCGATTTATCTCCACTCGGCTGGCTCAAGGCCGCTGCGTTTCTGGTAGTTGCGAGCTGCGTCAGGGAACGGATGTGACGCTGACGTCCCTACCAATAGGGGGCTGTCGCTCCTGACCCGTCTGGGCATCTTTTCTTTTGGGTTTAGAATTTGATATTTGTGTTTTGTCTTTTCAGGTGTGTCATCGCCCTAAGGGCTCGACACAGCCTACAGCTGATGTCTAATGAATACCTGATGCCGAAATCGGTAACTGGTCAACCAGTCAACCTTATCCCTGCTCTCTTTTATTCAATCCGTGTAATTCGTGGATGGGCGTTTTTCCGCGCAAAAACAACGTCCTTTTTTCCCTCCGCGGCGGAAAAATAAATTCTTTGCAGGGCGTCCCTAAGGGACGCGCAATGCTTCTTTTCCTGTATATTCCGCGAGCAACAAGTTGCTCACCCTATTAATCTGCAGATAAAAGAGGCCGAAACGCGGTTTCCATGTTCCATTTCGCGGCCGGCAAGGGAGCAAGCCGCGGGATAATCGGCGTCAATTTCACAAAGCCCCCGGACGGGCAGGCCGGACGGGGCGGAAGGCATCTTGAGGTGTGCCACGGGATGCTTGCATCCCGTGTAATCTCAGAACGCACACGGCCACTGATGGGCCGGGGCACACGGAAATCCGGCGGCTCCGCTTTCGCCCCGTCGGGGCTTTTTTTGTTGCGATGCTCTCGACCGGCGGCTCGCGCCGCCGGCTAAACGCTGCCGGCCCTTCGGGCCTAAAAACATAGGCATCGCTATAATCCGCCTTGGCCCCAACGGGGCGCCAGTGATTAGCCGGGGGTGAAAACCCCCGGAATGATGTATTTGATAAGTCCAGCCCCGAAGGGGCGGAAGCGAACGTTATCTGATTATCCCTGCGTATTATTTGCTGGCGGCTTCACTGTCGCCCCGTCGGGGCTTGTTTGTTGAGATGCTCTTGACCGGCGGCTCGCGCCGCCGGCTAAACGCTTCCGGCCCTCCGGGCCTTACTGCACGGCATTGTTCA
>CAZVYJ010000026.1:0-39694 GCA_964631565.1 uncultured Planctomycetaceae bacterium
CTGCTAAATTTTTTTGAATTTTGCGGGTTGGTTCAAAAACAGGGATGACGTTTCGCGCGGAAAGAAGGTCGTAACGCGTAACCCGTAGCCCGGAACCCGGGAAAACCGATAGCTTCATTCATGGGAAACTCCGGGTTCCGAAATACGTGTTCCGGGATACGTTAGACATTGGGGCATTAGTCATTCGGCATTAGGCATTTAGCCAATTCATAGCGCCGCCTATGTTTTGAACAATGCCGTGCAGTAAGGCCCGGAGGGCCGGCAGTATTTAGCCGGCGGCGCGAGCCGTGGGAAAAGGAGCATCCAGACAAGCAAGCCCCGAAGGGGCGAAAGTGAAGCCGCCAGCAAATAATACGCAGGGATAATCAGATAACGTTCGCTTCCGCCCCTTCGGGGCTGGACTTATCAAATACATCATTCCGGGGGTTTTCACCCCCGGCTAATCACTGGCGCCCCGTTGGGGCCAAGGCGGATTATAGCGATGACTATGTTTTTAGGCCCGAAGGGCCGGAAGCATTTAGCCGGCGGCGCGAGCCGCCGGTCGAGAGCATCTCAACAAAAAAAGCCCCGAAGGGCCGGAAGCATTTAGCCACCAGCGCTACCTTCCGTGGAGACTTGCTGGTCGTGCTCATTCTTCATTGTGTATCATCCCGCACACAATCGCGCCAGTCAAAAATGAGCTTTTCTACAGAGCAGGACAGGCTGGTTTTTTTATTGACAATAATTAAGTATAGTGTCCCCCGAACCAAGTATGGTGTCCCCTGAACCAGAAGCGGCTGCATGCGAAAACATGCAGCCGCTCCCTATGGGCACAACAGGACTCGAACCTGTGACATCATCCTTGTAAGGGATGCGCTCTAGCCAACTGAGCTATGCGCCCGAAGTACATGACAGTATATCGGCTGGCGGGGAAATTTCAATCCAGTCCAGTCGCATGGGGTCTGCAGCCTTTTAAAAAACGGCCCCGCCGGCACCCTCAAGGGGCAACGGCGAGGCCGAGCTAAGGCGCCGACACTTTAAGTTCAGTCAAACACCCTCTCACGCCACCAGATAATCTTCATCGAGCTTTTCTCGGAGTTTCGCCAGGGCGAGATTCTGAATCTGCCGGACCCGCTCATTGGTCAGGCCGACTATCTGCCCTACTTCGGCAAGCGTCCGTTTTTTTCCGCCCGAGCCGACGGCGAACCGTTCGGTGATGATCTTTCGCTCCACGTCGCTGAGCCTGGCCAGGTTGCGGGCGATTATGTCGCGCAGGGCATCGACGGAATCTTCGACCTGCATATCGTGCTTTTTGACGTCGTAATCGCTGCGGTCCATCTCCGGGTCGTATTCCGTCGGGAATCGCTGGCGATAACGGTTGGTGTTCGTCGCAAGACGATTGAAGCTCTTGAGTATCGCGCGGCAGGCATAGGTTGAGAACTTGAAGCCGCGTGATGCGTCGAACTTCTCCACCGCCCGAAGCAGGGCCATGTTGCCCTCGGA
The DNA here is from genome assembly GCA_964631565.1 of uncultured Planctomycetaceae bacterium. Lineage (GTDB taxonomy): Bacteria > Planctomycetota > Phycisphaerae > SM23-33 > SM23-33 > CAZVYJ01. Next base: position 1,483 of record CAZVYJ010000026.1, read on the forward strand.
CACCATCTCGGTGAAGTCCACATTGGGAATCCTGGTTCGCCGGGCCATCGCAAGCACAAGGGCCATATTCGCACCGACGATATCGCTGCGGCACTTCATGGCCCGGTCATACCACATTATCATCTGCCTGGCCCGGCCGAGCGTCGGATGCCGCTGCTGGGCTTTCACCAGTCCGCTCAGGCGATACTTTGCGTAGTTGTAACGCAGGAACAGTGCCTGCTCCTCTTCCGCAGTCAGCCTGGCCTGTCCGGCGATTCGCTGGGGAATCTCTTCCGGAACTTCGGGGAAATGGCTCCATTCCGGCACGTTGATCTGCGGCGCTGTCCTGCCGAAGAAAATTTCCTCTGCAAGGTCGTCATGGAAATCATCGCTGGCCACGTAACCAACAATGTCAGGAATCCGCTGATATGTCCTGCTCTCAGATTCGCTGAGGAGTTCAAGTACATCGACACGGCTGACTTCTTCTCGTGCTGTCAGAGTTGCGGTATTCATTGTTTATCCCTTTCTTTTTAGGATGAGTCGTTTACGTGCTAATCACTGATTAGTCGTACTTCTTATCGTCTTTTGTTGTTTACATCTGCCCATTCTGTCATGAGCCTTGCTTCTGTCAGTAATGATATATAAGTTGTACTACTTGTCAACATTAAAAGGCAAAGAAAAGATGGAAATTTTGCACTTTTTTTCGACAATTGGGGCTGCGACCACATTTGACGGCGTAACAATTTGCAAATAACGGGCTTATAGAAGGACTTATTTTGTTGCCTTTGGAAAAAATTTACTTTTCCGGCCTGAAATTTCCGGGTTTATTTGATTTTCGGCAGGACATCGCCTAGTTTTCCGGCAGCGGAACTTGGGCTGTCAACCATAGCGATTCCTTCCCTCTATCCCATCTTAAAGCGGCGTTCAGCCCCGGCAGATGGTATACAGCCACCATCGGGCCTTGGGTTTGGAGCGGTCCTTGGCCTGCCTGTCGAAATACAGCGTCATGACAAGCCCGCCGTCAGTGACGACCTTGTACCAGTGCCGTCGAAGGTATATCTCGTCGCTGCCGTTGCGGCACGGGCCGCTGGTTTTCCATTTTTTCAGAACGCCGGTTATGCGGTACTCGCTCCCCCGCCAGATGAACACCTCAGGCAGGCCCGGCTCGCCGCGAGCCATGGCCTTTGTGTCTGCGGTCGCAGTGACGGGCGTGAGTTGTTCGCAGATGAATTTTTCCGCGGCATCATTGGCGGTCATTACTGCGCCTCATTTCAGCAGACGGCCAGAACTTTTTCCGCCAGCAGTCTGCGGCGTTTATCAAGAATATTGCCGGCAGGTTTGCGTTTCAACAGCTGCTCGCAGAGGGGGGCTGCATATTTCATTTCCGAGACGGCTGCGGGAAGGTCGATTTCGCTCAGCGCCAGCGGCGTGTAATAAATGCGTTTTGGATTTATTTTTTGCCGAGCAGTCGCCGCAGCAGCATTTCTTCGCCGGAGCGGTTTCCTTCGATGGCGTGGCCGATGAACTGCAACGCGTAGCCGGCCACGAAAAACGCCGCCGCCATCCACCAGAATTTCAGGGCAAGAAGTACGGGAGTCGCTATAAAGCACGCGGGTATTCCGACCATGTGCAGCCAGAAGCTCACGGGATTGCGATGCCGTTTCAACCAGTTTTCGAAGGGGTTCGCCACTCTCAAACCTCCACGCAATTATCCGCGGCAGCTAACCAAGGATTGATTTGATGCCAAAGAAAGTTTCCTGAATCGAGTTAAGCAGCATTCCGAGGAAGAAGTTCAACGCTATTATCGCCATGCAGCTGGCGACGAAGCTTTCAGTGCATGCCCGCCCCACTCCTGCCGCTCCGGGAGAGCATCTGAATCCCTTGTAACAGCAGATAAGGCTCATGACGAGGCCGAAGAAAAGGCTTTTTATCGGCCCGTAGAAGATATCCATATACCCGACGGTCTCGGCTGCATGCCGCCAGAATTCGGCCGAGTTCGCCCCATAGACATACACGCTGATGATATACCCGCCGAGTATGCCCATGAAGCTGGCGTAGAGGACGAGAACGGGAATGAGCGTAACGCAGGCGATCAGTCGCGGCGCGACCAAGACTCGCAGCGGGTCGGCGCCCATGGCCCGAAGCGCGTCTATCTGCTCGGTGACTCTCATGGTTCCGAGTTCCGCCGTAAGTCCGCCGCCGACGCGGCCTGCAAGCATGAGGCCGGCCAATACGGGCCCGAGTTCCCGCAGAACCGACAGGTTCACGACCGTACCCATGCGCCCGAGCATGCCTATCGACTTGAATTGCAATGCCGTCTGGACAGCCAGCACCATACCGACGAACAGGCCGGTTATCATGACAACCGGAACGCTGAGCGTGCCGACGTGATAGAACTGATTGGGCAGCAGCCTCAACTGCCTGCTGCGGAAGGCGTCGCCGATGACCCAGCCGAAGGTTCGACCACAGAATCGGCAGAAGTCGCCGAAGCCTTCGATATTGCGTGCGGTGCGACGGCCTAGATACTCTATGAAGTTCATGTCGTCTAATTTCTATACCTATGGACGGCTGCGGTCAAGAGGGCTGACCGTTTCTGCGCAGAGTTCTTTCGTCAGCTTTTGGCGTGAGAGTGTTTTTGTCTTACGGTCAGCCCGGCTGGCCGTGCGCAGCCTGGGCTGACGACACACGGTTGCGTCCGGCGGCCTTGGCGTCGTACATGGCCGCGTCGGCAAGCCTGATGAGCTTGTCAGAATCGATGGGGTCGCCGTCGTGCCTGGTGGCGACGCCGAGACTCATGGTGACAGAAGCCTGGCCCTGGCCGGCAATCCTGAACGGTTCGCCTGCAATGCTGTCGCAAAGCCGCTGCGCCAGTCCCAGAGCCGAATCCGAGTCACAGTTCGGCAGAACGATGAGGAATTCCTCGCCGCCGTATCTTGAGACCGAGTCGTATTGACGGACATGTGCGGCAAGCCTGGCTCCGACTTCTTTGAGCACCGAATCTCCGGCGCTGTGGCCGCAGGTATCGTTTATTTCCTTGAAGTGGTCCAGGTCGCCCAGAATTACGGATGTCGGCGTGCCGCTGCGGTCCGACCGCTGGATTTCCTTATGCAGTATTTCAGTGATGGCCAGACGGTTTCGCAGTCCTGTCAGGAAATCGTGAGTCGCCTGTTTGCGCAGCGCCTCCTGAGCGTCCAGCAGTTTGCTCTGAAGGTCCAGGATGCGTTTTGCGGCTCGCAGTCTCACCTTCAGTTCGCCGGAATCGAACGGTTTTGTGATGTAGTCGTCGGCACCTGCATCCATACCGTCGATAAGGTCTTTCTTGCGGCCTCTGGCGGTAAGCAGCATCACATAGGTATAGTCGCGCGAGGCCTGTTGTCTGATGCGTTTACAAACCTCAATGCCGTCTATGCGGGGCATCATCCAGTCAAGAATCACCAGCCTGGGTGCGTCTTCCTTCTGAAGCACGTCCCACGCCTCCTGGCCGTCATTGGTAAGGACCGTCTCGTATCCCCAGTTCTCCAGCATTGTCTGGAGGAGCCGACGTGACACGGCATCATCTTCTGCTATCAGGATTCGCATGGACTATACTCCTCAATCATTGCAAGTAATCTGTCGCGCAGTTTTTCTATCTCCTGCTCAAGCGAAGCGAAAGTTTCGACTACTGCGGCCATATCATTCTTTTTTACGTCGTTTTCCAGCTTGACGACCGCTTTCCAGGCATTTCTGGCCGACATGTTTCCAAGGGAGCCTTTCAAGACATGAACCGCCTGCTCCAGGGCCTCGCTGTCGCTGTTATTAATGGCGTTTCTGATGCTGGCCATGTAGTTCGGATAATCTGACAGGAACAGCCCCACTATCTCTCTCAGTATTTCAGGGTTGTCTCCCAGTCGAGACATCAGTTCGGCGCTGTTCAGTACTGATTTGTCCCTCATGGAGCCGGAGGGCGCCTCGTCTTCACCGCGGCTGTCGCCGAGAATATCGTCGATTACGGCTATAAGCTCCTGGGCTGATACCGGCTTGGATACATATCCATCCATTCCGCCTTCCAGACAGGCGACCTGGTCTTCCTTTCTGGCATGTGCGGTCATGGCGATTATGGGAATATGGGTTCCTGTCGATTTTTCCGCGGCTCGTATGGCCGCCGTAGCCTCCAGGCCGTCCATTTCCGGCATCTGTACGTCCATCAATACGAGGTCTATCCGATGGTCGCCGGACAATAACTTGTCAACAGCCTCTCGTCCGTTGCAGGCCTCTATAACCTCGTGCCCCGCCTTTTCGAGCACAGTCACAGCTACCTTGCGGTTGACCTTGTTGTCCTCGGCAAGCAGAACCCGCAGCGATTTGGCGCGCCTTCCTGCTTTGCCGGCGTTCGTATCGGTCGAAGTATCGGCCTGGTCACGCTGAAGCCCGGATTGCGTTTCGCCGCCGAACTCAGCCGTGAAGTGAAAAGTGCTTCCCTCACCCACCCTGCTGTTAACCCACAGATGGCCGTTCATCATTTTCACGAGGCGTGCACAAATCGCCAGTCCCAGACCAGTCCCGCCGTACTGCCGCGTAGTGGAGCCGTCGGCCTGTTTGAACGGCTCGAAAATCTGGGTGATCTTCTCCGGAGGAATGCCTATGCCGGTATCGGACACGGCGAAATGCAGGCATACGTTATCACTTGGGCTGTTCTCTATACGGACGTCTATTGTTACTTCGCCTTTTTCTGTGAATTTCAGGGCATTGCTCACAAGATTCACAAGAACCTGCCTCAGTCGTCCCGGGTCGCCGACAACAGTATTCGGAACATCCGTGGCAATTCTGGACTTGAGGCTCAGGCCCTTTTTGTCGGCATGGATTGCAGATGCACGAATCGTGGCTTCAACCACCTCGCGCACGCTGAACGGACAATTTTCAAGCTCGAGTTTGTTCGCCTCCACCTTGGAGAAGTCCAGCAGGTCGTTGATTACGTCCAGCAGCGAATTGGCGGAATCCTTGACCATTTCCAGATACTCCCGCTGCTGGTCGCTGACGGACGTGTCAAGCAGCAGGTCGGTCATGCCCAGAATACCGTTCATGGGGGTTCGTATTTCGTGGCTGACGTTGGCAAGGAACTCGCTCTTGATGCGGCTGGCTTCCTCAGCGCTTTCCTTCGCCTGTTTAAGTTCTTCCTTGGCTTGCCTGTCTGCGGTTACGTCAAAAATCGCACCGTCAAGCCAGAGCAGGTTGCCGACACTGTCGAAAACGCCCTGTCCCTTCTCGCAAACCCAGCGGATGCCGCCGTCTTTGCAGAGCACACGGTATTCAATAAGGTAAGGCTCATGCTTCTCGACAGCCTCGGCTGTGGTGCGACTGACAATCGCCTGATCGTCAGGATGGATAATCGAAGCATAGGACCGGACATTGTTTCTGATAAAGTCGGATGCAGGATAGCCGGTAATATCCTTTATGGCGTCGCTCAGGAATTCCATGGTCCAGTACTCGTCATATCTGCATCTGTAGACGGCGCCGAGAATGTTCGACACCATGCTTCTGAACTGCTCTTCACTTTCGCGAAGCCTGCGTTCGGTTTCTTTTAATGTCGTGATGTCGGCATATACACCCAGCACGCCGACAATCTCCCCCTTGGCGTCCCGCAGCGGCACTTTGCTGGTAAGGACGGCGACCTGCCTGCCGTCAGCAAGCAACTGCGATTCCTCTATATTCTGGAGAGGCCGGCCTGTCGTAATGACCTCGATGTCGCATTTGCGATAGCCGTCCGCCTCTTCCTTCTTCCACGGCAACTCGTAATCAGTCTTGCCTATGATATTTTCGGGCGAGCCGACGCCGGCGACCCGGGCGAAATTGTCGTTGCAGCCGCGGTAAATAAATTCCTTGTCCTTCCAGAACACGTAGTAAGGAACATTCGACAATACGTTTCTCAGAAACGCCCCCTGCTCCACCAGTTTTGAATTAAGTCTTTCAAGGGCAGCGGTGCGGTTGCTTACCTGCCGCTCGAGATCAGTATGAGCCTGATTCACCCTGGCGACAAGCGAATTGAAGCTGTCGGAAAGAGTGCATATTTCGTCACGCCCCGACATCTTGATCGGCGAGACAATTCCATCCTTGTCGGCGGCGATCTTCCTGAAATGGCCGGCCATCCTGGTGATTCGATTACAGACAATAAACCGGAACAGCAGCGACGTTACGCCAAATAACGCCAGAATGGCCACCAGCGTCCCGAGAGCATGACTTTTGAACCCCGCCATCGCCGCCTGATCAACCGCATCCATCGGAATGGCGACCGTATCAAGACCCGCAAGATCGCCAGCCTTCATGTTGAAGCCGTTTTTGTCGCCGTATTTCGCAACAAGGGCTGCAGGCGCGTCGGCAGGGTTGCCGTGACAGACAAGGCAGCTTTCCTCCATTCGTCTCGCATAGAAGTAGGCGTAATATTCCTTGCCGTCCAGTTTGATCCTGCCGGCCCAGCGATTTTTGTCCGGATTATTCTTGAAATAGTTGATTATCTTCAGTTCGTCCGCCGTCGCCTGATTAACCGAATTACGCGGATTCTCCGAGGAAAACTTTATGAGGTAACCGGGAAATTTCTGGCGGACGTCTTCAAACACGCTCCGGGAAACGAAAGATGTGGACATGGTCTCCGGTACAAATTCATTTTCACCAATAAGTTTGGCGACTCTTGGACGAACTTCGTCTCCTATATACTTGCGAACGGCGAGATTGAATTCCAGCCCGAGAGCAGCCTGCCGGGCAATAAGCTCTTCATGCGCCTCTTCATGGGTCTGGTAGGCGAGGTACATGGAGAATACGGAAAAAATCAGGATCGAAATCCCGATTCCAACCAGAAATTTTGTCCGAATACTCTTCATTCAGCCGCAATAGCCCTTGTTTTCTTCGCCGCCGGTTGGCGGACGGATTACGCCGCAAAACAGGTAACGTCCATAACCGATGCCGGCGACGTTACTTGCATGCCGCATCTCCATGCAGCCTCTGGCATTACGGAATCCCGTCTTCCAACGGATAATCGGCAAGCCGGTCAACGGCCTTAAGTACTAACTTGGCCAAACAGCAAGGATTTAAAGCCCCGATTCTGTTGTTTCACAACCGCCGTTACGATACGCTTATCATATGCAACGAGTGGGACTTGGATACGATTCTCATAGGTTTACAGCCGGCCGGAAACTCATGCTCGGCGGGGTCGCCATCGAGCATGATATGGGCCTGGCAGGGCACAGCGACGCCGACGCCGTTCTGCACGCCGTGACCGACGCCGTTCTCGGCGCAGCCGCCGCCGGCGATATAGGCGAACATTTTCCGGATACGGATTCCCAATGGGCCGGCGCAGCCAGCGGAAAGTTTCTGCGGCATGCCGTCACGCTGGCCGGGAAGCTGGGCCTGAAGGTCTGCAACTGCGACATAACCGTCCTCGCCGAGCGCCCGAAGCTGGGACCATATAAACAGGCGATGCGGAAAAGCATCGCGTCACTGCTTGGCATCGCCGCAGACTGCGTTTCGGTCAAGGCCAAGACAAACGAGTGCATGGGCTTCGTCGGCCGCGGCGAAGGCATCGCGGCAATCGCGGTAGTGATGCTGGAAACCTCAGGATAGGAACCCTGCCGGCCGTCCAAAGGGAAGTAATGAAATTCTCCCGTTTGATTATCTGCGTTTTCATTATGTTTGTCCTCCCGGCACAGGCCTCTGCGCAGCAGACGGGCGATACGCCGAAACCGATCTGGCTGGCGGTGACCACGGAATATCTCAAACCGGCCGTCGAACCCCTTGCATCCTTTCGCCGTGCCGAAGGCTTTGAGACTGTGATATCGACGCGCCTTGTCCCGGATGCAATAAAATCGATCAATCGCAAACCGGCGTTCATACTCATCGTCGGCGACGACCAGGACGGCAAGGACAAGGAACCCTGGTACGTCGCCGCGAAGCGCCTGGAATTTCACCGCTGGGACTCCAGCCAGCGTGAAACGTTCGCGTCGGATGCGGCCTGGGGCGACATCGACGGCGACCTTATGCCTGATGTGCCGGTTGGGCGAATTCCCGCAAGGACAATCGAAGAGGCCAGGCTCGTCGTCGCCAAGATACTCGCCTACGAAAAGCGGCCTCCTGACCTCAGCACGCTGCGAATGCCTGTATGGGCCGGGGCGGCCGAGTTCGGCCCGATCATAGACAGGATAACAACCGGCATACTGCTGAACAGTTTCCAGCTTTTCGGCCCGAAGTGGATCCAGCCGTGGGCGATATCCTCCGATCCGAATCATCCGTGGTGCGGCTGGCCGGATGACCAGGCGGCCGACTTCACAAAGCAACTGAAGGCCGGCGGCGTTTTCAGCGCCCTTATCGGCCACGGCTCGCAGGAATATTTCTACTCCATGAGGGTCGGAGACAAGACAATCACATACAAGGCCTCCGACGCGCAGGAACTGCTCGGCGAGGGCGAGCCTGCTCCTCCGCTTGCGATGATATGCTGCCTGTGCGGCGACTTCACCACGGCTGACAACTGCCTGGCCGAGTCGATGCTCATGCTGAAAGGCGGGCCGGCGGCGACGATTGCGGCGTCGGCTGAGTCGCACCCCGTCACCAACTTTTATGTCGGCAGGAAAATGCTCGCCAAGCTCCGCGGCCCGAACAAACGCCTCGGCGATTTCTGGCTGGAAGCCCAGCGGGCCGCCCTTCAGACGTACAATCCGCTCATAGAATCCCTGACCATGCGGGTGCAGAACGCGCAGGGGCAGTCGGCCGACATGGAAGGCATTCGTTCGGACCACATCCTGATTTACAACATTTTCGGCGACCCGGCTACGAACCTCAAACTGCCCGGCGAACTGAAAGCCACCGTCACCGCGAACGGCGATAAATGGGAATGGAAGGTTAAAAAACCGGACGGCGCAACAAGCGTGCTGGCCGGTATCCGACCGGAGGACATCAAATGTCCGCCAGGCAACCCGGACGCCACGAAAGAAGATGCCCGGCGGCTCAGGGAGAAGGCGAACGCCCAGTTCGAGTTCGCTTCCCTGCCGGCCGTTGAAGACGAGGACGGCTGGCATGGAACCGTCAACAGCCCCGGGCTGCTCCGCATCGTCGCCGTGACGCCGGAGAAGCTTTACGTCGCGACCGTCACGCTCGCCCGGCCTGACGCGAAGAAGTAAGCCGGCCATGCAATCACCCCTTCCATTTTTTCCGGAAAACCGGTAAATACGTGTAATAACACATCGGTCAACCGCCGTGAGAGGTAACGTAAATGACAGTGAAGCTCTATAACACGCTGACCAGAAGCAAAGAAGAGTTCAAGCCAATGAATGATGGCGAGGTCGGGTTGTACACATGCGGCCCGACGGTCTACAACTTCGCCCACATAGGCAACCTGCGAACTTACATATTCGAAGACATTCTCAAGCGTGTGCTTCAGGCGGCCGGCTACAAGGTTCACCATGTCATGAACGTCACCGACGTCGGGCACCTTGTTTCCGACGCCGACGAGGGCGAAGACAAGATGGCTCTCGGCGCAGCACGCGAAGGCAAGACCGTCTGGGAAATCGCGGACTTCTACTGGCAGGCGTTCCGCAAGGACATGGCCAGGCTAAACCTCATCGAGCCGGAAGTATGGTGCAAGGCGACCGACCACATAGAAGCCCAGATAAATCTTATAAAGACGCTCGAGGAAAAAGGCTTCACATACCGGACGGACGACGGCATATACTTCGACACGTCGAAGTTTCCCGATTACGGAAAGATGGCCAGGCTGGATATCGAAGGCCTGAAGGCCGGCGCCCGCATCGAGATGGCCGACAAGCGGAACCCGACCGATTTCGCGCTGTGGAAATTTTCGCCGAAGAACCAGAAGCGGCTGATGGAATGGCCAAGCCCCTGGGGCGTCGGTTTTCCCGGCTGGCATATCGAGTGCTCGGCAATGGCGATCGACAAACTCGGCGAGCGGCTGGATATTCACTGCGGCGGCATCGACCATATACAGGTGCACCACACCAATGAAATCGCACAGGCCGAAGCCGCCCTCGGCCACAAGTGGTGCAACTGGTGGATGCACGCCGAATTCCTGACGCTGTCAAAAGACGACGACGGCGAAGCGGCCCGCATGTCGAAATCCAGCGGCGAGTTCCTGACGCTGGACCTGCTCGTCAAAAAAGGCTACGACCCGCTGGCGTACCGCTACTTCTGCCTGAACGCCCATTACCGCCAGCAGCTCGCTTTCAGCTGGGACGGCATGGACGCAGCCGCCAATGCGATGAAGCGCCTGCGGCGGGCAGTGCTCGAGCTGCGAGCGAAATTTACCGGCGGCGAAAAGCCGATAAAAGCCGCCCTGATCGAATTCCGCATCGCAGCCGAGGACGACCTGAACATGCCTCGCGCGCTTGCAGCCATGTGGAACGTGCTGAAAAACGAACAGGCGTCGGCCGGCGAAATCTACGCCACGCTGCTGGAGATGGACAAGGTTCTCGGCCTTGGCATCGCCGACATGCAGGAAGAAAAACCCGACGTCGATGAAGCCGAGATCAACAGGCTCATCGCCGAGCGAGCCGATGCACGCAAAAGCAAAAACTTCGCCCGCTCCGACGAAATCCGCGACCAGCTCGCCGCAATGGGCATAACTCTGGAAGACAAGCCGACCGGCACGATATGGCGGAAAAGCTGAGAACCGAGTTCTGAGTTCAGAGGTCCGAGTTCAGAGTTGCCAGAATCGCGAATTGCGCCCATACGGGCGGGCGGAGCGTCAGCCCGTATGGGCGCGACTCGCAGTTCTACGCCTTCAGCGTTCGGATGAGTCTGCAGAAGCGGGCGACTTTGTCGAGGTCGATGCTGATCCCCCACCCGTCGCCCTTGAGTGTGCGGAGTCTGCCGCCGGGTCCGAACATCAGCGAGCGGGTCGTCAGGTCGCCCTTCATCAGAAGCCGGCCGTAGTTGCCCTCGACGAATCGCGGGTGTGAGCCGAGCTGCAGGAAGCGCCGCTGTGCGGCCGACAGTATGCTGCTCTCGCCGACCATGCAGCCGAGCGAAAACGGAATGTTGTTTTCGGCTGCGAGTCGCGCGATGCGCATCGCCCGCATCAGGCCGCCGTTTTTCGACAGGCGGATGTTCCACCATATCCGCTGCGGCTCGGCGAGCAAAGTTTCGGCGTCGGCTTCGGTTCGCAGCGATTCGTCGGCCATCAGCGGCAGCTCGCATTTGCCGGCGAGCTTGACGAGCTGCTTCGGCTCGCAGAAGGCCGGCTGCTCGACGACGCACACGCCGTACTGCTTCAGCGTTGCGATGCGGTCAGGAGCGTCTTTCAGCGACAGCGCACCGTTGTAATCGACGCGCAGGGTGGCCCTGCCCTTTTTAATGGCCCGGCGAAGTTGGCGATGACAGGCATCGAGGTTGGCCGCGTCGATATCGTCGCCGAGGCCGAGCTTGAGCTTGAAGTCGCTCATGCCGAACAATCGCATCAGCCGCAGCATGCGGGCGGTTTTTTTCGGGTTGCTGCTGCCGAGCACGCCGCTGACGGTCGCGTCGATGTATCGCCGCACCCGCGTTCGGCCGGTGATGGCGGACAGCTTCGCGATGTCCATGTCTGCGACGTTGACGAACAGCCGCCGCTCCATCGCCAGGTCCACGGCGCAGGCAGCCGCGGTTATGCATCGTCCGCTCGAGTCGGTTTCCGGCGGCAGCCACGGTTCGGCGCCGTCGGCGGACACGTCCTGCTCCGCGGCGAGCGGCCAGAGCAGGTCGGCGATGTCGGCTATGACGCCGTCGAGCGTTTCGCCCGTGACGTAGTCGCGCGGCAGAGTTTCGCCCCATCCGTGCCGGCCGTCGGAGAATTCCATCCGCACGACGACGGACTCGGCCGTCTTACGTGACGAGGCTGCATGCTCGAAGTCGCCGCGCATCGGAATCGCGGTCTGATAGATGTCCAGACGTGTGGCTTTGACGGTCATACGTTTCTGCCGAGAGTTCGGCCTTTCGGGGAATAAATATACGCGGCGGCGGCCGCCCGCGTCAAAGGTGCATTATGCAGCCTCCGGCCGCAAAGGAGAAAAACGATTTTGCTTGACGAAAAAGCATATGGTGAATACCATCGCCGCACCTTCAGGAGCACCCGCGGAATATGCGGGCTAGGCCGAAGCTTTTTGAAGTTTTTAAAGTTTCCAGAACCTGGACTTTTGCGTTCAGATTCGACAACGATGCCCCCATCGTCTAGTGGCCTAGGATATCAGGTTCTCATCCTGGAGACCGGGGTTCGACTCCCCGTGGGGGTATCCGATTTCGATGCGGCTCCGTGCTGGTGCATGGAGCCGCATCCATTTGTAAACCGCCGACGGGTTTCGCTATCCGGACATCGTCGACATTATGTCGGCCAGCCCGGCGATCGCAAGGCATATGTGCGTATCGGCCGCCCCGTAATACATCCAGAGTTCATCTCCACGCAGGATAGTGCCGGTCGGGAAAACCACGTTGGGCACGATGCCGGAAAGCTCGTATGGAGCCTCAGCCTGGAAGATAGCGCCGGCGGAACGGGCGATAACCTTGTGCGGCGTGTCGGTGTCCAGCAGCGCGGCGCCGACGCGATAAATCAGCCTGCCGCCGTAAGCCTTGACTCCGTGAAAGATCGCAAGCCAGCCGTCGTCGGTGAGAATCGGAGGCGGGCCTGCGCCGACTTTCACGCCATCCCACGCCGGACCATCGCCCGCGAAAATTATGCAGTGCGGCTCGCCCCAGTGAATCATGTCCGGCGAGTAGGCCGACCAGATATGCTCGCTGCCGCCGGCGTCCGGGCGGTGCAGAATGGCCCATCGGCCGGAGAACCTGCGGGGGAACAGCACGCAGTCCTTGTCGTTGGTCATGCCGAGCAGACAGACACGCTCCGCCCTGACAAAATCCTCCGTTCTGGCGATACCGACGGCCGGCCCCATCGAGGAATATGCGACGTATGTAATGTACCATCGCTTTTCTTCCGGCACATAGACGACACGAGCATCTTCGCAGCCCCATGTCTCGTAATCGTAGCCCTCCTCGCCGCGGCGGAGCAGCGGTTCGGGGGCGACCTTCCAGTCGGTGACTCCGTTGCTGCTGCGGGCGACGTAGATGCTGGAGAAGCCTTCGACATCTTCAACTCGTATAAGGAGAACCACCTGGCCGTCATGTTCGGCGGCGCCTGGATTCAGTACCGCAGACGCACGAAAAGGCAAATTACGCGTCGTCAAAATCGGATTCTCCGCGGCGCGGCTGAATATGTCCCCTGCCGCACCAGCTCCTGGCGCAACGTGAAATTCGTCATCGTGTCGTGCATTCATGTTGAGACTTCCTTTCCGAATCTACCGGTGGCCCTCCGGCCAATTACAAAAAATGTAAAAAGGAATTCATGCTGCTCGTCTGCGTTTTGTCAGATATCCCGGCTTGTCGAGGTCAAGAATGTGATACGCCGCAATCTTCACCTGGTCAGCCAGCAGGAACCATACTATGGCGTAGCCCCAGACCATCATCGCAAGTTTCCAGCCGAGCGCCGGCATGAATATGCCGTAGACGGCAATCAGTGTGGCGATAATCTGCGTGCCGACAACGGCGCCTACAAGCACCATGGACGGCCTGTCGGTCCAGAATCGCTTGCGCGTCCGTGTAACGAAAATCGTCAAGTGCCCGGCGACAGACAGCTTGAGGTAAATCAACGACTGTATAGTCTCGCGGTTGAGTTTAAGTATGCTTTCGCCGATGTAGAATATGCCGAAGGACGCCATCACGCCCACGATGCCGAGAATCGTAGCGATGCCAAGAACCCTCCGCATGTTCCACGCCTCCGGTCCGTCGGAGCCCTTGGCGCGGTCGTACGCTATCGACAGAATTGCTCCGTCGTTCAGCAGGGCCAGCAGGACGATCATGACAGCCGTTACGGGATAGAAGTTGAATATCAGAATCGACATCGTCATGAACAGCAGCACGCGAATAGTCTCGGCGATGCGGTATATGGCGTAGCTGTTCATGCGCTGGAAAATTTTCCTGGCCTCGCGGATGGCGTCGATAATCACAGACAGGCCGGGCGTGAGGAGCACGATGTCGGCTGCGGAGCGAGCGGCGTTGGTGGCGCCGGAAACAGCGATGCCAGCATCGGCCTTCTTCAGCGCCGGTGCGTCGTTCACGCCGTCGCCGGTCATGCCGACGATGTGCTTCCGCTGCTGGAGCACGTCGACGATGTGATACTTGTGTTCCGGCCAAACTTCGGCGAATCCGTCGGCCTGCTCGATGGCGTCGGCCATCTGCCCGCTCTCGTGATGGGCTGTATCGCCGAATCGCTTGGCGTCAACGATGTTCATACCGAGACCAAGCTTGCTGGAAATTTCTCTGGCGATGGCTTTCTGGTCGCCGGTGACCATCTTGACCTTGATGCCCATTTTCTGGGCGGCCTCGATTGTCGCCTTGGAATCGTCTCGCGGCGGGTCGAACAGCGGCAGCACACCGAGGAACCGCCACTTGCCGTCTCCCTCGGCGCGGGCGACGCCCAGCGACCGGTAGCCGCGATGCGCAAAGTCTTCGATGGCTTTGCCCGCCTGCTCCGCGGCTGCGGCATCAATATCAGCCAGCGACAGGATCACCTGCGGGGCGCCCTTGGTGACCTTGAAGGTTTTTCCGTCCGAAGACCGGGCGGTGGCTTCAGTCCGCTTGGACTCCGGGTCGAACGGCATAAAGTTCGTGATTTTGCAGTTGGAGATATCATGTTCGTCGGCAGCGCCCTTCAGAACGGCAAGGTCGATTGGATCCTGGTCTTCTTCGCGCGACGCCAGAGCGGCCGCCCTGAAGATATCTCCCCTGGTCGCGCCGCCCTGCAGATACGGGTCGCCGAGCTTGAGTTCGTTTTTCGTCAGCGTGCCGGTCTTGTCGGAGCAGAGAACATCGACCCCGGCTATCTCTTCGATAGCGGCCAGCCGGCGGACGACGGCTTCCTTTTTGGAAAGCAGCCTGGCGCCGACGGCCATCGTGACGGAAAGCACGGTCGGCATGGCCACCGGAATCGCCGCAACCGTCAGCACCAGCGCGAACCGCAGAAGCGTGACCACATGGTCCCAGCTTTCAAAGAAGCCCACGCCCCGCCTGAAAAGTTCGGACAGAATAATCAGCGACACCATCAGGGCCGCGGTGACTATGAGGTAGTCGCCTATCTTGAGTACGGCCTTTTGGAAATGGCTTTTGGTGTGGGCCTCCTGGACGAGGCCGGCCGTCTTTCCGAAGTATGTGTTCGCGCCGGTAGTCGTAACCGCGGCGTCCACCTCGCCCTTTCTCACTATCGAGCCGGAGTACACCGTTTCGCCGATGGATCGCTCCACCGGCAGCGACTCGCCGGTGAGCGCCGACTGGTCTATCTGCACGGGCCCGGCCTCGAGCAACTCGGCGTCGGCAGGCACGATGTCGCCCAGCCGAAGGCGCACAACATCGCCGGGTACGATCTCACGGGCCGGAATAACCTTCCACGCGCCGCTGCGTTTTACGCGGCCGTCGAGGGCGAGTTTTTTCTTCAGCGCTTCAATGGCCGTATCCGCATGGTACTCCTCCCAGAAAGCGACAACGGCGTTCAATACGAGAAGGGCCGTGATTATCCAGAAGTCTTCCCAGTGCCGGACGGCTGCGGAAAGCGAGGCGGCCACTTCGATCATCCACGGAATAGGCCCCCAGAAGTTTTTCGCCAGTTTCAGCCAGGCCGGAACATGTTTCTCCTGGAGTTCGTTGTAGCCGTACTGCTGGAGGCGGGCCTGCGCCTCGGCTTCGCTCAACCCGTCGGGCGAAGTCTTGAGACGGGAAAAAACATCCACCTTTTCATCGGATTGCGTCATGTCTGTGACTCCGTTCGTCTGATGTGTAGCCGATGGTTGCTGGGCTTACTGGAAATGAACCGGATTTGCATGACAGGTCTTTCATGTTTTCTGCAGTGTCGCGGTTTGGCAGCGGGACTTCAATACCTTTATCCAGTAATCATAATATGCATACAGGTACCCGGTTTGCCGCACTTTTTCCGCTCACGGGAGAGAATCGCAAAAAAAGAAAAAGAAACAATATTAAAAAAGCCCCTGCCGTCCGTTCGGGCGGCAAGGGCAAAACTGGGGATTAAGGATTCGAACCTTAACTAACTGATCCAGAGTCAGTTGTGCTACCGTTACACTAATCCCCAGTATCTTTAGCCTAGTCTAATGTTCATGCCCGGAATGTCAAGCATCTTGAACGGCGCAGAAAAACGGGCCGACAGGTTATGTCGGCCCGGATCGTCCCTCCCCAACAATAATAAGGTAATGCTCTTCCGGTTCAGGCGGCAGCCAGCCCGACGCCGCTGTAGCCGCACCACGAATCGACAGAAACGTTGTCGAATGACAGGCCGATTCGATAGCCGGCCTCTTCCTGTCTGCAGCGGACCACGCTGGCGTAAATGTTGCGTCGGCCGCCTTCGGCTGACAGCGGCAGGCACAGCACCACTCGCTGGCCCGGATAATAGGCCCGGTCGCTCAAGGCGCCCATGCCGCTTTTTGATATGTCGATCATTCGTATCTGGTCCACGACATCTTCGCCGGATGGGTCCAGACGAATGGCGTTCAAACTCATATGAAGTTTTGTTCTGGCGTGTCGCCGCCTGTCTGATGAATCCGTTTTACCTGGCATTTTTTTGCACTCCCGGGCCTTCCAAACGGCCCAGTTGACTAATCGACGCGAGAACAGGCCGGCTTAAATAAGTGTGCAATATTTTGCCTGAAAAGAAGATAACGTTTACAATAATCAGGAATGACCAGCCGGAATAAACAATGTGGTCTGGCAGTGCTTACCGGCGCCGGTCCGGGCGATGCGGACCTGATAACCCTGGCCGGAGCCAATTGGCTAAGCCAAGCTGACACCGTTATTTACGACAGGTTATCGGCGGAGCGGCTGCTTGAAATCTGCCGCATGGACGCCGAAAAAATCTACGTCGGAAAGCAGCCCGGCCGGCCCGCCGCCAGCCAGGACGAGATAAACGCCCTTCTCATAAAAAAATGCAGCCAGGGCCGGCTGGTGGTCCGGCTCAAGGGGGGCGACCCCTTGATATTCGGCCGGGGCGGCGAGGAGGCCGAAGCCCTCGCCAAGGCCGGCGTGCCCTATCGGATTGTTCCCGGCGTTACGGCGGCGGCCGCTGCGGCGGCCTTCGCGGCCATACCGCTTACCGACCGGCGGTGCGCATCGACCGTGGCGCTTGTCACCGGGCACGAAGACCCGGCCAAGGCGGAATCGGTTATAGATTATGATTCGCTGGCGAAACTTGACACGCTTGTTTTTTACATGGGCGTCGGCCGGCTGGGCGAGATCGCCGAGCGGCTGATTCAGGCCGGCCGGTCGCCGGACACACCGGCTGCCGTCGTGCAGGATGCCGCGACGCCGCATCAAAGAACAGTAGTCGCCCCGCTCGCCGCCATCGCCGAGCGGGCCGCAGCTGCCGACATCAAGCCGCCTGCGCTGACGATTGTCGGCGATGTAGTTTCGCTGCGGGAGAAACTTTCATGGTTCGAGCAGCTGCCCCTGTTCGGCCGAACAATCATGGTTACCCGCACGCGGCAGCAGGCGTCGGAGCTGTCGCAGAAACTTCGTGCGCTCGGCGCCGACGTGATAGAAGCGCCTACCATAGAGATATCTCCGCCGGAAGATGCTGCGCCGATCGACGCCGCACTCGCCCGGCTGCGTGATTTCGACTGGCTTGTGCTTACATCGCCGAACGGTGCGGAGGCGCTTATGTCGCATCTCGTCGCGCGCGGCATGGACGCGCGAACGCTGGCCGGCGTGAAGATTGCCGCAGTAGGCCCCGCAACCGCCGAGGCGCTTTCGCGGCGATCAATCACGGCGGACCTGCTTCCGGCGGAGTTCACAACCGCCGCGCTTGGCGAAGCCCTCGTCGCAGCCGATGCAGGCTCGGGCAGGGTTCTGCTCGTGCGGGCCGACATCGCAACGGGCATGCTGGGCGATATTCTCCGCGCCGCCGGAGCCAAGGTCGAGGAAGTCGCGATTTACCGCACCGCCCGCCCCGCCGCACTGCCGCAGCGGGCAGTCGAAGCCCTCCGGGCCGGCAAGGTTGACTGGATAACGTTCACATCATCATCGACTGTCGAGAATTTTCTGGCGCTTCTGAAGTCAGCCGGCGACGTGAACCTTTCCGGCGTCCGGCTTGCCGCAATAGGCCCGGTTACGGCCGAGACGCTTTCCGCAGCCGGCCTGACGCCCACCGTCGTCGCCGAGCCGCATACTATAGAAGGCCTCGCAGACGCGATAGTTTCCTGCAGCAACTGAGCATCATTTACCAAAGCAATCTATCAGGAACAAACAAGGACATGTCAGGGATGAATAAAAAATATCTGATCATAGCGGCTGTAGTTGCCGTAGCGGCCGTCGCAGCGATCGTCTGGTATACGCTGTCCCGCAGCGGCGAGGATACGCTCGAAAATTACACCGATAACTATGTCATGCTGGACCTGTACGGCCCGCCGGACTGGCTGGCTGCGCACAGCCATACGGCGGTCTGGAAAAACAAGACCTACACGCTGCCGATGGCGTTCAAAATAGTCGAGCCATCTCCGACAAATGAACCGCTTCTGGGGGTCGTAAAGTCCAAAGACGGCAGAAAACTCGTGACGGTAGCAGGCTGCCCCGTTGATATCGCGTCGCTTTCGCTCAGCGACCTCAGCGTCATGATAAGCGACTCGGTCCTGCTGAACGATGTGAACGGCAGAAGCGCAAGCGTGGTAATCAAGGCCTTCGCCCCCGCCGGAACGGACAGGGAAAGCTACCAGCGGCCTGACGACAATACGCTGCGAGCGATTCTGGCGCCTTCCAGAGTGTACAGCCTGACGCAGAAAGACTGGCTCCAGGCCCAGGACAGCCGGAATAACGACCTGGATATCCCCGATGAACCGCGTGAGTGAACCGCCTGGAACCGGCGTTTTGCCGGCACAAATCCACAACGCCGTTGAATCGCCGCCGCAAAGGGCGTAACATGCCGTGTTCCATTGTGACAGGAATCGGACCATGGGCATGACAATTACGGAAAAGATACTCGCGAGGCACGCCGGGCGCGGCAAGGTGTCGCCGGGTGAGAATATCTGGTGCAATATAGACATCCTGATGACGCACGACGTGTGCGGACCGGGCACCATCGGCATATTCAAAGAGGAGTTCGGCGACGGCGCGAAGGTTTTCGACCCGGAGCGGGTCGTCATCATTCCCGACCACTACATATTCACCGCCGACCCCAAGGCGCACCGCAACGTGGAAATTCTGCGCGAGTTCGTCGCGGCCCAGGGCATCAGGCATTATTACGACCCGGACTTCATCAAGACCGGCTGCGACGGCATGCCTCAGCCTTACGACGATCCGGCGACGACGAGCTATCGCGGCGTCTGCCACGTCGCACTGCCTCAGAACGGCCACACCCGACCGGGCGAAATACTGCTCGGCACGGACAGCCACACCTGCACGCACGGCGCGTTCGGCGAGTTCGCCACAGGCATAGGCAACACCGACGCAGCCTTCGCGATGGGCACGGGCAAGCTCTGGCTGAAAGTGCCTCCGAGCCTGAAATTCGTCTTCAACGGCAAGATGCCGGCTTACCTGATGGCCAAAGACCTCATCCTGCACGCCATCGGCGAAATCGGAACCGACGGCGCGACGTACTGCGCGATGGAATTCGCCGGCGACGCCGTAATGAGCCTGAACATGGACGAGCGCATGACCATCTGCAACATGGCCATTGAGGCCGGCGGCAAGAACGGCATAATCGCGCCGGACGAAAAGACGCTCGAATACGTCCGCAGCCGGGCCGCCAAAAACGCCCCGAAGTTCGAATGCGTCTACTCCGACGCCGACGCGGAATACGAAAAGGTCTACGAGTTCAACGCAGCCGACATCGCCCCGACGCTCGCCTGCCCGCATTCGCCCGACAAGCGCGCGACGGCAAGGGAACTGGCCGACGTGAAAATCGACCGCAGCTATATCGGCTCGTGCACGGGCGGCAAGACCACCGACTTCGTCGAGTCCGCCAAGCTGCTCGCCGGCAGGAAAGTCGCCGTCGAAACGTTCATCGTCCCCGCGACGGTCGAGGTCGACATGGACCTGGACCGCTGCAAGGTCGGCGGAAAGTCGCTGCGCGAGATATTCGCCGCGGCCGGCTGCAAAATCGGCCCGGCGGGGTGCGCCGCATGCCTTGGCGGCCCGCAGGACACGTTCGGCCGGGCCAACCAGCCGCTTACGGTGGTCTCGACGACCAACCGCAACTTCCCCGGCAGAATGGGCAGCAAGGACGCTCAGATTTACCTCGCCAGCCCGCTGACGGCAGCCGCCAGCGCACTGACAGGAAAAATCACCGATCCCAGAGACGTCAGGTAGCAGTCCGAATTGCCGCTCAAGTTCACCAATGAACCGCGGGCGATAAGGCCGATAAATACGCAGGATATTCTGCGGAGATTCGGCCATGGATGACCAAGTTAAACGAGCGGCACTCATCACCGGCGGCACGAGCGGCCTGGGGCTTACCGTAGCAACGGAGCTGGCAAGGCAGGGCTGGAATCTGTTCCTGCAGCACTCCGGGGCCGGCGAAAACGCCGACGAAATCGCAGCCGACCTGCTCGCCGACGCGAAACAGGACAAAATAGAAATCGACGTCACCGCCGCTGCCTGCGACCTGGCATCAGCAGCGGACCGCAATAAACTCGTCGAGGAGATGCTCGACGAATTCGGCCGCATAGACATGCTGGTCAACAGCGCAACCGGCAAGCCTCCGAAGGCCATCGACCTGCTGGAAGTCTCCGAAGACGATTACCGGGAAGTAATCGACACGGGACTGACATCGACGCTGTTCCTGACGCAGCTCGTCGCCAACGAGATGGTCCGCCTCGTCGAGGCCGGCGAAATCGAAAATCCCAGGATAGTGACGCTCAATTCGATAACCAGCTACACGACCAGCGTTGACCACGGCCCGCACTGCATCAGCCGGGCCGGCCTGTCGATGATGACGCAGCTTTTCGCCGACCGACTCGGCGAGCACGGCATAAGCGTCTACGAAATACGGGCCGGGCTGCTTTCGACCGGGCCGGGCGACGCAGCCCACGCGATGTACGACACCCTCATCGAACAGGGCCTGACGCCGATCCGCCGCTGGGGCCGCCCCGCCGACGTGGCACGCGCGGTGTCGGCCATCGCGCAGGACATGCTGAGCTTCTCAACAGGAGAGGTAATCAACGTGGACGGCGGATTCCATCTGAGACGTTTATAGCCCACAGATTACACGAATTTCCCGAATTATAAAAAACGCGGCAATCTATAAGAGATCGCCGCGTGAATCATACTCTTGATTTTTTGTGTAATCTGCGGACTACTCCACATCCACGATGCGTTCGTCGTTGCGTGCGACTATCTTTCCGCCGGGGGGAACAATCAGGAAATCGTCATCCCACTCGCCCGTGAAAAGTTTTCTCAGCAGCAACATGTTGCCGTCGCGCAGGGAGAAGCTCCACCCCTTCTCCGCGGCGAATTTGCGAGCCTCGTCGATAAACGGCGTCTCATCGCAGACACCCATCTTCAGGTAAAGCATATTGGAGTAGTTTTTCAGCCCGTCGCCGAGCGTCGCCATTATGTAGTCTGCGTTTTCTTTCCCGTGCTTCGCGACCAGGGTTTCGTAGCTGTCCGCCAGGCCCAGCTTGCCCATAACGCCGGTCCGGCCGTATGCGGGCTGGGCGTACCCGCCCTCCTCGAAGTCATTTCTCTCCGACCAGCCGGTCGTCATGTAGTACGTACCCGGGTGCTCGTTGAAATACTCGCTGTAGGCCGCCCGCGAACCGAAGAAAAACGTGATGCAGTCGTGCGCCCTCGGCAGGACAAGCCGGATATCCCTTGCCTGCACGCCGGCCAGTCCGTCGTTGCACCGGCCGTAGCCGAGCAAAATCGCCTCGTAGCCGGCGTCGCGGTCAACCGCGTCGATGGTCGCCTGCACCTTTGCGACCATGTCGGCCGTCTCCAGGTCGTGCAGACCCTTGCGGAGAAACTCCACATCGACATGATGAGGCCCGACCGCCGCGAGATAGCACGCCTCGCGATAGACGATTTCACAGCCGATAAACTTGAATTTGCGCGATCCGGAGATTTGGGACATGGCTGCGGTTACTTCCTTTTGAACGTTATCTGATGGAACGGCTGGTCCTTGAGATACAATATCATCGTATCCCCGCCCGGAACGAGACGCAGCTTGGCTGAAAGCTTCGCTTCATCCGTCGCAAGCTCGACTGCGTATAACCCGCCGCCCAGCGACCTGGCCTGGCCGTTTACTCCGGCGTCGGGGAATGAAACGTCCACGCCGTCCCGCCTCTGCGAAATTACCATCCGGTTCGTATCGGCCGACTGTATGGCGGCCATAACAGGATCACGCAGCAGCGGCTTGAGATTCCGAGGCTGGACTTCGACAAACTCGCCGACCGGCAGTTTGTCGCCCATACCGGCCAGCGGCTGCATTTTTCCGGTGGCGATTGTGCCGATATCGCCGACAACCACGCTGCCGGACTCGATCGTCTGCGGAACGTCGAAAATGAACGTGAATGTTCCGGAGTTTTTCGGCTCGAGCCGGATTTCCTTCTGAACGGCCTTCGCCGGCATTGCGGAACCATCTCCGGCAAGCCCGAGGGCGAGATACGCCAGATCGCCGACGACAAGTTTCACGCTTCCGTCGTAAGGCTTGAGCACAAGCGGCGACGTGCCGGCCTTGATCTCGACAGCCACCTTCCAGTACAGCCTGCCGGGCTGGGCGGGAAGGTATCCGTCGCTGATGAACATGTCCGCCTTTGAAGAAACCATCCTGCACGTCGCAGGCTCGGGCGGCGGCTGACTGTCGTCGACCACAACCACTACGCTTCCATCTTCCTTGTTCTCCTGTGTTGAGGATGTCAGGCTGGCCGATGTTTCAGTCTGCCCGGTCTTATCAGTCTGCGTCTGAGAAGTCGGCGGCTTGACGGCATTATCGACCTTTGGGGTGTCCTGTTTCGGTGAAGTCGCGGTCGAAGAACTGTCTTTACGGTTCATCAGCGCCGACAAGGCGAACAGCCCGACGGCGACGATAATGCAGCCGACAATCAGGAGCGACCAGAACATTCCGTACTGCTTTATTTCGCGGCGCGGCGATTTCGGTTTATCAGCGGCGGCGACAGCTTTGAAGTCGTCTATCAGTTCGATGAGGCCGGCGTCGTCGCTTTCGTCCCGATTTCTCTCTGTTATCTGTGCTATTTCGAAGTCCTCATCCTCGTGGGGATGCGGAATCCTGATTCTCTCTCCGCAGCCCGGGCAGGTCGCCTTGCGGCCGGCCATGCGAACGGGGACCTTCAGCCCCCTCTTGCATGATGCACAGATAACGCGAATTTTCTCCTGCATCGCCTGGATGGCGACATCGGCGAAGCCGCCTTCGGACTGCTCTGCAGGAGCTTCGGGCTCCTGATCGAGATTCGGAACCGTAATTTCCCTGCGGCAGCACGTGCAGGTAATCGTGGAGCCTTTGAGGGACTCGTCCACTTCGTTCGCCATTCCGCAATAACCGCAAAGAACCTGCACTATTTGTCCTCCCGGCAGCGATAACGCTGTGCGATGGGAATCCGCCGCCCCGTACCGAACGCCCTGGCGGTAACCTTCAGCACCGGAGCCGCCTGCTTGCGCTTGTGCTCGGCAAGGTCAACCATACGGATTACCCGCATGACAGTCTGCTCATCAAGCCCGTCGGCGATAATCTGGTCAGCCGTCATATCCTGCTCGATATAGCGGCGGAGAATTTCATCAAGCACATCATAAGGCGGCAGCTTGTCCTGGTCGAACTGATTCGGTTTGAGTTCCGCGCTGGGCGGCTTGATGAGCGTGCTTTCGGGAATCCTCTGCCCCGGCGCTTCGGCGTTAAGCTGATGGGCAAGGCGGTAAATAACGGTTTTCAGCACGTCGCCTATGGGCGCAAGTCCGCCCGCCATGTCGCCGTACAGCGTGCAGTAGCCCACGGACAGCTCGGACTTGTTGCCGGTCGCCAGCGCCAGATGGCCGGCCGCGTTGCTCATCGCCATCACCAGATTGCCGCGAATGCGGGCCTGGATGTTCTCGGCGGCGACGTCGGCTTGGCCGGAACTGAGTATGTCAACCAGCGATTTTTCGTAGGCTGCGTGCATCGGCTCTATCGGAACGACGTAATAGTTTATTCCGAGGTTCTTCGCCAGCGCCTCGGCGTCGGCGAGGCTGTGGTCGGAACTATACCTGCTCGGCATGGCCAGTGCGTATACGTTTTTCGGGCCTATCGCGTCGGCGGCGAGGGTGGCGACGACGGCCGAGTCGATCCCGCCCGACAGGCCGAGCACGACGCTTTTGAACCCGCACTTGCAGACGTAGTCCCGCAGGCCGAGCTTTATAGCAGCCGAAAGCCGGGCTATTTCGTCGGCGACCGGTTCGCATCGACCGGCCGCAGCGGCCATGTCCACAATCAGCAGGTCTTCCTCGAAACTTTTCGCCCGGGCCAGAACCTTGCCGCCGGCAGAAACGACACAGCTGCCTCCGTCAAAGACAAGCTCGTCGTTGCCGCCGACCTGATTGACGTAGACGACAGCCGCCCCGCTGCGTTTCGCCTGGCGAGCGAAAAGTTCGTCGCGGAGCCTGGCCTTGCCCATCTGGTACGGGCTGGCGGCCATGTTTATGACTATTTCCGCGCCGTTCTTTGCGAGATGCTCAATCGGGGCCGACCCGTAAAGCTGCCTGCCTAGCGCCTCAGCGTCCCACAGGTCTTCGCATATGCTCAGGCCTACCCGCCGCCCGCACAATTCGATGCAGTCGGCCTCCGGGCCGGGCTGAAAATACCGCGTCTCGTCGAAAACGTCGTACGTCGGCAGCAGCGCCTTGACGTGTACGTGCTTCACCTTACCATCCGCCAGCAGCGCCGCGGCGTTCTGCAGTGGCCGTCCCTGAGCGACGGGCGTGGGCATTACGTAGCCGACAAGGGCCGCTATGCCCCTGCACCGGGCCGCGAGCTTTTCGACGGCCGCCACGGAGTCGGCCACGAAGCGTTCCCGCCTCAGCAGGTCCCGCGGCGGATATCCGATAACCGACAACTCGCCGAACACGACGAGGTCCGCCCCCGTCTGCCGTGCCTCGGCAATGCGGGCAACTATTTTTTCACAATTGCCGGCAATGTCCCCGACAATCGGATTAATTTGTGCCAATGCTATTTTCATCGTCATTCCTCAACCGAGCGGGCCGGCAGGCCCATCCGGCAGGCAAACCTCTGCAAATATGCAATATACGCTCTTGGCCGTTGAAAAGCGACCCGCTTAAGAGCATAATAATAAGTAAGAAATATAAGTTCATTTCTTTAACCTGGGAATCCCGACCTTCCAGGGAATAACCGTGGGCTGACCGTACAGCGTGCATGTGGGAGCAGCTTTTAAGGAACAGCCATGGAGTGTGTGAACGCTATATCGAAAGTGCGTTTTGGTTCAGCCAAACCGCAGCGTGTGCAGCTTGCGAAGAACAATGAATTGCAGTCCGAGCTGATATGCATGGAGCCCGGCCAGCAGTTGAAAGTGTCTTCGACCGAGTGCGCGTATTACATTATCAAAGGCACGGCTTCTCTGACGACCGCCGACAAGACGGCCGATCTCTCCGCCGGGCAGTTTGTATCCGTCGGACACGACGAAAGGCATACACTGACAGCCAACGGCGACGACAGGCTGATATGCATATCAGTAAGCATTGCACCGTAAACATCCGCAGATTATGGGAGCGGTAAAATGAAACTGGGCATAGTGCAGAACTCGCTCGGCAAGTGCAGCCTTATCGAAACATTTCTGAGAGCGGCGCAGTGCGGCGCAGACGGCATCGAGCTGCGATACGCCACGGCCGGCCAGATGGAAGAACTCCGCAAAAAGCAGTACCCTCAGGAGCTAAAGGCCCTCATCGAGAGCAGCGGCGTCGTTGTGCCGTCGCTCTGCCTGTCATGGATGTGCCAGAAACCCGCGCTTACCGGCGCCGCCAAGGTCATCGCAGCCACGCAGGAAGAAATTATCAGGGCGATCTCCGTGGCCAATCAGATAGGCACGTCTTTCGTGAGCATCCCGTTCTTCGGAAAGAATCTCATTGAAGTCGAGTCCGATTTCCAGCGGGCGTGCGACGCCATCATGGAGCTTACTGAAGATGCCGAATCCGCCGGCGTCACGCTGGCGGTGGCATGCGGCCTGAACTTCAGCCAGATGCGGCTTCTGCTGGACCGGCTCGGCGACCCGCCGAACGTCAAGCTGTGCTTCGACGCCGGCTCGACGTCGGCCCGCAAACTCGACGTGGCGGACGGCGTGCGCGACCTCGGCCGGGACGCCATCGCGGTCGTCCACATGCGGGATGTCCGCATCGTCGAGGGCCAGCCGCCCGATTACAGCGTGTCGCTCGGCGAGGGCCACGCGGATTTGCGGGCGCTGGCCAACGCACTGCTTGCTATCGGCTACGACGGCTGGGTCATCGTGGACGTGCCGACGGGCGAAGACCCGGTCGCCCATGCATCGGCAAACATTTCCTTCGCCCGCGGACTGCTTGAGGCGGTTCCGTCGGCTTAGGTTTACTTAAAGTTTCTTCGTGCGGCGGCCTTCCCAAGCTGCCGCAGACAGGGTTACTTTAGACCATATATCGGTGGCGGCTTGGGAAGGCCGCCACCCGGAACAACAATTTAAATATTCAGCTCGGCTGTGAACAGGTCGTCGTATGTCTCGCGGCGGCGGATGATTCGCCACTTGTCGCCGTCGACCAGCACCTCGGCCGCCCGCGGGCGGGAGTTGTACTGGCTGGACATGACGAACCCGTAAGCGCCGGCCGTAAATACGGCAATCAGGTCGCCTCGCTTCACCGGCGGCAGGACGCGGTCCTTGGCCAAAAAGTCGCTCGTCTCGCAGACGCCGCCGACGATGTCCATCTTCACGCCGCCGGGCGCTTCAAAACCGATTTGCCGCTTTGGCGCCGCCTGGCCGGCCGGAAGCGACGCCGGGTACACGAAATGCTCAGCCTCGTAAAGCGCGGGGCGGATGAGGTCGGTCATGGCCGCGTCCACTATCGCGAACTGCCTGTCGCCGCCCTGCTTGATGTAGAGCGTGCTGCAGAGCAGTATGCCTGCGTTGCCGGCGATTGACCGGCCGGGCTCGACGATGATTTCCAGATTCGCATTCTTCAGCAGCGGGACGATTTTCCCGGCGTAATCGTCGGCAAGCGGGCTTCTGCCGGTTTCGTAGTCGGCCGCGAAGCCGCCGCCGATGTCGAGCGTCCGCACCTCAAAACCCCTGCCGCGGAGACGGTCTATCATCCTGAGCGTCTTGGCAATCGCCTCGACGTACGGCTCGGGCGAGTATATCGGCGAGCCGATGTGCAGGTGCACGGCGTCCAGCCGCACGTTCGCGTCCCGGCCGTACGCATCGAAAAACCGCTCCGCCCGCTCGATATCCACGCCGAACTTGGTTTCCTTCCTGCCGGTCGTGGTGTAGCGGTGTGTTTTCGGGTCCACGTCCGGGTTGACCCGCAGCGCAGCCCGCACTTTTCGGTCCCTGCCGGCCGCCGCTGCGAGGCGCGAAAGGTTCTCGAACTCCGCTTCCGACTCGACGTTGAAAAGGCCGATGCCGGCCTTGATCGCCTCGTTGATTTCGCGGTCCGTCTTTCCGACGCCTGCGTAGACGATTTTTTTGCAGTCGGCGCCGGCCGCCTGAGCGCGGGCAAGCTCGCCGCCGGAAACCACGTCGAACCCGCAGCCCTCAGCCGCCAGCAGCTTCAATATGTTGATGTTCGCCAGCGATTTGATGGAGAAACATATTGTCGTTTTCAGGGGGGCGAACGCGGCGGCTATCTGCCTGTAGTGATGGCGCAGCGTCGCCGACGAATAAATGTAAACCGGCGTGCCGGCCTTGGCGGCGATGTCCGCCACGGGCACGGCTTCGCAAAACAGCTTTCCGTTCCTGTACTCAAAATGATCCATGACTGCCTCAATATTCCTGCTGCCTATAGCATTCCGCCGCAAGGTACCCCGGCGGCGGGCTACTTTCTACTGTTTTCTACGCCTTGGCGATATAAAAGCCCTTACCGCCTCCTCAGCCCGGCGTGCGAGCAGCTCGGCCGGGCGGGCGAGCGCGTCGGCGAGCGTGACTTCGCCGGCGACCAGCGGTGCGATTGCCGCAAACATGTCCCGTCCCGCGTCGCCGTCGGCCTGGCCGGGTATGCAGATTACCGCGGCGCCGACCTGGCGAGCAATCTGCGCGACGGTGTAGGCCGTCTTGCCCGATGCGCTCTGCGAGTCGTACCTGCCCTCGCCCGTGATGCACAGGTCGGCGGCGGCGAGCCTTTTGCGAAGGCTTATGGCGTCGGCCACGATGCTCGCGCCGTGCTGCAGCTTCGCGCCCGCAAAGGCGACAAGCCCCGCCCCAAGCCCGCCGGCAGCACCGGCGCCGGGCAGATGTTCAACGTCAAGCTTCAGCCTGTTGCGAATGACGGCCGCGAGATGGACCAGGTTCGCGTCGAGCTGTTTGACCATTTCCGGCGTTGCGCCCTTCTGCGGGCCATAGACGCAGGCTGCGCCGCGCGGACCCGTAAGCGGATTTGTCACGTCGCACGCCACGCGGATGTTCGCCGCGGAGATTCGCCTGTCGCGGCCGGTAACATCTATGTCCGCAATATCGCCCACCATTCCGCCTGCGAGTCTGCGGGAAATCACCTTGCCGCGAGCGTCGAGGAATTTAACGCCGGTCGCCTGTGCGCAGCCGCAGCCGCCGTCGGTCGTCGCCGAGCCGCCAATGCCGATGACAATTTCCTTCGCGCCGGCGTCGAGCGCCGCCAGAATCAGCTCGCCCGTGCCGTACGTCGTAGTGAGCATCGGGTTGCGTTTCGCGGGCGGGACAAGCTCAAGGCCGGATGCCGCGGCCATCTCGATAACCGCCGCTCGCCCGCCGCCAAGCAGGCCGAAATGAGCTTCGACGCTCTCGCCGAGCGGGCCGGTGACTTTTACCGTGCGTATTTCGCCGCCGGTCGCAGCGACCATGGCCTCCACGGTTCCCTCGCCGCCGTCGGCCATCGGGCAGATGTCTATCTCGGCGTCGCGGCAGGCGCGTTTCGCTCCGGCCGCAACAGCCTCGGCGACATCGCCGGCAGACAGGCATTCCTTGAACGAATCGGGTGCGATGACGATTTTCATTTGTGTTCCTGAAGATCGAGTATTTCGAGCCGCTTTTCTTTGTAAGTGCTGCCGATGTTGACAACTTCGAGCCGGCCCATGCGGCAGCGCATCGGCCAGTGCGAATGCCCGCAGTAAACATGCGTGACCTTGGGGCAGTCGAGCAGCACCTCGCCGAAACGCCCTGACCCCATATAGGCGGCCGCGAACGCGAACGGGTCGGGCCGGTCCTGAGGCACGAGTGCGGCGAACGGCAGGTGATGTATGAAAGCGATTATCCTGTCAGCCCTCGCGGCGGTTTCCCGCAACTGCCCGGCAAGCCGATCGGCCAATAGTTCGACGAACTGTTCGTCGGTCATTGTCAGCCTGGCCCATCGGCCGTCGCCCCACCGCGTGCCCATGGACATGTGATGCTCCGTCAGCACGTCGCGATGGCGTGCGACAAGTTCTTCGTACTCGCCGCCCAGGTATTCCGCCGCGCCTGGAGTGAGCTTGGCTCGGTAAAAATCCAGCGGTATGCCGAGCGACTCGTAGCGAAAACCGTAATCGTACCAGCCCACCGAGCCGACAAGCCCGACGCCGTCGAGCACCACCGGTTCGTGGTCGAGTACCGTAAATCCTTCCGCCGCAGCAGCCTGCGGAATGAGCATTTCGTAGCGTTCGATGGAAGTTTCGCCGTTTCCGCACCACAGGCAGTGATTGCCCGGCACGAGCAGTTTTTTAGCAGGCATATCCGCAAAGAGCCGCAAACAGTCGCCAAGATGATTCAAATCGGCCCCGGCCGTGTCGCCGACCAGCACCAGCACATCGCCCTGCCGGGCCAGCGAGCGCACCTCGTCCGCCAGTTTTTCGGTCGGCTTTCGAGACCTCGGTACGTCGTAATGCAGATCGGCAGTAATGAACAGTTTCATGGCTTCCGGGGATTATAAGGATTTTGCACATTTCAGCCAAGTTGCCTCTGATTTGTTGTGACATCGGCAGGAACCGGTGAGAAAATCCCGCGTTGAAGTTTCCTGAAAGGATACAGACCATGTCGTTGTTATACAAGGAAGACTGGGACCAGGCCATGCAGCGCTACCGGGCATGGTGGCAGGGTGAAATCATTGACCGCTGCGCGATGTCCGTCTGGGCGCCGCGCAAGAACCCTCCGGCCGTCTCCCGCCCGCCGGAACCCGAAAAGGACGAGGAAATCTGGACCGACCTGGACTACATATCCGCCTGCCGCGAGTACGATTGTTCGCGCACATTCTTCGGCGGCGAAGCCCTGCCGCTCTGGAACGGCGGCTATCCGGGCAACAAGACTCAGGCCGTCTTCATGGGATGCAAAATCACGCTGAACCGCCAGACGGGCTGGATTGAACCGCTGCTGGCCGACAGGCCGCTCGAAGACATCTTCGACATAAAGCTCGACGAGAACGAGCCGCACTTCCAGTTCGCCCTGAAACTTCTCCGCCACGGGGTGAAACAGGCGCGAGGCAAAAGCCTTGTCGCAACCGGCGCGTTCGGCGGCTGCGGAGACACGCTCGCGTGGCTTCGCGGAACGGAGCAATTGCTTATCGACCTTGTCGAGCGGCCTGAAGTGGTCCGCGACGCCGAAATCTACCTGATGAAGATGTGGTGCGAAATCTTCGACCGGTTCTACGAGATAGTCCGCGATGTTAACCAAGGGTCGGCCGGCTGGTTCTGCCTCTGGTCGCCGGGAAAATTTTACGCGACACAGAACGACTTCGCTTACATGATATCGCCCAAAATGTTCCGCGATATTTTCCTGCCGGCGCTGGAAATCCAGACGGAATTTCTAACACACTCGATCCACCACGTCGACGGCGTGGGCAACTTCAATCACATAGATGCATTGTGCGAACTGCCGCGGCTGAACGCCCTGCAGATACTTCCCGGCGCCGGCAAGCCGGGCGTGCTGCACTACATGGACGTCCTGAAAAAGGTCCAGGCGAAAGGCAAGGGCCTTTACATCTCCGTGCCGCCCGAGCAGGTCCGGACCGCACTTGAAAACCTTTCCGTGAAGGGCTTGTTCATCGACACATTCGCCAAAACCGAGGACGAGGCTCGCGAGCTTCTGAAAAAGGCCGAAACATGGTCTAAAGACTGACATCGCAATAATATGGTTTCGACCCCTGATGTAAATACGGACAAATCCCGATACAAAGCCCATACATCGTTTGACAAACCCGTTCCAGCCGGTAAGATGCAAGTATCCGGCGTTTCTTGTTCTATAGGGATTCAACGCGATTCCTGAAGAGTCGCTTGACCGCTCATGGCGAATGGTTACGAAAAATTTGCCGCCGAGGAACTGGCGATCTGCCTCAGCCACTATGACCTCGGCATCATAAAGAAGATACAGGAATTCCCCCGCGGTTCGCGGCGGGCGCCCAAGGTGGTCATCGACGCCCAGAAAGGCAAGTTCCTTTTCAAACGCCGGGCCAAGGGTAAAAACGACCTTACCAAAGTCGCGTTCACGCACCAGCTCCAGCTGTCGTTGGCGCAGCAGAATTTTCCGCTGCCCCACCTTATCGGAACCCGCGACGACAACAACTCGCTGCTCGTGTACGAAGACAACATATACGAGCTTTTCGAATTCATTTCCGGCGGCAGCTACGACGGCTCGCTGGACGCGACGATGAGCGCGGGCAGGGTTCTGGGCCTCTACAACAAGCTGCTCAGCAGTTTCCGCAGCGATTACATGCCGCCCACCGGCAGCTATCACGACGCCAAGGCCATTCATCAGGCCATCCGCAACACCGTAAGCTCGCTGCCGATCGAGACGCGGCCCTCGACTGAAGAAATATCGCAGACCGTCGAATATCTCGAGACGGCCTACAAGCAGTGCGCCGCCGAGGTCAACGCCCTCGGCCTGAAAGACTGGCCTCAGCAGATAGTTCACGGCGACTGGCATCCGGGCAACATGCTGTTCCGCGACAAGACCGTGGTCGCCGTCATAGACTACGATGCGGCGAGGCTTCAGCAGCGGGTAATCGACCTGGCGAACGGTGCGCTGCAGTTCTCGATTATCGGCGGGGGCGAAGACACTTCCAAATGGCCGGCGTACGTGGACATGGCCCGTTTCAAGCGGTTCGTCATGGGATACGACTCGGTCAACGTGATATCAAAACGCGAACTGCAGTCGATTCCGATGCTGATGTGCGAAGCGATGATCGCCGAGGCAGTCCTCCCCATTGCCGCGACGGGAACATTCGGGCGAATCGACGGATTCCCCTTCCTGCAGATGATTCAGCGAAAAGTGGCCTGGGTCATCGAGCACAAGGACGAACTCAATTCTGTTCTGAGTTAACACGAGTCACTCAGTCGGCAATGTGGTATTCCGGGTTTTCTCCCCCTTCATCACCGTTCATATTTTAAAAACCTTTTCCTTCCTGACCGGTTGTATTCCGTTTGCCTGCTGCGACTTGAATATGGACAGACGGTTTATGGCAGCACGGCCGCAATAAACGCTCAGTCCGCACCGCAGTTTCATGACGGCTGGGGCGGATTTGTAACCGCAGCCCGAAAGGGAGGTTATTTGCATGAGAGAGGTATCCCTGTATCGCCGGTTTGTTCTCGTGTTGTGCCTCGCAATGGCTCCTTCGCTCTGCCGGGCCGGCACCATTGTCTCGGGTAAGACATACGCAGCCTACGACGCCGCGATGGCCGGCATTGACGTCCTCGACGCCGTGGGCAAAATAACGTG
The DNA here is from genome assembly GCA_964631565.1 of uncultured Planctomycetaceae bacterium. Taxonomy (GTDB): domain Bacteria; phylum Planctomycetota; class Phycisphaerae; order SM23-33; family SM23-33; genus CAZVYJ01. Next base: position 34,338 of record CAZVYJ010000026.1, read on the forward strand.
GAGCGGCGGGTACGCATCGGGGACATACCTTGGAGCCGGCTGGGTTCTGACCGCAGCCCATGTCGCAGAAAGCTCGACGACCTTCAGTTTCACCATCAATGGAACGAGCTACTTTTCATCGGCGGTCTACGTCTACGACGAGTGGACCGGCGACGCCTCAAAAGGCAACGACATAGCCTTGATATATCTTGGCGATGTCGATATAGACGCATCAACCGTCCTGCTGTATTCCGGCGCGACGCAGAGCCTTCTCAACCAGACTGTCTACCTTTCCGGATACGGCAAGACCGGAACGGGCAGCACGGGAGCGACGTCATCAGGGGGAACGCTGCATGCCGGCGAGAACCTGCTTGAAAAAACCGGGGGCAGCATGCCCTTCACGGACTATGACGCATCGATTCTCCTGTTCGATTTCGACAATCCGCTCGTCAGCAGCGACGGTTATCCGTGGAGCTCGGATACGGCGCTGGAATACGAATACATGATAGCCCCCGGCGACAGCGGCGGCGGTGCGTTTGTCTATGTGGACGGCCGGTACCGGCTAATCGGGGTCAATTCGTTCCTGCTCGCCTTCGACGGCGCCACGGACGCAGACTACGGCGACGTCGGAGGGCTGACTTCCGTTACGGACTATACGGGCTGGGTTCAGACCGTCACCGGGATAGATTTCACGACAGTGCCCGAACCGGCTTCCATTGCAATCCTGTTCGTCGGCATGCCGGCCGTTTTGCGAGGACGAATGAATCGGCGGCGACAATAAACCAAAAACGCCGCCGGCCCGTGTTGGACCGACGGCGCTGAGGTCTAATCCGTATCTTCAGAAGTTTACTTGTATGTGCCGAGTTCCAGGCCGCGGTCATGGAAGAATTTGTAGGTTTCGTACTCAACCTGGTTCGGAATGCTGTGGTCGCTGTGCAGTATGTAGCCGCTGCCTTTCATGACGATGGGCAGCTTGCTCTGGAGTTCCGCCTCGATAGCCTTTCGGTCGTTGGCCACCATCGTCCGCACGTCCATGCCGCCCATGAAGCTCAGCCTGTCGCCGAACTTCTGCTTCAGCCTGCGGACGTCCATGCCGGCCTTGACCTCCATGGCCTGGAGGCAGTCCAGGCCGGCCTCGATAAGCCCCGGCACCAGCGGCTCGATGAAGCCGCATGAGTGAACCATCACGGGCAGGCCTTTTGACTTCGCGAAATCGAACGTCTTTTTGTGGGCCGGCCAGATGATGTCCTTGTACATCGCGGGAGACATGAAGGGCTTCTCCTTGAAGCCCATGTCCTCGAAATACCATATGCCGTCCGGCAGCCCTTCTTCGGCGAAGAGAATCTCGAACAGGTTCATGGTCAGCTCGGAAAAAACCTTCACCATGTCGCGGACCCAGTCGGGATCGAGCACCATGCCCATGAGCATGTATTCATGCCCGCAGACGGGATGCATGCACTCGAAAACGTTGATAGCGGCTGCGTAGAAGAACAGGTCCTTCTCGGCGCACTTCTTTTTGATCCGGCGGTATTCTTCGAAATTGATTCTGTCTCGATAGCGGTTTTCATCGACCAGGTACGGGCGGACGTGCTCTTCCCACGTCGCGCGGTCCTTTACGAGAAAATCGACATGCTCCGGCGTGCCGGCCTTGTTTTTCCACCAGCGAAGCAGCGCCCCGTTGGCGTCGCGGACAAGCTTGGTTTCCTCGGTTTCTTCGACTATTTCGTCCACATGATCCAGGTTGGCCTTAACCACATTCAGAGGCCAGAACCCCTGCATGTCCAGATTGAAATGGTCGTCAGGCAACTCGCCTTCCTTCATGTGTCCTTCGTCGCACCATTTCTTGAGGGTTTCCGGCCAAAAACCTTCATATACGGCAACCCGGTCTACCGGCTCGCGTTTCAGGATTCGCGCAACTCGCTCCCTGCTGGTCAACTCCGCCATCATTATCTCCACTGCTCACTGCTGCAAAACCATGAAAACATTTCCAACACACAAGCTCACGGGTATACACCACTTGCAGGCATAATCAAAGATTAATATCGCGTTTTCGCCAATTAACCTTTTTTACAGCCTGAGGGCCTTCCTGAGTTCGGCGACCTTGTCGGTCTTTTCCCAGGTGAAAGCCGAGCCTTTTCGTCCGAAGTGGCCGTCGTGGGCGGTTTCCGTATAAATAGGCCGCAGCAGATTCAGATGCGTAACTATTTCATTCGGCTTGAGGGGGAATATATCCCTGACGGCCTTGGCGACCTTTACTTCGTCAACCACGGAAGTGCCCTTGCAGTTAACCAGCACGCTGACCGGGTCGGCGACGCCGATAGCGTATGAAAGCTGGACTTCGCAGACGGCGGCCGCCTTTGCGGCGACAACGTTCTTGGCGATGTAGCGGGCCATGTAGCTGGCTGAACGGTCAACCTTGGACGGGTCCTTGCCGCTGAACGCCCCGCCGCCGTGCGCGCCGCGCCCGCCGTAGGTGTCCACGATAATCTTTCTGCCGGTCAGTCCGGTGTCGCCGTGCGGGCCGCCGATTACGAACTTGCCGGTCGGATTGATGTGGAACTTTATGCGATTGTTCCAAAGCTGCGGGGCCTCGGCCATCACTACGGGCTTGATTACCTTTGCGATGAGAATTTCGCGAGCCTTGTCCGACATCGCATCCGTGCGAGGGTTCACCACCTCTTCGGTGTGCTGGGTCGAAAGCACGATAGTATCGATGCGGCTGGGGCCTTTATCGATGTACTCTATGGAGACCTGGCTCTTGCCGTCAGGCCTCAGCCACTTGATCTCGCCGCTCTCGCGGGCTTCGCTCAGCCGGGCTGTCAGGTGGTGCGCAAGCTGGATGGTCATCGGCATAAGCTCTTTTGTTTCGCTGCATGCGTAGCCGAACATCAGGCCCTGGTCGCCCGCGCCCTGCTCCTTGCCCTTGCCGGCCGTCACGCCGCGGGAAATGTCCGCGGACTGGCTGTGAAGCGTGCGAATGACGGCACATGAGCGATAATCGAATCCGGTTGAAGGATCGTCATAGCCTATCGATTTGATGGTCTGGCGGGCGACTTCTTCAACATTCTGCAGGGCTTTCTCGGCCTTTACATTATGGACCGTCACTTCGCCGGCAAGCACGACCAGACCGGTGGTTACAAGCGTCTCGCAGGCCACGCGGGCATAGGGGTCGTGTTTCAGCAGGCTGTCCAGCACGGCGTCGGATATCTGGTCGGCGACCTTGTCTGGATGACCTTTTGTAACGGACTCACTCGTGAACAGATGTTTATTCGGACTTAACATTTCGCTTCCTTCCTTGTACCGGTTCCGGATTCAACAAAGGTCAGGCAAGATTTAAACGGGGTAGTCTAGCAATATCCCCCCCGCCATGCAATCATGAATAAGGTTCTCCACAACGAGACAATCCGGCTGCCGATTCCAGCAACCATTGAAACCACAATAAATTTGACACGCAGAGCCGGTGGCAGGGAAAATATGCTGGAGGCAGGAAAGCGGCAGCAATGAACGAACCTGATCGGCAGAACAAAACGATGTTTTCTTCGATACTAAACACACGAACCTTTCTGACAGTGCTGTGTTTCGCAGTTGCTTCGGTGTTCATCGCCGGCTGCCGCCACACGGAGCACTCCTATAAATCGACCGTTAATTATTCCTCGGAAGAACTGGCTGAGATGGAGAAGGCGGTAATTGATGAGGGCCATCAGCCGTGGCGGCTGGATCCGTTCACCACAGCCTGCTTCACACTGGCTGAAGTTCTCGTCAATAAATATGAATTCACGCATGAAGAAGCCTCCGCCATCGCAGATGACAAAGCCAACTGGATACTTCACGATACGAAGTCCTCTCATTGGGATGCCGACTGGTCGCACGGCGACATGAATGCGCAAACAGAACTCGCCAACTCGAAGTCCGGCTACCAATCCGGCATATGGTATTGCCGGCAAATCGTCGTCCAGAAGAAGACGACCCCCTGATCAAATTCGAAATGAACATGCACAAAACTGTGGCTGAAAGTTTGTGAAAAAATTTAAGCAGCCGCATCGGGTCATTTGCGACTGCTTAGAGTTATCCGTGATAAAAACCGGGATCCCAACCCTGTGCATCCAGACCCACCCGTGGGCTCGAAAAGCAGCGATTGGCGGCAATCACTGCTGATATCTGCTGCAAACCAAACCGTATCTTCTTGATGACAATTAAAATTGCCGAAGCCCACGTCCCGGTTAATTTCACATCCAACCGAAAGACTGATGGGCAAACCTCGTGCCAGAAAAACAGAAATGTCGAAAGTATGTTTTTCCGTTCGCTGTCAGCCTGAATACCCGCCAAACAGGGCCGTCTCGCGACCATAACCGGCCCGTCGCAACTTTCCCGCGATGCCTGACATGCCGACCGCTGCACATTTCCTGTTCAGCCGCGATGCAGAAAAGTGCAGGCCGGCCGCGAACCGCGAACTGAAAACATCGCCGTCATTTTGCCCACGAATGAGCATCATATCTTGCTGTCCGACTTGTCCTGCCCGGCGATAAATTCGATATCGGCATCCACGTACCTTTGCCATCGCACCAGTTCGCGTTTGATGCGCCGCTGGCCGAACAGGAACGCCGAAATCGCCTCCCATGCGAACACCCACGTTCCAATCTGCACGCCGTCCAGCAGAAGCTGGAATGTCAGCCCTTTCTCGCGAAGTCCGCCCGCCAGGTTGAAGCAGACCAGCAGAATCGCAGCCATGCACAGAAACATAAGCGCCTCGCGCCGCAGCCTTCGCAGGCGGCGAAGGATTATCTTGGTGACGAAGACGAAATAGTTCTTCAAACCTTCCCGAACATGCGACTCCTTGTCCGTATCAACGAGATGCGCCGGTATCGACAGCACCAGCTTGAGCGGAAACCGCAGCGGAATGTCGTGAGCGCAGTCGTTAAGATATTCCCGCAGGTCCGGAGCTATGTCGCGGCGTTTGTACGGCGACGGGTCCCACTCGTTGAAGATGGCCTCGTAGCTGCTCACCGCAACTTCAACGCGGAAAGCTCCGGTCTGCGGGTCTTTGGTGTACATATCAAGATGAAAAACCCGCCCGGGTTCGGTCTTGTGATTATTCGGCCGGTCGTGAAACCGCTCCGACGAGGCATTCTCAGACTGTTTTATCATATCCATACAAATTCCATCCCCTGCTGAACAGATATAAGTCAAATCAATGGTCTTCCGCCATTAATCATTTTAACACAATATCTTGAAAACAGCCGCTAACCTGCTTTCTGCTGCTGCCGACGGCGGCTTTTCTGCGGGCTTGTGCCGTAATGCTTTTTGAACAGACGGGAAAAATAATAAGAACCTATCCCAAAAACTTGATTTTATACTGGCGCATTCATAACCGATGTGTA
>CAZVYJ010000027.1:0-35430 GCA_964631565.1 uncultured Planctomycetaceae bacterium
ACTCATGCGGGAACTCCGAAAGGAACTCAGCCATGAAAACTGGGGATGAGTCAGAAATCGAGCGAGCGGCCCGCAAAAGGCCGACAAAGGCGGCGTTCAATGTCGCAAGTTGCTCATCGTCGGCCGAAAAAATCAGGCCTCGACTTTTTTAACCTTCGATTCGACCAGCGCGACTATATTGCGGAAGTTCTGGAGCTTCCAGGAATCGAGCTTTATCCGCTTTCCGCCGGCGCAGTTGAGCACGAGAATGCCCTTCGATTCCAGCCTCGAGGCATCCAGCGACTGGACGTCGCTCCAGGGGGTTTTAGCCTTGCCCCTGTAGCCGATGCCCTCGGCGTCGGCGACCATGACCCGCCGCAGATACAGAAGGGCCAGAATGATGATGATAATCGCCGGAGGAATGAAAACGTACGGACCGTAGTAATTGAACGCCCACGTCAGCCAGCCGTTAATATCTTCGGAGAAAGACACGTAAGGATAAGCTTCCTTGATATACGCGTCATAGAAGCAATAGAGGCCGGCCGCAAGCAGCATCGCCGCGAGAATGAAAAGCCGCACGGCGGGGTCTCTGCCGGCAGGACATTCCACGCGTGCCGGAACAGATACGGAAGTTTCGTTGCTCATGGTAACTCAGCTCCTGCAATATCGTATGATATGACCAATAAGACGATTTACTACGTTACACCGCTGCGGCCGGATTGCCAAGGTGTTTTTGGCGCCGCCGCGGCAAGAAAAGCAGTTGACACTGACGGCCGGTGGAAATACTCTACACTGCTCCAGTCGGCGGTTCGGAAAGGTTGCAATGGTCGAAAAACCGCTCGCCGGCGAGGTGTTTTGTCCCGACAACAAGCTTGAAAGGAGCATTATCAATGGCGGTCAAAGTAGCTATTAACGGATTCGGCCGAATCGGCCGACTGGTTTTCAGGGCCATGTGCGATGAGCCCGAGCGTTTCAATGTCGTCGCGATCAACGACCTGACGGACGCCGACATGCTGGCATACCTGCTGAAGTACGACTCGACCCAGGGCCGATTCGCCGGCAAGGTGGTCGCCAAGCAGGACGCCCTCGTCGTCAACGGCAAGGAAGTGAAGATTCTCTCCGAGAAAGACCCCGCAAAGCTTCCGTGGGGCAAGCTCGGCATCGACGTCGTAATCGAAGGCACGGGCATTTTCACGTCGAACAAGACCGACGCGAAGGCCGGCTACGACAGCCACCTCGACGCCGGCGCAAAGAAAGTGATCATCACCGCCCCGACGAAGGGCACAGCCACCACGATCGTCCTCGGCGTAAACGACAGCAAGCTGACGCCGGCCGTCAAATGCATCTCCAACGCATCCTGCACCACCAACTCGCTGGCCCCGGTGGCGAAGGTTCTCCATGAGAAGTTCGGCATAGTGAAGGGCCTGATGACCACCTGCCACGGCTACACCAACGACCAGAACATCCTTGACCAGGTGCACAAGAAGAGCAAGCAGAGAGCCCGTGCAGGCGCAATCAACATCGTTCCGACGACCACCGGCGCCGCTGTCGCGGTCGGCGAAGTCATGCCGGAACTCAAAGGCAAGCTGAACGGCTTCGCACTGCGAGTGCCGATTCCCACCGGCTCGATTACCGACCTGACGGTCCTTGTCTCCAGGAAGACCAACATCGAAGAAGTCAACGAGACGATCAAGGCCGCCGCCGAAGGCCCGATGAAGGGCATTATCGAGTACGTAACCGACCCGATCGTATCCAGCGACATCGTCCACAATCCGCACAGTTCGATTTTCGATTCGAACAACACGCTGGTCATGGACGGCGACATGGTGAAGGTGACCATGTGGTACGACAACGAGTGGGGCTACTCCTGCCGCACCGCCGACCTCGCGGAAAAGGTCGCCAGCCTGTAGCAAACAGGTTCGCTAATAAATCAAAAGGCCCGTCAGCAATGGCGGGCCTTTTTGTTATGCGTTCGGTAAAAACAGAAGCCCCCCCGCTGCGCGACGGCTGAAGTTAAGTAAATCTGTCAAGTGACCGAAGAAATGTCTTGACACCGAAACGTACGAAACAACGTACAATTCGTACAGAACGATAGATTGGAGCGCCAACCATGACTACCGTGCCGATTACCGAAGCCCGCGAACACCTGGCCGACCTGGGCAACCGCGTTTGCCTTCGGGGCGAGCGTGTCGTTGTCGAACGCCGCGGCAAGAACCTTTTCGCCCTTGTGCCCGTGGAAGACGTGGAATTGCTGGAACGGCTGGAAGACAAGCTGGACCTTGACGCCGTCCGCGCCGCCAGGGATGAACCTTCCAAACCTTGGGCCGAAGTCAAGAAGGCCCTGGGACTGTAGAGCCTTTTCGGACTATGCCGTAAGTCGTTTGTTTTTGACCAGTCTGGCCGCATTGAAGATTGATCTTTCCTTGAACCCATAGCGTGACGCGATGCAGCCGACGAACCCAACGTGGCAACGGTCCAAGCCCGCCGGCGAAGTTCCCCATCTGGCCGAACATCCGGTCGATGCCGGCACGTTCGTGCAGCAGGCTCGCTCCAAACGGCCGTTCCAACAATCGCCGGGCAACCAGACGCAAGGGGCTCTGCCGCTGGTGCCCGGGTTGGATATTCTTTCGATGCGGCGCCACCAGCAGGAAGCCGCGTTCTGCGGCGATGTCATAGAGAGCGTTGGAATCATACTGACCATCATCGACGACATACCCGCCGCCTTCCAGGCCGGACAACAAGGTCCGAGCAACCACCTTCTCATTGACATTCAATGGTGTCACCTGCCAGATGTCGAAACCGCCTCGCGCATCGCAGATCGCATGCAATTTATAGCCTTTGGCCACCATCCCCGCGCCGCGTCCACATCGTGCGTCGGGATCTCCACTGGAGCCGCCAACCGCCAGCGGCAGACCATCGATCCACTTGCACCAACTGCTGTCGCCGCGACTTCGCAGCCGCAGTTCCACTTCGCGAAGGAACTGGAGGACCGACTCGCTGCGCAATCGTTCGCTCATGCGCGAGGGGCTGGGCCGCCTTTGCCATTGCTGATCGCTAGGGCCAGTTCTCGCTCCTGCAGGCCCAGGACGTCGGCCTGTCATGCAGCACGGCCCAGAGATAGGTTTCCACGATCCACGCATCGCTGTACTGCTTGTATTTGTTGTTCCAATGCCGTCCGACCTGCCGTACAATGTCCACCACAATTTTCCAAAGTTCGCCTTCCATGGCTGTCTCCTTTCCAAACCAGCTAGAGACAAGTATGAAGGCGAACTATCGATCGCGCCAGAACTTATTGAGTTTTCCGAAAAGGCTCGCAAGCTCGTGGAAAGAGATTCGCAATTTTAACGGAGTCCCGATGTATATCGGGACGAATGAAGGGGAGCCGATGGGACATGCTTATTCAGACATTCTGCTACACATCGTATTCGGGACGCGGCAAAGACGGCCTGTGATTCAGGAGCAGTTCCATTCGCGGTTATATGAATACATGGCCGGAGTGGCGAAGATCGAATTCGGCAAAGCGATGCTCATCGGCGGAACGGCGGATCATGTTCATGCCCTTATCGTACTGCGGCCTGATGTATCGGTATCGGAGGCAATGCGAAAACTGAAATGCCTCTCAAGCGGATGGGTTCACAAAACCTTCGCGGAAAACCAGGATTTCCAGTGGCAGGAGGGATATGGTTGTTTCAGCGTCAGCAGGTCGAATATGCCCCGGGTGTACAAATATATAGAGCGGCAGCGGGAGCATCATCGGAAACAGTCTTTTGATGAAGAGTTACGCCTTTTGCTGGAACGTCATGGCATCATAGACGTCCGGGGCGAGGCTCAGATTTGACAATATTTCAATCGTCCCGATGTATATCGGGACTCCGCTCATGTCATTGCACCGTCACCACGGGCTTGCGCCCGTGGCTATGATTCAAAAAACATTGCTTGATGTCGGCAAATTGCCATCATGCGGCCATTAAAAGGCCCGCTCCTGAGGAACGGGCCTTTTTGCATGCGAATGGGATATTGAGAAAACTTATTGGCCTTCGGTTTTGTCTGTCTTGTCGGTCTTTTCCGTCTTATCGGCCTGCTTGAAAATCACTATCTTGCAGTTCGTCAGGGCCTGGTCGAGTATTTCGTTGTTTATGCGGGCCTTTATCGCGTTCTGCGCGACGGCTTCGCTGCGCTTCGTGTCCGTTTTGTCGCTGCCGGGCTTGACGGCCGTCGTCTTGATGATGTGGAAGCCGAACTGCGTCCGCACCACGCCGGATATCTCGCCGACCTTGAGGTCGTAGGCTGCTTCGGAAAACGGCGTCACCATACGGGCGAACTCGAACTCCTTCAGGTCGCCGCCGGCCTTGCCGGACGGGCAGTCGGAATATTTCGCCGCGGCTTCTTCAAACGTAATCTTGCCGGCCTTGATGTCGGCCCTGATCTTCTCCAGTCTGGCGATGACCTCTTTCTGCTCTTCCGTCGAGGCGGTCTGGTCGCAGGTCAGCAGGATGTGGCTGGCCGTCACCTTCGTCCCGTTGAAATAGTTCGGATGGTCCTCGATGAACTTCTTGACCTTCTCCTCGCTTATCTGCCCGGCGAGGTATTTCTGGCTGCGGATATTATCCAGCAGCTGCTCCTCGGTCATGCCCATCGAACCGAGAATTTCATCGACCGTTTTGCCTTCCGCCGCGGCGACGGTCGTCAGCTGGTCCCTTACCTTGGCTATTTCTTCCTGGCTGAGTTCAACCTTGTGCCTATCGAGATAGACGTGCATCAGCTCGCTGTATATCAGGCCCTGGAGAAGCTGCCGGCGGTATTGCTCCAGCTGCTCTTCGGGATATTTCTTGCCGCCCTGCCTGAGCAGCTTTTCGACCTGGCCGGCGGTGATTTCGGCGTCGCCGACCTTCGCCAGAACCGTCAGGCCTTCGGTATCGCTGCCGGACTCGACGGCGGGCTTGTTCTTGTCCTCGTCGAAATCGCCGCCCAAAGCCGCGGACATGACAGTCGCAATGCAAAAAGCCGCTATGATTATCCGTTTCGAATACACTGATTTTCTCCTGATTTAGAAACCATAAACAAAATGAACCACAGAGTTCACGCCCATACGGGCGGGCGTATGCCCGGAGGACACGAAGTAAACACATGAAACCTTAAATCTGCATCTTTTGTGCACTCTGTGTCCTTCGTGGTTCCGGCTGTTTCTTTTTGTTAGGCGTTCTTAAGTTTTAACGGTCACGCCGCCCCTCGGGGGCGTCACAAAGACATTATCGGCACTTGCCAACAGTTAATTCAACGTAACCGGCGGCACAAAGTAGCTGCCGGGCTTATAGAAAAGACAGATATCCGACACAAAGGCTAGTTACTGGAATATCAGCGTGCCGAATTTTTCGTAGTCGTGGAACTCGTGGCCGGTGCGATGGTCCCATGCCGAATGCGACGGCGCGCCGTCGTCGTAGTCGATGCGATACAGGTTGCCGCGCCATTTCATGCCGGGTTTCGGCGGTATGTTGGTGAAACCCTTCAGCAGTGCGTACGGTATGAAGAACTCGGCCGTCCAGCCTTCGACTTCGGCGTAAGGCGCCCTCGCCCCGCCGCGGACGGAAGTCGCCCGCCGCGTCCGCCGCTCGGCATCGTAGTGCCACGGCTGCCAGCCCTGGAACACCTTGCCGTCATTGGCGATCATCAGGGCAAGCTCGGTTTTCAGCGGCGAAAGCTGGTATTCGAAATAAAGCAGCTTGCTCTCGTCCGGCCAGATGTATATCTCGACCACGTCTTCAAGATAGGTGTCCGACGAGTCCACGGTGTGGGTGCAGGCGAGAATTTTGTCCTGGCAGTCGAAAAGGTAGTACAGGCCCTTTTCGCTGTAGAGCATTTTCGCCCGCGTGGCGTGTTTTGTGGTTCCGCTTACGCGTGTGAGTTTCAGCCATTCCGTTTTCCGCCAGGCCGGGTTGTCGCCGCGCCCGTCGAGGTCGAAATCGTCGGTTTTGTGAACTTTGAGTTCCATGTTCAGCCAGCTCCTTGAATGCCTTTTGCCTTTGCAACGCCGGTCGGAATTATCGAATAACGCCGGCGATAATGCAATTGCCTCGCGCTGCGACAACTGGGATATTGAAATTTTCCCCGACAAAGCCTAATCTTTCGGCTCAGTTTCCGACAAAAGTCAAACGGCATCTAAGTAGAGGAACTACAATGGCAACCAAGACGATTGCAGATATCAACGTATCGGGCAAAACCGTTCTCTGCCGCGTGGACTTCAACGTCCCGCTGGCCGACGGCGCGATAACGGACGACACGCGCATCAGGGCCGCCCTGCCGACCATTCAGAAGGTCATCAAAGGCGGCGGCAAGTGCGTGCTGATGAGCCACCTCGGTCGGCCCGACGGCAAGTTCGACCCGGAAGGCAGCCTGGCCCCGTGCGCAAAGAGGCTGGGAGAGCTTCTCGGCAAAACAGTCAAGCTGGGTCCGGCTTCGGTGGTCGGCGACGAGACGAAAAAGCTGGTGGCCGCAATGAAGCCCGGCGACGTCTTGCTGCTTGAAAACGTTCGCTTCGACGCCGGCGAAACAATGCCCGACAAGGCCAAGAAGAACCCCGACAAGAAACTCACGCCCGAGCAGGAAAAAGTGAACAAGGATTTCGTGGCGGCGCTGGCGTCCCTCGGCGACGTATACGTAAACGATGCGTTCGGCACCTGCCACCGCAAGCACGCCAGCATGTACGGCGTGGCGAAGGCCATCCAGGCCAAGGGCGGCCCGGCCGTCGCGGGATATCTCGTCGAGAAGGAAATAAAGTACCTCCACGAGGCGGTCGCCAATCCGAAACGCCCGTTCGTGGCGATTCTCGGCGGCGCAAAGGTGAGCGACAAGATAAAGCTCATCTCGACGCTGCTGGAAAAGGTGGACAACATCATCATCGGCGGCGCGATGGCCTACACCCTGCTGAAGGCGAAGGGCGTAAAGGTCGGCAAAAGCCTCGTCGAAGATGACCAGATCGAGGAAATGAAGGCCATCCTGGCCAAGGCAGGCGACAAGATTCTGCTGCCGTGCGACCACATCGCGACCGACGACTTCGCAGCAGGCAAGCCGGTCGCCGTAAAGGACGTCAACATACCCGATAACCTGATGGGCATGGATATCGGCCCGGCAACCGTGGCGAAGTTCAGCGCGGTAATCGGCAAGGCCAAGACAATTGTCTGGAACGGTCCGATGGGCGTGTTCGAGAAGGAAGCCTACGCGTCCGGCACGAAGTCGGTGGCCGAGGCGGTGGCTGCCGCGACCGACAAGGGCGCCATAAGCGTCATCGGCGGCGGCGATTCGGCTGCCGCGGTCGAGCAGATGGGGCTTTCCGGCCGCATGACCCACGTGTCAACCGGCGGCGGCGCCTCACTGACATATCTCGAAGGCAAGCCCATGGGACCAATAGAAGTACTTGACCAGAAATAGCTCTGCACCGAAAATGGCAATCAACAATAAAGCCTGTCCCTGAGGGATGGGCTTTATGTCTGTTATGAAGATGAGCGCAAAATTTAAAAAAGCCGAGAAAGCCGGAAACCCCTGGCCGCGACTGGCATGCGGGCCTCTTATCGCCCCGTCGCTGCTGGCGTGCGATTTCGCCCGCGCCGGCGAGCAGATAGACGCCGCAATCGCTGCCGGCGCCGACGTGCTGCACGTGGACATAATGGACGGGCATTTCGTGCCCAACCTGTCCATGGGCCCGCCGTTCGTCAAGAGCATCCGCAAGTACACCGACCACCCGCTGGACGTCCACATAATGGTGACTGACCCGGCGTATTACATCGAGCGGTTCGCAGACGCCGGGGCGAACAGCATAACGTTTCATATAGAGGCGACAGACGATCCGGCCGCCCTCATCGCCCGGCTGCGGGAGCTGGGGCTGGGCGTCGGCATTACGATGAAGCCCGCAACAAAGCCGGAAAGCATCAAGTCCGTCGTCGCCGACGTGGACATGGTGTTGATAATGACGGTCGAGCCGGGCTACGGCGGGCAGGCATTCATGCCGAACATGTTGGAGAAAATCCAGACCGTGCGAAGCATGCTCGGCGGCCGCCAGAGGCTGGAAGTGGACGGCGGGATCAATCCCGAAACGGCCAGACTTTGTGCGCGACGGGGCGCTGACGTGTTCGTCGCGGGCGAAAATGTGTTCGGCTCAGGCGACATCGCCGGGGCCATAAACAGGCTGCGGGCTGCGGCAAGCGAGGAGCCTGCCGCCGACTAACCGGCGGAAAGAAGTAATATGCCCCAGGTTTACCTGATACAAACCGGCCAGACCACGTGGACGAACGACAGGGTCGAGTCGCTCACCGGCGCGCCGTTGACTGAACAGGGCGCAGCCGACATGGCCGCCATCGCCGGCGAAATAGCCGCCGAAAACAAAATAGACATCGTTTACACGGGCATCGGCGAGACTGAGCATAAGGCTGCTGCGATCGTGTCCAAAAGGCTCGGCGTAAAAGTCCGGGCGAACAAGGAGCTTCACGAACTCAATTTCGGGCTGTGGCAGGGTCTTACATACGAAGAAATAAAACGCCGCCATCCCAAGGTATACAAGCAGTGGACCGAGGCGCCCGCGAGCGTGCACCCGCCGGACGGCGAATCTTTTGCCGAAGCTTATCATCGCCTTCGCAGGGCCATGAAGGGTATACTGAAGCGCAACAAGGACAAGACCGTGCTCATGGTGCTCAGGCCGGTCATAGCGGGCATAATGCGGTGCGTGCTGACCGGCGAATCGGTGGACAATATCCGTCGTCACGCCGACCCACAGTTCAGATGGGCGCGTTTTGAGGTCAGCCAGGATTCTTTCATCCGAATCTAGCCGCCTTTTGCAGATTTTTGCGACCGGAGCATAAATAATGACTGAATACAAGCCATACGACTCATCAGCATTTCAGGGTCCGGCCATCCGCAAGAAGCGGGAAGTGCCCGACGGGTTATGGATGCGATGCCCCAGCTGCCAGTCGATGCAGTATCGCAAGGTCGTCGCGGAGAATCTGGAAGTATGCCCTGACTGCGACTATCACTTCCGAGTTAACGGGCGGAACCGCATAAAGCAGCTCGCCGACCCCGAAAGCTTCCAGGAGCTGTTCACCGACATTGCCCCCGCCGACCCGCTGGACTTCAAATGGCGAGGTGAATCCTACGCCGTTCGCGTGAAGCGCGAGCAGGAAAAAACAGGCAACACCGAAGCGATGCTGACCGGCATAGCCCACATTCGAGGCCGGCGAGTCGCGCTCGGCGTGATGGACGGCGACTTCCTGATGGGGTCGATGGGCTCTGTGCTCGGCGAAAAACTTACGCTGCTTATCGAGGAAGCGACCCGTTCGGCGCTGCCTCTCATCGTAGTCTGCATGTCAGGCGGGGCGAGAATGCACGAAGGCGCGCTCAGCCTGATGCAGATGGGCAAGACCTCGGCCGCTCTGGCCCGTTTCGACGACGCGGGCGGGCTTTACATAGCCGTCCTGGCCGACCCCACCACCGGCGGCACGACTGCAAGCTTCGCCATGCTGGGCGACATTATCATAGCCGAGCCTCAGGCGCTCATCGGTTTCGCGGGCCAGCGGGTTATCGCAAACACAATCAAGGCCGACCTGCCGGAAGGTTTCCAGAAGGCGGAGTTCCTGCTGGAGCACGGTTTCGTGGACATGATCGTCCCTCGCAGCGAGCTTCGCAGCCAGCTGGCGCATCTCATCGACTTCTGCAAGGCGTGATTTACTGATTTTCCGCCGGCGGCGGTGCGGGCTGCTGGTCCGCCGGAGCTTTTCTGCTTCTGCGCCGGCGCGGTTTCTTTGCGGCGGGCTGGTCGGCCGCGGCAGAAGACTCTGTCTGCGGGGCGACATTTTCAGTCACAGGCGCAGCAGGCTCTGCTGCCGTGGCGACTGTGACGGACGGGTCCGTTTCGGCTGCAGCTGTTTCCGCCGGTTTCTCTATACCGTCTGCGGGCCTTTGTGCCTCGGCAAAATGCTTCTTGTGCTTTCTGCCTCCGCGCCGGCCACGACGACGAGACTTCTTAACCCCCTCCTGAGGAGTTCCGCCGCCTCCCTGCCCCGGCTGTGACTGCTGTTGCTGCTGGGGTTGCTGAGGTTGCGGTTGGGACTGTGCCTGTTGCTGCGAAGGCTGAGGTTGCGGCTGGGGCTGCTGCCCGGCGGCAATCGGCTCCGCCGCAGGTGCGCCGGCGGCTTCCGGTGCGGCGGTTCCGGCTGCGTCGAAATGCTTCTTGTGCTTTCTTCCGCCCCTCCGGCCGCGACGCCGCGACTTCTTGATCGGCTGGCCGTCCGGACCAATCGGCGGAGCAGTTATCACGGCAACCGAAGCCGGAACTTCATCAAGGGGCGCGTCCCCAAGGGGAACGGTTTCCACCTTGTGACCCTCTTTGGAGTCTTTCGTTATGCTTTCCCACGCCACTTCGCTGCCGCGGCTATTGAAGCACTTGATGGTCATTTCGTCGCCGGCAAGTTTGTCGTCGGCGCGAATGATTATCTTTTTGCCGTGCTTCAGCTCGATATCGGCAATGTGATGCCTCTGATAATTCAACAGATGATGCGCTACCGAAGGCGTAACCGACATTTCGACGCTCGCCACATTTTCGTTCGCGACGGCCTGCTGAAGATTGCGGAACACCAGCAGAGACTGCGATTCGTCGCTTTTGATGCGTCCCGAGCCTCTGCAGTACGGGCATATGCGGCTGATGCTGTCCTTAAGCGACGGACGCATGCGCTGGCGGGTCATTTCGACTATGCCGAAACTGCTTATTCGCAGAATTTTGGATTTCGCGCGGTCCGGTTTGATGGCGTCGCGCAGCGCTTTTTCGACTTCGCGACGATTCTTGTCTTCCCGCATGTCGATGAAGTCGATTATCACCACGCCGCCGAGGTCGCGAAGCCGCAGCTGGCGGGCTATTTCTTTGGCGGCCTCGATATTGATCTTCAACGCGGTGGCCTCGGCGTTCGACTGGCTGCGGAACCGCCCGGAGTTGACGTCTATCGCGACAAGCGCTTCGGTCTGGTCTATCACGATCGACCCGCCGGAGGAAAGCTCGACGCGGCGGGAATATATCTGCTCGATATCGTCCTCGATGCCGTACTCGTGAAACAGGCCTTCCTTGCCGACATATATGTCGATACTGTGTCTGCTCCGAGGCATAACGATGTCCAGGAAATCCTGAATTTTCTTGGCCACATTGACGTTGTCGCAGACGATGCGGTCGATGTCGCTGTTGTAAACGTCCCTGATGGTGCGGATGACCAGGTCGGATTCCTGGTAAATTTCAGCCGGTGCCTTCGAATTCTTTATCCGTTTCTCGATCGCCTTCCACAGCGAATCGAGATAGTTCAGGTCCCGCTGAAACTCGCGTTTGCCGCGCTCCAGCCCTGCGGTGCGGACGATAAAGCCGCAGTCATCGGGCAGTTTCAGGCCGCTGAGAAGCTCCCTCGCCTTCAGCCGCGATTCTTCATCCTCGATTTTCCTGCTCACGCCGAGGCGCGTCATACCGGGCATCATCACGAGCAGTCTGCCCGGAATCGACAGATACGTCGTCATCGTCGGGCCTTTCGTGCCTATGCCCTCCTTGGTCATCTGTACGACGACTTCCTGGCCGCGACGGAGGCATTCCTGTATCGGCGGACGGTCGCGGCGGGATCGTTTGCGACCCACCGCCTCGGAATCGCTCCTGCCCCTGGGAAAATACTGCGGGTGGACGTCGGAAATGTGCAGGAATCCGTTCTTGCCCAGGCCGAAATCTATGAACGCAGCCTGTATCGACGGTTCCACATTCGTAACGCGCCCCTTGTAGATATTCCCCACGTGCGAGGCGTTCGATACCCGCTCGATGTAGAGTTCTTCCAGCGAGCGGCCGTGTATTATGGCAATCCGGCACTCCTGGCCCTCTACGGTGTTAATAAGCATTTCTTTTGACATGTTGTTTTTCCATATTTGTTTTGTAAAGTCCCGCCCGTCGGGGCAGGACATAATTTCGATTTTTCACCCTTCAACTTCGACTCTGGTGCGAACCATCGCCGCCAGGTCGACGCACTCGTCCAAGCCCAGCATGGCGAGCACTTCTGCCGGCCTGGCCCATAAGTCGCCGCTCGGCTGAAGCGTAAGGTCCAGCACGTCTTCTTCAACGCGGATGCCGGCCACCAGCGGCCTGATATCGATGCGGCGGGTGGTCATCCCTTTGCCTCCGCCCTTTGCGACCTGCCGTTCAACCGGCCAGGCGTCGCTGGATTCCAGTTCCGCAAGACGGTCGCGGACCGCGCAGCTTCGCTGAGGCGAAAGCTTCAGCCTGTATTCGGTTCGGGCAGCGAGTTTTTTTTCGCCCTGGCGCATAGGTTCTGCGTGAAGCGCCTTCATGCCGGATGGGGAATTTTCGTTGAGCCGCTGAAGCAGCTCAGCCGGGGCTATCTCGTCGGTCAGCGCGATAACCAGCAGTTCATCGACGCCGGCCACGCCGACAGGACGGGGGCAAACCAGGGACAGGACAGGGTGCGGATTAAAACCTTCCGTAAATTTTATCGGCAGTTTCGCCCTGGCTAAGACCCGCTCAATCGCCCGCATCATGTCATGATGCGAAAGGAAACGCAGGTCGCCCTCGATGGCCAACCTTATTGCCCATCTCTGTGCCAAATTTTCAGTGCATCCTTTCTATTTAAATCGCACCGCCGCCGGGACGGAGCGATTCAATCTGCATATGCCTCCGGGAGAACATTGCGGGTCTCCACACGGAGAAAATTGATGGTTTCGCTGTCGGAATCGAAACTCATCACGCGCTGTGCAACTTCGCGCGCATGCTCCATCGTAACGGAGCGTATTACTTTCTTTATTTCGGGTATCGCCGGGGGGGTACATGAGAAAGTCTTGAGCCCCAGTCCCAGCAGCAGCAGCGTAAACTGCGGGTCGCCGGCCATCTCACCGCAGAGACTCACCGGCACGCTGTGGCGCTGGCCGGCACGGATAACGCCCTTTATCAGCCTCAGCACCGCGGGATGCGCAACGGTAAACAGAGACGCCACCTTCTCGTTGCCGCGGTCAACGGCAAGGGTGTACTGAACCAGGTCGTTCGTGCCCAGCGAGAAGAAATCCACCTCGCGGGCGAAGGCGTCAACCTGAATCGCCGCCGACGGCGTCTCGACCATCATTCCGATGGGCACGTCGGTGCGGCAGGGAATGCCTTCCTCTTCCAGGTCTTCCATTACATCGCGGACGACGGTCTTGGCCTGGCGAAGCTCCAGAAGGTTTGTTATCAGCGGGAACAGTATGGAAACCGCTCCATCGACACTGGCCCGCAGAATCGCTCGTATCTGGGTTTTGAACATAGGCAGGTTCTGCAGGCAGAACCGGATGCTTCTGCAGCCGAGGAACGGGTTGCGCTCCGGCGTGCGGGCGCGGGACTGCGTGTATTTGTCGGCTCCGAGGTCCAGCGTGCGGATAACGACCGGCCGGTCGCCGCACTCTTCGATAACCTGGCGGTAAGCCCGGTAGT
Source organism: uncultured Planctomycetaceae bacterium (assembly GCA_964631565.1). GTDB lineage: Bacteria > Planctomycetota > Phycisphaerae > SM23-33 > SM23-33 > CAZVYJ01. Next base: position 13,457 of record CAZVYJ010000027.1, read on the forward strand.
GATCTTCCTCGCTTGGCTCGGTATCGGAGCCGAGATAAAGAAACTCCGTCCGGTAGAGGCCTATTCCCGTGCCGCCCTTTTCAAGGACGGTTTCCACTTCGTACGGAAACTCGATGTTGCCGAGCAGCCTGATTTCATGTCCGTCTTTCGTGACCGCAGGCAGGTCTCGCAACGCATCGAGGCTGTGTATGAACTCCACCTGCTGGCGGGCGAAATGACGGTATTCGTCAATAGTCCGCTGGTCCGGATTTATGATGACCACGCCGCGGTTGCCGTCGACGATAAGCATGTCGCCGCCGGTGACCTCGGCGCTGACGTCGTTGAGTCCGACGACGGCCGGTATCCCAAGCGCGCGGGCCACAATGGCGGTGTGCGACGTTTTGCCGCCGGCATCGACGGCGATGGCCTTGATGTGGTCGCGGTCCATGCTGGCCGTCTGGGACGGCGTCAGATCATGGGCCAGCACGATAACGTCACGGGTAAGGTGCGCCAGCGATTGACGCTGCTGTCCTATCAGATTTCGCAGCAGGCGTTTTTCTATGTCGTACACGTCCTTGACGCGGTCGGCGAGGTATTCCGGCATGGCCAGGAATTCCTTGGCGTATCCGCGCAGCACGGTCGCCACCGCATACTCGGCGGTGACGTGGCCTCCGAGTATGGTATCGGCGAATTTCTTCTGAAGAACCTTGTCGTTGAGCAGCCCGAGATGGAAATCAAAAATGCTGGCTGTTTCTTTGCCGAGCTTGGTGGTGGTCCGCTTCTGAAGGTCCTGTATCTCCTTGCGGGAAATGGCGCTTGCCTTCTTCAGTCTGGCCAGTTCAGCCTGTGCATGGTCAACAGGGACATGTCGCTGCGGAATATCGAATTCCTCAGCGTCAAGCACCACACCCGGCGAAATGGCGACGCCGGGCGAAACCCCTATGCCCTTCTTGACTATCATGATTTGTACTTCCGTCAGGCTGCACGCACTATGCGCACAGCGATATTTACCGTCAGACGGCGGCTCAGGCGTCTTCCATCTCGCCGAATCCCTGCGCTACGAGCGCCTTGAGCGCGGAGGCGGCTTCTTCGGCATCTTCGCCGTCGGCTATTATTGTCAGTACGGTGCCTTTGGTCGCAGCAAGACGCATCATGGACATGATGCTCTTGGCGTCGACGTTCAGCACGCCGTTGGATATCTCAATCTTGCTGCTGTATTTGTTGGCAACTTCAACGAACTGCATCGCCGGTCTGGCGTGCAGGCCATATTTGTTGACTATTTCTACTTGTGTCTCGACTGCGGGCAATTTCGGTATCCGTATTCGATGAACGACAGCAAAAGCGAACCGGCTATCCCAGTTCGTCTGCTTCCTGAACAAGGTCGACAATCGCTTCCCTGGTTTCGCTCTGGCGCAGGAATTTGCGGAAAATCTCGCGCTGAACGTGCTTGAAAATCGTCTCCATGGCCTGGAGATGCTCATCGGGATTGTCCGGATTGGACAGCAACAGAATTATCGAATAAACCGGTTTGGAGTCCAGGGCGGAATAATCGATACCCGCGCTGGTCCGTCCGATGGTTGCTATCGGCTTCTTTATTCCCTTGAGCTTGGCATGCGGCAGGGCCACTCCCTTGCCTATGCCGGTGGTCGCCTGCGACTCGCGGGCAAGCACTGCCTTGATGGCTTCAGCTGCTGTTTTCTTGGTTATGGCGCCGGCTTCGGCTAAACCATTGATCAACTCATTAATGGAATCGTCGCGAGTATTCGCCTTCAATTCGGGAATAATCGCGTCGTTTACCATTATGTCCGAAAGCTTCATAGTGTATAGCTCCTGAAATACTTGTGTCCCAAAATAGGGAACTGTAGTAAAAAGTGTAGCCTTTTCAGAACAAGTTGGCCAGAACGTATAGTCTGTTTACTGGCCAATTGTATCCTGAGTTTCGCTGTGGGATGGACCGTGGCGATCCCGGGACTTGTCCTTATACCGGCGCAATTGCTGGATAACCTTATCTACGCACTGATCAATACTTGCGTACATATCAGCATCGCGATGGGTCGCCACGAATGTGTGCTTCCGCCGGGCCTGAACCACTATTTCGACGACGGCCTGATCGGCTTCCATGTCCAAAATGACTTCTACGGAAAGTACATTGTCATAAAAACGCGAAAATTTATCGACCTTGGATTCAACATAGCTTTTAATGGCATCGGTTACATCCATATGCCTTGCATTTACAGTTACTTTCACTCGTCAGTCTCCTTGCTGCCTGTCTGTTGAGGCAGTATTCCATGGAAGGCCTGCTTGCTTCCAATTTCCTTATGCTGCTGACCCAGTGGCATTATAACACCTCCGCTGATAACAAAGCGAAGCGCTTCATCAATACTTATCGGCAGGTCGATAATTTCGTCACGGCTTACCGTAATTGTATAACCCGTAAAAGGCGTCGGGCTGGACGGCACAAAAATCGTCAGCAGTTCGCTCGAAAACTTTCCCTGCAGCGTTTTCATGCCCTGGCCGGTTACCAGTCCAAGCGACCAGATGCCCTTGCGGGGATACTCTACAGCTACTACGCGGGAAAACTCCATTCGCCGCTCGGAAAGCAGAAAATCCGTAATCTGTTTGACGTACGGATAAACCTGCCTGACCACGGGAAAGCGGAAAAAAGTCTTTTCGACAATTCGCCACATGCTCCGGCCGATGAATGAAGCAAAGAACCGGCCAAGGATGTAAATCGCTACTATGGCGAGGAAAAAACCGACCCACCAGAAGTAGGTGAACCATATCCCCGCAAAATCGTTAATGCTCTCCTTCAGTGCAATCTTATCGGCGATACTCGCGGGGGAGGCGGAAAAAGTCCATATCTGCTCGATGATCCAGAAGACCGCGATATTTATATATCGCCCGGCATACTGATGTATTTTGGAAAATACCCATACGATGATTCCGAGGGTCAGCACAGTTGGCAGCACTGCCGCTAAGCCCCGAATAAAAAACCTCTTAAAATCTTTCACAAAGCTCTCAGCCACTGCTCTATGCCCTGAAAAGAGCAAAAACACATTTTCAAACAACCCCCCACCGCCAGAGAGTCTATTGCCGCCCCCTTCCACAGTCAAGACCAACCGTCCTCATATGAAGCCAATGCAAACCTTGACAATTCCGGCTAATAGGGTTAGCATTCCTCGGTTTGCCGGAATTGGCGGGGCGCTGATGGTCCAACTTCTAGAGGAAGGAACGCTAAAGTGGCCAGGAAAAAAGATACCACGGCGCTGTTCGAAGTTATCTCTAAGGCCAGAGAGACTCAGCATCAGGCAGGATTTACCGTCCCGACCTGGATGGGTACGGACAAGCAGCCGGAAGATAAAGAAGATAAAGTTAAAAGCGAACCGCCTCCGAAGTCGAAGCCGGCCGTCAGCAGACCGGTAATGAGCACAGGCGAGCCGATGGTTTCGATTGACGGCGGAAGGCTGAGAATATCGCTCAGCCAGAAGGCCAGCCTGGCGGCGACAATCGGCATGGTTGTGCTGCTGGTGGCGGTATTCGTCCTCGGCAGAGCGACAGCCGGCGGCAAGGTCGAGACCGGCGGCATGGATAATGTTGCCGGCACAAATAATCACGGCACGCCGGCGAAATATCAGCCGGTTGCCGGAAAGTATTACCTGCTGATCCAGAAAATGAACAGCAACAGCACGCTGGATAAAAATGAAGCTGCATATGTTGTCAATTATTTGAAGGAAAAGAGCCATCTGGATGCATGGGTGGCGAATATCAAGGATAGTAACGGTGATATACCCGCCATTTTCGCAGCGGAAGAGTTCGACAGTGACAGGATAACGCCGGCGGTTGAAAATACGGCCTTGCTGTTCGAAGAGGCCTGTGCGGAATATAAAAGGAATAACAGAACCAAATACCCTTTTACGCAACCCCGCGTTAACGGGAAAATAAAACCAAAGTTGCTCCCTTACTGAAAATAACAGGACAGTTTTTCGGAGTAGTTAGTCATGACAATGGACAGGACGTTGAGAGCTCACGGCGGTCTGAAGGGCACACGCAGCGTTATGACCCGCGCAGAGCGCATAGCCAAGATGATGGAAGACGGCAAGTTCGACCCCCAGAAGGACTGCCCGCTCGGTCTGCCAAAGACGAAGATTCACGTTTCCAAGGCAGGCAGCAAGAGCAAGAAGGCCGCTGAAGAAACTGCAGCAGCAGAACCCCCCGCCGAAGGCGGCGAAGCCCCAGCGGCGGCAGCAACCGGAAAAAAGGCCGAATAAAGGCCGGTAATTTATTCTCGAAAGCAAGCAGCGATAAACGCGGTCCGTACGGGCCGCGTTTTCGACGGCGCACATCCCGCGGAGTCCGAAATGGGCGGCATAAGCAAGATAGCACAACGGATGAATCTCCTGGACGCCTCCGGCATCCGGAAGGTGTTCGACCTTGCCGCGAAAATGACCGACCCCATCAACCTGTCGATAGGCCAGCCGGACTTCGACGTGCCGGATGCCCTCAAGCAGGAAGCCATCAACGCGATACTGGCCGGGCAGAACAAATATACCCAGACCCAGGGCACCGAGCAGTTGCGGGCCGCCGTCGCCGACGCCTGCCGCGACGAATTCGGATGGAACGATGAAAGACTGTATCTGATTACCTCCGGCGTCAGCGGCGCGCTTATGCTGGCGATGCTTACACTGGTAGACCCAGGCGACGAAGTGGTCTTCGCGGACCCCTACTTCGTCATGTACTCGCACCTGATAAATCTCGCCGGAGGCAGGTGCGTACCGGTTGATACTTATCCGGACTTCCGTCCCGATCCGCAGAAAATAGCCGATGCGATTACCGACAAAACTCGGATGCTCATCATCAATTCACCGGCGAACCCGACCGGCTGTATCTACAGCGAGCAGGAGCTGCGCGACATCGCCGAGATAGCCGCCCGGCGCGAGCTGCTGATCGTCTCGGACGAAATATACAACCTGTTCTGCTACGACCAGCCGTTCGTCTCCATGGCGTCGCTGTACGAAAACACGCTGCTGATGCGTGGATTCTCAAAAAGCTATGCGATGACCGGCTGGCGAATGGGATGGTGCACCGGCCCGCGGAAAATCATCGAAAAAATGACCATGCTCCAGCAGTACAGTTTCGTCTGCGCGCCGAGCATGGCCCAGGCCGCTGGCGTCGCAGCCCTGAAGGCGGACATGTCCAAACAGGTCGCTGCGTACAAACGCAAACGGGATATGGTGTACGACGCACTCGGCGAGACGTTCGGCCTGATAAAGCCGGGCGGCGCTTTTTACGCGTTTGTGCCGGCCCCGGGCGGCCGCGCGACCGCCTTTGTCGAAAAGGCCATCGCAAACAACGTGCTTGTCATCCCCGGCAAGGTTTTTTCGACGAAAGACACGCACTTCCGCCTCTCCTACGCCACCAGCGACGAAACACTCGCAAAAGGTCTGAAAATTCTGAACTCGCTGGCGTAAACCGCTCACACTAAAATTGCATTTAATAAATGCATTATAAAAGCCCACCGGATGCCTCCGGTGGGCTTTGAGATATAATTACACTCTCGGAATATGGTTTCTTCCGGTAAGGGGTGAAAAATGTCTGCGTGGAACGGGTGGTATCACATTAACGGAAACACGTATGGCACATGGCTCAGGGGTGACAGCAGAGGGTGGCGGGCAAGGCATCACCGCGAACATGTCGACGGAGACTACAAAAATCCGCCGCCAGGAGGGAAATATACAGATATTGAGCGAAAATCAAGGTCTCTGATGAAACGGCCCGCAATTCATCTCAGTCCATCCCAAAGACAGATTGCAGGACAGGCGATTGTTGAAATGCTCATGCGACTGGATATCGAGGTAATCGCTATATCCGTGGATGCCGTCCACTACCATATTCTCGCACGTTTCCCTGACGGAAACGTACGGCTGCGTGTCGGTCGTGCGAAAAAGCACGCATCGGAAATACTGACTGAACACGGATTAAAGGGCACTGTGTGGGCCAAAAGGTGCCGCCCCTTTCCTATAAAAGACAGGACACATCAATTGAGTACATTCGACTATATTCAAAAACATGCGGGCAAAGGCGCTTGGGTATGGACATTCCGTGACGGAATATTCTGGTCACCCAATTTTACATAACACCCCGTTATACATGAAATCCGCGTGTCCTCCCCGAAAACCCACCGGATGCCCCCGGTGGGCTTTGCGTGTTAATTTTGACGGTTCCGCGTCAGAATCAGCACCAAAAAGTCTTGCATAGCGGCGACTTTATGATTAAAAGGCTTCAATTCCGCGTCACTTGAACAGGTAAACCATGAAATTCCAGCTGATTGATAAAATCGAGTCGATAGAACCCGGCAAGCGGATTGTCACCATCAAGGCGTTATCGCTGGCCGAGGAATACCTCGCCGACCACTTTCCGGTGTTTCCGGTGCTGCCGGGCGTGCTGATGCTCGAAGCGCTGACCCAGTCGGCGGCATGGCTTGTCCGAATTCAGCAGAATTTCGCCAAGAGCCTTGTTGTGCTTTCAACCGCACGTAATGTCCGCTATGCGAATTTTGTCCAGCCGGGCAACATATTGCGATGCGAAGTGGAAGCGATGGAAATAGGCGACGAAACAGCCAAGTTCAAAGGCACCGGCTACGTGGAAGGCGGCGTAGCTGTCTCGGCCAGGCTGGAACTCCGGTCGTTCAATCTGGCGGAAAAAAATCCGGCGATGGCAGCGGAAGACAAAAGCATAATTGCCGAAATCAAAGACCGCTTCAGGCTTGTGGGCGGTCCTGCCGCCCTTGCCGCAGCCGGAAATTGATGTTCGGCCCACAGACGCGTGCATTTCCTCGCAAGCGAGCGTTGACTTTGCACGGGGAAATCTCTATACATATTGGGCCGTACCCCGGTCAAATGGGACGGAAACCCAAGACGATATTAACGGCAGTATTTAGGAGAAAATAAACGATGCCGATGACTGATCAGGAAATCCTCCAGAAGGTAACTGAAACACTGGTAGACGCACTGGGCGTTGATGAAGACGAAGTCACTCCGGACGCCACACTTACCGGCGATCTGGGAGCCGAGTCGATTGACTTTCTGGACATCGTGTTCAGACTGGAAAAGGCCTTCGATATCAAGATTCCCAGAGGCGAACTGTTCCCTGACAATATCCTCAACAACCCGGAGTATGTGCAGAACGGCAAGCTCACTGATACCGGCCTGGCCCAGCTGAAGAAACGTATGCCCCACGCCGATTTCACCGACTTCGAGCAGAATCCGGACATCAACAAGATGGCCGAACTGTTCAAGGTTCAGACTATCGTCAACTACGTCAAGACGAAGGTCGGCTAGGCAATAAATTACGCTCACCCGTCGGCGCGTACCGGCGGGTGATTCGGACCTCACCGCGGCCCCGCCCCTAAGGGCGGCCGCTATTTATGAATCGACTATCATCATGCGTTGGATATGGATCGACCGTTTTGTGGAGTTCGAACCCGGCAAGCGGGCAGCAGCCATCAAGAATGTCTCTCTCGCCGAGGAACACGTCCATGATCACTGGGCGGCATATCCGACCCACCCCGCTTCGCTGATGATAGAAGGCATGGCCCAGACGGGCGGCATTCTTGTCGGCCAGGCCAGGAACTTTGAGGAAAAGGTGGTTCTGGCGAAAATAGCCAAGGCCCATTTCACCGACATTGTCACGCCCGGCGACCAGCTCAGGTACGAAGCCGAAATCGAAACCATCGCTCCCGAGGCCGCCGCCACAAAGGGCATCGTGTACAAAAACGGCGAGAAAATCGGTGAAGTCGACCTGATGTTCTCGCACGTTGACCACAACATGGCGGGAGCCAAATTCCCGGAAGAAAACTTCGTTTTCACCGGGCAGTTCCAGCGGCTGGTTGCGCCCTTCCTGGAGGGAAAGGATGCCTGACAATCGTGTCGCAATCACCGGGCTTGGCGTGGTAAGCCCCGTCGGACTGGGTATCGAAGGCTTCTGGGGGGCGCTTATTGCCGGCGCATGCCGTGTAAAAACGATAGATCAATTCGACCCCAGTAAATTCCCCTGCCGCATCGCCAGCCAGATAGACAACTTCTCCGCCCGCAATTACGTGCCCAAGGATTATCGCAAGGCGGTCAAGGTGATGGCCCGCGACATTGAAATCGCGGTGGCGACGGCGGACTTCGCATTCAGGGATTCCGGAATTATCACTCGCGGCATCGACCCGGAAAAAGTCGATATCGACTCGAAGCGGCTCGGCTGCAACATCGGCGCCGGCCTCATCTGCAGCGACCTGAACGAGCTTGGAGCAGCAGTCAACACAGCCGTCGTCGACGGAAAATTCGATCTCAAGGCGTGGGGCAAACACGGGCTGAACAATCTTACGCCGTTGTGGCTGCTGAAGTATCTGCCCAACATGCTCTCATGCCACGTTACGATTATTCACGGCGCTGAAGGCCCGAGCAACACCATCACCTGCGGCGACGCGTCGGGCCACCTGGCCATAGGCGAAGCGGGCCGCTACGTCGCACAGGGCCGCGCAGACGTCGCCGTCGCCGGCGGCGCCGAAAGCAAACTGAACCCCATGGGCCTGCTCAGGCAGGGTCTCATGAACAGGCTGTGCACAACCCGCAACGATTCGCCACGGACCGCCTGCCGGCCGTTTGACGCGGCACACGCGGGAACGGTTATCGGCGAGGGCGGCGGATTGGTGATACTCGAAAATCTCGACCGCGCCAAAGCACGCGGGGCCAAAATATACGCCGAGCTGGTGGGCTTCGCTGGAGCATGCGATCCGAGCGGCGTCGAAATAAGCATGCCCACCGCCGGCAACATGCAGCTGGCAGTAACCAACGCGATGGCCGACGCGGGAATATCCGCCCGCGACGTCGGTCTGGCTGTCGCACACGGCACCGCCGTGCCCGGCGAAGACGCAGCCGAGTCTGCAGGCTGGAGCAAGGCCCTCGCGAAAGCCGGAAAAGAAATCCCGGCGTTCGCAATCACAGGCGCGATGGGCTCCATGTTCGCGGGAGCAGGCGCAGTTGAATTGGTAGCCGCGGCAATGGCGCTGCACACGCAGACCGTGCCGCAGACCGTCAATTTCGAGGTGCCGGCCGACAAAAACTGCCCCCTGAGCTTCGCGTCCAAAACAAGACAGGCTGAAATAAACTACGCCGTAACCGCATCGTTCACCGTCGGCGGACAAAGCGGCGCATGTGTCCTGAAAAGATATCAGGAATAGGAATCGATTACAGAGATGAGCAGGCGACGCACAGTCATAACGGGAATGGGAACGGTCAATCCGCTGGCCCACGATGTGGAGAGCACGTGGAAGGCCCTGCTTGAGGGCGCGAGCGGAATCAGCAAGACCACCCTTTTCGACGCCAGCACCTTCCCGTCGACATTCTCGGCGCAGGTGAAGGGCTACGACATGGCCTCGCAGGTCGCCAATGCGGCCAAACACAAGACGGCGGGCCGGCACTGCTCGTTCGCGCTGGGGGCCGCCTGCCAGGCATGGAAGCAGTCCGGCCTGGATAAATGCGACTGGCTCGACCGCACAAGACTGGGCGTATATCTCGGCAGCGGCGAAGGCAGCCTGGATTTCGCCAATTTCACCTCACTGCTCGTCGAAGCGTGGGGAGGCAGCCAGATAGATACCTGCAAATGGGCACAACTTGCCTTCGAGCGAATGGAGATGTACCGCGAAGTTGAGCAGGAATCCAATATGGTTGTCGCGCATCTTGCAGCCGAGTTCGGCGTGCAGGGGCCGGCCTTCAACGTGCTCACCGCCTGTGCCGCAAGCACGCAGGCTATCGGCGAGGCCTACCTCCAGGTTCGCCACGGCGATGCCGACGTGATTATCACCGGCGGCGCGCACAGCATGATTCACCCGTTCGGCGTCACGGGCTTCAATCGGCTCACCGCCCTCTCGACCCGGAACGACGATTATAAAACCGCCTCCCGCCCGTTCGACATGACAAGAGACGGATTTGTCCTCGGCGAAGGCGCGAGCATTCTCATTATTGAAGACTACGAGTTCGCCAAGGCCCGCGGCGCAAAAATACTGGCCGAGATCATCGGCTACGGAGCGTCGGCCGACGCTTTCAGAATCACCGACCAGGATCCCAACGGGGACGGTGCAGCAACTTCCATGTCGGCCGCCCTCGCCGATGCGGGAGTAAAGCCGGACGAAATCGACTACATATCGGCCCACGGAACCGGAACAAAGCAGAACGACCAGGTGGAAACACGCGGCGTGAAAACCGTCTTTGGTGAACTGGCCTCCAAGGTGCCCATGTCCAGCGTAAAGAGCATGCTGGGGCACCTTATTGCGGCGGCCGGCGCCACGGAGCTTATAACCTGCGTTCTGGCACTGCGAGATCAGGTGCTGCCGCCGACGATAAACCTCCATACCCCAGACCCGGATTGCGATCTGGACTACATTCCCAACAAGCCCCGCAAGGCGGCAGACACGAGACGCGGCAAAATCAGCATATGTATGTCCAACAGCTTCGGTTTCGGCGGACAGAACAACACGCTCATCATCGCCGCATGCAAATAATTCTCGTCTCCCAAAAACGAAAATTAATCCCAGTACTACACCACAATTAAGGCATTCACCTTATCGCGGAAACGTTTTTCTGAATTTTTTTTCATAAATCGTCGTAACTCGTTAGCCTACGTAAAGAACCATCGGATATTGACCGAATGTATTCCTAAACAGGTCGTACTGAAAAACATCGTTAGTAATCGCGCATAAAGGGTTGGGTTAGTGACAGAAAATTGGGCAAACGAAGCAACGGCCGCCGGCCAACTCGTGGAACTGGAAAACAGCCTGGGGCAGTCCCTCCTGCCGCTGCATGAACTTCTTAAGCATATCTCGGCGATTGTCTACGTCACCAATGGCGACGGCATATATTCACCGCATTACATCGGACCCGACATCACCGATCTCCTTGGCTACAGCCGGGAAGATTACCAGGCCAATCCGGAATTATGGAAACAGCAGCTTCATCCGGACGATCGTCAGAGAGTCCACGAAGCAATGGAACGCGCCCATAAAACCGGCAAGCCGGTAAAAATTGAATATCGCAAAATCGCCCGTGACGGCAGAGTTGTGTGGTTCCGCGATGAGGCAGTGGTCGTAAAAAACCGGGACGGCCGGTCGTCATATTTTCAGGGAATGATGTTTGATATCACCGCACAGAAACTCGAAGAAGAAAAATTCGAGGAAAGCAAACGATTCCAGGCGATGATAGCCAACGCAATGCCCAATATTCTTTATGTTTTCGACCATGACGCCAGGGCGATAATCTTCGCAAGCAGAAGAACACTGGACCTGCTTGGTTTCACGCCGCATGATATCTGCAGTATGGGCAGTAATTTTCTCTCGGACCTCGTCCATCCCGACGATCAGGAAATCGTCGCCCAGTATCTGAAAAACCTCGAAACCGCAGACGACAAGGACGTTGTTGAAGTGTCGTTTCGTCTGAGACACGCCAACGGACAATGGCGGTGGTTCAAAAATCGCGGTTGTGTTTTCTCCCGTCGTCCTGACGGCACGGTGCAGCAGCACCTCGGCACCGGTGAAGACATCACCGAACACCGGCTGGCGAAGCTGCAGCTGCGCGAGGCGAACAGGCAGCTGCGAAAACTCGCAACTACCGACCAGCTTACCGCCCTGCCGAACAGAAGGTGGTTTGACGATATTTTCGAGCGGGAGCTTCAGAGAATGCACCGCTACCGGGGGCAGATATCATTGGCCATGCTGGATATAGACGGCTTCAAATCCTACAACGACCGGTTCGGCCACAGTTTCGGCGACCTGATTTTGTGCGAGGTGAGCAACCTGCTGCGAAGAAAATCCAGGGTCAGTGACATAGTGGCAAGATTCGCCGGCGATGAGTTTGTTATCCTCATGCCCAATACCAATGCGGAAGATGCATACATCGCGGCACAAAGACTCTGCAGGGCTGCATCACAATTGTCCGTTTCAGATTCAGCGGGCATGGTCAGACCCACTATCAGCATCGGCGTGGCGACTACAGACACCAGCGAAATGATAACCGCCGAAGTACTCCTAAGACGTGCTGACAAAGCCCTTTATGCCGCCAAAGACGCCGGGCGAAACTGTGCGAGAAACTGGGAAACGATCAACAAGGCATCCTGAGCCACGGCGCATTTTCCAAGGTTCGGTTTTGCTGTCGCGCATATATTCCGCCGCATTCTGAATATACGCAGAACACGTCTTCGAAACAATCCAAGGCTGTGCCTGCAGGCATTTTTTGAAAATGTCAATGGAATGCCTATTGCGAATTCCGAAGATAGGGGTACATTTCCGGACATCGGAACATCTTTCGCAGATGTTTACTGCGACGCACAAACGGAAGCGATACCAGCAAGTTAAGGAGTCTCTGAAATGCCCGCAAATCGGTTCAGAAAACCTTGTGATATCAAGGTTGCTGTCGTGGGTTACGGTGGAGCGTTCAATATCAGCAAATGCCACATGAACGACATGGTGAAGGCCGGCATGACAATGACGGCCGTTGTCGATCCCGACAAATCGCGGCTCAAGATCGCCGAGGCCGACTGGCCCGGAATCAAAACCTATGCATCCGTCACTGAGATGCTTAAAAAGTCGGATGCCAATCTGGCTGTAATAGTGACGCCGCACAACACGCATGCAAAGCTCGCCATACAATGCCTGAAGGCCGGCAGGCATGTAGTTGTCGAAAAGCCGTTGGCCATAACCACGGCCGAGTGCGACGCGATGATTGCAGCCGCGAAGAAAAGCAAGGTCGTGCTCTCCACGTACCACAACCGACACTGGGACGGCAGCATCGTGCGGGCGATGGAAATCGTCCGCTCCGGCGTGCTTGGCGAAGTAATCCGAGTAGACGGGCACATGGGCCAGTACGCACCGATCCGCGACTGGTGGCGCGGAAGCAAAAGCATTTCCGGCGGCTGTCTGTACGACTGGGGCGTGCACCTGCTTGAATACTCACTGCAGCTGGTGGATTCGGAGCTTGCTGAGGTCAGCGGTTTCGTCAGCCGGGGCTTCTGGGGACCAAAGAGCAAATGGAAAGCCGACGCAGTGGAAGATGAAGGCTTCCTGACCGCGCGATTTACAAACGGAAAGCTGGTAACCATGCGGATATCGAATATCGATTCGGACATGCCGTGGAGCATGGTTGACGTCACTTGCACAAAGGGAACATACAGCTGGGACTACGAAACCTGGCAGATCAAGCAGGTCAGGGACGGCGTAACGACCATCACAAAGGGCAGGCACCCGAAAGAGCGATGGGACCTGTATTACCAGAACATCGCCGATCATCTGACAAAGGGCGCGAAGCTCGTAATCACGCCGGAATGGTCGCGCCGCCCGATACACATGATAGACCTGGCCTACAAGAGCGCCGCGGCAGGCAAGGCGATGAAGGCGAAATATACATAGAACCCGCCTGCCTTCGGGCAGATTGTGAATTGCGAATTAAAAAAGCCCTCGCATCTGCGGGGGCTTTTTTTTATGAATTTGTTCGCGATGCTCAGTCTTCAAGCGGCGTGTACTTGCATATGCAGTCAAAGAGTTTCCCGTTGACCCGGCCGGCAACGTAAGGGTCTTTCAGAATCGCCAGCCTCAGGCAATCCGCTCTGAAGGCGGTGTCGAAATTGCTCTCGACCGCCCTGCCCATGCCTTCCAGAATAATCAGGTCGGCATCAGCGGCGGCCTCGTTAAGCTCGTCGCTCACATCCGACAGGTCGATAAGAGGAATGTCGTTGCCCGTTGAAACCACCTCGAACATGTCCGCTTCGATAAGGGCGGCCAGGTCCACATCGTCGGTGGACAGGGCGCCGAGCACCATGACGGCTTCGTCCACCGTAATGTCGTTAAGGCTGGGCAGTTCGTTGGCGGCGATGACTATCTGCGTTCCGGCCAGCGCCAGTTCGCGTGCGAGCGGCATGAGGCCGAGAATGAAGTCGCTGCCGGCATTGTCCGCAAAGACAACCGCCTTGCCCCACTTGCTTGGCATTGCGCCTACCACGTCCTCGGCGAAGCGGTCATAATCGTCGATCAGCCACGGACGGGGTTTCACCTGTTCCACATGCGTCAGGAAATCCGTCGGATTTTCAGCCAGGTGGAATGTCGATTCCGACCCAAGGTCAAACAGGTTGCCCGCAAAAACGCACTGGATAAGGTGCAGCCACTTCTTCCTATCGTCCATGGCGTGAAGTTTCCGGACGACTTCCGGATACAGGGCCGCAGCTGATTTGTTCTCCCGCTGCTTGACGTGGCCGAACGGGTCGTGCAGCGAGTGCTTTCGAAGGCAGGCCTCGCGGAGATTGCACAGGTCGATAACGTCGAGTTTCCCGCTCGGCAGCGAAGTCGGATTCTTCCTCAAAGCCGCTATTTGCGCCGTAAAATCCTGGCGGGCGGCGTTAATAGAACCGGCCAACGTCTTGCCGTAACGAACGGCTGCCTGCTTCAGCGTACTCTCGAAATGATTTTCAAACAGGTCCAGCCAGTACTTAGTCGCATCCGCACTTTCATGAACACGATAATCGTGACTGATGTAATTATCCGGATCGCTTAGTAAACAAAAATGGCTCATGTGCGAACTTTTCTACTCCAAAATTGAATCAGTGATTTTTTCGTTTCCTGCCGCTATAACGCTTTTATCGTCAGCAATGTAAGGTCATCGGCCCTTTTCTGCAAGCCGGTGAATTTACGAAGTTGCCACAATATGTGCTTGCAGATGCCGTCGGCCGACAGCCCCTGCGAAATGGCCTCTTTCAGGGCCGACCGGATGCGGGCGATGCCGAACGGCTCGTCGTCGAAATTCAGGGCCTCGGACAGTCCGTCAGTGTAGGCGAAAATGATATCGCCGCTGTTCATGGTGAACCACTCGTGTTCGTACCGGGCGGTCGGGTCCATGCCGATTACCATACCGCCGGTGGACAGCTCGGTCATCTTTCCGTTGCTTACATATATTGGCGGCGCGTGCCCCGCGTTTGAATACGTCACCCTGCGAACGGACACGTCAAGGACGGCGTAAAACAGCGTCGCAAAGTCGCTGACCAGCGTATCGGCGCACAGGTCCACGTTGACCCGCTCGATGACTTCCGTCATGTGATACACATAATCGCTGTGTGCACGCAGCGATGCGCGGATGGAGGCCATCAGCAGCGACGCCCGCACGCCCTTGCCGGAAACGTCGCATATCCCTATGCCGAGGTTGTTCTTCGGCAGCGGTATGAAATCGTAAAAGTCGCCGCTAAGCTCCAGGCTTGGCACGTAAACGGCGCCGATATCGAACCCCGGAACCACCGGCGGCTCCGCCGGTATCATGCGTCGCTGAACCGTGGCGGCCATATTCAACTGCCGCCGGACCTCCGCGGAACGAATGGCCTCTTCATAGAGGCGGGCGTTGACGATGGCCGCCGCAGCCTGGGCTGCAATGGACTGAATCAGCGAAACCTCGAACCAGTCGAACTCGTGAGGCTGGGCCGTGTAAACCCGCAGAATTCCCTCGTTGCCTCCCTTGTATTTCATGGGGACGCACAAGGCGCTCACTATGCCTTCGTTCCTCGCCTGGCTGCTGTAAACCACGCGGGGGTCGGTTCGCATGTCCGCAATTGCGACCGTCTCGCCGGAGGCCAGCAGCTGGCGGTCGATCTCATTGTCGTCAAGCAGTATCGGCCCCTTGTCGAGGTATTCTTTCGACAGGCCGGCGACCGAGCGAATTACAAGCTCCGAATTGTCCTTGCTGAGCATGCGGATGACGCACGCCTTGACGCCCATGACCTCGACGACAGTCCGCGTCGTCGTGTCGAGAATTTCCTGCAGGTCGCGCTTATCCGTGAACTCAGCCGTCAGCTTGTACAGCGTGGCGAGCTGCTCGATACGCGTGCGAAGCTCTATTTCCCGCTCGCACATGTGCCCGAGCATATTGCCCAGCAGGCGGAGCAGCACCGGGTCGCCGTGCGGATGATCTTCGAGCTTTATTCGCCCGGCCAGTTGGCCGTTGACCACAACCGGTACGTCGAACGGATCGGCCGACTGGGCGGCCGGAGTGCGCAGAACGGCGTTCATCTCCGGAGCCGTACCGTGGTCCGGCACCAGGCGCCGCCCGTCCGGGCCGCATATGCGCACATCGGCATTGGCTGCCGCAGCAAAAGCGTCCTGAAGCTGTTGTATGGTCTCAAGATTTAAATAATCAGTAAGCAGGCTCACAAATACTCCTGTTTTCGAGCATACTTCCCATAGATTCTATGGTTTCCGCCGGCAAAGGCAACGTAAAGCGGTTGCCGTCGGAGTGGTTTAACACTAAATTGTCTGACAGGTAACGTCCTTTATTAAGGAGTCTTTCATGGCGAAAATTACGTCACTTTCATCCGCCGCCGTCGAGCGGATAGCTCAGCGGCTGGAGCGTTTCAAAATAGAAGTCCCCTCGTGGGGGTACGCTAACACCGGCACGCGATTCGGCAAGTTCAACCAGGACGCCGCCGCGGTCGACCTGGCCGACAAGTTCGCCGACGCCGGCATGACCCACGCCTGCACCGGCATAACGCCGACAGTCGCGGTTCACGTGCTGTGGGACTTCCCCAACGGTTATGACCCGGCCGTCGTCAAACTCGCCAAAACGTACGGCGTGAAGGTCGGCGCGATAAACCCCAACGTATTCCAGGACCAGTGCTACAAGTTCGGCTCGGTGACCAACCGCGACCCGGCCATCCGTAAGCGGGCGATGGACCATATCATCGACTCCATCAAACTCGGCCGGAAGACTCACAGCAAGTATCTCTCGCTGTGGTTCGCCGACGGTACAAACTATCCCGGCCAGGCTGATATCCGCCAGCGGAAGGCGTGGGCGACCGAGGCCCTCAAAAAGGCCCACAAGGCCATGCCGGCCGGCATGACAATGTTGATCGAATACAAGCCCTTCGAGCCGGCCGCCTACTTCACCGACTTCTTCGACTGGGGCAGCAGCTATATTTTCGCGAAGGCCGCCGGGACGAGGGCGAAAGTGCTGGTCGATCTCGGCCATCACCTGCCGGCCACCAACATCGAGCAGATAGTCGCCTGGCTGATAGACGAAAACATGCTCGGCGGTTTCCACTTCAACGACCGGAAATACGCCGACGACGACCTGACCGTCGGCTCGATAGACCCCTACCAGGCGTTCCGGATTTTCAACGAGATTGCCGCCTGGGAATACGAAACCGGCAAAGACCTCGAACTGGCCTACATGATAGACCAGTCGCACAACATCAAGCCGAAGGTGCAGGCCATGATCCAGACCGTCTGCACCGTCCAGGAGCTTTTCGCCAAGGCGCTGTGCGTTGACCGCAAGGCCCTTGCGAAGGCCCAGCAGGCTGAAGACACCGTCGCCTCGGAGGAAGTCCTGCGCGCCGCCTTCAAGGCGGATGTCACCCCCCTGCTGCGCGACGTCCGCAAGAAACTCGGCGTCCCGTCCGACCCGCTGAAGGCCTACCGTGCCTCCGGCTACGAGCAGAAGGCCGCAAAAGAGCGCCGCGCCAAACGCAAGGCGCTTGGAATCACAGAAGGCGCAAGCTACGCGTAAATAAATCACAATTCCCCGTTAATAAGCTGCAAAAGCCCCCGCCAGTGGCGGGGGCTTTTGTTTTCCCGTTAATATTCACTCGCGTTTCGCGATTTGCTGTTTCTACGCGATTTCCTTTTTAACTTTTCTCGCGTTGAAGAACGACGGTTTTTCCTCGCCGTTGACCATTGCGGCGGTAATTTCGTATTCGGCGCCATCTTTGCCCTGTTCAGGCAGTTCGTACATCATGTCGAGCATCAATTCCTCGACGACGCCGCGGAGCGCACGCGCGCCGACGTCCCTCGCCATTGCCTTCTTGGCAATGGCGCGAAGGGCCTCGTCAGTGAACGAAAGTTTGGCGTTCTCCATCTCGAAGAACTTCATGTACTGCCTAATGAGTGCGTTCTTCGGCTCGGTGAGAATCTGAACCATCGCATCTTCGTCCAGTGCGCTCAATGCGGTAATAGCAGGCAGCCGGCCGACGAACTCCGGAATCATGCCGAAATGCACCAGGTCAACAGGCTCGACCTGAGCGAGAATCTCGCTGTGATGCTCGGGCGTAATATCGCGGTCTTCCTCCGAGCCGAACCCGATAAGCTTGCGGCCCAGGCGCTTCTTGATTATATCTTCAAGCCCGATGAACGTCCCGCCGCAGATGAACAGGATATGCGTCGTGTCCATCTGGATATACTGCTGCTCCGGATGCTTCCTGCCGCCCTGCGGCGGAATATTGGCTACGGTGCCTTCGAGCATCTTCAGCAGCGACTGCTGCACGCCCTCGCCGCTGACGTCGCGTGTAATCGAGACGTTCTGGGAGGTCTTGCCGATTTTGTCTATTTCGTCGATGTAGATGATGCCCCGCTCGGCCGCATCGAGATCGTAATCCGCGGCCTGCAGCAGCTTCAGCAGGATGTTTTCCACGTCCTCGCCGACGTAGCCTGCCTCGGTCAGCGTCGTGGCGTCGCCGATGGCGAACGGCACGTTAAGCACACGCGCCAGCGTCTTGGCGAGCAGCGTCTTGCCGCTTCCGGTCGGGCCGATAAGCAGCACGTTGGACTTGTCCAGTTCGACATCGTCCGTGTCGTCGCGGTCGGTCTGCGTCAGCCGCTTGTAGTGGTTGTGCACCGCGACCGACATGACCTTCTTGGCGTGGGTCTGGCCGATTACGTACTGGTCCAGAAATTCCTTTATCTGCCTTGGCGTCGGAATCGTGGTGAACAGCGGCTTGGCCTCCACCGTCCGCCGCTGCTGCTGCTTGATTATGTTGTGGCACAGTTCAACGCAGTTGGAGCAGATATAGACTCCGTTCGGCCCTTCGACTATCGGGCCGACTTCTTCGCTGCTGCGATGGCAGAAGCTGCACGGGTGAGGCCGCTTCGGTGGCCGATCGCTTGGACCGCTGCCGCTGTTGTTATCCGTTGAACTCATTTTTACTCCTAATCATGCCTGTCCGTCAAAAATACGGGCGCGCAGGCCGCTTCCAGCTTTCAGCCCTCGCCCTCCATAATAGCATCGTCATTTTCGCCGGAAGTGCTTAATTCTGAATCACTTTTAATAACCTGAGGTTTCTTGTCCTTTTCGGGGTCATTTACCCCCACTAAAGCCCGTTTCAGCCGCGAAAACTCCTCGTCGCTGAGCTGGTCGCGAATCGACTCCAGGTCTTCGTGCGTAAAACCGGTAGGCATCTTCCGCTGAAATCTGCTCCGCAGGGCCTTTGCCGCAATAAGCAACAGCCCCAGAAGCAGCACGCCGGCGAAAAACAACCCGACGTAAAGCCACGTCCGACCGGCCGACGACGATTCCGCAACCGCTTGCAGGCTTATACAATCCATATTCCCCTATTTTACACATACGGCAGGTCTCGGTCCATATTTCTCAATACAGGGACCGGAACCGACCAAAATTATACTATAATAATCGCCGTCAAACGAAAGGCCCGCTGCATGAGCGAGCAACCATCGGACAGTCTGCAAACGCCCGGCGCCGCCCGCCCGGCGTTCATCTGCGACGCCATGCTCGGCGGTCTGGCCCGCTGGCTGCGGGCGGCCGGATACGACGCCGAGTTCGAGTACGGCATCGACGACGGCGAGCTTGTCCGGCGGGCACAGGCCGGCGGCAGAATTATCCTCAGCTCGGACGGGCCGCTGTTCGACCGGAACGTCATAAAAAACGGCCGTCTCGCAGCGATATACATCCCGCAGCAGCTGAGCAAGCTCGAGCAGCTCAAATTCGTCATCGACTCACTCTCGCTGCCGCTGCTCGATCCCCGCTGCATGGCCTGCGGCGGCGAACTCGGCGAGGTGCCCAAGCACGCCGTCACAGATGAGGCCCCGCCGCTGGCGTACAAAAACTGCGACCGCTTCTGGCGGTGCATGCGGTGCGGCAGGCTGCTGTGGCACGGAACGCACTGGCAGAAAATCACGAAACGGCTTGCAGGACTCTGATACATTAAAAGGACACTTTCAGATATAACTTTGCGGCGGACCTTTCCGCTGATGCCGTGTTTACTAAAGCTTTTTCGGACTTCCATAAGTCCGGTCTGAAGGAGTCGGTTAATGAGACTTGGCGGCCCCGTTTTCAAAGAGTATTCCGATGGCAACCAGTGGGCTTCAGCCCTGCGTGAACTCGGCTATTCCGCCGCGTACGCCCCCGTGCTGGAGGGCGATGACGCCACGGTCGCGGCTTACGCAAAAGCGGCCGCAAAAAACAACATCGTCATCGCCGAGGTCGGCGCCTGGTCCAATCCGCTCAGCCCGGACGAAAAGCAGCGTCGCGAGGCCGTCGCACTGTGCAAGCAGCGGCTGGAACTCGCCGACCGTCTCGGCGCACGCTGCTGCGTGAATATAACCGGCTCGCGCGGCCCGAAGTGGGACGGCCCCGACGCCCGCGACCTCACCGACGAAACATTCGACATGATAGTGCAGGTCACTCGCGAAATCGTCGACGACGTCGCGCCCACGCGCACCTTCTACACGCTCGAGACCATGCCGTGGATGTATCCCGATTCGCCGGATTCGTACCTGCGGCTGATCGACGCAATCGACCGCAGGCAGGTCGCCGTGCATCTCGACCCGGTGAACCTCATCAGCTCGCCGCAGCGATATTTCAGCAACGCCGCGGTGATCCGCGAGTGCTTCGCCAAGCTCGGGCCGAAAATCCGAAGCTGCCACGGCAAGGACATCACGCTCAGCGGCAATCTCACCGTGCATCTCGACGAAACAACGCCCGGCCGCGGCGGCCTGGATTACGGCGTCTTCTTGACGGAGCTGGCGAAACTGGATAAAGATACCCCGCTGATGCTTGAGCACCTGCCGCACCCGGAAAACTATGACGAGGCGGCCGCTCACATCCGTAAAACCGCCGCCAAGGTCGGAGTGAAAATTTTATGACAACCCCAGCCGCCAAGTGGAAGCAGATAATAATCACCGCCGTCGAACATGCCGAACTGCAGGAAGTCGACGCCCCCGCCGCACCGCTCGGCGATAACGAGGTCGAGGGCCGCCAGCTCGTCTCGCTGATAAGCGCCGGAACCGAGCTTGCCTGCGTCTACACAAGCGACAAATACCTGCCCGCCGGGCCGGGATACGCCGCCGTCTTCCAGGTCGATGCCGTCGGCAAAAACGTCACCGACATCAAACCCGGCCAGAACGTTTTCTGCATGGGCCTGCATCGTTCGCACCAGCGGCTGGACCGAAGCATGGTCCTGCCGCTTCCCGAAAACCTCGCGCCGGAAACTGCCGTCTTCGCACGCATGATGGGCGTGTCGATGACGACGCTCATGACGACAGCCGCACGGCCGGGAGCAGTGGTGCTTGTCACAGGCCTCGGCATGGTGGGCAACCTCGCCGCACAGATGGCCGCCTGCTGCGGATACGAAGTGACGGCCGTCGACCCGGACGAAGCCAAGCGCCGGCTCGCAGAGCAGGTCGGCCTGAAGCGCGTGCACCCGGCCGTCCCGATGGACCAGCTCAAGGGCAGGGTCGAACTCGTCATCGAATGCTCCGGCCACGAGCAGGCGGTGCTCGACGGCTGCAAGGTCGTCCGACGCGGCGGCGAAGTCGCACTCGTCGGCGTGCCGTGGAAAAAACGCACCAGCCTCTCAGCCTTCGACATACTCCACGAGATATTCCACAATTACGCCGTCCTGCGGACAGGCTGGGAATGGGAAGTGCCGCTGCATACTTCCGAGTTCGCGCCGAACAGCATTTTCAAAAACTTCGCAACGGCGCTGCGGTGGCTGGCCGACGGGCGAATCAGGGTCGCGAAACTGGCCGACAAGATATCGCCCGACAAGGCACAGGAGGCCTACCAGAACCTGCTGCACAACCACTGCGGCAAACTCTCCTACATCTTCGACTGGAGATGATCTTTTGAATTCCGCCCATACGGGCCGGCCGGAGCGTCAGCCCCCGTATGGGTATGACCGAATCACGAATTGCGAATCGC